>CAURVK010000004.1:0-136514 GCA_963528285.1 uncultured Campylobacter sp. | reverse complement strand
GCTTAAGATCGCGGCAAACTACTGCGGGATGGACTTTGCCGTGCCGTTTATCAGCAGCGGATTTGAGCCCGGCGAGTTTGGCGACGATGCCGTAGATGCCGCAGCCGCGCGCTTTGGCAAGTTTTTACGAGGAGAGCTAAGTCCTAACGAGTATCAAATTTAGTTTTGCCGCCTGTAGTTACAAGCTCGTGATTTTAAGTGAAGCCGCCAGCCCGGTTTTTAGCTAGTCGGCGCTGGCGTATATAATAATTTTGCTCGAAATCGCCGCGCTCAAAGTATGATTTAAGCATTGCGAACGAGTAAAGTCTATGTGCAAGATTGACGCGGTCGCTTCGTAGTTCATCTCGTCGACCGCCGATATTTTTTATGTTAAAATCGCAGGTATTATTTCAAGCTATCGATATACTCGCTAACTGCCGCCATATCCTCGTCGCTTAGGTTTTTGGCATGTAGTTGCATAACTTTGCCCATACCAAAGGCGTTGTTTGAACCCTCTTTGTAGCCCTGTAGCGCTTTTATGCGGTCCTCTTTGCTGATGCTAGTTAGCGCAGGCACTTTGTTTGCGTATTTTGCGTCCGCTTTTTCGCCGTGACAGGCTGAGCATTTTTTGTAAATAGCTGCGCCGTCAGCCGCAAGTAGAGATAAATTTAGCGCCAAAACGGCGGTTGCAATGTGATAGATTTTCATCTTTCATCCTTTTTGATAGAAATTTAGACGAGATTATAGCCCTAAAAGCTTAAAAGAAAAGAAATTTGATAAAAAAGTTACTAAAATGAAGCGCGAAATAAAAAGTAGAGAAAAATCGGCGGAAAAACTCCGCCGAAAAGGGTTATTTTAGAGTAGGGATGTACTCTGATAGAGCCGCGATGTCATCGTCGCTAAGAGGTTTTGCGATAGGTTTCATCATAGCTGCGCTTTTAAATTTATCTAGAGTGCCTGCTTTATAGCCTTTTAGGCTCTCGGCGATCTCTTCTTTTGAAAGCGTGTTAAGCGCAGGAACTTTGTTTAGATACGCTTTTTCCGCTTTCGGTCCGTGACAGGCCGCGCATTTTTTGTAAAGTGTTGCGCCGTCAGCGGCAAATAGGCTACCCGCTAGCAATGCGGCTGCACCTGAAACAATGATAAGCTTTTTCATTTTCAATCCTTTTTGATAAAATTGTATGCGTATTATAGTCTTAAAAGCTAAATTTTACATTATTTTTTTATATTAGTTTATACTGCGGCGCGGACGGCGATTTTCGGTTAAATTTAGATTTTTTTTGTATAATTTTAGGCATGGATAAAATAGAGCTTAAAACGGTGCCCAAAAAGGCGCTATTTCTCGATCGCGACGGCGTGATAAACGAGGATGTGGGCTATGTTTATAGGTGCGAGGATTTCGTTTTTAAAGAGGGTATTTTCGCCGCTTTGAGAGAGTTTGCCAAGGCTGGCTACGCGCTAGTCGTGGTGACGAATCAATCAGGCATCGGGCGAGGCTACTACACGCTAGAGCAGTTTGACGAGCTTTGCGGGTTTATGCTGGGCGAGTTTGAAAAAGAGGGTGTAAAGATAGAGAAAATTTACTTTTGCCCACACGCACCGGAAGCTGATTGCCTTTGCCGTAAACCGGAGCCAGGCATGCTGTTAAAGGCCGCAAATGAGCTAAATATCGACCTTGCGCGTTCAATCATGATAGGTGACAAGGATAGCGACGTGCAGGCGGGGCAAAGTGCTGGCGTCGGGATAAATTTAAAGCTGGACGACAGTCTAAAAAGCGTAGCGGACGCGCTGGAGTTTTTAAAAAAAGAAGGAAAAATATGAAAGATATAAAAAAGGTCGTGATAACGGGCGCAGCAGGCTTTATCGGCTCAAATTTGGCGCATTATTTTGACGAAAATTTAAAAGACGTAGAAGTGCTCGCCGTGGATAAATTTAGAAGCGACGAGAAATTTAGCAATGGCAATCTAAAAAGCTTCGGGCATTTTAAAAATTTGCTCGGCTTTTCGGGCGAAATTTACGAGGGCGACATAAACTGCGCTAAAACGCTAGCCATGATCGAGAAATTCGCCTCAGACGCGATATTTCACGAGGCGGCGATATCGGATACCACGGTAACCGAGCAAGGCGAGCTAATGAGGACTAATCTAAATAGCTTTAAAGACCTGCTGGATATCTGCGAAAAAACGGGCGCTAGGATGATATACGCTAGCTCGGGCGCCACGTACGGTAACGCAAAAAGCCCGCAAAGAGTGGGCGAATGCGAAGCGCCAAATAACGTCTACGGCTTTTCAAAGCTAAAAATGGACGATCTGGGACGAAAATACGCTAAAAAAGGCGTAGCGGTCGTAGGGCTGAGATACTTTAACGTCTACGGCGCGAGGGAGTTTTATAAAAACAAAACCGCCTCGATGGTGTTGCAGTTTGGTCTGCAAATTTTGAGCGGGAAAAATCCGCGCCTCTTTGAAGGCAGCGACAAAATCAAGCGCGACTTCGTCTATATAAAAGACATCGTGCAAGCAAACCTGCTAGCCCTAAACGCTGCTAGCGGCGTGTATAACGCGGCTACGGGCGTAGCAAGAAGCTTCCAAGAGATCGTGGATATACTGCAGCGCGAGCTAGGGTCAAATTTACCTTGCGAATACATCCCAAACCCGTACGCGCGCTCATATCAGTTCCATACGCAAGCAGACATCGAGCCGACCAAAAAGGCGCTGGGATACGAGCCTAAATTTAGCCTAGAAGAGGGCATAAAAGACTACGCAGCCGAGATAAAAAGGATATACGAGGAAGAGATAAATGCGTGAAGTACGTGCTTTGGTCGCGGGCGATCTGATGCTCGATCACTACATCTGGGGCAGCTGCGAGCGTATCTCGCCTGAAGCTCCCGTGCAGGTGGTAAAGATAAAAAACGAAACCAAGCGTTTAGGCGGAGCGGGCAACGTGGTGCTAAATTTGCTCTCGCTAGGCGCAAAAGTGGGCGTCATGAGCGTGCTCGGAGACGACGAGACGGGCGACGAGATAGAGCGGATATTGCTGGAGCAGGGCGCCAGGGCTGAGTTTATAAAAAGAGAAAAAGGGCGCACGAGCTCGATAAAAAGCCGCGTAATGGCGACGCATCAGCAAGTCGTGCGTATCGACAAAGAAAGCGTCGAGGCCGTAACGTGCGAGGATGAGCTGGCGGTAAATTTCGCCCGCGCGCTAGATGGCTACGACGTCGCGCTGCTATCGGACTACGGTAAGGGCGTACTGACGCCTGCGCTGTGCCAAAAGCTGATAAAAGCCTGCGCGGATGCCGGCAAGCCCGTGCTAATCGATCCAAAAGGCGCGGACTACTCGAAATACAAGGGCGCTACGCTGCTAACGCCCAATAAAAAAGAAGCGGGCGAGGCCGTGGGCTTTAAGATAGAAAACGACGAGCAGCTTTTCATCGCGCTAAATTTGCTAAAAAACGAGCTAAATTTGACCCATTCGCTGATTACGATTTCAGAGGAGGGCATCGCGCTTTTAGAGGACGCTCAGGCGGTTAAATTTCCGGCTCTGGCAAAAGAGGTTTTTGACGTCACGGGCGCGGGAGATACGGTGCTAGCGACGCTTGGCGTGATGCTGGGTGCTGGCGAGGGTATCAAAAAAGCGATCGAGACGGCAAATTTAGCTGCCGCGGTCGTCGTGGCTAAGGTCGGCTCGGCCACGGCTAGCTTTGAGGAGATAAATGAGCTCGTGCGCCGTAAAAACGCGGCAGGCTTTGAGGAGAAAATAAAAAGCGCGGACGATCTGGCCGCGACGCTGGCAAACCGCGGCGAAAAGCGGCTGGTTTTTACCAACGGCTGCTTTGATATCTTGCACGCGGGACACGTGAGCTATCTAGCGAAGGCGCGTGAATTTGGCGATATATTAGTCGTCGGGCTAAACTCCGACGCCTCGGTGCGCGCGCTAAAAGGCGACGCTCGCCCCGTAAACGCGCAGGCTGACCGCGCTACCGTGCTTGCAGCGCTTGGGGCGGTTAATTACGTGACGATATTTGACGAGTTAACGCCTCTAAATTTGATCGAAAAACTACGCCCCGACGTGCTCGTCAAGGGCGCGGACTACGAAGGTAAAGAAGTTGTCGGCAGCAGCGTCGTAAAAGACGTACGGCTAGTGGAGTTCGTAGCTGGCAAAAGTACGAGCGCGACGATAAAAAGGATAAAAAGTGAACACTGTTGAGATGATAAAAAGCGAGCTAGAGGGACATCTAGCCACTATTAAGGCGACGTTTGCGCTGGAAGCTGATATCAAAAATGCTTGCGAAACGGCGGTAGCGACGCTAAAGGCGGGCGGTAAAATTTTGCTTTGCGGAAACGGTGGTAGCGCAGCAGACGCGCAGCATATCGCAGCCGAGCTAACGGGTCGCTATAAAACCGAGCGCGGTGCGCTAGCTGGCATAGCTCTAACGACCGATACGTCTGCGCTCACGGCGATCGGCAACGACTACGGATATGAGTTTGTTTTCTCGCGTCAGCTAGAGGCTCTGGGTCGCGAGGGCGACCTGCTCATCGCGATCTCTACTAGCGGAAACAGCGGCAACGTTATAAAAGCGCTCGAGCTAGCGCGAAAAATCGGTATCAAAACCATTGGACTAAGCGGCCGCACGGGAGGCGCTATGAACGAGCTTTGCGAGCTAAATTTGGTCGTGCCGTCAAACGATACGCCGCGCATCCAAGAGATGCACATAATGATAGGGCATATCATCTGCCAAGCTATCGACGATGCGTTTTAGGCTAAATTTGAAAGCATTTGTGGTGGCGGAGTCAAATTTAACCCGCCTTGCCGCTTTTTAACTCCGCCTAGCGCGCAAGCAAATTTAACTACCCATGAAAATCCAAACTCCCGCCTACGCCGTCATCGATCTAAAGTCTTTCTACGCCTCGGTCGAGTGCGTGGAGCGAGGGCTTGATCCCTTTGAGGCGAATTTAGTCGTCGCAGACGCTAGCAGGGGCGAGGGTAGCGTGTGTCTAGCCGTTAGTCCCGCCCTAAAGGCTCTTGGCGTAAAAAACAGATGCAGGCTGTTTGAAATCCCTAAAAATATCAAATACATCATCGCTCCGCCCAGGATGCAGTTTTACATAGACTACGCGGCTAAAATTTACGGCATCTACCTAAAATACGTCGCCAAAGAGGACATCTACGTCTACTCTATCGACGAGGCGTTTATCGACCTTACTTCGTATCTAAAATTTTATAAATTAGAAGCTAGAGCCATGGCAAAGATGATAATGGACGACATCCTAAAAACTACGGGCGTAACGCCGACCTGCGGCATGGGGACGAATTTGTATCTGGCTAAAATCGCCCTTGATATCCTAGCTAAACACAGCGAGGATAATATCGCCTTTTTAGACGAAGCGCTCTATAAAGAAAAGCTCTGGACGCACCAGCCGCTAAATGATTTTTGGCGTATAGGCAAGCAAACTAGGGCAAAGCTTGAGAGATACGGGATATTTTGTATGAAGGATATGGCAAACGCGCCATTTAACCTGCTAGAAAGAGTGTTTGGCATCGACGCGTACATCGCGCTAGATCACGCAAACGGCATCGAGCCCACCACTATAGCCGACATCAAGGCCTATAAACCCTCGACCAAATCCTACTTTAGCTCGGAAATTTTACCCAGGGACTACGAGAGGCTAGAGGCTCTAATCGTGCTAAAAGAGATGACCGATAGACTGGCTCTAAAGATGATAAACGAAGAGGTGCGGGCTAGCGGGCTCACGATAAATATCAAATTTGCCGATAAAAATGAACCCGTGCAAAGAGCTACGGTAAGGTTTAAAACCCCTAGCAATATCGCTAGCGTACTCATGAGCTCGGCCGAAGAGCTATATCTAAAAAAGATAAAAAACGCAGGCCTCATCAGGCAAATCGGCATATCGGCAAACGACGTCGTAAAGGAAAGCAAAACCAAAAGAAGCCTCTTTGAAGAAGAAAACGCAAAAGAAAAAACGGTGCTAAAAACACTAAACAAGATAAAAGAAAAATACGGCAAAAACTCCATCCTAAGAGCTATCGACCTGCTACCGGAGGCCACCGGACGAGATAGAAATAAAAAGATAGGAGGGCACAAAAGCGGTGAATAAGGACAGAGCCAAGATCTTTAGCTCGTTTAATCCTCTCTCGACCCTAGAAAAAGCTCTAAAAGCGCAGGAGCGAGAAAAGAGCGAAAAGCTAGACCTGGACGAGTCCAAGATAGAAGAGATCCTAAATAAAATAAGCAAACTAAAGCCCGCCGACAAGGTAAAAATCACATATCACGACGGACAGGGCTACGCGAATATAGAGGGGCTGGTCTCAAACGTAAATTTGATGGATAAAAGCCTAACGGTGGTAAAAACGAGAGTTAAATTTGACGATATTTACGCGGTTGAGGTTGTTTTGTGACGGCGGCTTTTATGGCGCGCAAGATGATATGTGCGGCACAAATTTTACTTTGACCGCATTTTTCTTGACGGCTAAAATGCAGCGAAATCCTAAGAGCGCTAAAAATAGGTTTAGTAAAATTTGCCTTGATTGATCGGCCTTGCGCTATCTCAAATGCGTATTTTGCGTGTGTTAAATTTGGTCTCAAGCCGTTTATAAAAGCCATTATGAGTAGCGGGTTTTTTGCTGATTTGCAGCCATTTGAGAAAAACCGCGCGCTCAAATTTCTAGTTTTTTACAGCTTCGGAGAGAAATTCTCGCTCGATCGTTTCTATGACGGCTTGCGGCGAGAGATCCTTCATGCAGGCGTGGGTTTTTAGCGGGCAGACGCGCTTCATGCACGGCATACACTCTAGATTTAGCCGCAGGATGCGGGCGTTTTCGTTGCGCCATGGACAGGTCTGCGTAAATCTCGTCGGTCCAAAAAGCGCTATCGTAGGCGTCTTGTAGGCTGCGGCGATATGCATCGGCCCGCTGTCGTTCGTGATGAATATCCCGCTGCTTTGCCCTATGCCGCCGATATTTTCGCAAAGCTCGCGCACGCTCGTTTTGCCCGCTAGATTTTCGCACTCCGCGCCGTTTTCGCGTAAAATTTGCTCGATCTGCTCGCACATATCGCGCTCACCCGCGCCGCCAAAAATCATAATCTTAAATTTATCTTTAAAATGCAGCGCCACCTGCGCGAAGTAGGCCGGATACCAGCGTTTGGCGCTTCCGTAGCTAGCGCCGGGATTTAGCCCGAGCACGGGCGCGTCAAATTTGCGAGGCTCAAAATAAAGCTTCAGCTCGTCGTCCGCCCGTTTTAAATTTAACGCCGATTTGACGAATTTTAGGTATTTTTGCACCTGATGCGCGCTATCGTTGTTCTTTTGGAAAATAAATTTTTGCCCCGCCCGCGCTCCGAAAAGTAAAATTTTACTCGCAAACGAGCTTCTAAAGCTAAATGCCGCGTCAAATTTGCCCAGACTTCTTGCCTGCCAAAATAGCCGCCAGAGCCTAAATTTAGCCTTTTTGCTGTTATCCACGATGACGCGTTCGCAGTTTGGGTGAGCTTTAAAAAGCTCGCACGTTGCAAACGAGCCGAAAAATACGATTTTGACGGGCTGGGCTGCTAAATTTTCTAGATTTTGATTTTCTCGCTCGCTCGCCGTCAAATTTGCGTCGCTGTCGGCTTCAAATTTACCGTCCAAATTTGGCGTATCGTTTTTAAAAATTTGAATTTCTTGCGTTACGGAGCCGAAATTTTGCGACGAAAAGCTAAAGTCTCGCTCGCCCGAGCCATCAAATTTGCCCGTCAAATTTCCCGCGCCAAACGTCGCGTGCTTTGCGATAGCCTCCACTGCGGCGCTCGCCATCACAGCATCACCCAGCCAGGTCGGCAGCTCAATCAAGATTCGCACGTATGATCTCCAGCGTCGCGCTCGCGTTTTTTTCGATGCTAAACTCGCTAGCAAGCACCAAATTTCGCTCTTGTAGCATTGCCAGTCGCTCGTCGTCGTTTAGGATCTCGTCGATCAGAGAGCAGATGCCGTAGTCTTGCGGCGAGCTCATCACAAATTCACCAGGCAATATCTCCGCGGCACCGTTTTGAGCGGTCGTTATAGCGACGCAGCAGTAGCTAAGCGCCTCTAAAACGACGTTTGAAAAGGGCTCGTACGCCGTCGGAAACAAAAACAGCTCGCTGCCTTCGTAAAATCTCGCCGTGCTTTTTTGTGCGCCCGTAAACACGGCGTTTAATCCTAGCTCCTTGGCTAGACTTTTGTAGCGGGCGGCGTTTTTGTCGCGGCCGACTATTAGGCAGTTTACGCGGGTTTTTAGATGAGCTGCGATGCGTAAAAACTCCTCCGCGCCCTTGCGTTTAAAGCCGCTACCCACAAACAGCAGCGTCGGCAGGTTAAAATCAAGCCCGAATTCCTCGCAAAGAGCGAGCTTTGCCGCGCCTTTTTGCACGCGAGTAGGCAAATTTACGCCGTTATATACGACGGCGATCTTTTCTTCGGCAATGCCGTAGGTTTCGCAAATTTGACGCTTTATGAAATTTGAGTTGGCGATGATTTTTTTGGCATTTTTAAAAGTGCGCTTTTCAAGGTAGGGAATGACGAAATTTAGGGGGTTTACAAACCAAAAAGGCTTGGTTTTCATATAGACTTTGTGCACGCCGTCGCCCGCGCGGTAGATGTCGGCGCAGGTGATGCGCTCAAGGCTAAAATAAATCTCGTCCGCGCCCTTTTGCCGCTTGGCTTGCGAGTTAAAACGCAAGGCTTTGATCCACGAGCTTAGCTTTTTGCTGCCGTTAAACCCTCGCGTCTCGCACGCGACGCCCGAGTCTTTTAGCGCTTTAACGAGCCTTGAGAGATACCTCTGCGCCCCGCCGATAGCGTCCAGATCGAGCCTTAAAAATACTATTTTTTTCATGTTCGCCTTTTAAAATTTAGCGGTATTTTATAAGTTTTTTGATGAATTTTAGGTTATGCCCAGCGGGCGAGGGGTGAGAGCGTAAATAAGTATAAGCGTAAAATAGGTATAATCGCGCAAAAAAAGGAAAATCGTGAAAATTTTGCTCGTTAGAAACGATAACATCGGCGATCTCATCTGCACGACGCCAGCGATTGAAGCGCTGCGAAAGGCTCATCCGCACGCGCAGATCGATATCGTGGTAAATAGCCTAAACGCATGCGTCGTTCGTGGCAATCCATTTTTAAACAAAATATATATCTACACTAAACCAAAGCACGTAAAAGGAGCGGCGGCTAAGGTGCGAGCGTTTTGGGGGAAATGTAAAATTTTGCTTCAAATTCGCCGTGAAAAATACGATGCTACGGTAATTTTTAGAAGCGCCTATTCGCCCTCTGCCGCGATATTTGCCAGAGCCGCAGGAGCCAAAACGACCATAGGAGCGGCAAAGCAAAACGAGGGCGGTTCATTAATAACGCATAAACTAAACTTTAATCCGCCTCCTCACGAGGTGCTGCTTTGCTACGAGCTAGCCGCACCGCTGGGAGCGAAATTTGACAGAGAAAAGACGCTTTACGTACCGAGCCTTAAAAGCGAGAAATTTAAGGATTTCGTATTTTTTCACGTCTCCTCGAGGGTGGAGCAAAACCGCATGGACGAGGTTAAAATTTTACGGATTTTGGCGTTTTTAAAACAAAATTTCGGACGCGTCGCCGTTAGTACGGAGGACGTAAAATTTGGCGAAAAAGTAGCGCAAGAAGCGGGCGTAGAGTTTGCCGCGACTGCGAGCCTAGATGAACTTGCAGGCTACATCCAGGCGGCTAAACTTGTCCTAACGCTTGACGGCGGCGTTGCGCACCTAGCTCCGGCGCTTGGGGTAAAAACTGTGCTGGTGCTTGGCAAAACGGACGCCGCTCGCTGGGCTCCCATTTACGGCGGCGCGGAGTGTACCGTGCTGCAAAGCGCTAGCAAAAGGGCGCAGGACGTAGCGGACGAGGAAATCTACGAGGCGGTCAAAAATATATGAAAAAAACGGATAAAATCAACATCCTAGAGCTTGAAAGCTCGCTAGGTTTCGGCGGTCAGGAGCACCGCACGCAGCGCGTCATAAACGGGCTAAATAAGGATAAATTTAAGGTATTTTACGCGCTAAATCCAGGCTCAAGAAGCTTTGAAAAGCCTATTGATTGCGAGTTTGTAGAATTTAACCTAAGCAAGGTCTATAATATTTTTGAAATTTTTAAAATTTGCCGTTTCGTGCGCGAAAAAAATATCTCGATCATCGCCACGCACTCTGGTAAGGACGGCAACATCGGCGCGATCGTAGCAAAGCTAACGGGCGCCAAAGTCGTGCGCACTAGACACCTGCAAACGCCGATCAGGTCGGTATTTAGCTACAACGTAAACGATAAAATCGTAGCCGTCTCAAATGCTGTAAAAACTCAGCTCGTCTTGCAGGGCGTGCGGGGAAATTTGATAGACGTTATCTATACCGGCGTGGATACGGCAAGGTTTAATCCAAATTTTACTAAAGATATAAAAGCGGAGCTAAATTTGAGCGCGGACTGCGTCGTAGTAGGTATCGTAGCGGTATTGCGCGCTGCGAAAAATCATCAGCTTTTGTTTGAAGCTTTTAGCGAGCTAAATCTGCCAAATACCGCTTTAGTCGTGGTCGGCGACGGTCCGCAGGAGGAAAATCTAAAAAAAATAAAGACTCCAAACATCTATATGCTGGGTTCCCGCACCGACGTGAGCGAGTTTTTGGGCAGTTTTGACGTTTTCGTGCTGCCCTCAAAGATGGAGGCGCTGGGCACGGCGCTGCTTGAAGCGCAGTCGTGCGGGGTGCCTTGCATCGGTAGCGACGCGGGCGGTATCGGCGAGGCGATAAGTAGCGGCGAAACTGGACTTTTGTTTAAAAACGGCGACAAAGAATCGCTCAAAGCGGCTCTAAAAACGCTGATAGAAGACGCGGCGCTTCGGGCGAAATTTAGCGCGAACGCGAGGGAATTTATCGTGCGAAACTTCTCGATAGAAACGATGGTAGCGCAGACGGAAGCTATGTATGAGGCTCTTTGAGAGCGCGGCGCGGCTCATTTTGTGCTTTAAAAGCGTGCTCAAAACGCAGCTGGTTACGCAGTCCGTCCAAACGGTTTGTTTTTTTAGCAACACCGCGCTTGGAGACACGATTTTTAACACGCCCGTTTTTCGCGTTTTTCGGCAAAATTTCCCGCACGTTCGCACCGTCGCCCTGCTAAATCCATCTACCGCGCCGCTTTTTAAAACCGATCCGAATATCGATGAAATTTTGCTTTACGACGGCAAAAAAGGCGGCTTTTTGTGCGCCTTGTCGCAACTAAAAAAGATAAAACCCGACATAGTTTTTATCCTGCACTCAAACGAGCCGCAGGCTACGCCGCTAGCCGTTTTAAGCGGCGCAAAATACGTTTTTAAGCTGCCAAACTCGGGCAATAAATTTAACGCGTTTCACTCAAACGAGCCGGAGCCTTACGGAGATGAGCGATACGTCGTGCTAAACCGTCTCGAGCAGCTTAAATTCGTAGGCATAAAAAGTCGCGACACGAGGCTAAATTTGTATCTGCGAGATGAGGATTTCGCCCGCGTCGATGAAATGCTAAAAAAAGACGGCAAACGCAAATTTATCGGCTTTCAGATGGGGGCTAGCACGGTTTCCAGGCAGTGGTTTTTTCAGCGTTGGCGGGAGCTGGCGAGAATTATTTTGGAGCGCACGGACGCCGTCATCGTGCTAACGGGCAGCCCCGCCGAGCGAGCGATGACCGCGCAGTTAGACGAGGAGTTAAGAAGCGCGCACGTGATAGATGCGGCGGGTAAATTTAGTCTGCGAGAGGCTGCCGCGCTGATAGCTAGGCTTGACGTGCTTGTCACGCCCGATACCGGCCCGCTGCACGTCGCAGCCGCGCTAAAAACGCCTACGATCGGGCTTTTTGCCGTCGCTTCGCCCGTGAACTCAAATCCGGATTTTGACGAAAATATCCATAAATTTATCAAAAAGCCGCGCACCTGTTCGCCTTGCGTGGGCAAAAACTGCAAATTTCAGGAGTGCATGCTGCAAATAGGGGCGGATGAGGTCTGGGAGATGCTAAAGGAAATGATTTGAAAAAGATTTTGTTCGTCGATACGGGGCGCGAATACGGCGGCGGAACGAAGAGTTTTTTGTATCTTTTGCGGGGACTTGCTGCGCAGCAAAAGTACGAGCTATGTGCATTTTTTGAGACTGATTACGAGGCTGGCGGACGCAAAATCTCGCAAATCATAGAAGAAGCGGGAGCCAAATTTATAAAATTTGAGCCCAAAAAGCAGCCCTCAAAGCTAAAAAAAGAGCTTTTGCGCGCTCTGGGCGGGCAAATTTTAGCAAGATACCTCTATAAAAAAGACTACGACTACGCGCTTTGCTTGCTACGGCAGGTGCGGCCAGACGTAGTGCATTTAAACAATCATTTTTCAACCAATCTCGCCTACATCGCCGCCGCAAACGCCCTAAATATCGCGGTAGTGCAGCATCTGCGCAAAAACTCGGCTATCGAGCCTTTTAAACTTGAGATTTTAAAGCGGCTAAAATTTACGCCCGTTTGCGTTTCAAACGCGACTTACGAATTTTACGCCGCGCAGATAAAAATGCCTAAAAACGTGGTTTACAATCCCGTAGAGGCGCCTGTTTTAAGGCGGGAAAAGTCTGAAACAAGCAAAAATTTGAGCCCCTCGCAGGCAAATTTAAAGAATAGCGGTGATGATAAAAGCGCCGCTCTAAAAGCCAAATTTAACGCCGAAAAAATAAATATCGTAATGCCCGCAAATTTCTTGACGCTTAAAGGCCATGAGCTAGTTTTTGACGCGCTTGCTGGGCTAAAAAGAAGCGATGTAAAAGTCTATTTTGCGGGCACAGGCGAGCTAAAAGCTGGGGCGAAAGCCAAATTTGACGCACTGATAAAATCGGGTAAGGCCGAGTATCTGGGGTTTGTTTCCAAGATGGACGAGATTTACGCTGCGTGCGACTACGTGCTTGGATTTTCTAGCGACGAGGGGCTACCTAGAGTCGTCATCGAGGCGCTTGGCTGCGGGCTTGGCGTCGTGTACTCTGATATCGCCGTCATAAGGGAGATTTATGAAATCTCCTCAAAAAAGCAAGATTTTTTTATAGTTCAAAGAAGCTCGAATGCGCTTTTGGCCTGCTTTGAGAGCCTGCGCAAGCCTAGCTCAAAAAGTCCCGACGATGACCTTATAAAGGCATTTAGCATAGAAAATTATCTTCTCGAGATAGATAGGATATATAGCGAACTTTGATGAAGGCCTCGATGTCTGTGAGGTTTTGGTCGCTAAGCTCGAAAAACGCGCTCGCATCGATACCCCGCACGGTTTTAAACACGGAGCTAATGGGCGGCAGATGCGAGCTGATCACGAGTGAGTCGGCGACGCCTCTTTGCTCGCTAGCAAAGCAAGGCCCCATCAGGCAGATCGTGGGCGTGCGCACGCTATCTGCGACGTAGTAGTTGCCCGTATCCGAGCTTGCGTAAAGCTGCATCTGTGAGAGATAAAACGGCAACTCCTCAAGCTTTATTTTACCTATCAAAGAGATGATTTTTAGCTCGTTTTCGCCGAATTTTTTCACGTAAATATCGCAAATTTGCGAGCTTAAATTTGACTCACCGCCGGTGCCATTTTCGCTGCAAATTTGAGCTTTTACTTGCTTGTCGTTTGTATTTTCAAGACCGCCGTAAATTTCGCTCGTATCGCTAGCGGCCAAATCCGCGCAAATTCCAAGCTCGCTAGGATTTTCTGCCCGTTTTATGTCTGCATTTTGCGCGAGCAGGTTTTTTAACAGCTCCGCCTCCTCGCCTACGCCGAAAATATAAACCTCGCAGTCAAATTTAGCGAAAATTTCAAAGATTTTCTCCCAAGTTTTCTTTGGCGGAGTTTTCATTTTATTGCCCGCGCTTAGGCTCACGCCGATCTTAAATTTATCGCTTTTTACGAGATTTTTGCGCGGGATAAAGAGCGGTTGTTGCAAGCATTTTTCATATTTTAGCTCGCTAATGCCCAGCGTTTTTAGGTAGGTTAGCAGCGTGAGATCTTGCAGAGTGTGCGGCACTTTTTTCATGCCGAGCGCCAGCAGGGCAAAGTCGCTAGATGCCGCATAGTGATGCACGGCGACGATGTTTTTAGCTAGAGTGCAGCGCGCCAAAAAGAGATTTAAGCTGTTTGGCATCAGCACGTAGACGCTCTCGTAGCCGCGCGAAAAAAGTTCAAGCGCGAGCCCTAGTTTTGAGGCCTTTTTACGCCTTACGTCGTTTATCGTAAATATCTTTTCTATTCGGCTGTCGTGTTTTGCGAAGGCTAGGTTTATCTCGTCGATGAGTACGTCAAATTTGCCCAGCTTTTCAAAGATCACGGTTGAGTTTGCGTAGTCGCCGATTTTAGCTGTTTGTATGAGTAAAGTTTTGCCTTTTTCGCCTTTGAATTTTAGCTTTTTCATCGCAAAAAGATATGGGTAAATCAGCAAATATATGAGAAAATATATCAAAATTTGGACCTTTATTATTTATAAAAATTTAGCCTAAATTTAGCATAAATTTATAAATTTACGGCCGGTTTTTGAGCTAGCGCGAGTAAAATTTAGCCAAAAACCGCTTACTGGATTTTAATGATTTTATCGTTATAATGGGCGTTTAAAATTTAAGGAAAAAAATGACAAAACTGCAAAACCGCCTGCAAAACGCCGCGCTATATCTCGTTTGCGTTTTTATCGCTTGCGAGCATATGCCGCGTATGACGGCGGCGAAAAACGTCTCGCTTTATCTCGCGCTTGTCTGCGCGATCTGGCTTTATTTCACGGATAGGACGCGATTTGCCGCAAGAGTCGGCGTAAATTTTAACATCTCTCGCGTGCCCGCGTTTTGCCTTATCGCATTTACCTTTTACGCGTTTTTGATCTCGGCTTTCCCGTACGCGCCGCAGTTTGATTCGCTGAGCAACGCTGCGGGCGAGTTTGGGCGCGGATTTGCATTTTTACTCATCGTCTACGTCGCGGCAAACGGCGAGGCCGCTCAGGCAAAAGCCTTTTTTTACGCGCTGATAGCAGCCTTTGCGGTTATTAGCATTTACTACGCCGAGCCGCTTTTTAGCGAATTTGAGAGGCTTGGTAGTGCGGGCGAATTTGACGCGCGGGTCGTGCGCCGAGCATATGCGGACTACGTGGATAGATTTTTGCCTTTTGTGCTTACGGGAGTTTTTATTTTTAGGCGGCTTTGGGCGCGAGTTGCGTGCGGCGCGCTTTGTCTTGCGGCCGTAGGACTTGATATTTTGAGCGGCGTTAGGGGCAGCTGGGGGGCGATGCTGGTTTGTTTTATGATATTTGGTTTTTGTTTGTATATCTTAGGCGGCGAGGCGAAGCGTAAATTTAAACTCTTTGCCGTTATTTTTGCCGTTTGCGTAGCAGGCGCGTCGGCAGCGGTTTTGAGCTCGCCTACTGCGATGTATAAATTTTTGCAAATCGGGCTAGTGAGCGAGGCAAACCTCGAAAACGAGAGCATGAGGGAGCGCCTTGTGGGGCTTAGCTTTAGCTCGGGGCGCGATTTGATTTTAAAGGAGCGCTTGCCGCTACTTTTTGCGAGTCCGCGCGCGATAACTGGGCTTGGATACGGCAAGGAGCAGTACGACGCCTTTTTGCGAGACGAGGCGGACAAGGGCGCGCAGATCTCGATGATGCAGACGAGGCCGAGTGGCGAGCGGTATTGGTTTAACGACGAGCCGTTTTTTATCGGACATTACTACTACTACGGCGCGGTCGGCACGGCGCTGCTACTTGGCGGTTCTATCTCGCTTTTGGCGTATGCGTTTAGGCATTTTTTGCGTTCGCGCGAGCTACTTTTTGCGGCTATTTTTATCTCGCTAGCGTGTTATTTTGGCGTGCGCGGGCTGTTTGAGGCAATAAATTTGCGCATACTTTATATGTTTTATATGCTCGGATTTTTCGTCTTGCTGGCGGCAAATTCGCAAGCTGGAGCTAAAGGAGGCAGCGTTGAGCGTTAGCGTTTTGATGTATCATCATGTTTTAAAAAAGGGCGGATTTATCGCTTCTAGCGTTGAGGATTTTACCTCGCAGATGAGGTTTTTGGCGGAGGCGGGCTACAAAACGCTCACGATGAGCGAATTTGTCGCCTATAAAAAGGGCGAGCTAGCCGTGCCTAAAAAAAGCATCCTCATCACCTTTGACGACGGCTGGAAGGATAACTACGTCTACGCCTACCAGGTCTTGCGCGAGTTTGGGCTGCGCGCGACGATATTTTTAGTGACGCAGTGGATCGAGCGCGCGAGCGAGCGACAAGGTGAGTTTGTAGAGCTAACGCACCAAGAATACAAAAAAGCGGCCCCCCAGCGCCCGCAGGACGTATTTTTGAGTCTTGACGAGATAGCGGCGATGCGGGACGTTTTTGACTTTCACTCGCATACGCATACGCATTTTGACGAGTATTTCGGCGCGCTCCCGCCTGAGGAAAATTTCGCTCGGTGCCGTGAGTTTATGCGCGCAAATTTTGGCGTCGAGGATAAAATTTTATGCTGGCCGCGCGGCAAATACGACGAAAATTTGATCCGTCTAGCTAGGCAGGCAGGCTACAAGGCGTTTTTCACGACGCAGCGAGGCATAAATAGACCAGGCGGCGACCTGTCGGCTATCAAGCGCATCGCTGCTAAAAAGGACGCTGCGTGGCTAAAACGCACGCTTTTTATCTATCAAAACGACTTTTTGGGCGGGATATACTCGAAGATAAAGAAGTAAAATTTGCTCTAAATTTAAGACAAATTTGGGCGTCGTTTTTGCGAGATTCGCATAAAATTTAGCTCAAATTTGGAAGAATTGATGTGGTGAATGCAGAGCGAAGGTAGAATTTAACGAGGTGGAGAGATATGCGTTTGCTTTACTAGCTACATTTAAAGGGTCATTATGAAATTTTTCAAACATAAATTTAAAATCCTAGTCGCGGCGCTGCTTCTAGCGGCGATACTCTGCGCCGTATTTATCCGCATCGTGCCCGATTACTCCACTTCGCGAGGTTTCGCCGTCGTTTCTCTCCCCGATTACAACAAATACAAGCAGGGCTATTGCCTAAAAGAGGATAGAATTTTGTCTAAAGAGGAGCGCTTTAAGCGCGGAATTTTAGATACCTTAGACAGATCCGTATTGTTTTATGCCGCTATTACAGACAGATGCTATTATGTATATGACAATGAAGCTTGCAACTACGGCAATGGAGAATTTGCCGTTAAAGTAGGCTTTTATGAGACGGATAAATTTAATAACGATGATTGGTTGGAAGTTTTATCCAAAGAGTATGAGATAGAAAAACGTAAAAATCAAGACGCTTGGCTGCTGTATAGAAATATTTTTGTCGAGAAATTTCAAATGAAACCCGTAAATATAGCAGAAAGGCTAAAGATAAATTTAGCGGAGGGCTTTGCGGGCTTTGATATGCCAGTAATTGAATACGCAGGGTTAAATAAATATCTTTTATATCTCGATAAAAGCTTTATTCTCTATGATGATTTTAAATTCAGCGCTATTTTGGTTAGGGTTCCTGAAGGTTATACCCCCAAAGATTTATTGGATAGAAAGCAATATTATGAAAGAGAGATTCAAACCAGATCATATAGCGAAGATGACTTTAAAATCGACACATGTGGCAATAGCGATTTTAAAATTTATAAAAACAACGCCGAAGAAATAGCGGATCGCCTGGTAAGGGAAGATTTGTTTAAAGGTGGCTGAAAAGCTTTGATTGAAAAATTTAAAAAGAAGCAAAATATAATGGGTGCGGAGCAAAGGTATAAATTTCACAGGACGGCGAGATATTTGCTCGCCTTGCCGATAGTTTTCTTGCTTGATTGGTGGGTGGCGTCTTTGATTTTGGCGGTTTTGCCTTTTGAGGGCACGCTAAGAATCGCCGTTTCTGCGGCAATATTTACGATTCTGGCTTGTGTGCTGCTTTGGTATCTGTTCAAAAGGTATAAAAATTTTAAGTCAAGCAAGCTGTTTATAAAAAATCCAAATCTTAGTTTGCTGCTTTTTGCGGTAGAGAATTTATCGCTAGGCGCTTTTTACGGCGGATTTTTGCATGCCTCGCAGCGGGGTATTTTTGGGGTGAACATGTGGCAGGCTGGAGCGTTGCCTTTGCATTTGCGTTCGCGCCCGTTTGTCTGATCGTTTTTGTGATCTCGTATATGTTTAACGGAAAGAAGGCCTAGGCGTCAAATTTAAGCACCCAAATTTATAAAATCAAGAAGTTCAAATTTGACGGCTAGCGTTCAAGTAAAATTTGACTTTGCAAGATCCGAGCCGATAAATTTGATCGTCAAATTTAACCAAAGCAGCCAAACTTACCGCTCGCGGCTCAAATTTGCTCGTAAAATTTAGCCAAAGCGGCCGCATTTTACAAAGTACGCTTAGCTCTGGCTCAAATTTTCCCTGATTTTGCTTTTTATCGCCTCTAGCTCCTCGCCCTCAAATCTCATCAGTGTTCGCTCCACGCCGTGCTTTATCATCCCCTCTTTATCGCACGGCACGAAGTCCCAGTCCTTTTGAAACACCGCGTGCTTGCCCATAGTTTGGTTGCCGTTGCGCTGCGTGTAGCCGCTTTCGTTTAGATCGTTGTCCCACGGCCCCCACTCAAACGCTCCGCTAGGCCCAAACAGCGCGATCACGGGTACGTCGTTGGCCGCGGCTAGGTGCATGATCGCCGTATCTACGCCGATGAACATCGCAGAGTGCTTTGATAGCGCTGCGGTTTGTTTTAGGGTGAGTTTGCCGCCTAGATTTACGGGGCTAGAGGAGCACAGCGCCAGCACGTCGTCCAGCTTTTTTAGCTCGGCGTCGTTGTTATCGGCCGTTAGCACCACTCGCGCGCCCAGCCCCTCGCAAAAGTCGATGATATGCGCCATAGTTTCGTCATCCGCGCACTTAAACATCCAGCGGCTAGTTAGGTGCACGTGGATAAATTTAGGCGGTAAATTTAGATGTCTGATGCACTCTGGATCAAAATACACGCTAACTCGCTTGCCGCTAGGCTCAAGCCCGAGCGCGGCCAGGGCGTCTAGATTACGATCCACTGTGTGGCGCAGGCCGCCTATTTTAGGGGCTTTGTGCGTTATTATTTTATTTACGGTCTTGTTTTTACCCTCAAAGCCCACGATGGTTTTGATTTTAGCGTATTTGGCGACGATGATGCCGCGGTCGCCCGTCGTGGTCTGCACGGCGATGTCGTATTTTTGCTTTTTGATAGCGCGGATAAACTTTAGCTCGCGCCAAAGTCGTTTGAAAAAGCCGATCTCTTTTATATTTGCGCGGTCGTAAACGTGGATGTTTTGGATGTTCGGGTTGCCTTCGATCATCGCTTCCGTGCCCTTATTTAGCGCGAAATCTATCTGCGCGTCAGGGTAGATGCGGTGTAGGTTTTCGATGAGCGGAGTCGTGAGTAGCACGTCGCCGATGTTTCTAAATTTCATAACTAGGATTTTGATTTTTTTATCTTTCATTTTACGTACTTCCAAAATGTGTATTGCGCGTAAAGCCTTGCTATCACGTAGCCGCGCCAGCCCTCGCGCCAGCCGCCTTTTAGGAAAAATAGCTTAAAAAACGTCCACGCGGGATTTAAAACTGCCTTAAATTTACTTGATTTTGCGCCCTTTGCGCCCAGACTCGAGTAGCGATTTTGCTTAGCGATAAACTGCTCGATGCTGTCGTAGGCATAGTGTTTGAAGTGGTTTTTTAGCCTACCGATTTGATTTTTTTGGGCGGTTAAATTTGCGCCGTTTGTGGTGTTTGCCGAGATTTGTTCGCCCGTTTTTGCTGCGCTTTTTAAAATGACCTTTTCATGTATCTCGCGCCCGTCAAACTCCGCCCGCGTCTTGTCAAAAAGCCTGACCGTGCAGTCTGGGTAAAGCCCCATCGTGCGCACTTCTTTGCCAAAAAATATATTTGCGCGCGCCACCTCGTATGCGCAAAACTCTGGACGCTGCAAAACCTGCAAAATTTCCTCCCTCAGCGGCTCTAAAATCACCTCGTCGCTATCTAGCACGAAAACCCAGCGATTGCTCGCTAGATCCACTCCCAGCTGCTTTTGCGCGCTAAATCCTAGCCACTTTTGCTTGTGAAATTTGACGTTTTTAAATCCTGCGCAAATTTGCTCCGTAGCGTCCTGCGAGCCGCTATCGACCACGACGACTTCGTCTGCAAATTCGCAGCTTCTTAGCGCCTCGGCGAGGTATTTTTCGCTGTTAAGCGTGAGGATAACAACGCTTAACATTTATAAATTTCCTCGTTAAAATGCTTAAAGCGTTTATGAAACCAAAAGTACTCGTCCGGCTTCTCGCGTACGGCGGCTTCGGTGGCGTCAGCTTGTGCTTGCGTGGCCTTTAGCACGGCTTCGTCTTTGTCAAAATCCCTAACGTCGATCGACGGAAAAAAGCAAATTTCACTGAGGTTTGCCCCTTTTTCGCAGATAAATGCGGGCACGATGAGCGCGTCCGTTTTTTGCGCGAAAATGCTAACTGCGGGCGTGTGCAGGACCTTTTGCCCGAAAAATTTAACCTCTACGCCTTCCTCTTTTGCGGTATTTTGATCGACTAGGATGCCGACTAATCGGCGCGCCTTAACCGCTTTTAAAATTTGCTTGGCGCCGCCCATTTTATCTATTAGCTCGATATCAAAGCGGGTGCGGTTGGTTGCTAAAATGCGCTGCATGACCGCGCTATCAAGCGCGCGTCCGACGATGCTAACGCCGCCGAATTTTGCCGCCATCGCCAGCGAAAAGAGCTCCCACTGCCCGTAGTGCGCGGTTTGCACGATGATTGGGCGGCCAGAGGCGAGCGCGTTTTGAAAGATTTCTAAGTCTTTAAATTCGACTTTTTCTAGGATTTTTTCCTTGCTCGCGTTTTGATTTTTTATAAAATTTACCGCAAATTTGGCGAAGTTTCGGTACGTGTCTTTTATGATTTGCTCTTTTTGCTCGGCCGTAAGCTCGCCCGCGTAGGCGAAATTTAGATTTGCCCTGATGATTTTGGTGTGCTTGGCGTCAAATTTATAAAACAAAAACGCGATGAAATTTAAAAAAGGATCCAGTAAAAACGCGGGCGTAACGGTAAAGATAAATTTAAAAAATCTATAAAGCCAAAGGTAAAATAAATCACGCATCAAGTAGCCTTTTTGCCGCGTTTGCGATAGCCTGCGGCGAGATATCTCGCACGCAAAAGTCGCTTTTATCTATCTTTTTCGCGTCTATTTTTTTGCCCGCGTCTAGCGTTAAATTTACGTGCGTAGCGTAGGCGTTTCTGCTTGCGGGTCGGTTGCCAAAAAGCGTGATAGAGGGGCGATTTTGCGCCCAGGCGATATGCGTCACGCCGCTATCGTTGCCGATAACTAGATCGCAGCTTGAGATGAAGCTCACGAGTTCTTTTAGGCTCAAATTTAGAGTTTTCGCGTTTGAGTTTTGGATCAAATTTAGAGTCTCTTTTTCCTCTTTTTCGCCGTTAAAGCAGACGAAAATTTCATTTTTCGGCTCGTCTAGTAGCGCGATAACATCGCCAAATTTATCGTAAATTTTACTTGGCTCGCTAGCAAAAGGAGCGATCAAAATTTTCTTTTTTGAGCTTTTAAATTTACTTTGCGAGGCGCTAAAACAAGGCTGTTTGGCTAAAATCTCATCCTCGCTAAAGCTAAACCCCAGAGCAAAAGCCGTAAGTTTTAAATTTCGCAAGATGATATTTTCTCCGTAGTCGCAGCTAAATTTATGCTTATAAAACAGCGCCGCAAGCGGTTCTTTGGCGCTAAATTTGTCAAATCCGTAACTGTTTTTGCCAAGAAGTTTCGCAACCGCGGCGGATTTGATCAGCCCTTGCAGGTCGATGACGTAGTCAAATTTGTCCTCTTGCTTGGCAGACGCGATCAGCTCCAAGCTTTTTTTGTATTCGCCGTTTTTTAGCGGTAGCGATACGACGCGCGAAATTTGCGGACAAAGGAACAAAATCTCGCTAAATTTGGCATCGGCAAACCACGTAATTTTGGCTTGCGGCAAGTACTTTTTGATAAACTGCAAAATAACTACCGCATGGACGATGTCGCCCAGGGCGGAGAGCTTGATAACGGCGATGTTTGGGCTTAAATTTTTACTCATTTACCGCTTTTATAAAGATTTTTAGCTATCATTTTAGGCAAAAATAGCTAAAAAAGGTTTGAAATGGCTAAAAATTATATCTGCGTTTTTGACTGCGAGACGGTGCCTGATACCGCGCTTTTGCGTAAAATTTACGGCTTTGAGGGGAGCGACGCGGAGGTGGCGAGGCAGGCGTTTGCCGCGCAAAAGGCGGCAAGCGGAAGCGAGTTTTTGCCCGTGATGTTTCACTGTGTAGTGGCGATTTCAGCGGTGATGGCGGACGAATACGGTAAATTTTTGCGCGTAAGCACGATGAAAGGGGCAAACGAGCGCGAAATCCTAAATAAATTTATCGGTTTCGTAAACTCGCACAATCCGCGCCTGGTGAGCTTTAACGGACGGGGCTTTGATCTGCCGATGATTTTAACTCGCGCGATGAGGTATAACGTCTCGTTTCCGAGCTTTTACGAGGTCGAAAACAAGGAACTCGGTAAAGGTAAATGGGACGGCAACTACCGCGACAGGTACAGCGGCAAATTTCACTTCGATCTGCTCGATCACGTGAGTGAATTTGGCTCCGTGCGCGGGCTAAAGCTGGATACGCTTTGTGCGAGCTTAAATTTGCCCGGCAAATACGACGTGCACGGCGATCAGGTGATGGAACTGTTTTTTGACGGCAAGATAGACAAGATCAACGAATACTGCGAAAGCGACGTGCTAAACACCTACTGGCTTTTCCTAAAATACGAGCTTTTGCGCGGAAATTTGACGCTTGATGATTACGCGGACGATATCTCGGTGATGAGCGAGTGGCTCGGAGCAAACTGCGCCCAGATGGGCTATACGCCGGTTTTTTGCGAGGCGGTCGATCGCGAACTGGTGCGCCTTGAGACGCAAAACTACGAGGATGAGCCCGAACTCGGAGATGACGACGAGCAGGCAGGGGTAGAGGAGTACTACACCGAAGAAAATATGCCCGAGATAAATTTGGATGAGCAGTGAGAATGGGCGCAAAAATACGCTAAAATAGCGTCAAATCACAAAGGAAAAAACATGAAAATTTTAGTAACCGGAACGGCGGGATTTATCGGATTTCACTTGGCAAACGCCCTAGTAAAAAGAGGCGACGAGGTCGTCGGATACGACGTGATAAACGACTACTACGACGTAAATTTAAAGCTCTCGCGCCTAAAAACGGCGGGCTTTGACGTAAGCGAGGTCGAGCAGGGCAAGCTGATAAGCTCAAAAACGCAGCCTAATTTAAAATTTATAAAAGCCGATCTAGCCGACGCCCAGACGATGAAAGAGCTTTTTGAGAAGGAGAAATTCGACTGCGTCGTAAATTTAGCCGCGCAGGCTGGCGTTCGCTACTCTCTCATCAATCCGCAAGCCTACATCGACAGCAACGTCACGGGCTTTATGAATATCCTTGAATGCTGCCGCCACAACCAAACTAAAAATCTAGTCTACGCAAGCTCTAGCTCGGTTTACGGCCTAAACGAAAATATGCCGTTTTCTACGCACGAGGGCGTAAATCACCCGATCAGCCTCTACGCCGCGACTAAAAAAAGCAACGAAATGATGGCGCATACGTATTCGCATCTATTTGGCGTGCCGACTACGGGGCTGCGATTTTTCACCGTTTACGGCCCGTGGGGACGCCCTGATATGGCGCTGTTTTTGTTCGTCGACGCCGCGCTAAAAGGCAAGAAAATCGACGTCTTTAACTACGGCAAGATGAAGCGCGACTTTACCTACGTGGACGATATCGTAAAGGGCATCATAAAATGCGTCGATAACCCAGCCAAGCCAAATCCCGCGTGGGATGCGAAGCATCCCGATCCCGCCACGTCAAGCGCGCCGTTTAAGGTCTATAATATCGGCAACAATAGCCCCGTAGAGCTCATGGACTACATCAAGGCCGTCGAGCTAAAAATCGGCCGCGAGATAGAGAAAAACTTCCTCCCTCTTCAAGCCGGCGACGTGCCTGCGACCTTTGCGGACGTGAGCGATCTGGTGGCGGACTTTGAGTATAAGCCCGCAACTAGCGTAAACGACGGGGTGGCGAGGTTTATCGAGTGGTACTGCGAGTTTTACGGGGTTAAAATTTGAGATTTTTCGCGCTCTTGCTGGCTGCCTTTTTAAATTTAGCTTTGGCGGCGCAGAGCGAAAATATAAGCAGCGCGGTGAGCGCAGATGCCGCTAAAAAAGCTAAATTTGAGCTTTTAAAGCTTAGCGAATACAAAGGCCAAAACGTCGGCGGCTGGCTAGCTAGCGAGAAGCTCGACGGCGTGCGCGCCTACTGGGACGGGCGAAATTTGCGCTCGCGAAACGGTAAAATTTTAGCCGCACCCGAGGGCTGGAGCGCGCATTTTCCGCCATTTGCGCTCGACGGCGAGCTTTTTACCGCGCGGGGCGAATTTGAAAAAATACAATCGATCGTGATGGATAAAATGCCGAGCGCCACAGTATGGAGCGAGGTTAAATTTTATATTTTTGACGTACCTGAGGCTAGCGGCGGACTTTTAGAGCGGCTTAGCGAGCTTGAAAAATTTATCGCAAAGAACCCGCAAGCCGGGCAAAATTTAAAGATAATCAAGCAGGTAAAAGTAAAAGATAACGCCGAATTTGAGGCGTTTGCCAAGCAGATCGTCGCAAAAGGCGGCGAGGGCGCGGTCGCGCGAGAACCAAATGCGCCCTATGAGCGAAAACGAAGCAAAAACGCGCTGAAATACAAAAAATTTAAAGACGCCGAGTGCGAGGTGACGAAGGTAAACGCGGGCACGGGCAAATATGCCGGGCTCATGGGCTCGGTAACCTGCAAGGCGCTTAGCGCTGCGGGCTCAAACTCGGACGAGAAAACTCCTGGCGGAGTAAAATTTAAGATTGGCTCGGGCTTTAGCGATCGTGACCGCGCAAACCCGCCTAAAATCGGCTCGATAATAACCTACAAATATCAAAATTTAACCGCAAAAGGAGTGCCGAGGTTTCCCGTGTTTTTGCGGGTTAGAGAGGATTAAATTCGGCCGTTTCGGTCAAATTTGCCCGTTTGGTCGCTTTGAGGTCGGTGCCGTAAATTTACGCTAAGCGCGTGATAGGGCGGCTAAATTTACGAAGCGTTTTTGGACAAATTTGCCGCTTTGATACTCGCTTGGACTCAAATTCATTAAAAATTTATATTCAAATTTGCTATGCTCGATGCCCGTTTCAAATTAAATTTAATGCTTAATCTAACCCTACTCGCCACCGTCTCGCTTGGAAATTTCCTTAAAAAATTCATTTATATCGCAGTTGAAAAGTTTTGAGAGCTTAAAAAGGTGAAGTAGATTAAAGTGCTTGCCGTGGGCGTTATTTTCCATATTTGCGTAAAATCCGCCCGAGGCTTGTCCGATACTTAGGGCTGTTTCGAGCTGGCTTAGATTTTTATCTTGCCGCATCCTTTTTACGTTTGAAGCCACGGTGTCAAAAAACCGCTCGTTTTCCTCGTCTGTCGTTATCTCGGGTAAATTTAACACGTCCATTCCTATAGAAAAGTTTTCTATAAGTTTATTTCTCATATAATTCTTTATCAACTTGCTATGGCGATTATGCCTATAGCAGTAATTTTTTAAGGAGCGGATGATGAAAAAAGTTTTAGTGCCATTATTGGTGTTTTTGGGATTTGAAAGTAGCGTTTATGCTTATCAAATTAATGGAATGTATGCAACGCTTTTAGACTGCAACTATGAACAAGTTGGTTATCAAATGGGTTATGTTGGATATTACCGCGGTAGCGACAATAAAATATATACCGTATTTTTTGGAAATAATTATTGTGAATACTAAATTGTAGTTTTATTTTAAGCCCCTCCAGTTATTTGTTTTGATATAATTCCACAAACTAAAAAGCAAAAAGGTAAATTTATGAAAATTTTAATAACAGGCGGAGCGGGCTACATCGGCTCTCACGTGTTAAAGGCTCTTTTAAAGCAAGGCGGACACGAGATAACGGTCGTAGATAATCTCTGCAAAGGCACTACAAAGGCGCTTGACGCGCTTGAAAAAATCGGTAAATTTAAGTTCGTAAAGGCAAATTTAGAGGATGATTTAAGCGGGATTTTTGCGGAGGGTAAATTTGACGCGATTATCCATTTTGCCGCATTTATCGAGGTTTTTGAAAGTACGCAAGAGCCGCTAAAATACTACCTAAACAACACCGCAAACGTAGCTAAAATTTTGACTTGTTGCAAAGAGTACGGCGTAAATAAATTTATATTTAGCTCCACCGCGGCCGTTTACGGCGAACCCGAGATCGGCGAGGTCGATGAGCAAACCGCGGCAAGTCCGATAAATCCCTACGGCCGAAGCAAGCTAATGAGCGAGTGGATCATCAAAGACTACGCAGCTTCAAATGAAAATTTCAAATTTGCGATTCTGCGGTACTTTAACGTCGCGGGCGCCGACGAGGAGGGGCTCATCGGGCAAAACTATCCAAACGCCACGCACTTAATCAAAGTCGCGACGCAGACAGCTCTAGGTAAACGCGAAAGCATGGGAATTTTCGGTAGCGACTATCCGACTGCAGACGGCACCTGCGTGAGAGACTACATCCACGTGAGCGACCTAGCCGACGCGCATCTAAGCGCGCTGGAGTATCTAAACGAGCATGAAAAAAGCGAGACCTTTAACGTCGGCTACGGCCGCGGCTTTAGCGTAAAAGAGGTTATAGAAACGGCTAAAAAAGTAAGCGGGATTGATTTTAAAGTAGTTAGCGCGCCTCGCAGAGAGGGCGACCCCGCACGCCTCATCGCAAAGCCAGAAAAGATAAGAAATTTAACTAACTGGCAGCCTAAAAGAGAGGATCTAGCACTCATCATAAAAACCGCGCTTGACTGGGAGAAAAGGCTGTGAGGATCGCAGTCGTAGGCACGGGATACGTGGGGCTCGTTAGCGGCGCGTGCCTAGCTAAAATGGGCAACGACGTCATATGCGTAGACGTGGACGAAGCAAAGATAAACGCCCTAAATAACGGCGTCATACCGATCTATGAGCCCGGTCTTTCTGAAATCGTGGCCGAGTGCAGGGCAAACGGCGCGCTCAAATTTAGCGTCGATATAAAAGAAGCCTTGGCGCACGCTAGCGTGCTATTTATCGCGGTTGGCACGCCTATGGGCGCGGACGGGCAGGCTGATCTGCGCTACGTGCTAGAGGTCGCAAAAAGCATCGGGCAAAATTTAACCTCCCCGCTAATCGTCGTGGATAAATCAACCGTCCCCGTGGGCACGGCGCAAAAGGTTAGCGAGGTGATCGCTAGCGAGCTAAAAAAGAGAAACCTGGACGTCAAATTTGAAGTCGTCTCAAACCCCGAGTTTTTAAAAGAGGGCGCGGCGGTCGAGGACTTTTTAAAGCCAGATCGCGTAGTAGTGGGCGCTAGCAGCGAGTGGGGGCAAAGCGTCATGCGCGAGCTTTACGCGCCCTTTATGAAAAATCACGACCGCTTTATCGCGATGGACGTAAAATCGGCCGAGATGACCAAATACGCCGCAAATGCGATGCTAGCGACTAAAATCAGCTTCATAAACGAGATCGCGGGCATCTGCGAGCGCGTGGGAGCGGACGTAAATTTGGTGCGAAAAGGCATCGGCAG
Source organism: uncultured Campylobacter sp. (assembly GCA_963528285.1). Taxonomy (GTDB): domain Bacteria; phylum Campylobacterota; class Campylobacteria; order Campylobacterales; family Campylobacteraceae; genus Campylobacter_A. The sequence continues at coordinate 108,824 of CAURVK010000004.1, read as the reverse complement.
CGACTCTCGCATCGGTTATAGCTTCATCTATCCGGGCTGCGGATACGGCGGCAGCTGCTTTCCAAAAGACGTCGAGGCGCTCATCTACACTGCTAGGCAAAACGGCTTTGAGCCGCAGGTTTTAAGCGCGGTAGAGGCCAGAAACACGGCGCAAAAAACGGTGCTTTTTGAAAAAATTTCAGCCTTTTTCGGCGGAAATTTGAGCGGCAAAACGGTGGCTATTTGGGGGCTGGCGTTTAAACCAAACACCGACGATATGCGCGAGGCTAGCTCACTCGTGCTCATAAAGTCGCTAGAAAACGCTGGCGCAAACGTCGTCGCCTACGATCCAAAAGCCGCAAACGAAGCCAAAAAATACCTACCTAACTCAAATTTAAAATTCGCCCCAAACAAATACGACGCGCTAAACGGTGCCGACGCGCTCGCGCTGGTTACCGAGTGGAGCGAGTTTAGATCGCCTGATTTTATGGAGATGAAACAGCGGCTAAAAAACGCCGTGATCTTTGACGGGCGCAATCAATACGACGCGAAAAATCTGGCAAACTTGGGCTTTAAGTATTTCCAAATAGGAGTGAAATCATGAGGAAAATTTTACTTTTTATCGCGGCTTGCGTGCTGCCGCTTGCGCTTTTGGCGGGCGAAAACGCACCAAAAACCGAGGAAAATATTTTCGAGCTGCCTATCTCAAAGATGCCGCCTGATTATTTTAAATACGAAGTCGCGTTTTTTAAAGAGATGCAAACCGACTGCAACTTTGCCTTTTTACTCGGCGGAAAGCTCGAGGAAAAAGAGGACGCGAGCGGGATTTATTACGAATTTAGCGGCGGTGACGAGCTAGCGCAAACGATGATGCTCTGCAAGGACGGAAAGAAAAAGAGGCGGGTTTATTATGAGCTCACTCAAATTTTACCGGGCGTTAGCCCTGTTAAAATCATAACTCCGCAAGGCGTAGGCGCGGAAATAAGAGTGTATGAACGCGTAAAAACGATAGAATCAAAAAAATTAAAAAGGAAAAATAAATGAAAATAGCCGTTATCGGACTAGGATACGTAGGGCTGCCTTTGGCGGCGGCGTTTAGCGAGAAATACGAAGTCACGGGCTTTGACGTCAATGCCGCCCGCATCGAGGAGCTTAAAAGCGGGTATGACCGCACGCTGGAGCTTAGCGGCGAACAGATGAAAAAAGCGATAGATAGCGGTATGAAATTTAGCCTAAATTTGGACGATATAAAGGAGTGTAATTTCTTTATCGTTACCGTCCCGACGCCGATCGATAAAAACAAACGTCCAGATCTAACGCCGGTTGTAAAAGCTACCCAAAGCGTCGCTAAAGTCCTAAAAAAAGGCGATATCGTCGTGTATGAAAGCACGGTGTATCCGGGCGTTACGGAGGAGATTTGCGTGCCGCTACTTGAGCAAAGCGGGCTTAAATTTAACGAGGACTTTTTCTGCGGATACTCGCCCGAGCGCATAAATCCGGGCGACAAAGAGCACACCGTAACTAAAATCAAAAAAATCACTAGCGGCTCGACGCCCGAGGTAGCTGAAAAAGTCGATGAGGTCTACCGCTCGATTATTACGGCTGGCACGCACAAAGCGCCTACTATCAAGGTCGCCGAGGCCGCCAAAGTCATCGAAAACACGCAGCGCGATATAAACATCGCCTTTATGAACGAGCTTGCGATGATATTTAACAAGATGAACATCGACACGAACGCAGTTTTGCAGGCTGCGGGCACGAAGTGGAATTTCTTAAATTTCCGCCCGGGACTAGTGGGCGGTCACTGCATCGGCGTGGATCCTTATTATCTCACGCATAAGGCGCAGGAGCTTGGCTTTCATCCCGAGATGATCCTAGCCGGACGCCGTATCAATGATAATATGGGCAAATACGCCGCCGATCAGGTCGTAAAACTAATGATAAAAAGGGGCGTTTTGATAAATTCGGCTCGCGTTTTGGTGCTTGGGCTTACGTTTAAGGAAAACTGCCCCGACATCCGCAACTCGCGCGTGATAGACGTGATCGAGGAGCTTAGGGATTTTGGTTGCCGCGTGGACGTCTACGATCCGTGGGCGGACGAAGCGGAGGTAAAGCGCGAATACGGCTTGACGCCGCTAAAAAGCTTTGACGAGACGGACTACGACTGCGTAGTGATCGCCGTCGCTCACGATAAATTTAAAGGGTTAAAATTTAGCAAAGCTCTCGTTTACGATATCAAAAACGTATACGAAAACGCCGACGCAAGGCTGTAATGCTCGTAAATTTGATCAGCTCCATCGTCGTTTTTATCGTCTCGATGGGGATAAATTTTTTCCTCACGCCCTACATTTTAAAGAGCCTAGGCAACGAAGCCTACGGCTTTGTCGGGCTGTCCAACGCTATCGTGGCCTACGCTTTAGTCGTGACCGCCGCGATAAACTCGGTTAGCGGCCGCTTCGTCGCGTACGAGTGGCATAGAGACGATACCCGCGCGGCTAACGCCTACTACTCTTCGGTTCTAGTCGTAAATATCTTTTTTTGCGTTCTGATTTTGTTTGGCGCGGGCATTTTTATCTTAAATTTACAAAGCGTGCTAAACGTGAGCGACGCGCTGCTAGGCGACGTGCGGCTTACTTTTGCATTTTATTTTATAAATTTTTGCGTCGGGCTTTTTAACGGCGTCATCAGCGTCTCGATGTTTATAAAAAACAAGCTCTACATCATCTCCGTTCGCAACGCCGCATCTAGCGCCATTTTAGCCGCTCTCATCGTAGCGCTTTTTTATTTTTTTAGACCGATGATCGCATATATCGCGATCTCCGCTCTAGTCGCGTCGCTCTTTGTTTTTTTTACGAGCGTTTGGGTTTCGCGCCGCATTACTCCGGAGCTTAAATTTAACCCGCGCGAATTTGACTTTGCGCGGATCAAAGAGCTGCTAAAATCGGGCGTCTATAATAGCTTTAACGCCCTAAACCGCGTGCTTATGAGCGGCATGGACCTGTTTATCTGCAACATATTTTTAAGCGCGAATGCTACGGGAATTTTAGCCGTTTCAAAGGCGGCTCCGATCATCTTAGAGAGCTTTGTGGCACAGCTTAGCGCGATATTTGCGCCAAAATTCGTCGAGCACTATTCTAAATCAAATTTGACCGCGCTTGTTGCGGAGGCTAAATTTTCGATGCGAGTTACGGCATTCGTCATGAGCGTGCCGGCGGCCATTTTCGTGGCTTTCGGGCGCGAATTTTACACACTTTGGTTGCCGTTTAAAAGCGCGGACGAGATAAATCTAATCTATAATCTATCGATGATAACCCTAGTGCCGATTATATTTATCAGCTACGTTTTTTCGCTTTTTAATCTCGACAGCGCGACCAATAAACTAAAGCGCCCTGCGATAGCAAACACCATTTTGGGCGCGGGTACGATTTTAGCGCAGATTGCCGTGCTTAAATTTACGGACTACGGCATTTACGGTATGGCGATCGTCGGCGCCGCGCTTTATTTGGTGCGCATTTTGGGATTTGATCTCATAAACGCTGCGTTAAATTTGAGCTTGCCACTTACGACTTTTTACGGCGTTTATTTTAAAAATTTAGCCGTTTTTGCGGCCGTTTGCGGGCTGTTTTTTTGGCTGCGAAATTTTGTGCAAATTTCAAGCTGGGGCGAATTTGCCGCGTATTCGGCGGTTTTGCTTGCAGTGGGATACGCCGCGAGCTTGTTTTTGATATTTGACAAAAGAGAGCAGCTGATCGTGATAAATAAAATCAAATCGAAGTTTAAAAGATGAAAAAATTAGTATTCGTTATCTCGCTAAAAAGCGATGAGGCGCGCCGAGAAAAGCTAAAAGAGCGGTTTAAAAACTACGGCGAATTTAAGCTCGTTGAGGCGACCGACGGCAGGACAATGAGCGCAAAGGAGTACTACGGCTACGCGCTACCTAGCCTTGAGGCTTACGACAGGCTGCTAAGCCCGTCCGAGGTCGGCTGCTCGCTCTCTCACGTGCGCGCTTACGAGGAGTTTTTAAAAAGCGACGCTAAATTTGCGCTTATTTTAGAAGACGACGTTATCGGAGACGAGGACGGCGTGGAAAAGGCGTTTGAAGCGGCTGCAAAGATGGACGAGGGTTCGGCTCTCATTTGCGGCGCTCAAGACGGTCTGGAGGGGCGATTTAGCGCATTTGGTAAAAAACTAGAGGAGGATTTTTGGCTAGTCTCAAAGCGATCTTACGGTACGATTTACCGAGCGGCGGCCTACGTACTTGATAGGCGCGCGGCGGAAAAGATCTTGCAAACGCACAAAAAGGCGCTTTGCGTGGCTGATTTTTGGCGAATTTTGCTTTTACAAAACGGCTTAAAGATGTATTTTAGCGATATTTTCGCGCATCCGACCGATTTAGCGGACTCAAATATCCAAGCCGAGCGGGTACAAAGAGCGCAGGTAAAAGTCTCACCTCTAGCTCGTCTAAATAGCTTAAAATATGTCGCCGCAACGCGCTTTGAAGCGGCGATTTTAGGCTATGAGCGGATATTTAAAAGATAGGAAACTAAGCGATTATAAAGCTCAAAATTTATAAAATCAATAATTTTGAAGATTTATTAAATTTTCGCGCATCGATTAAATTTTGGAGAGATAATGAAGGTTTTATTTATAATTTCGACCCTGCAAGCAGGCGGCGCCGAGCGCGTGATGAGCTTGCTGGCGAGCTATTTTGCGAAATTTCACGACGTAACGCTTTTAAAATTTGACACCAAACCGCCGTTTTACGAGCTAGACGAGAGGATAAAGCTGATAGATCTGCCTTTCCCGATGGTGAAAAAGGGCTTTTTCGCAAATTTAATAAGGCGCGTGAAAAAGTTTTTTTATCAGCGAAATTTGATCAAAAACGGCGGATTTGACGTCGTTATCTCCTCTATGGATAGCACCAATATCAACGTGATTTTGTCGAATTTATTTATCGGTAAGCCGCTTTTTATCAGCGAGCATTCAAGCGCCGATTTTTTCAAAGGGCGCGGCTGGCTATTTTTACGCCGAGTACTCTATCCGTTAGCTAGCGGACTCACGGTACTTACGAAAGAGGACTACGAGTACTATAGCTTCGTAAAAAATAAAACCGTTATGTATAATCCGATGTTTGAAGCCAAAAAGCAGGGCTTGCCGAAGGAAAATATCATCCTTTTCGTCGGTCGCCTCATCTCGCTTAAAGGCTGCGACGTATTTTTAAAAGCCATGAGCTTAGTCGATAAAGAGCTATTAAAAGACTGGAAAATCGTGATAGCGGGTGCGGGCGAAGAGAGGCAAAGACTAGAGCTTATCGCGCATGAGCAACTGCATCTAAATGCCGAATTTATCGGGCAAACGAGCGACGTCGCTTCGCTTTACGAAAGGTCTAAAATTTTAGTCTCAAGCTCCAAAACCGAGGGCTTGCCAAACGTTTTAATCGAGAGCGTGTTTTTTAACTGCGCTAGGGTGGCGACTGCTACAAGCGGCGCAAAAGAGCTCATCGAGGACGGCAAGGACGGATTTTTAGTGCCGATAGACGACGTAAAAGCGCTCGGAAGTAAAATCGAACTTTTAATGCGCGACGAGGAGCTTAGACAAGAGCTGGTAAAAAACGCCAACGAGCGAAAAAACGCCTTTAAAACCGATCAAATTTATCAAAAATGGATGGATTTTATCACGCAAAATATAAAGAACTAAAATGCTAAAAGTAAGCATAATAATCCCAACCTACAACCGCAAAGAGCTTTTTGAAGCCGCCCTAAAAAGCGCGCTGGCTCAAGACTACGAAAATAAAGAAATCATAATCAGCGACGATAACTCAAACGACGGCACGTGCGAGCTTGCGCAAAGTTACGTCGCTAAATTTGACAACGTAAAATACGTCTTAAATCAAACTTACGACCGCGGTCCAAACGGCAATAAAAACAACGGCTTTGATCACGCTAGCGGCGATGCTTTCGTGATACTAGACGACGATGACTTGCTGATAGAAGGCGCCATAAGCAAGATGGCGGCCGTGCTAGAGCAGGGGTATGCTAGCGTCTGGGCGAACTGTTATTTTGAGATTGACGGCGAGCTGACGACGAAATTTTCGGGATTTGGACTAAATAAAAGCGGGGAAATTTCGCCGCAGGACTACTACGACGGCAAGATAACGGGCGAGTTTTTGATAATGTTTCGCCGCGACGCGATCGGTCAGAGGCGCTTTGAAAAGGGGCTTTACGGTAGCGAAAATACGCTTTGGATATATCTTTTCGACCTTCCTGCTTATTACCTGCACGATGCGGTGCGTATTTACCGCTTTCACCGCAGCGACAGCGTCACGATAAACTCGTTTAAACGCCCGCTTTGTATAATGAAAGGCTACGCGATGACTGCGGAGCTTATTTTACAAAAGATCGCCGAGAAAAACGAGCAAGCAAGCAGCGCAAATCTAGCCGAGCCTAAATTCCGCGTAAACGATTCTCACATCGCAATCCTATATAAAATGGCGGCGTATTATGCTAAATTTGGCGGTGAATACAAAAAAATGTACGAATATCTTTTTAAAAGCCTCAAATTTAAATTTACAAAAGAAGCGCTTGCGATGCTGATTTTAAGCCCATTTCCAAAGTCGATGATTTTGTTTTTAACTAAAATTCGCGTTTGGATATACAAAAAAACGCGCGGCGAATGAAAAAATTAGCCGTTTTTCTCTACTCTATGGGGCCAGGCGGCGCGGAGCGCGTAGTTTCAAATTTACTCCCCGCTCTGTGCGAAAAATACGAGGTTCATCTCGTTTTGATGAGCGAGGTCGTAGCCTACGAGATACCAAGCGCGGTTAAAATTCACTTCCTTGAGCGCTCAGATCCGTATGAGAGCGGCGTAAAAAAGCTTTTCCGTTTGGGACTTTTGTTTCCGTTTCTAGCCTTAAACTATAAAAAACTTTGCGACGATTTGGCTATTGATCTGCATTTTGTCTTAATGAACCGTCCTTGCTACATCGCGCTTTTAGCAAGGATCGCCGGAGTAAAAGGACGGATGGTTATAAGCGAGCGTAGCTGTCCGTCGGTCATCTATAAAAGCGGACTTAGCGGGCTTGCTAATAGAATTTTAGTTAAGGCGCTCTACCCTAGAGCCGATCTGATTTTGGCCAACGCGCAGGGAAACGCCGATGATCTCGTGCGAAATTTCGGCTGCGACGCCGCAAAAACTAAGGTGCTATATAATGCGGTCGATTTGGCGGCGATAAAAACTCTTGCAAACAAGCCGCTAGAGGATAAATTTAAGCCGTTTTTTCTAAATATCGGGCGGCTTGATAGCGGTAAAAATCAAGCGATGTTAATAAGAATAATCGCAAATTTAAACGACGAGCGCGCGACGCTTGGGGTTTTAGGCAAGGGGCCTTTGCAGAGTGAGCTTCAAAATTTGATAGACGAGCTTGGCGTGAGCGAGCGCGTAAAGCTACTAGGCACAGATAAAAATCCGTTTAAATTTATCAAAAACGCGCAGTGTTTCGTCTGCGCTTCGCGGTTTGAGGGCTTTTCAAACGTGCTTTTAGAGGCGCTTGCTTGCGAGAGATTTATCGTCTCTACCGATCACAAAAGCGGCGCTAGAGAGCTTCTTGGCGACGATGAGTACGGCGTTTTAACGCCTGTCGACGACGAAAAATCGATGGAGACTGCGATGAGGCGAGCGCTCGAGGATGAAAATTTGAGGCAAGATTATGAAAAAAGAGCGTACGGCCGCGTAGTAAAATTTGATAAAAATGCCGTCGCGGAGCAGCTCATAGGATACTTAGAGGGTAAAAATGTCGAGTAAAATTTCGGGACTCTTGGATAAATTTAAATTTTCAAAACAGACTTGCTTTTTGATGCTTGCGGCATTTGCTTTTAGCGTGGTTTGCAGGATGTACTGGGTGTACTGGGCGGGCGAATATCAGCACTTTTTCTGGAACGATCAGCTCATGATCAGTACGAACGACGGCTACGCCTTTGCCGAGGGCGCACGCGATATGATAGCGGGCTTTCATCAGCCAAACGACCTTAGCTACTACGGCCGCTCGATGCCCACACTTACGTATTTTTTGTATCAAATTTTACCTTTTAGCTTTGAGAGCATTTTGCTTTATATGAGCGTGTTTTTTAGCTCGCTTATCGTTATTCCCGTGATTTTGATAGCCAAAGAGTACGAGATGCCCAGCATGGGGTTTGCGGCGGCCTTGCTAGCTAGTATCGCAAACAGCTACTACAACCGCACGATGGCCGGCTACTACGACACCGATATGCTCACGATCGTGCTGCCTGCGTTTAGCGTCTGGGCGATGATACGCCTGGCGCAGAAAAAAAACGTAAACGACCTCATTTTTATCCCGATTTTTATCCTGATAAACGACTGGTGGTATCCGAGCTCGTACTCGCTAAATTTTGCGATGCTGGGCGCATTTTTGCTCTATACTTTGATTTTTGATAGGAAAAACGCGCTAAATTACGAAGCGGCTATTTTGATGATAGTTGCACTTACGTATATCGATTTTTACGCTAAAAGCGCGCTTGCGGTCGCGCTTTATCTAGCGATGAGATTTCGTCCGCAGATCTGGGATAAACGCGCTATCGCGGCTTGTCTTGCTTTAGCCGTCGCGCTTCTGGGTTTTAGCGGCGGACTAAATCAAATTTTATTTCAGCTTAAATTTTACGTATTTCGCGGGGGTTCCGAGAGTAGTGAGCCGGTTTTTCATTTTTATAACGTAAATAAAACGATAATGGAAATGAGCGATTATTCGTTTGAGTTTGAGTCGATAAATGCCTTTGCTAAGCGTATCAGCGGTCATATCGTTACATTTGTTTTGTCGCTTGTAGGCATCGCCGCGCTTTGTCTTAAATTTCGCTCCTTTTTGCTTGCGCTCCCGATGCTGCTACTTGGGTTTTTGGCGCTAAAAGGCGGGCTTAGATTTACGATCTACTCCGTGCCCGTGATGGCGATAGGATTTGGATATTTTGCGGCGCTTTGCGTGAGTTTTTTTGAAAAAGATAAAATTTTAGACAAATTTTGCACCGTTTGTTTAGCGGCGTTTTTTGCGTTTTTCTTTTTGTATTTTGATAAATATTACAGCCTTTTGCACGGCAAATCTCCAGTTTTCGCGCCAAATTTTGACGGCGAGGCGGGCTTTGGCGTATATCTAGCCACGTTTGCGGCGGCGGCACTTATTTGCGGGGCGGCTTATTTTATGGTCTCAGGCCTAAGCTCGCTCAAAAAACACACCCTTTTAGAAAAAATTTGCGTCTTTTGTATCGCCGCGCTATCCTTGATGCCTTGCTTAGAGCACATTTACGGCTACAAAGTCGGCACCGTTTTTGCAAAAAGCGAGGTCGAGAGCCTGGATAAGCTACACAAGATCGCGGGGCGCGAGGACTACGTGCTGGCGTGGTGGGACTATGGCTACCCGATCCGCTACTACGCGGACGTCAAAACCCTCATCGACGGTGGCAAGCACCTAGGTAGGGATAACTTCGCCGTGAGCTTTGCTCTTGCTAGCAACCAGCGCATGTCGGCAAATATGGCGCGTCTCGAGGTCGAATACACCGAGCGAAATTTTAGCGAGAGATTCGGGTTAAATTTAAACCAGATGATAAAGGACTACAACGCCACTAGCGTAAATTCGTTTTTGTATTCGCTAAATAGCAAGGATTTCCAGCCGCCGCAAAAAACGCGCGAGATTTATTATTATCTGCCTGACTCCATGATCGATATCTTTAGCGCCGTTTTGCGCTTTTCAAACCTCGATCTAAACAGCGGCGAGGAGTACGGAGCGATATTTTATCCGGGCAAACCCTACTCGGTGGATGGCGATACGATAAATATCGGCGGAGGGTTTAGCGTATCTGGCGACGCGTCTAAAGTCTATATCGGCGAGCGCGAAATATCCGTAAATACGTACTTTGAAACAAGCTACGACGAGAAGGACAAACTGGTCGTCAAAAAGCACGAGATGGACGCGGATGGTAAAATTTATCTCATTTTTATGAAGGATTACAGGCGGTTTTTAGTGCTTGACGAAGCGGTGCTAAACTCGGCCTATATACAGCTTTTCGTACTCGAAAACTACGACAAAGAGCTCTTTGAGCCGGTCGTTTTAAACGGCGCGGTTAAAATTTATAGGCTGCTAAGATGAGGGCGCAAAATTTAAAGGAAAATTTTAAAAATGGCTAAATTTGGATTTTTATCTCACGCCGATATGAGCATTTACTTCTTCCGCGCCCCGATCATGCGCGAGCTAAAGCGGCTCGGTCACGAGGTTTTTGCTATCGCGCCAAAGGGTGACTACACGGATAGGCTAAAAAGCGAATTTAACTGCGTGACGTACGAGCTTGACCGCGCGAGCTTAAACCCTCTAACCGTGCTTGAAAACTCAAAAAAACTAGCCGAGATTTTACGCGGACTAAATTTAGACCTACTGCAAACCTCGGCGCACAAGTCAAACGTGTTTGGCACTTTTGCGGCTAAAAAAGCAGGCATAAAGCGCGTGATAAATTTGGTCGAGGGGCTGGGTAGCTTTTATATCGATAACGACTTAAAAACCCGTCTAGTACGCGCTGCGATCGAGACGCTTTATAAAAAAGCGCTAAAGATGAGCGACGGCTGCGTCTTTGTAAACGAGGCCGATCCTGCGTATTTTTTAAGCTGCGGGCTGATAGCCGAGGAGAAAATTTTTAAGATAAAAAGCGTTGGCGTGGATACGCTCAAATTTGACGAAAACAGCGTGCCTGCTGCAAATTTGGGCGAGGATCTGCGCGGCAAAAAGATAGTGCTGATGATAGCGCGCGCGATGTGGCACAAGGGCGTGCGCGAGTTTTACGAGGCGGCCAAGCTTTTGCGCGGGCGCGAGGACTGCGCGTTCGCCTTTGCGGGCGAAGGGTTTGAGGGAAACAAAAGCACCGCCGACGCGAAGTTCTTAACTGGTGGCGCGGTGCGGTATCTGGGCGCTAGAGACGACGTGCCCGAGCTTTTAAAGGCTAGTTATCTGCTAGCGCTTCCAAGCTACAAAGAGGGCTTTCCGCGAACGGTTTTAGAGGCGATGAGTATGGGTAGGCCGGTCGTGGCTAGCGATGTGGCAGGATGTAACGAGGCCGTGACGAACGGCTTTAACGGCCTGCTTTGCGAGGTAAAAAACTCCGCCGACCTAGCCGCAAAGATAGAAATTTTGTTAAACGACGAAAAGTTGGCCGCGCAAATGGGCCAAAACGGGCGGGAGCTCGCCCTGCGCGAGTTTGACGAGCGAGCGGTCGCGCGAAAATATATAGAAATTTATAGGAAATTTATCGATGTATAGGGCGTTTTTTAAGCGGTTACTGGATATTTGCGGCGCGATTTTTTTGATCGTGCTGACGTTGCCGATCATGGCGGTCGTTGCGATTTTGATATATTTTAAGGTTAGCCGTGACGTCATTTTTACACAGGCGCGCCCGGGTTTGCACGCTAAAATCTTTAAAATTTACAAATTTAAAACGATGAGTGACGAGCGCGGTGCGGACGGCGAACTGCTGCCCGACGAGCTGCGCCTAAGCGGCGTCGGCAAGACCATCCGAAGCCTGAGCCTTGATGAGTTGCCGCAGCTTTTTAACGTGCTAAAAGGCGATATGAGCTTCATCGGGCCGCGTCCGCTTTTGGTTGAGTACCTGCCTCTTTACGACGCCGAGCAGGCAACCCGCCATGACGTGAGACCGGGTATCACGGGACTAGCGCAGGTAAACGGCCGCAACGCGATCAGCTGGGCGGAGAAGTTTAAATTTGACGCGAGATACGTCCGCGAGCTTAGCTTTACGCTGGACGTGAAAATCGCGATTTTAACGGTGCAAAAGGTGTTAAAACGAAGCGGTGTAAGTAAAGAAGGCATGGCCACGACGGAGAAATTTAATGGCCGCAACTAAAATTTACGTTTACGGCTTTAGCGGACACGGAGCCGTCGTCGCGGACGTAGCAAGAGCCTGCGGATACGGCGAGGTCGTGTTTTTAGACGATGCCAAATTTGACGGCAAAAACGTGCTCAAATTTGACCCGAGCTTAGAAAAAGCGGACGTGATCGTAGCTATCGGAGATAATAAAATCAGGCGCATCCTGCAAGAAAGAGTAAAAAACGCGGGCTTTGTCGTAGTAAATTTGATCCATCCAAGCGCGGTAATAAGCGAGAGCGCGCAAATAGGCGAGGGCGCGGTCGTGATGCCAAATGCCGTCATAAACGCACGCGCAGTGGTGGGCGAGGGCGCAATAATAAACACGGGCGCGGTCATCGAGCACGACTGCGAGATCGGCGATTTTGCACACGTTAGCCCAAACGCGGCGCTAGCAGGCGGCGTGATCGTGGGCGCAAATACGCACGTAGGCATAGGATCTTGCGCTATACAGTGCGTAAAAATCGGCTCAAATTGCGTCATCGGAGCGGGCAGCGTAGTCGTAAAAGATATCGCAGACGGTAGCGTCGCCTACGGTAATCCGGCTAAAGTTAGGCGAAATTTAAGCTAAATTTGAGAGCAAAATATCGCTCGTCAAATTTACGTCCGTAGCTACAAAAGACGGTGCAGGCAAAAATAGATAAAGTATCCCATAAGGCGTCAAATTTACATTTTTAAAATATATTTTGACGCAAAATTTAACAAAATCCCCATTTTCTACGGACTAAAAGCAAATTTAAACGAGTTTTTATAAAAATATTTAGATTTTAAGTGCTACAATGCGTAAATTTCTTTAAGGAATAATAATGCAAAGAATTTTCCTAAGTCCGCCACACATGAGCGGCAAAGAGCAAGAGTATATAAACGAGGTTTTTAAGAGCAACTATATCGCGCCGCTTGGCGAATACGTGAATAAATTTGAAGCAAGCGTGGCAAACTACGCAGGCGCGCCCGATGCGCTGGCGCTAAATTCCGGCACATCGGCGCTACATCTAGCGCTAAGGGTGCTTGGTATCGGCGCGGGAGATGTAGTACTAGCATCTACATTTACCTTTATGGCGTCTGTTAGCCCGATACTTTATCAAGGCGCGACCCCTGTTTTTGTCGATAGCGACGAAAGCTGGAATCTAAGCCCCGAGCTACTAAAAAAGGCGATCGCAAATTCACCTAAAAAGCCAAAAGCGCTCGTCGTCACGCACCTTTACGGCCAGGCGGCAAAGATGAAAGAGATCTGCGAGATCTGCGAACAAGAAAACATTGCCGTCGTCGAGGATGCGGCCGAGGCGCTGGGCGGCTTTTTGAACGGCAAAGCGCTGGGCACGTTCGGGCGACTGGGCGCATATAGCTTTAACGGTAACAAAATCATCACCACAAGCGGCGGCGGCATGCTAGTGGGCGAAAGAGAGCTCGTCGAGAAGGCGAGATTTTACAGCACGCAAGCTAGAGAGCCGTTTTTACACTACGAGCACAAAGACTACGGCTACAACTACCGCCTGAGCAACGTCCTGGGCGCGATCGGAACGGCACAGATGGAGGTGCTCGAGCAGCGCGTGATAAAAAAACGAGAAATTTTTGAAAAATACAAAAAAGAGCTTCCTGAGCTTGAGTTTATGCCCGAGATCGCAAATTCCCGCGGCAACCGCTGGCTAACGACCGCGCTGTTTAAAGAAAAAGGCGCGCATCTACGCGTGATTGAGGCGCTTGCGAAGGAAAACATAGAAAGCCGTCCGCTTTGGAAGCCGATGCATATGCAGCCTGTGTTTGAGGGAACGCTAGCGTTTACGGACGGGGCTAGCGAGGAGATGTTTGCGCGCGGTATCTGCCTGCCTAGCGGCACTGCGATGGGGGATGAGGAGTTTGCGCGAGTGGTAAAAATCGTAAAGGAAAATTTATAAATGTTTAAAGCGACGAAGCTAAAGCGGCTTGCGTTTTTTCTAACCTTTGACATCGCGATATTCGTTGCGTCGTTTTATCTGGCGTATTTGCTTAGATTTAGCGGCGTGCTGCCTGATTATTTTAGAGGCGGACTGGTCGCGGGCTGCGCTACGATGGTAGTTTTAAAGCTATTTTTCATGTGGCTTTTTAAAATTTACAAGGTGCCGTGGAGATTTTTCGGGCTAAACGAAGCGAGGAAAATTTTCCTCGTCCATCTTTGCGCGATAGTTTGCTTTTGGATCGTTTATTTTGCGATGCCTGCGGTTTTTAACCCGTTTCCAAGAAGCGTGGTTTTTATAGACTTTATCATCTCGTGCTTGCTAATCGGAAATTTAAGGATCGCCAAGCGTATGTTTTTGGACTTTTCTAAAAAGCCGCACACGGGCGAGCCATGCGTCGTTATCGGCGCTACGTCAAAGGCGCTTCACGTTTTAAAGGGACTTAGGCAGGGCTACATCGATCTATATGCCGTGGGCGTGGTAGACGGCAGGAGCGATCTAGTCGGCACTTACTGCGACGGATTTTTGGTGCAGCCAAAGAGCGAAATCGCAAATTTGATTAAAGAATACAACGTAAAAACCGCCATCATCGCGCTAGCTCTGGGTCAAGACGAGCTGGCGGAGCTTTTTGACGAGCTTACGACTTATGGCATCCGTGATATCAAGATTTTTTCTATGTTTGGCACCGGTAAGGACGCGATCAAAGATATCTCGATCGAAGATCTCCTAGCTAGAAAGCCAAAAGACCTAGATAGTAGCGCGGTGGAGAAGTTTTTAGGCGGTAAGGTCGTTTTGGTTACGGGTGCTGGCGGCAGTATCGGTAGCGAAATTTGCAAGCAGTGCCTCAAATTTGGCGTTAGTAAGCTAATCATGATCGATCACAGCGAGTTTAATCTCTATAAAATCGGCGAGATAACCCATAGCGACAAAACCGTGAGTAAGATGATAAATATCGTAAACGAAGCTGATCTGCGCGCGGTTTTTGAGGAGTTTAAACCGCAGATCGCGATCCATGCCGCAGCCTATAAGCACGTGCCGCTTTGCGAAGCAAACCCGAAAGCAGCAGTCGTAAATAATATAATCGGCACTAAAATTTTGATCGATTTATCTATCGAATACGGCGTTAGCAAGGTAGTGATGATCTCATCCGATAAAGCCGTGCGCCCGACAAACATCATGGGTGCGACCAAGCGCGTGTGCGAGCTTTACGCGCTAAACTCGAATTTACCTGCTAAAACTGAGATCGTCGCGGTGCGCTTTGGCAACGTGCTAGGCTCAAGCGGCAGCGTAATACCGAAATTTAAAGAACAAATCGAAAACAACAAGCCGCTAACCGTCACGCATCCTGATATCACGAGGTACTTTATGCTAGTCTCCGAGGCCTGTCAGCTTGTACTTCAGGCTGCTTCGATCGCAAAAGGCGGTGAACTTTTTGTGCTTGATATGGGCGAGCCGATAAAGATCGCCGATCTAGCTAAAAAGATGCTGATTTTATCAAACAAAGAGCACCTTGGCGTCGAATTCGTCGGCCTTCGTCCTGGAGAGAAGCTTTACGAGGAGCTTTTAATAAACAAAGACGACGTAAAAACCGAGTTTCAGTCTATTTTCGTGACACACTCGGGCGAATACGACGTAGCTAAACTAAACGAACAAATTAAAAATTTAACGCACGCGGACGATGTCGCAGCGGCGCTCAAAGAGATCGTGCCGGAGTTTAATCACGCGCTAAATAAGGAATAAATTTGACGTTACAAGATATACATAGGTTTTCGGAGTTAAGATACAAGGCTAGAGCCTATATATGCTATCTTTTTAGTAAAAATTTGCCAAACAGGCTGCCGGGGGTAAACGCCGAGTCGATAAAAAGCGGCTTTGATAAAATGGCGCACGAGATAGAGGGCTTTGACGCGTTTTACGTGCTTGACGCAAACGGCGTGCAAATAGGCGACGCCGTGAGCTTAAATGAAAAATACAAAGCCGGCGGCGGCGAAAACTGTAGCAATAAGTCTTATTATTACACCGCGGTTCGCGAGAAGCGCTGCGTACTAAGCGACCCGTACCCGTCCTCGCTCACGGGCGAGCTGTGCGTAACGGCGTCCACTCCGATATATGACGACAAAGGCGAGCTAAAATTCGTCGCGTGTATCGACGTTTCGCTAGAAAACATCCTAGCCATCGTCTCTCACGGCAAGCTAGAGAGCTACTTCGGCAAATTTCTAAAAGTCGTTTACGCCGCGTTTTCGGTCGCGCTTTTTACCATAGCCTTGTTTTTGTTTGCCGACGCGCTCAAGGGGCTTTTGGCTAACGATCTTTTAAATATCGAAGTAGAAAAGATGTTTGAGCACACGATCGTGCTGACGCTGGCGCTTGCGATCTTTGATCTGGTTAAAGCGATATTTGAAGAAGAGGTGCTGGGTAAAAGTAAACGCGGCGAGGATATGGAAAACAAGACGATGATTAGATTTATCGGCTCGATCATCATCGCGCTTGCGATCGAGGCGCTAATGCTCGTGTTTAAATTTGCCATCACGGCGCCAGACCACATCATAAACGCGATCTATCTCATCGGCGGCGTTGCGATGCTGATGGTCGCGCTTAGCGTTTATCTTTTTGCTACAAAGCAAAGGAGTTCGCATTGATCGGCATCATTGACTATGGCGCGGGAAATTTAAGGAGCGTTTTAAACGCGTTTGAGAGTTTAAAGTTAAAGGCGAAACTCGTCGGTCGCGGCGAGGAGCTGGGTAAATTTGACAAGATTATTTTGCCCGGCGTCGGGGCTTTTGGCGAAGCGATGGATAAGCTAAAAGATAGAGATTTTATCCCCGCGATAAAAGAAGCCGTAGCCTGCGGAAAGCCGTTTTTGGGCATTTGTCTTGGTATGCAGCTACTTTTTGAGCAAAGCGAGGAGTTTGGCGTAAATGAGGGCCTTGGACTCGTAAAAGGACGAGTTGTTAAATTTGACCCGTCTAAATTTGACGCTCCGCTAAAGGTGCCTCACACGGGGTGGAATACGATAAATTTTACCAAACAAACGCCGATAAATAAGGATCTGGCGGCTAGCGAGTATTTATACTTCGTGCACTCTTATCACGTAGTTTGCGGGGACGATGCGGCGCTTGGCTTTAGCGAATACGGCTATAAATTCGTAAGCGCGGTGTGCAAAGATAACATTTTCGGTTTTCAGCCGCACCCCGAAAAGAGCCATGAAACGGGGCTAAAAATTTTACGAAATTTCGGAGAGATGTGATGGAAATTTTCCCTGCGATAGATTTAAAAGAGGGCAAAGCGGTTCGGCTTTTTAAAGGCGAGATGAGTAGCGCCAAAATTTACTCGGACGCGCCGTGGGAGCTAGCTAAAAGATTTGAAGATATGGGCGCAAAGTGGCTTCATGTCGTCGATCTTGACGGGGCGTTTGCGGGTGAAGCGGTAAATCTAAAAACCGTAGAAAAGATCGCAAAAGCCGCAAATTTACAAATCCAAATCGGCGGCGGGATACGCGACGAAGCGCGCATCAAAAGCTACCTTGATAGCGGCATAACGCGCGTTATCTTGGGCTCGGTAGCGCTAAAAGATCCAAATTTTACTAAAGAAATGGCGCAAAAATACCGCGTCGCCGTCGGCATAGACGCTAAAGACGGCTTCGTCGCCGTACAGGGCTGGGCGGAGGTGTCGCAGATGAGGGCGGCCGAGCTAGCGAGCAAATTTGCCGGAGCCGGAGTCGAAGCGATAATCTGCACCGACATCTCAAAAGACGGGACCCTTAGCGGCGTGAATGTGGAATTTACATCGCAAATCGCAAAAGCTAGCGGTATAAATACGATCGCAAGCGGCGGCGTAAAAGATATAGAGGATATTCGGGCGCTAATGCGCGCGGGAGACGTCTACGGCGCGATCGTGGGCAAGGCATACTACGAGGGGACGCTGGATCTAAAAGAGGCCTTTAAACTGGGTCGCTAAATTTTTAAAGTAAATTTAAATATAAAATTTGCTAGAATTGGACATTTTTTAAAAAAGGATACGATTGTGAAAATACTAGTAGTCGACGACAGCTCTACTATGAGAAGAATCATAAAAAACACCCTACAAAGGCTCGGACATCAGGAAATTTTAGAGGCTGAGCACGGAGTAGAAGCGTGGCAAATTTTAGGCCAACATAGCGATATAAACGTGCTTATCACCGACTGGAACATGCCTGAGATGAACGGCCTTGAGCTAGTAAAAAAAGTCCGTGCCGAGGCAAAATACGTCGATATGCCTATCATCATGGTAACGACCGAGGGCGGTAAAGCCGAGGTCATCACCGCGCTAAAAGCAGGCGTCAATAACTACATCGTAAAGCCGTTTACTCCGCAAGTTTTAAAAGAAAAACTTGAAGATGTCTTAGGCTAAAAGAGCGTAAATTTGAAAGATAAATTTTACGAGCTTGAA
Source organism: uncultured Campylobacter sp. (assembly GCA_963528285.1). GTDB lineage: Bacteria > Campylobacterota > Campylobacteria > Campylobacterales > Campylobacteraceae > Campylobacter_A. The sequence goes on along the minus strand of CAURVK010000004.1, from coordinate 90,556 downwards.
GTTCTTTGTTCGCAGGAGCTTCGCGAGCTTTTCGAAGATCTCGTTTTTTCTTTGGGCATTACTTGTACGCAGGAGACTGCCGGCGGGTTTATCGTGCGGGACGAAGACGAGCTAGACGAAGTGGAATTTGGCCTGCAAGAATACGCAAAATCTCTGCAAAATGCGCTTGGCCGCGAGATCGAATTTAAGATAACAAAAAGCCAAAAAGAAAATAAAGACTGGCTAAACGAATACAAAAAAAACGTAAGACCGATAGAGATCGGCAAAATTTACATCCACCCAAGCTGGGAAGAGTCTAAAGACGGGTTTGAAAACATCATCATCGACCCCGCTCTTGCCTTTGGCTCTGGTCACCACGAGAGCACGAGCGCTTGCATAGAGTATCTGCAAAAATACGCCGCAAACGGCATGAGTGCGCTTGACGTGGGTTGCGGAAGCGGAATACTAAGCATCGCCCTAGCAAAGCTAGGATGCGTTACGGACGCCTGTGATACCGACGAGCAAGCAGTGCAAAGCTCGCAGAAAAATGCCGAGCTAAACGGGGTTAAATTTAATCAAATTTGGACCGGTTCGGTGGCGAATTTGGATAAAAAATACGATATCGTCGTCACAAACATAATCGCCGACGTGATACTAATGCTAAAAAATGATTTGATAAATTTGCTAAAAGAGGGCTCATATCTGGTTTTAGCAGGCGTTTTGGATAAATACGAAACGCGAATTTTAGAAGCTTTTTCGTCGCTCAAACTAGTAGAAAGTCAAACCAAAAACGAGTGGAAAAGCTTCGTATTTCAAAAAGCGTAAAATAATTTAAGGAACGTAATGGATAACAGAAAAAACGATGATAAAAATTTAAATAACGGTGGAAATAATTTTTTTAATAAAAATCCGATTTTGATTTTCGCCATTTTTGCTATCGTGATAGTGATAGCATTTCGTGGGCTTGGAGGCGGCGAGATGGACGGCACGCTACTAGGGCAGAGCGCGGCCGGCTCGAAAAGCACCTCGTACTCTGAGATAAAAGAGATGATAAAAAACAAGCAAGTAGCGCAGGTGGGCATCTCCGAAACCTCGATAAAAGCCGTGGATAACGGCGGCAGAACGTACTTTGCTAAAAGAGTAAACGACCCGACGCTGGTGCCGATTTTGGAGGAACAAAAGATTCCTTACGGAGCGTATAGCGAGACGAACTGGTTTACCGAAATGCTCTTTTCGTGGATACTTCCTATTTTTATTTTCTTTGGAATTTGGATGTTTTTGGCTAGCCGCATGCAGCGAAATATGGGCGGCGGTATCCTTGGAATGGGAAGCTCTAAAAAGTTCGTAAATTCGGAAAAACCGAAGGTTAAATTTGCCGACGTAGCGGGCGTGCAGGAAGCAAAAGAAGAAGTTAAAGAGATCGTGGATTTTCTAAAACACCCAGATAGATATATAAATTTGGGCGCGAAAATCCCAAAGGGCGTGCTTTTGGTAGGACCTCCGGGCACCGGTAAAACCTTACTCGCAAAGGCCGTCGCAGGCGAAGCGGACGTGCCGTTTTTCTCGGTTTCGGGATCGAGCTTTATCGAGATGTTCGTCGGCGTAGGCGCTAGCCGCGTGAGGGATCTTTTTGAAAATGCAAAAAAAGAAGCACCGGCGATCGTTTTCATAGACGAGATCGACGCTATCGGCAAAAGCCGTGCAGCTAGCGGAATGATCGGCGGAAACGACGAGCGCGAGCAGACGCTAAACCAGCTTTTGGCCGAGATGGACGGCTTTAGCTCGGACGCATCGCCGGTTATCGTGCTTGCCGCTACGAACCGTCCGGAGGTGCTTGACGCCGCGCTTTTAAGGCCGGGTAGATTTGACAGGCAGGTGCTCGTCGATAAGCCTGATTTTAAAGGTAGGATCGAAATTTTGCGCGTACATATAAAAGATATTAAGCTCGATCATAGCGTTAGCATCGAGGATATCGCGCGCATGACGGCGGGTCTTGCGGGTGCGGATCTGGCAAACATCATAAACGAGGCCGCGCTACTAGCGGGCAGAAAAGAAAAAGGCAAAGTCGAGCAGGCTGATTTACTCGAGGCCGTCGAGCGAGCGATCGCGGGTCTTGAGAAAAAATCTCGCCGCATAAATCCTAAAGAAAAGCGCATCGTGGCCTATCACGAGAGCGGACACGCGCTCATAGCAGAGACTACCAAAGGCGCAAACAGAGTCACCAAGGTATCAATCATACCGCGCGGACTTGCGGCACTTGGCTACACGCTTCACACGCCTGAAGAGAATAAATTTATGATGCAGCGTCACGAGCTGATGGCCGAAGTGGATGTGCTTCTGGCTGGACGCGCGGCGGAAGAGGTCTTTATAAAAGAGATTTCGACCGGCGCGGGCAACGACCTAGAGCGAGCGACCGATATACTTCGCTCAATGATCTCTATATACGGCATGAGCGATATCGCAGGACTTATGGTGCTTGAAAAGCGCCGCAGTACTTTCCTAGCCGGCGGTCAGGCTGATAGGGACTATAGCGACAAGACGGCGGAAAAAGTGGATGAATTTATCAAAACCACGCTTGATGAGCGCTATAAACACGTGCTTGAGACGCTGCGAACCTACGGCGACGCGATAGAAAAGATGGTTGAGGCGCTTTACGAAGAGGAAACTATCGAGGGTACGAAGGTTAGAGAGATCATCGCAAACTACGAAAAAGAGCGCGGTCTGCCTAGTAGGCTCGTAAATTTAGAAGACAAAGAGGAACAAGCGTAAAGATATGCAAAACGTCGGGCTAATCGCAAAACAGGGCTACAAATACGTTTTCGTTTTAGGGCTTTTGCTTTTGCTTGCGCTGGTTTTGGGCGTATGTCAAATTTTATTTTTCGCGCTCTTTGCGCTTTGCGTTTTTTGGTTCAGAAATCCCGAGAGAGCGCTAGGCAGCGACGATGCATATGCCGTGCTTAGCCCGATCGACGGTAAGATAAAAAGTATAGATAAAATTTACTATTTTGATACTCAGTGTGTAGCCATAACTATCCGTAAGGGCGTGTTTGACGCAGGTGCGCTCAGGGCTCCTTGCGATATGGAGCTTTTGGAAGTCAGGCGGAGGCACGGCCTGTTTTTGTGCAACGCTATGGAGCCTTCTAAAAATTTAAACGAACGAGCCTTGTTCGTATGTAAAAATTTAGATAATAAATTTGCGATCCGCGTCATCGCCGGATCTCTTAGTAAGGGTATTTCTTTTGAAAATTTTAGCCGTCTAAAGACGGGCAGGAGATTTGGCTTTTTAGGTAGCGGCGAGGTGGTTCTGATACTACCCGCAAATACGAGAATAAGCGTTAGCGTTGGCGAAAAAGTGGCAAGCGCGGGCATTTTAGGGTTTTTTAGCTACGAGGAAAAAGATGCAAGACAATCAGCATAAACTTCAGTTAATGTATATTTTGCCGAATTTATTCACGGCGGCTTCGGCCTTTTTGGGTATCATCAGTATCATCGCTTCCGTCCGCGGCTACATCGCGGTCAGCGCAGGACTAGTCGAGGAGGCTAACGGCTACTTTTTTAAGGCTATTATTTACATCGTTTTGTCTCTTTTTCTGGACGGACTTGATGGGCGAGTAGCGAGGCTAACCAAAACTACGTCAAAATTCGGCGTGGAGTTTGACAGTCTTGCCGATATTATAGCTTTCGGCGTCGCGCCCGCGATGCTTTTTTACTTTACGGTCGGACACAGCTTTGGGCGTTTGGGTTCGCTAGTCGCTGCACTGTTTGTAGTTTTTGGTGCTATTAGACTTGCTCGGTTTAACGTAATGACCGGCACCTACGAGCCGTCTGTTTTTATCGGCCTTCCGATACCAACGGCGGCCATTGTGTCTGCATTTTGGGTTGGGCTGAGCTTGGAGTATGATTTTACTAGAAGTGCCGAGTGGTTTTTGCTGTTTTTGCAAATTTTGCTTTCCGTTTTGATGGTAAGCAACATTCGTTACCCGAGCTTTAAAAAAGTAGATCTCAAAAGGGCTGACTTTTTGCGCATCTTAGTCGGACTTACGGTTGCGTTTTCGGCTATTTACGTTTGCCCCATCGAAGCGGTTACGACTTTAATGAGCGTTTATGTTTCTTACGGTATAATCAGATACGTTTTTATGAGACTTAAAAACAAAAAAATCCAAAAGGAGAGCGAATGAACGGCAACGTCAAATTTAACGCATTTTTCTCTCTACTTCTGCTGCTGCGCTAAGCAGCGACTGTTCCACACCCTAATAATCAAATTTATACCATACGAACTAAAACTCCAAAAAGGATAAAAAATGAACAATGATAAAATAATAATATTTGATACGACTTTACGAGACGGCGAGCAAAGCCCTGGTGCCTCGATGAATACCGAGGAGAAAATCCGTATCGCGCGCCAGTTGGAGCGCCTAAACGTGGACGTCATGGAGGTCGGTTTTGCTGCGGCTAGTAGGGGCGATTTTGACGCGATACATCAGATCGCCAAGCAGGCCTCAAACGCCTCCATCTGTTCGCTCGCCCGCGCCGTGGACGGCGATATAAAGGCCGCCGGAGAGGCTATCGCGCCTGCTAAAAACAGACGCATCCACACCTTTATCGCTACAAGCCCGATCCATATGGAGTTTAAGCTAAAAATGGCTCCAGATGAAGTGATTAGGCGTGCCGTGCGAGCCGTGGAATACGCTAAAACCTTCTGCGAGGACGTCGAGTTTAGCTGCGAGGACGCGTGCAGGAGCGAGATGAGCTTTTTAAAAGAAATTTGCGACGCCGCTATAAACGCCGGAGCAAAAACCATCAACATCCCAGACACCGTGGGGTATCTATATCCCGAGGAGATTACCGCTCGCATAGGAGAAATGGTTAAATTTATAAACGGTCGCGCAGTCATCTCCGTGCATAATCACAACGACCTAGGCCTAGCTACGGCAAACTCGCTAGCCGCGATAAAAGCGGGCGCCAGACAGGTCGAGTGCACGCTAAACGGCATCGGCGAGCGTGCCGGAAATGCCGCGCTTGAAGAGATCGTGATGGCGATAAAGACGCGTAGCGACGTATTCGCACCGCTTTACACGGACATAGTATATAAAGAAATTTATCCTAGCTCGCGCCTGCTAGCGGGCATCATCGGTATCGAGCCTCAGCCAAACAAAGCCATCGTCGGTAAAAACGCCTTCGCTCACGAAAGTGGCATCCACCAAGATGGCGTGCTAAAACACAAAGAAACCTACGAAATCATCAGCGCCGAGAGCATCGGACTGGATAAAAACTCGCTGGTGCTTGGCAAACACTCGGGTCGCCACGCTTTTAAAGATAAGCTAATAAGCCTTGGCTTTGAGCTCGAAGATAGCGCGCTAAACGAGGCGTTTGAGAAATTTAAGGCGCTAGCGGATAAGAAAAAAGAGATCTTTGACGACGACTTGCGCGCGCTAGTTACGAGCGAGATCATCAAGATCCCTGAGGCTTTCGAGTTTTTAACGCTTACGCAAAGCAGCTGCAACAAGGGCTTAAGTAGCGCGGCGATCACGCTTCGTCACGCCGACGAGATCAAGAGCGATGCGGCGCTAGGCAACGGTACGGTGGACGCGATATTTAAGGTCATCGACCGCCTAAGTGGCATCCACGGCGTACTCAAGGATTACAAGGTTAGTGCTGTTTCGCAGGGCAAGGACGCGCTGGCAAACGTCGTAGTAAAGGTCGAATTTGACGGCAAGACCATCATTGGACACGGACTTGATATCGATACGATGACAGCGAGCGCTAGAGCGTATATAGGTGCGCTAAACAGCTACGTAAAGATCACCGCTGCAAAGTAAAATTTGAGCGGTTTTGCTTCGCCCTCTAAGCAAATTTAAGGCTCGGATTCGTGCCTTAAATTTGTAAATTTAGCCTTTAAATTCGGCTTGTTTTAAAACCAACAAAAATACAAAAATCAAATTTAAACCTCCTCGCATTTACCGCCGCGCCATTAAAATTTGCTATAATCAAACCAAATTTTTAAAGGAGAAAATATGAAAAAAATCGCGTTTTTGTTAATGATTATCGGGGCGTTTGCTTTTGCCAAAAGCGAAGAAGCGCCGCAAAAATCTGAGCCAAAGCAGCTCGAGATGGTACTTATCCTAGATAAATCAGGCTCGATGAGCGGTCTTGAAAGCGATACTATCGGCGGCTTTAACTCGATGATCGACAAGCAAAAAGAAGCAGGCGTGGACGCCAAGGTAACGACGGTGCTTTTTGATACGAATTTTAAAACTCTGCACGATAGAGCCGATATCAAAAAGGTAGAGAAACTAACAAGCAAAGACTACGTCGCCGGCGGTAACACCGCGCTACTAGATGCCGTGGGCGATACGATAAATAAAATCTCAAAAGTCGAGGATATCTATGCTAAAAACAGAGCCGTGCTTTTCGTCATCGTAACCGACGGACAGGAAAACTCGAGCAGGGAGTACTCAAAGGCGCAGATCAAAAAGATGATAAGCGACAAGCAGGAAAAATACGACTGGGAGTTTATATTTTTGGGAGCGAACATCGACGCGGTTAGCGAGGCACAAAGCCTGGGCATAAAGGGCACGAACGCGGTGAAATACAAAAACAGCAGCGAAGGCGTACAGCGAAACTTCGAGGCTGCTGCCGAGATGTCCAAAGATATGGCGATGGATAAAAAATCAAGCTCAAAGTGGCGTGAAAAGGTACTTGAAGATAAGTAAAATTTAACCAAAGCGCGGCTTGTCGCCGTGCTTTGGTTAAATTTACGGTTGTTTTTTAAGCCGCGAGTTATATAGTAGGGCGTTAAATCTGACTAGGCGAGTTGTTTTTGCTTTTGTCAAATTTAACAAAACTGCTTTGACGCTGTAAATATACAAGAATTATTAAAAATTATTCGGGCGACTTCGCGATAAATTTATCGCCGTATCGCCCAAATAAACTATTTTTTCAGTTTCTCGTAATCAATCATAAAATCCACAAATTTGCTTTTAAAATTTGGATCTTTTATTAGTCCGTATTGTATCGTCGCAGCCTCGATGTTATCGATCTCTTGATATAGGTGTCCTAGCGCCACGCGGCTTTCCATCGCATTTGGATCGGTGAGCTTTGATAGCTCCAAAAGTGCGGTGGCGTTTTGCGGGTGGTTTGAGCCGATGGCGGCCACGGCAGCTAGAAATAGCGTGCCAGCGTCGTTTATCTTAAATTCATCGATTATGCGGTTGTAGATCTGATAGCTCTCCTCAAAATCGTTCGTAAAAATGTCGATATAAGCTAGCGTCTGGAGCAAATCGGTGTTATTGGCACCTTGTTTTAGTAGCGCTTTTATTTTCTCGCGTTCGTAGTTTAGTAGACCCGAGATTTGCAAAAGCTTGATGTATTGCTCTTTGATGATGTTTGCGCCGTGATAAAATGCTGCGTCGTTTAGCCGCTTGTCGTGGAAGTAAATTTGTATCTGCTCGACGTATTTTTTGATGCCTTCATCTTTGTAGTTTGCGATAAAATCAAGAATGTTCGCCACGATATCTTCAGGCAACTTAGCCTTTAAAATTTGCGTTTTTTTAGCAAACTCCTCACCCTTGTCGGTCATCTTTGCGATTATCGCGTCAAAGGCCAAATTTAGCGCGCTCTCTTCTTTTTCTTGCTCTAGCCAGCGCATGAGAGCGCCGCTATTGTTTGCGATGAGCGCCATTAGAGCTTGGCTTACTGGTGCGTCTTTTGAGCTTGCGTCGTGGTCGAGATTTTCAGAAATTTCTTGCAGTAGTTTGGTATTGTCCACGGCGTTTATATCGTTTGCGATAGCGCCTAGCACGCCAGCTAGATGATTTGTAGGGTCTAGGTGATAGCTCATGATAAAGTGCTTTGCCGCCATGCTAAAGTTGCCCAGTTGCGCGTAGCTAAGCGCTAGGTCGTAGTGTAAAACCGAGTGCTCGGGATAGAGCGAGATGAGCGAGGCAAACTGCGCGTTGGCCTGCTTTAGCTTGTAGTTTAGGGCGTTTGCGATGGCTGATGAGAGCTCTAAATTTACCTTTGAGAGCGCGCCGCTAGCGTTTAGGTAGTTGCCCGCCGCGCTTGCATCGTCCAAAAATAGGCTAACGCCGCCTTTTCTTATATAGTTTATCGTTTGGTTCGGGTTAAAAACCTTATAAGGCGCGAAGTAAAATAGCGTCTCGTAGCGTTTGGTCTTATCAAAAAACAGGTCGTTTCTAAAGTGCGCCTGAGCTAAATTTACGTCAAAAAGCTCGGGTTTTAGTATCGTTTTGATCGGGAAGTTCGCATTTAAAAATAACGGATCTTCGTGAAAAACAGCTTTTATTTCATTGGTCGCAGCTTCAAAATTGCCGTCTTTTAGGTTGATGATAGCTATCATCGAGTTTATTTTATTTGAGTCGCCGCCTTTGTTGAGTGCTAAATTTAGTCTATTTCTGGCCTTTTCATATTGCCCGAGTCTTGCGTAGAGCATACCCAGAGCTAGATCTGCGTCAAATTCTTTTTGGGCTTCGAGCTTTTTTATCGCTTCGGCGTCGTCGCCGATAAAGCTTAAAATTTTAGCCGCGAGGTAGTCGTAGCGGTCTTTGTAGTAGCCGTTTTCGGCGTGCGATAGAGCTGCCAGAGCTTCGACGTATTGGCCTTTGTAGTAGTTTATGAGCGCGTAGTAGTAGTTGTATAGAGGAGAGTCTGCTTCTTTATATAAAAACGAGCTTGCGAGATTTATGTAGTAGTTAAAATTTTGCTCGTTTTTTAGCTCCAGTGAGCTAACTGCGGCGTTTATGGCGCTAACGGCAACGTTTTCGTTATTGTCGATAGCTTTTTTAAAGCTTTTTAGTGCGTCTTCAAATTTGCCCTGTCTCATCTGCGAAACGCCGAGATTATAGTTTGAGAGGCTTTGGTTATAAACTGCGATGTTTTCGTAGATTTTCAGCGCCTCAAATTTATTGCCCTTTTCGTAGAGTAAATTTGCCTTAGCGATCATGTCGTCGATCTTTGAGCTGCCGAATTTTTGCGACTCGTAGTGCTCCTCGATATCTTTTACGATCTGTTTTTCGTCTATCGGAGGCTTTTTCTCGCCCCTAAAAACGAAAAATAAAACTACGGCCAAGATGATGACGAGCGCGCCCGCCGATCCTCCGATAATAAAAAGCTTTTTCTTGCTTTTTTTAGCCTCTTCTTGCGCGTCTGCGGTTTGTTCGGGGACTACTGGTTCTAGCTCGTCGAGCGAAACCAGCTCGTCGCTTTCGCCGCCTTCTTGCTCTTCCGGTCGAGGCTCTTCGTCGCTTAGCTGGGTTTCGGCCTCTTCGAGGATTACTACGTTTTCGTCGTCGTTTTGCGCCACTACATATACCTTTTAAGAACTTCCGGAATCTCGATGCTGCCGTCTACTTTTTGGTAGTTTTCCATTATCGCTATGAGCGTCCTGCCTACGGCTAGGCTCGAGCCGTTTAGGGTGTTTACCAGAGCGTTTTTCTTGCCGTCTTTGTAGCGGATTTTGGCTCTTCGAGCTTGGAAATCGCGCGTGTTTGATACCGAGCTTATCTCGCGGTATTTGTTTTGTCCGGGTAGCCAGACCTCGAGGTCTATCGTCTTTGCCGCGCTAAAGCCAAGGTCTCCGCTGCAAAGCAGCATATGGCGGTGCGGCAATCCAAGGCTCGTTAGCAAATCACTAGCGCACGCCACCATCTCGTCTAGCATCTGCGCGCTAAGCTCTGGAGTCGTGATAGCTACGAGCTCGACTTTTTCAAACTGATGTTGGCGGATCATGCCGCGCGTGTCGCGTCCTGCTGAGCCTGCTTCTTTACGGAAGCACGCCGAGTAGCAAGTCATCTTTATCGGTAGGTTCTCGACGGGCAAAATTTCGTCGTTATATAGGTTTGTTACCGGCACCTCGCTAGTAGGGATTAGATACAAATCCTCGCCCTGAGCCTTATATAGATCGTCTTCAAATTTAGGCAGCTGTCCTGTGCCGTAAAGCGTGTTTGCATTTACCAAAAACGGCACGTTAACCAGTTCAAAGCCGCGCGCGTTGTTAAAGTCGATCATGTAGTTAACTAGCGCTCTTGATAGGCGCGCTCCCATGCCCTTTAGCACGCAAAAGCGCGAGCCTGATAGCTTAACGCCGCGCTCGAAATCAAGCCAGCCTAAGCTCTCGCCAAGCTCCCAGTGCTCCTTTGGCGTGAAGTCAAATTTGGTCGGCTCAAGCACCGTTTTTACGCAGACATTATCGTCCTCGTCCTTGCCAAACGGCACGTCGTCGTCGGTAATATTAGGCACGCAGCTTGCGATGTTTTCTAGCTTTTCCTCGTATGTGCGCACGATATCGGCGGCGTCGCCCATCGCGGCTTTGTTCAAATTTAGCTCGTTTTTTAGCTCGTCGGTGTTCTCGCCGTTTCTAGCCTTTATGCCTAGCTCCTTACTCTTAGCGTTTTGGATCGCTTGGAAATTTTCCAGCGCTTGACGCTTGGCTTTTAGCTCGTTAAACGTCGTCAAAAGCTCGTTTAAAGCCTCGGGCTTTACGTTTTTTCCTTGTAATTTTTTTACGAACTCGTCGTAGCGCGTGTCTAGTAATTTTAGATTTATCATTTTTATCCTTTACACCATAAACATAACTTTAGCAAATATCACGATGACCGCCGCCGCTGTAAACGCAAACGGATGAATGTTGCCTAGCGGGCTAGGGCGTTTTAGTATAAATTTACACGTGAGATTGGTTGCTACGGCCGCAAATATCAGTAGCGCCAAAATAACCTTTATCATAAAGACGATTTGTAAATTCGACTCAAAATATCCGCCGGCTTTCGAGCCGACCCAGCTACTCATCATCATGCCGCCCGTTAGTACTAAAAGCAACACGCAAAGCGGCATGATTTTTATCGCGACGCTTGAGATGGCTTGCTGCGCTTTTTGCGCTATTTCTGCGGGCAGTTTGGCCTTGGCTCTTGAAAAAATAATCACGTCGAAAAATAAAAATCCGACGAAAATGATAGCGCAGATTAGGTGAATAAGCTGCGCGTAAGGGTAGATTGCTTGCATTTTTTTCCTTTAAAATTTATTTGTATATGCCTGTTGCGGCGCGTATTTTTTCCATTATCGGCGCTGCGACGGCTCGCGCTTTTTTCGCGCCTTCGTTTAAAATTTCATCCACTTCGCCCGCGTGATTTAGATAATAATCAAATTTCTCTCTCGCGTCTGCAAAATAGTCCCAAACCAGCTCGTTTAGATACATCTTAAAGTGTCCGTGCCCTTCGCCGCCTCGCTCATATCTAGCCTGCAAGTCGCGCTGTCCATCCTCGTCTAAGAATAATTTTGCGATATTATAGACGTTGCAGTTTTGCCACTGCTTAGGCGCTTCAAGCGGCTCGGAGGTCGTCACGATGCTTGAAATTTGCTTTTTTAGCTCTTTGGTGCCGGCAAAAATATCTATCGTGTTGCCGTAGCTTTTGCTCATTTTCGCGCCGTCGGTGCCGGGTACGGTAGCGACGTTTTCATCGACTTTGTACTCGGGCAGGACGAAGAGCTCGCCGTGCTCGTTGTTAAATTTGATCGCGATGTCGCGTGCGATCTCGACGTGCTGGATCTGATCCTTGCCCACAGGCACGACCTGCGCGCCGTATAGCAGGATATCGGCCGCCATCAAAACCGGATAGCTAAAAAGCCCGTGATGCGAGGTTAAGCCCTTTGCGACCTTGTCCTTGTAGCTGTGAGCGCGCTCTAGCAGGCCCATAGGCGTGTATTGGCTAAGTATCCAGTAGAGTTCTAAAACCTCTTTTACGTCGCTTTGCACCCAAAATACGCTCTTTTGCGGGTCGATGCCCAGCGACAAAAACGCGCTCGCCGCCTCATAGGTGTTTTGTTTTAGCTTCCCTGCGTCGGCGACCGAGGTCATGGCGTGGTAGTTTGCGATAAACATAAACATCTCGCTTTGCCCCTGCGCCTCAACCATTTGTTTAATTGAGGCGAAGTAGTTGCCTAGGTGTAGTTTGCCGCTTGGTTGCAAACCCGTTAGTACTCTCATTTTTCTCTCTTTCTTATTGCTGCGCGTTGTCTTTTGAGCGTCTTTGAATGAGTTTGCAAAAATTTAGCTCGGCGGACTATATGTCCTGCCTGCGCTAAATTTTTACTGCACAACATTCAAATCCATCTCAAAATACTTCCGCTTGTTAAATTTTACAATCTGCAAATTTAAAAATTTTTTATCTGTCTTTTTTGTTCTAAATTTTGCAATTCGTTAAATTTAGATTCGAATTTTTTAACTCGCTTAAAAATTCGACGTTTACCGTTTAAATTTCAGCGATACAAACCGCTCCGAATTTTCACGCCGATACGGCCAAACGCTTTCGCATTAAATTTAAACCGCTCAAATTTAAAAATAGAAATTTAAAGCCGCAAATTTTAAAATTTACGCTCAAATTTCAACCAAAATTTTACTTAATCCTTTTTTATTTTTTCTAAAATCTCTTTCGCGACTTGCTCTAGCCCTTTGTCTTCGACGTCGATTATGAGATCGGCTACGCTTTTATACATCTTTTTTCTCTCGTCAAAAAGCTTTTTTGCTGCGTTTAGATCGCGTAAAAGCGGGCGCTTGGTGTAGTGCATCTGCGCTTCGCCGCTTTCATCTATTCGCTTCAAAATCGCTTCGAAACTCGATTTCAGATAGATGATTTTGCCGATTTTTTTTAGGCCTTTAACCTTTGCAAAGCCGCCGCCAGCCGCTATCACCGAGGATTTTACGTTTTTGGCCAGCTTTTTAGCGAGTTTTGCCTCGCATTTTCTAAAATACTCCTCGCCTTTTTTCTCGAAAATTTCTTTAACTTTTAAATTTTGCTCGCTTTCGATCAGCTCGTCGGTGTCTAAAAACAGTTTGCCCGTTTTTTTTGCGATATGCCTTGCTACCGTGCCCTTGCCAACGCCCATAAAGCCGATGAAAACTAGATTTTTACTCACTTTTTCCCTCGTTTTCCTCGTCCGAGCTGCTGCGATTTTTCGGGATCAGCACGATTGGAGTGCCTGATAGCTCGAATTTCTCGCGCAGTTTGTTCGTTAGGTAGCGCTTGTAGCTAAAGTGTAGGGCGCGCGGGCGGTTCATTACGAGCGCGATTTTCGGCGGCGCGAAACCAAACTGCACCGCGTAGTAAATTTTCACGCTCTTGCCCTTTTCGCGCGGTATCGGGTGCGCTTTTACCGCCTCTTCGATAGCTTCGTTTAGCCTTGCGGTTTGGATTTTTTGCGTGTAGTTTTTATAAACTTCTAAAATCAGCGGGTAAATTTTATGCACTCTTTTGCCGCCCAGAGCAGAGACGCTGATGATCGGCGCGTAGGCTAGAAATTTAAATTTATCCCTGATCTCGCGGCTAAATTTATCAAAATCCTCCTCGCTTTTGTCCCATTTATTTAGCACGATGATGACGCCGAGCTCAAATTTGGCCGCAAGGCCCGCGATGCGCTCGTCAAGCTCGGTTAGCGGCTCGGAGCTATCAAGTACCAAAAGCGCGATGTCGGCTAGCTCTAGCGCAGACTCCGTACGGTTTAGCGCGTATCTTTCGATGCCCTCTATCTTGCCGCGTTTTCTGATACCCGCCGTATCGACGAACTCAAAAATCCTATCCTCATAGACGAAAGTCTCGTTTACCGGGTCTATCGTCGTGCCGGCTACGTCGCTCACGACCGCGCGCGACTCTTTTACGAGCGCGTTTAGTAACGAGCTTTTGCCGACGTTTACGCGTCCGATGATGCCTACTTGGATATTTTTGCGCTCGTAGTCCTCGCGAGCCGATATCTCCCTAATCACTTCGCCGTCGTCGCCGAAATTTTCTAAAAACTCGTCCAGATCTTCGCCTGCGTCCGGGCGGATCTCGTCTTTTAGCTGTTTATAGATCCAGTCCGCTAGCTCGTCGATACCCGCGTTGTGGCTGACTGAGATAGCAAAGCTCGTTTTCGCGCCGAAATTTGCAAACTCGTAGCTTCGCAGCTCGTCTTTTTTGCTGTCTATTTTATTGATTACGAGCGCAGTCGGTAAATTTAGCTTTAAAAGTGCGTAGTATAGGGCTTTGTCCTCGTCGCTAGGCATCATTTTGCCATCGACCATAAAGATTATGGCGTCCGAGCTTCTAGCTTCGGCTAGAGTTTTTGCCTTGACGTTTTTAAAAAGCTCGCTACTATCGTCCAGTCCGCCGCTGTCGATCAAAACGCAGCTTTTGCCATAAATTTCTATAATCGTTTTGTTCGTATCTCGCGTCGTACCGCTAACGTCGCTGGTGATGGCTATACGTCTGCCGGCTAGGCGGTTAAAGAGCGAGCTTTTACCGACGTTTGGCTTGCCGACTAAAATTATCTTTTGCAAAATTTTCCCTTAAAAATCCCGTTAAATTTACGGCGAAGTTCGCCACTTAAAATCCCGATTATACAAATTTTTTGCTTACATTGTTTATAAATTTAAGCCGTTTTGCATTACAATACGCCTAAATTTAAAAGGAAAAATTTTGTTTCGTAGATACGTTTTGCACCATTTGGGCGCTTATTATATGATCATCGCATGTATGTTTTTTGCCGCCGTCGGAGGCTTTGCGAAAGTTTTGAGCGAACAGATGTCTAGTATCGAGGTCGTGTTTTTTAGAAATGCCGTGGGCCTTGCCATCGTGCTTTACGCCATTTACAAAAGGCCGCCGACGCACCAAAAGGGCGGGCAGCTTTTAGTGCTGATGTTTCGCGGATTTATCGGTACGATCGCGCTTTTTGCCCTTTTTTACAACATTGCTCACATAAATTTAGGCGCGGCTTATACTTTTCAAAAAACCAGCCCCATTTTCACGGCGATTTTTGCGGCGATTTTCTTAAAAGAAGCGCTTAGTAAAAAGGGCTGGGGCGCGATATTTCTGGGCTTTATCGGCATACTTTTTATCATCCAGCCAAATTTAGGCATCAGCAAAACCGACTGGCTGGGTCTTTGGAGCGGCGTGGGGGCGGCGCTTGCGATGCTTAGCGTCAGAACCCTACGCAAAAGCTACGATACGAGCGTCATCGTGCTTAGCTTTATGGCGTGGGGAACGGCCCTGCCGATGCTTTTGATGGGCGTTGCGGAGTGGGTCAAATTTGAGCCTCTAGATTTCTTGCTTTCGCCGTTTGTGGCGCCGAATTTTAAAGGCGTAATCCTAATCGTGCTAATGGGGCTTGCGGGTTATTTTTTCCAGTTTTATATGACGAAGGCGTATGCGGCGAGCAAAAAGGCGGGCTCGGTCGCCGCGATAAGCTATATGGACGTCGTATTTTCGCTCGTCGTCGGCTTTTTCATGGGCGATATGCTACCTAATGCCGCGGCGTTTTTTGGTATAATGCTGGTCGTTATCAGCGGAATAATCGTAGCAAGGGAGAGATAAATTTTATGAAAATAGAAATGGGCGAATCTTTATTTTACTCCTGGCTTCGCCACGTAAAAGAGTGCCAAATAGTGCAAACTAACTGGAAAATTTCTCCAAAATGGGAGATAAAATTTTCAGACGAGTTAGAAAATATAATGTCAAAAACAGATGAGCTTTTTTCTAGCAAATACGGATATAAAATTTATAAACAAAATACCTCATTAAAACAACTTTTACAACAAGCAGAGTGTGATGCGCTTGGCGTTTGTGTGAGAGATGGAGTTAGTGAAATTTACGTAGTTGATGTTGCTTTTCATGAGTCTGGGCTAAATTATGGCGGGCTTGATGAAACAGTGGCTAGAGTTGTAAAAAAATGCATAAGAACAGCTATGTGTATTTATGGATATTTTGGTGTTAAAAAAGCCAATATTATTTTTGCGTCTCCAAAAATAAACAAACAAATTTTATATGCCCTGCAACCTTGTTTTGTTGATCTAAATGAGATGTTGCTTGAAATGGGATTGGAATTTGATTTTAGAATAATTGCTAATGATGACTTTTTAAATTCCGTATTAAAACCAATTTTAGAAGTAAGTGGCAATGTGGCCGATACGTCAGAGCTTTTTATGCGTTCCTATCAGATGCTAACTTTATTTGGTATAAATTTACAAAATGAGGAAAAATTTGAAAAATCAAGACCGGAGTCGGCTACACGAAATTGTCAATCTTCTGAAAACTATATTTACAATAAGAATAATCAAGACGATTATGCTGATAGAAAAATAGGATGGGTAGCTAATAATATTATGAGAAAAATTTTAGAAAGTGGCAAAGTGGATCCCAGTGAGGTAAGCAGACTACAAGATAAAAAATATAGTAAAGATAATCTTGGATTAAACTTGCCTGTGCTTGTAAGAGCCGATAGTATGTATAATTGGGACCGTTACTATGTCAAACCTCTGCTTATATGTGGTGTAAGTTATAAAATTTGTAATGATTGGTATGAAGGTGCGACAAACGACGATAGACCGCTTTTGATAGATTGGATTAGAAAATTTAGAGAAAAATAAAGGAGAAAAAATGATACTAATAGCGGGGCCTTGCGTCATCGAGAGCGAGCAGCTTGTCTTTGACGTGGCAAAAAGGCTAGTTAAATTTAACGAAGATAAGCGGATAGATTTTTATTTCAAATCAAGCTTTGACAAGGCAAATCGCACGAGCATAAGCTCATTTCGCGGGCCCGGACTTGAAAAAGGGTGCGAAATTTTAGCCAAGGTCAAAAAGGAATTCGGTTTTAAAATTTTAACCGATATCCACGAGAGTTATCAGGCCGCACCCGTAGGCGAAGTGGCCGACGTGCTGCAAATCCCTGCGTTTTTGTGCCGCCAGACCGATCTGCTAGTGGCTGCTGCAAAGACAAAAGCCGTGGTAAATATCAAAAAAGGGCAGTTTTTGGCGGCGTCTGCGATGAAGCATTCGGTGAAAAAAGTGCTAGAAACGCGCGGCGTAAAGGGCGAAGGATACGAGGTCGCTAAACAAAACGGCGTGTGGCTAACGGAGCGAGGCAGCACCTTTGGCTACGGAAATTTAGTCGTAGATATGAGAAATTTGGTGCTGATGCGCGAATTTGCGCCGGTGATTTTCGACGCGACGCATAGCGTGCAGATGCCGTCGGCTTTGGGTGAAAAAAGCGGCGGGGATGCGAAATTTGTGCCGTATCTAGCGCGAGCTGCGGCAGCTGCGGGCGTGGACGGATTTTTTTATGAGACGCATATAAACCCTTGCGAGGCACTTTGCGACGGGCCGAATATGCTAAATTTGGATGAGCTAGACGCAAATATCGCTCAAATTTTTAAGATAAAAGACGCCCTAGGCGATGCAAACTAAGGGCTTTTTATGGATATTGCTTGGTGCGCTGGCTGAATGCGGCTGGGCATATGGGCTAAAGCACGCATCAAGCGCGCCAGAGATCGCGCTCACTGCTGCGCTAGTCTGCGTTAGCTTCGTATCGTTTATGAAGGCTATGAAATACTTGCCCGTTAGCGTCGCATATACCGTATTTGTAGGATTTGGAGCATTTTTTATCGTGGTCGCCGAAAGCGTTAGCGAATACGGCTCAAGTGGCCAGATGCCAGATCTCTTGTGGCTATTTTTCATAGCGACGCTGATCGCTGGCGTGCTGGGGCTAAAAAGGCTAAAATCTTGACGCACGTTTTGGCTCTTTTGATGGCCGGGTGTTGCGAAGTCTCGGGCGTATTTTTTCTAACCAAATTTCAAAAAAGCTTTGGCGTGAAAAAAGCGGCGAATTTTTTGATTTTAGTCGCAAATTTCGCCATTTCGCTTTGGCTTTTGAGCTACGCGATGCAGGCTATGCCGATGTCGGTGGCGTACGCGATCTGGACGGGTATCGGAGCGGTCGGAGCCGTGGGCATCGGGATAGTGTTTGATAAAGAAAAAATGAGCGCGCAAAAGGCGTTTTATCTATCGCTAATAACGCTAAGCGCGGTAATGTTGAAAATAATCTAAGGGGCAAATTTGGAGGTGGTAGAACAGGTCACATCGCGAGATAAGACCATCGTAAAAATAGGCCTCATAGGCATAGCGGCAAATGCCATTTTAGCGGCTATAAAGGCGGTAGTGGGTTTTGCTAGCGGCTCGATCGCTATTATCTTAGACGCGGTAAATAACCTAAGTGACGCGCTCTCGTCGGTCATCACCATTGTTGGCATAAAAATAGCCGGGAAAAGTCCAGACAAAGAGCATCCATTTGGCTACGGCAGAGTGGAGTATCTAACGGCTATCGTTATAGGCGTGATCATACTTTATACAGGCGGCACGTCCGTGGTCGAGTCGGCCAAAAAGATCATCTCGCCAAGCACCCCAAACTACGACACTATCTCGCTTATTTTGATTGCCGTTTTGGTTGTGGTCAAATTTGCTCTTGGGCTTTACACGCAAAAAGTCGGTCAAAAGGTAAATTCCGACTCGCTCATAGCAAGCGGTGTGGATGCGAAATTTGACGCTCTTATCTCGCTTGGCACGCTTTTGGCAGCCTTGGTTTTTGTATTTTTTGGCGTTAGCCTTGAGGCCTATCTTGGCGTGATTATATCGCTGCTTCTTATCAAAGCGGCACTTGAAATTTTACGTGACGCGATAGATAAAATTTTAGGCGCAAGGATGCCTAGTAGCGATAGCTCGCAAATTTATGAGTGCATAGGTTCGTTTGACGGCGTGCTTGGGGCGTATGACCTTATGTTTAACGACTACGGCCCAGACAAGAAGCTAGGCAGCGTGCATATAGAAGTGGCGCACGATATGAGCGCTGCGCAGATAGACGCGCTTACTAGACGCATACAAAATGAAATTTTTGCGAAATTTAACATTGTTTTAGATACCATTGGCATCTATGCATTTGACAAAGAGGATAACGCAACAAGGCTAAACGTCGAAAAGATAGTTTTTGGACATAAATTTATCAAGCAAATGCATGGATTTTACATAAACAAAGAGACAAATACGATCACGTTTGATATCATCATAGACTTTAATGCGCCAGATAGCAAGGCACTCTACTGCGAGATCTTATCGCAAGTAAGCAGCGCCTACCCTAGCTACAAGGTCATCATCACGCGTGACACGGACTACAATGGATAGAAATTTAAGGAGAAACCATGAAAACAATCGAAGGAAATTTAGCTTTAAAAGGCGGCGAGAAGATCGCCATAGTGGGCGCTAGGTTTAACCACATCATCACCGATAGGCTGGTCGAGGGCGCGAAGGATGCGTTTTTGCGCCACGGCGGAGAAGAGAAAAATTTGAGCCTCATTTTAGTGCCGGGCGCGTTTGAGATACCGATGGCGCTTGAAAAGGCGCTAGCTAGCGGTAAATTTGACGCCGTTTGCTGCGTGGGAGCGGTGATAAGAGGCTCAACTCCGCACTTTGACTACGTGAGTGCCGAGACCACTAAAGGCATCGCAAACGTCACGCTAAAATACGGCAAACCGGTGACCTTTGGCGTGCTAACGGTCGATAGCATCGAGCAAGCCATCGAGCGAGCGGGCTCAAAGGCCGGAAACAAGGGCTTCGAGGCGATGACGGGCGTGATCGAGATGCTAAGCTTATATAAAAATTTGGAGGCGTAAAATGGCGACTCGTCATCAGGTCAGGCAGGCCGTCGTTTCGCTACTATACGCGCGCGAAATGGGTAGCTGCGGCGAGGAGTTCGTTGAGGAGTTTTTAGAAGAAAAAAAGATAAGAAACGATCAGCGAAGCCTTGCGCTATCGCTTTTTCACGGCATTTTGGAGCATGCGGATGAGCTTGATGCGCTACTAAACGCGCGCCTAAAAGAGTGGAAGATAAACGAGATCGGCAGCATCGAGCGCGCCGTGCTTAGGCTAGGGGCGTACGAGATGAAATTTACCTCGACTGATAAGGCCGTCATCATAAACGAGGGCATCGAGCTTGGCAAGGAGCTGGGCGGCGACTCGGCACCGAAATTTATAAACGGCGTGCTAGATGCGCTAAAGGCTGATCTGTGAAGCTCTGCGTCGCGCTTGATCTAGGCTCAAAACAGCAGTGCTTAGGGCTAGCGAGCGAGCTTGCCGGTTTGGGCGATAAAATTTGGCTTAAAGTGGGCTTGCGAGCCTATTTGCGCGACGGAGCAAGCTTTGTGGAGGAGCTAAAAAAGATTGGAAATTTTAAAATTTTCCTCGATCTAAAGCTCTACGACATCCCAAACACGATGGCCGATGCCGCCGAGGAGATCGCAAAAATCGGCGTAGATATGATAAACGTGCACGCAAGCAGCGGCAAACGCGCAATGGCTACCGTGATGGAGCGACTGAATAAGCTCGGTTCGCGTCCGCTAGTGCTTGCGGTCTCTGCGCTAACTAGCTTTGATGAGACCGAATTTAGCGCGGTTTACGAGCAAAATTTAAGCGACGCCGTGCGTAAATTTAGCGTGATGAGCTATGAAGCGGGGCTTGACGGCATGGTCTGCTCTGCCTATGAGAGCCGCCTAATCAAGGACGCAACGAGCGCAAAATTCATCACTCTCTGCCCGGGCGTAAGGCCGTTTGGCGAGAGTGCGGGGGATCAAAAGCGAGTGGCGGATCTGGACGTCGCGCGCGAAGCGGGAGCTGATTTTATCGTGGTCGGTCGACCGATTTATCAGACGCAAAACCCACGCGAAATTTGCGAGCGGATTTTGGGTCAAATTTAACGCCCGCACTTACGTGAAATTTGGCACGAAATCATTTTAAGCGTAATTTTTCGCTCGAGAAATTTTAATCAAAATGCGCACAAAGGCGGCTCGGGCGATGTCGAAGCGACGTCGTCGTCTTTTTACAAAATCCGTTGGAGTTTGAAACGAACGTATCAATTTTTTGCATTTGGCGCAAGGCGGAAGCGCAATTTTACTCCGTTGGGGGTAAGCTTTACCGCGCCAAAGCTCCCTGCTAGCTTGCGGATAAATTTCTGATAACGAGTGCGGGCGGATGTCTTAACATTAAAAAGAGGCGCACATGAGTGCGGCGGCGAGGTAAATTTTAAAAATTTTTCGTACTGCGTGGATAAAATTAAATTTGCCTCGCACAAGTTAAATTTTGAAATTCCGCACTCTCATGCGGTTTTAAAATTTCATCCAAATAGCGAGTCTGGCGAAATCTAAATAAAGATTGGAGTAAAATTTGAGTAAAAGCGCGAGCGATTTTAAGAAAATCCCCTATGTCGGCGAGGCGACCGAGGCCGATCTGTTGGTACTCGGCTACACTGATAACGCTTCATTGGAGGGCGCAGATCCGGACGAGATGTATGAGCGCACAAGGGCGCTTGGGCGCGGCAGATGCATCCTCTACGTTTATCGCATGATTCGCTACTACGCAAATACTCCGCACCCAGACAAAGCCAAACTGAAATGGTGGCTTTGGAAGGATTAAATTTACGAATTTGACCCGCGGCGAGTCGTTTAAATTTGATCAAATTTTACTCGATTATCTTTCCGCGCAAGAGCAAGAGGCGCGAAAACGCAAATTTAAGCAAGATATCAGCGGTATTTAATTATAATGCGGTTTCTTTTTTGTGGACAGATGGGTGAGTGGCCGAAACCACACCCCTGCTAAGGGTGCAGCTTCTAACCGGGGCTCGAGGGTTCAAATCCCTCTCTGTCCGCCACCACTTCAAGCAGTATACAGAAAACCCCCGCAAGTTACGGCAACAAAAGGAAACTACCAGCAGTGTTTTTTTGCTGATATTTTCTTCGACTATCCAATAAAAACAGTCAAAATTTACACATCCAATCAGCCAAAATGATATACAATGCCCAAATTATTAGCATGGATCAGTAATCCAAGTTAAAGATAAACCGTATTTTGTAAGCGATAGCGACAATCTACCATTAAAATAATGTCTAATGGCGGTAAATTTTATCTACGAGTTTCGCAGTAAAGTAGTGAATAAGTCTAAAGGAATTATTATAGCAAGTAGGTGAAATAAGCTTAGCCAAAGCTACGGATAGGCGCGACGAGCTAAAGCAATACTTTGATTTGTAAACGGCAGATTGTGTAATATGTATAAAGTATCGCAAGCTGTTTAAGTCGGTAAAATCAAGCTAAATTTAAACTTGCAGATAGTTTTTATTCTATGTCATTTTTGGCGGTTTTGCTCGTAAATTTGGATTTTAAAAACAAATTTACGCCAGAAGCCAAATCATAAACTAGCTTGATTTTATCCCAAATACTGGCTTTGCTAGTGTTATTGCAAGCCAAATTGCTAAAATCGGAATATATTTCAAATAAATAGTTTGATTTCAAAAAGCGAAAACCGTTATTTTGCTACTTTTGTTTTTATCGATATGAAAATTTAACGAGCGGCTTAGTCTCTCGCATCTATAAACTTGTGTTTGCGCGATAAAATTTACCGCAAAAGTAAGCCGCCCGTTTTTTTATTTATTTTTTTATGCTGCGTAAAAGCTCCATCTTCATCTCGTAGTAGTCCACGCTCATATCGACGTAGTGCTTGTGCGGATTTTCAAAGCGCTGCTCCTCCTGCCAAATTTCATTTTCCAGCTGCTCTTTTACGTAGTCTCTGATTTTTGCTAAATTTACCTTTTCGCCCACGCGTTTGCCGTCTTTTACGACTAGATTTTGCAGCTGTTTTGCCGTGCAGCCCTCAAAATACAGCTCCTCCCACGGTTTTTGGGGATCTATGTAGTGGTACGGTTTGGAGAGATCGGGCGTTTCGTCCGCGTTTGCGATGAGGTCGGCTATGGCTTGGCCGTTTTGGTAGATACGCCAGACCTTTTTTATGCCGGGATTTGTCATCTTTTCTACGGCTTCTGAGAGCTTGATGCGAGGGCTAAATTTGCCGTCATTCTCGACTGCGACAAGCTTATAAACTCCGCTAAAAATCGGATCGCTCTTAGAGGTTATCAGACGCTCGCCAACGCCAAAGCCGTCTATCTGCCCGCCTTGAGCTAGGATCGAGGCGATAGTATACTCATCTAGGCTGTTTGAGACCGTGATCTTGCAGCCTTGTAGCCCTGCGGCATCCAGCATCGCGCGCGTTTTTTTGGATAGATATGCCAGGTCGCCGGAGTCTAGCCTGACTGCTTTTAGGCGTTTGCCCAGCGGCTCTAGCACCTCTTTTGCCGTTTTTATCGCATTTGGCACGCCGCTATGTAGCACGTCGTAGGTATCTACTAACAGCGAAGCGGAGTCCGGATAGAGCAGGGCGTAGCGCTTAAAGGCTTCAAATTCGTCGCCAAAATACATCACCCAGCTGTGCGCCATCGTGCCGGTCGTCGGTATGCCAAAGGCCTTAGCCGCTAGCACCGTAGCCGTGCCGTCCGCGCCGCCGATGTAGGCTGCTCTTGCGCCGTAGATCGCGGCGTCTAGGTTGTGCGCGCGTCTAGCGCCGAAGTCAAACACGCTCCTGCCGTCCGCGGCCTTTACGATGCGCCTAGCCTTGGTCGCGATGAGGCTTTGGTGGTTTATCTGCGATAGGATCGCGGTTTCTATGAGCTGCGCGTCGATAGGCGAGGCTACGACGGTCATAAAAGGCTCTTGCGGATAGATGATCGTACCCTCGGCAAATGCGTATATATCGCCTCTAAAGCGAAATTTGCGCAGATAATCCAAAAAATCCTCGCTAAATAAATTTAACGAGCGCAGATAATCCACGTCGCTCTCGTCAAAGCGTAAATTTTCTACATACTCAATGATTTGCTCAAGTCCCGCAAATATCGCAAAACCGCCGCCGTCGGGCACCTTCCGGTAAAAAACGTCAAACGCCACGCGCAGCTGATCTCCGCTTTTAAAATACCCCTCCGCCATCGTAAGCTCGTAAAGATCCATCACCATGCTGACATTTCTCGCGTCAAACTGCGTCATTTTTACCCTTTCTCGTTAAAATTTGATAATGATATAACCCCGCGGCTTGCGAGACGCTGAAATTTGGCGGAATGATTTTAAACAAATATATTATTTAATCTCATAATATTATCACTTTTTATCGGTTTTTAAGCTCGTTTAGCATATAGTTTTAAATATTTTGTTTAAAGAAAATTTTTTATATTATTTTTATATTTTAAATTACGTTTTTTTGATTTTCGAAGGAAATAAAATTTGAAAATTTAGGAGGATTTTATGAAGCAGGCTTTGCTTTTAAGCAGCTCAAGCTACAAGGATACGGGCTATCTTAAGCATTGTAAAAACTGGATATACGACTTTTTAAAAGAGTGCGAGGTTTGGGATGAGCAGGTGCTTTTCATCCCGTACGCCGGAGTTCGCCGCACAAACGACGAGTATGAGCAAAAAGTCATCGACTGCCTGGAATACAAAAATATCGCGTCCATCCATAAATTTAGCGATCCAAAGCGCGCCGTAGCCGAGGCTAAAGCCATCTGTATAGGCGGCGGAAATACCTTTGCACTGCTTTACTATCTTTATAAATTTGATTTAGTGGATGCGATTAAGCAAAGAGTGGAGGCGGGAGTGCCATATTTTGGTTGGAGCGCGGGTGCAAACGTCGCCGGAAGCACGATGATGACGACAAACGACATGCCTATCATCATGCCAAAGAGCTTTGACGCGTTAAATATTTTCCCGCATCAGATAAATCCGCACTTTATCAGCGGCAAAATCGCCGGACACAACGGCGAAAGCAGGGAGGAGAGGCTGGAGGAGTTTTTGATAGTAAATCAAAAAAGCCTGATCTACGCGCTACCTGAGGGTACGGCTCTAAGGATAAAGGGCGAAAACGCAACCGTGATAGGCATGGATGAAAGCCCCGTCTTAAAAATGGCGTATCAAAAAGAAACCGAGTTCATAAAAGTCGGCGATAGTTTTAAATTTTAGCCGTTTGGACCCATTCTCAAATTTAACGTGCGGGCTAAAATCGGCAAAAACGTTCTTTAAAATAGTCGTTACGATTCGGCGAAATTTGGCGAAAATCTCAAATTTGAGGCGTGATTTTTAAGAGCCTGAAGTTTATATCTAGCGTCCATCAACAAATTTAAATGAAAATATTAAATTTGACTCAAATTTAGCGCGCAAAACTTAGGCGGCGCAAATTTGAGTCAAATTTGAAACAGGAATAAAACACAAAACGAAAGGGGACAAAATGGCTACTGCTAAGCTAATCTGTGCGGTCATAGGCTTGATCGCCGTCGTGTTTTTATTGGTCAAAAAAAGAGAGACCAAAACCGTGCTCATCGGCGTGGGACTCGTGCTGTGCGTCGTCTGTCTAAATCCGCTCGGAGCGCTTGAGAGCTTTACGAAGTCGATGACTTCGGCCGGCCTTATTAAGGCGATTTGCGCCAGCATGGGCTTTGCCTACGTTATGAAGGTGACCAAGTGCGACCAGCACCTGGTTTTGCTACTTACCAAGCCGATGAAAAATATCGGATTTTTGTTGATTCCGGCTACATTCGTGCTGACTTATTTTATCAATATCGCGATACCGTCGGCTGCGGGCTGCTCGGCTGCGGTCGGGGCTACGATGATACCGCTTTTGATGGCCTCTGGTGTACGTCCTGCGATGGCGGGAGCGGCTGTGTTTGCGGGTACGTTTGGCGGCGTGCTAAGCCCCGGCTCCGCGCACAATATCTTCGTAACCGACATGGTAAAAAAGACCAATGAAGCCTACACCGTCCAAGACGTCATCGGCGTGCAGTTTCCAAACGCCGTCGTCGCGGGTATCGTCGTTTTGATCGTGATTAGTATGACGGCGATTATCTTTAAAGATTATCAAAAAGGACAGGATTTCTCGCCTAAATCTACAAGCAACGCCGCCGAAGCGACGCAGACGAAGGTAAATTTACTCTTTGCTCTAGCGCCTCTCATCCCGCTAGTTATCCTGGTCGTCGGCGGCACCGGCCTAAATAAAATCTCATGGCTAGCATGGACGAAGATGGGCGTGGCCGAGGCTATGATCCTTGGCGCTATCATCGCGGTTTTCATCACGTGGACGAGCCCGGAAAAGATCACCAAAGAGTTTTTTAACGGTATGGGTAGTGCCTACGCCGAGGTTATGGGTATCATCATCGCTGCCGGCGTTTTCGTCGCAGGTCTAAAGGCGTGCGGAGCGATCGATGCGGTCACTGAGTGGTTGAAACACTCTCAGGAGTTCGTGCGCTACGGCGGTACTTTCGTGCCGTATCTCATGGGTACGGTTACGGGCTCTGGCGACGCGGCTACTATGGCGTTTAACCAAGCTATCACCGTTCACGCCGCGGATCTGGGCTTTGCGCAGGATAAACTAGGCATGGCCGCTGCGATCTCAGGCGCTCTAGGTCGCTCGTCGTCTCCTATCGCGGGTGCAGCGATCGTGTGCGCGGGTCTAGCTATGGTTAGCCCGGTCGAGATAGCCAAGCGAACGGCTCCTGCGATGGCGATAGCCGTGTGCGTTATAGCGTTTTTTATGCTCTAAATTTAGAGTTAAATTTGATAAAGTCGGCGCTTTGCCGACTTTGCGTTTACCAGGGCGATGCTTGTCGTCCTGGCTCATGATTTGGTTTTTGCGAGAGATTTTTATACATGCAGCTTGCCGCTAAAATTTAAGGCTAAAACGGCAAATTTTCCCATTAAATTTACCGAGTCAAATTTACCGCACAAAGGCCGTAAAATTATCTTTGGATAAATTCTTTATATCGGTTGCAGGCTAGCTCCGGCTCCATATCGCACGCTTTTTTGAGGTAATTTTCGGCCGCGTTTTTATCCTCTTTGACGCCTTGTCCTTGCGCATATAGGTTGCCTAGGTTGTAGCATCCGCCGCCGTTACCTATGTCGCAGGCCTTGACGTAAAATTCGCTAGCTTTTACGTAGTCTTGCTTCACGCCACGTCCGTTTGCGTAGGCAAAGCCCAAATTTGAGCAGCCTGCTTCATCACCCATATCGCACGCTTTTGCGTAAAGCTGGGCGGCTTTTTTGCTATCCTGCGCCACGCCGCTTCCGTTGTCGTATAAAAAGCCCAAATTTGAGCAGCCTGCGCCGTTACCTAGCTCGCACGCCTTTGAGTAGAGCTCTGCTGCTTTTTGATAGTCTTGCGCGGCTCCTTCCCTAGTGTTATCGTACAAGACGCCAAGCTCGTAGCAGCTTGCTCCTTTTTCATCGTCGCACTCCTTTTGCAGCGCATTTATATCGGCGCCGACAGCCAAAACCGAAGCGGCGATCAGCGGTAAAAATATCTTTTTCATCAAATTTGCTCCTATTTAAATTTGCTTTCGTATTTTACGAAAAGCGAGCTTAAATTCGGGCGACTCGGTCAAATTTACGGTTCAAATTTGACGTAAATTTGAGCTAGCGCCGTAAAGGGATGGGTCTCGTAAACGCAGATAAAGGTAGTAAGCTGGGTGATTGCGACACGCAAATTTGAGAGCGAATTCGCCCTCAAATTTGACCAAATTTATTTCTCGGCTATGATTTTTACGATCTCGCAGATGACGTTGCTGGCCGCGCGTAGTGATTTTACCGGTAGGTACTCGTAGATGGAGTGAAAGTTGTGCGCGCCGGTAAAGAGGTTCGGACACGGTACGCCTTTTTCCGAGATGACGGCGCCGTCGTAGCCGCCTCGCATCGGGATCACTTTTGGCTCGATATTTAGGCGTGCGTAGGCTTGCTTTGCCGCGACGACTGGTAGGCTGTTTTCGCCGTCAGCTAGGTAGTTAAATACGTTTTTATATCGGTCTTTTAGGCTGATTTGAATTCTGTGCACGCCGTAAATTTTAGCAAACGAGTCGGCTAGATCCTGTAAAAACGCCATGCGCTGCGCGTATTTTGCCTCGTTAAATTCGCGAACGTCGAGCTTTAGCACGGTCTTTGCGCTGTTGCCAGATAGCTCCTTGACCCAGTAGTAGCCCTCGACGCCGTCGGTGTACTCGGGTGCTTCGCCGCCCGGTAGCATCGAGATAAATTTGTGCGCGAGTAGCAATGAATTTACTAGCTTACCTTTGGCATTCATCGGGTGCGCGGACTGCCCAATGAAGGTCACGACCGCGTCGCCGGCGTTCCAGTTTTGATAAATCAGCTCGCCTATGCCGCAACAATCAAGACAGTAGGCAAAGTCAGCCTCGATCTCCGAGACGTCAAGCGCCTTGGCCCCGCGCAGGCCTTGCTCCTCGTCGGGTAAAAAGCCAAACGTCACGTCGCCGTGCTCGATCTGCGGGTTTTGTATGAAAAACTGCGCGGCATTTACGATGGCGGCGATCGCTGCCTTGTCATCCGCGCCTAGCAGGCTAGTGCCGTCGGTTACGATGAGATCGTCTCCGACGTAGTTAGCAAGCTCGGGAAATTCGCTAAGTTTGAGCGTTATGCCTAGCTCTTTGTTTAGCGTGACGTCGCCGCCCTCGTAGCGCACGATTTGCGCTTTAGTGTCGTTTTTTTGCTCCGCGCTCGTATCAAGGTGCGCGAAAAACGCCACGGAGGGCAGCTTTTTAGCGGAATTTGACGGCAAAACGGCCGTAGTTATGGCGTTTTCTCGTCTTTTTATATTTTGCAGGCCGAGCTCTTTTAGCTCGCTTTCTATCAGCTTTGCTAGATCGTGCTCGGCCTCGTTTGAGGGCATGATGCCCGCCGCGCCCGCTTCGCGGTTTGTGGTGGTGTTGATCTTCGTATAGCGTAAAAATCTCTCGACTATGTCCATGTTCGCTCCTAAATTTGAGATAAAATTTATGAAATTATACTATCTTTTAATTAAGCTTAAAATAAAAATTTAATTTCTTCGGACGGATTTAAAATTCAAACGGTATAATTCGCAAACCAAATTTAAAGGAGCAAAAATGCGAAATTTACGCTACGTAAGCGACTTTTCGGACTTTCATCAGGTTTTTTCGGCGACTCTGGGCAAGATGACGACCGTGCAAAATAGATTTGCGGATATCGTTGGCAATCTTGACTGGAACGCGGATTTTGACAGCTGCGAGATAGCTTTCGGCGATCAAATTTACAGGATACAGCTTATCGGCAGCGAGTCAAAGGTGAGCGACACGTGGCTGTGGGGATTTGCCAATCAAAGCGGCCTTAGCCCCGAGGCGACGGCGTTTTCGCACGAGATTTTGCGAGTGGGACGGGAGTGGGGCTTGCAGGCTTTTAGCGAACCGAGTTTTGAGCTCGATGAGATGTTTAACGGGCATAATCTATCCATCGCTGCGTGCGGAGCGGCGGGCGAAAATTTATGCTACTACGGTTGCGAGCACGATAAGGGCTGCGCGTTTGTAGCGATCATGGATGCGCCGGCTTGGGTTTTTGAGCCTCTTGGCGCGCACGAGTTTGTTAAAATTGCAAGCGACTGCATACAAGATTTTGACGTTGATCATAAAATTTTTATAAAAAGCTTTTTGGAATTTAACGGAGTCAAATTTGACGAAAACACCCAAAAGGGCGGATTTTTGAAAAAAGGAAAAGACGAAATCGTAGCTAAATTTAACAAAGAGCTTTTGATCGAATTCGACGACAAGGGTAGGATTTTGGAATTTAAATACGAATTTTAGTTTGAGCGAGGCGATGAGCTAAAAGCCCGTCGCCTTAAATTTACGAATGGAAGTGAAACTCGTCCGGATGATCGAGAGCGTAGCGGAATTTCTCCATATCTACTTTTTTATCCCAGATCGAGATGATCAGGCAGCCTACGGCGTTACCGCAGAGGTTTCCGACCGCGCGCATCTCGGACATAAATTTATCTACTCCAAGCAGTACCGCAACTGTAACCACCGGAATACCGGCGCTTGGAAGCGCGGCAAGCGTACCGGCAAGTATGATAAATCCGGAGCCCGTGACGCCGACCGCACCCTTGCTCGTTACCATCAAGATGACGAGAATTTGTATCAAATGCTCGACCGTTAGTGGGATACCGAAGGCTTGAGCGAGGAAAATAACGCTAAGCGATAGGTAGATGTTCGTGCAGTCGAGGTTAAACGAGTATCCAGTCGGTATGATGAGCCCTACTGCACCCCTGTGGATGCCTGCTGCTTCGAGCTTTTGCATGAGCGGAGCTAGCGCGGTCTCTGAGGAGCTCGTCGCAAATACGATCAGGACTTCTTTTGCGATGAAGCGCATAAATTTAAAGATATTGACCTTCGCAAAATAGCAAATTATACCCAGAACGACGAATATAAAAAATAAGCTTGCAATCGCCATAACGAAAAGTAACTCAAGCATACCCAAAAGCGAGTTAATGCCGAATTTACCGATCAAAAATGCCATCGCGGAAAACGCCGCAACCGGGCTAAATAGCATCAAAATCGTAAGCAGTTTTAGCACCCAGTGCTGAACGATTTCAAGCGGTTTTAGGATCTTCTTTTTATAGTCGTGCTTTAAAAACGAGATCGCAACAGCCGTAACGATTGCCAAAAATAGCACTTGAAGCGTGTTTGATTTGATAAACGGATCAAGTAGATGCACGTAAGGGAAGATACCGTCAACCGGTACAGCGCCGCGTAAAATATGAAGCGTATGCGCTAAAATTCCGCTATTTGCGTCTATATTTGAGGCTTGGCTCGTAAATTTTTCTACGCTAGAGGCATCAAGCTGTGTATAGTCAAGGTGCATATCGTGACCCGGTTTTAGCGTTTCGCCAAAGATTATTCCCACGGCAAGAGCTATGGTGCTAACGACCTCAAAGTAGATAAATCCCTTAAGTCCGATAGAGCCTAGTTCCTTCATGCTCTCAAGTCCGATGATACCTGAGACGATCGTGAGGAAAATGATCGGTCCGATGAGGGCTTTTAAAGCTTTGATAAAGTAGTCGATGCCAGGCTTGCTCGCGATGCCTAGATCGGGAAAAATCATACCGACCGCGATACCCGCGACGATGCCGAAAACCACCCAAAACGCTAGGTTGGTAAACATTCTAATAAGAAAAGGTTTTTGCGGTTTTGCCGCGTTTGAAACGCTTGGGTTCAAGAGGTGTCCTTTAAAAATTATTAAAAAGGTATTTTAACAAATAAATTTATATAAAAAGATAAAAATTGCAGCGATTTTGGTCAAATTTTACCCGCCGCCGCAAATTTCGTTAAATTTTTACAAACTCTCTAAAATTTCGATCGAGTTTATCTTGTCGCCTTGCCTGACGCTATCTAGCGTTTTTAGGCTCGGCTCGTCCACGATCTGCCCAAACACCGTATGCACGCCGTCAAGGTGCGGCTGCGCGCTGTGGCAGACGAAAAATTGACTTCCACCCGTGTCGCGACCCGCGTGCGCCATAGATAGGGTTCCGCGTTTATGCTTGTGTTTTTGGCCTACGCACTCGCATTTGATGCGCCAGCCCGGACCTCCGGTGCCCGTACCGTGCGGGCAGCCGCCCTGGATCACGAAATTTGGGATCACGCGGTGGAAATTTAGCCCGTCGTAAAAGCCGCTTTTGGCAAGAGTGGCAAAATTCGTCACGGCTTGCGGCGCTTCGTCGCCGTAAAGCTCGAGCTTCATATCGCCTTTTTCGGTATGGATCACGGCAAATTTGAGCTTAGCAAGCTCGGCCGCGTCGATGTCGTAGATTTTTAGTTCGTCGTTTCTCATTTTGTTCCTTAAATTTATTCGATATTTGTATAAACCGCTTGCACGTCGTCGTCGTCTTCGAGCTTGTCGAGCAGCTTTTCTACCTCGCTCATTTGCTCTTCATTTAGACTTACCGGCGAGTTTGCGATGTATTGTAGGCTTGCTTTTTTAGCCTCTAGGCCCAGTTTTTCGATGCCTTCGCTTAGCGTGCCAAAGCTCGCGTAATCGCCGTAGATATAGAGCACGCCGTCTTCTTCCTCGATCTCGGTTAGACCAAAGTCGATGAGCTCTAGCTCGATCTCGTCAAGCTCTTTTGCGGGCATATCAAGCTCAAAAACGCTCTTTCTCGTAAACATGAAATTTAAGCTTCCGCTAGGCAAAATTTCGCCGCCGTTTTTGCTAAATATCGCCTTGACATTTGCGACCGTTCGAGTCGGGTTATCAGTAGCGCACTCGACGATGATCTGCACGCCGTGAGCGCCTTTGCCGTCGTAAAAGATGGTCTTGATGTCCGCGCTATCCTTGCCGCTAGCGCGTTTTATCGCCGCGTCAATGTTATCTTTTGGCATATTTTGCGCCTTGGCCGCTGCTATCGCGGCGCGGAGTTTTGGGTTCATATCAGGCTCGGTGCCGCCCTCTTTAGCCGCCACGGTTATGGCTTTTGCGAGTTTTGGAAAAACCTTACTCATCTTGTCCCAGCGCGCTTCCTTCGCGGCGCGCCTGTATTCAAACGCTCGTCCCATTTCGTTC
The DNA here is from genome assembly GCA_963528285.1 of uncultured Campylobacter sp. Classification (GTDB taxonomy): domain Bacteria; phylum Campylobacterota; class Campylobacteria; order Campylobacterales; family Campylobacteraceae; genus Campylobacter_A. The sequence continues at coordinate 58,502 of CAURVK010000004.1, read as the reverse complement.
CTTTAAAAATTTTTGCCCAATTATATCTAAAAAAATTTTGCATTTTTTTAAAAACGCGAGGTTTTGAGCGTATTAGCAAAAAATTTAGCTTTAAGTCCTATAATCCGAATATGATTTTAAATGCCCAAAAAGACGACGCCGCGCGCTGCATAGAGCTGTTAAATTTAGCTATGGAGGATATCGCTTTTACGCTTAGCGGCATGAGCGATCCCGTTAAGAGCGATGAAATTTTGCATAAATTTTTTAGAAGTGAGATAAACCGCCTAAGCTACAACAACGTTTTTGTTTTCAAATTTGACGGCGAGATCGCGGGGGCGATTTGCGCTTACGACGGAGGAGAGACTGACGCGTTAGACGAGCCCATTAGGGCGCACTTGCGGACACTAGGCTCAACCGAATTTCCGCAGACGGAGTGCTTTGCGGACGAGCTGTATATCGACAGCCTAGCCGTGGATGAGAGATTTCGCGGACGAGGCATCGCAAAAGAGCTGATCAAATTTATCTTTACCCTCGCACCGAAACGAAATATCAAAAAAGTAGCCCTCATCGTCGATGAAAAAAAGCCAAAAACTATGGCTTTTTACGAGCGTTTGGGCTTTAAAGCCGACTGTGAAATGATCATAAATTCTCACAAATACTATCATATGACAAAGGAGATAGAATGACTAAATTTAAGGTTGCCAATATCCACTGCGAAAACTGCGCAAACACCATAAAAAACGCTCTTGAGGGCGAATACGGCGAGATAAAAGTAGATATGAGCGCCGAGCCAAAGACCGTGAGCGTAAATCTAGACGGCAAAGACGAGGCGAAATTTAAAGAGGAGCTGGATGATTTGGGATTTAGCGTCATAGAGAAAATTTGATGCAAAATATCAAACTAAACATCGCAGGCATGACCTGCGTAAACTGCTCAAACGCCATCGAGCGCGTGACGAAAAAGATCGCGGGCGTACTAGACGCGAAGGTTAGCTTCGCAAACGGCTCGGGTGAATTTATCGTCGAAAACGCCGAAGTGCAAGCCGTGATAGAGGAAAAAATAAAAAAACTAGGCTACGGCGTGGCAAAGGATTTGGCGGAATTTGAAGCCAAACGCGAGAAACATATCTTAAATTTACGCCGAAATTTCCTAGCCGCTGCAGCCTTTAGCGCGGTGATCATGGCGCTTGAGATGAGCGAGCAACCAAGCGTGGCAAAATCAGCCATCATGCTGGCGCTTGCCTTTATCACGATAGCTACGTGCGGGCGGGACTTTTTTATCCATGCTTACGGCGCGCTAAAAAATAAAAACTTCGATATGAACGTGCTCGTAGCGCTGGGAACAAGCACGGCGTTTGCGTATTCGCTGGGCGTTTTTATCGCGGGCGATCGCCTACCTGAAAATATGCGCCACCTCTACGTCTCGGGTGCAGCCATGATAACGGCTTTCGTGCTGCTTGGTAAATTTTTAGAAGAGCGCTCAAAAGCTCGCGCGGGCGATTATATAAAATCGCTCATGGATATGTCGCCAAAGACCGCTCTCGTACTACAAAAAGACGGTAGCGCGCTGGAAGTCGATGCCGCGAGCCTAAAAATAGGCGACATCGCGGTCGTAAAGAGCGGCTACGCGGTGCCTTGCGACGGGGTCGTGATAAACGGCGGCGCGGAGATCGATACCTCGATGCTAACGGGCGAGAGCCTGCCCGTCTATAAAAAACAAGGCGACGAGGTTAATGCCGGAACTATAAATTTAAACGGCTACATCAACGTAAAGGTTACAAAGTTTGCCGGACAGACGCTTTTGTCGCAAATTTTAGAGCTTTTAAGCGACGCGTCGAGCAAAAAGATGCCTATCAGCCGCTTTGCCGACCGCGTGGCAAATATCTTCGTGCCTAGCGTGATAGCTATCGCCGTCGTTACGTTTTGCGCGTGGTTTGCGGTTACGGGAAATGCGCTACAAGGCGTGCTAAGCGCGGTTTGCGTGCTCATTATCTCGTGTCCTTGCGCGCTGGGATTAGCTACTCCGATAGCCATCGTCTCCTCGCTATCTCTGGGAGCTAAAAACGGAATCCTGATCAAAAATCCCGAGGTTTTAGAGGTTCTTGGCGGCGTGAGATACGCGGTATTTGACAAAACCGGAACGCTAACCAAGGGCGAAATTTCAGTAAATTTTACCGATATAAACGATGAAAATTTAGCCAAAATCGCCGCGCTAGAGGCTAAAAGCTCGCATCCGATATCTGCTGCGATCGTTAGATACGCAAACGAGCTAGGGCTTAAAATTTTAGGCGACGAAAAGGGCTTTGAAAATATCGCGGGGCGCGGCGTAAAGAGCGAGGACGGCAGCGTAATAGCGGGCAACGAGGCCTTTTTAAGCGAGCTTGGCGTGGAGATAAATGCGCAGGCTAAAGAGCAAATCGCCAAAGCGCAAAACGAAGGAAACGGCGTAGTGCTAGCCGCCGTGGATAAAATTTACGTTGGATTTATAGCGCTTAGCGACAGGGTAAAAGACGACGCCGCGCAGGCTATCCAAAGCCTCAAAAACGCCGGCGTAACGACCGTAATGCTAACCGGGGATAACGCCTTTACCGCCAAAAACGTGGCGGGCAAGCTAGGCGTAGAGAAGGTCTTTGCCGGCATGCTGCCTAATGAAAAATTTGAAACGATAAAACGTCTGCAAGAAGAGGGTGCGGTGCTATTTGTCGGCGACGGTATCAACGACGCCGCACCGCTAAAACAAGCAAATGCCGGCATCGCGATGAGTAGCGGCGCGGATATCGCAAAAGAGGCCGGCGACGTAGTGCTAGTAAAAAACGATCTAAAAAGCGCGGTATCTACGATAAATTTAGCCAACGAGACGATGAAAACGATAAAACAAAATTTGTTTTGGGCGTTTGTTTATAACGCCGTTTGTATCCCAGTTGCAGCAGGGGTTTTGGCACCGTTAGGACTCATGCTCACGCCTGTTTACGGGGCTGCGGCGATGTGCTTTAGCTCGGTTACTGTCGTGTTAAATTCGATCAGATTACGATTTAAGCAAATCTAAAATTTAGCCTAAATTTTGTAAAATCCCGCAAAAAACACAAAGGAAAATGATGAATTTAGGTAAATTTTACGCCGTGATCGCAAGGATATTTGCGCTAAATTTCGCTCTACCGCCGAGCGCGAAGCTTTTTAGTGAGCTAAATAAAAATCCAAAATGGATAATAACAAACGATAGCGAAGCAAACGCCAAAGGATGCGCGCTATACGAGGAGTCGATAAAAGGCGAGAGCATCGAAGAGATCGCGAAAGACTTCGCAAATTTGAAAAAATATTTTAACGCGGAGTTCTTTTTTGAAGGCGACAAGGCACGGCTCGAGGGCTTTTATAAAAAGTGCAAATTTAGCCCGAATTTAAACGTCAGCGCGCTTGATAGCGTAACAAACGAGCTTTCATTTTTCTCCTCTGTCGTCGAGCTAAAACAAGACGAGCAGACGAAGGAAATTTTGGGCGTTTTGCTAAGCTCCTATCTGCTTCCTTACGCCAAAAAGCTAGCTCCGGTCCTGCAAAACGAAGCAAAAAGTAAATTTTACCGCGCGATGGGCTATCTTTTCGAGGATTTTGCGAGCGGCATCGAAAATACGCTAAAAGTCAAAGTCGTACCTAGATGAGTTGGTGGAACGACTTTTATATAAATTTCGATCCGGTCGCGTTTGAGCTGTTTGGCATCAAGGTGCACTGGTACGGGATAATGTACGTCCTGGCACTGCTCGTGGCGCTTGGCGTGGCTAAATTTATCGTCAAGCGCGATAATATGCAAATCTCAAATTCGCTGCTTGATAATTATTTCTTTTGGGTGGAAATCGGCGTGATACTGGGCGCGAGGCTCGGCTACATCGTCATTTATGATCCAAATACCGCTTATTATCTCACTCATCCTTGGCAGATTTTTAACCCCTTTCACAACGGTGAATTTGTAGGCATTCGCGGCATGAGCTATCACGGCGCTGTGGTCGGGTTTTTGATAGCGACGTGGGCCTTTTGCCGTAAATTTAAGCAAAATTTGTGGCAGCTTTTGGATCTCGTCGCACTTAGTATCCCGCTTGGATATTTTTTCGGTCGTATCGGAAATTTTTTAAACCAAGAGCTGTTCGGTCGTATCACGGATGTCTCATGGGCGATCAACGTCGCGGGGCAGATGCGTCATCCGTCGCAAATTTACGAAGCGGTTTTAGAAGGGCTTGCGGTTTTTGCCATCCTTTTTGTTTATAGAAAATTTAAAAAATTTGACGGCGAACTCATTGCTCTTTATGCCATACTTTATACCTTTGCCAGATTTGTTTGCGAGTTCTTTAGAGAGCCTGATTTCGGTATCGGCTTTGTATTTTTAAATTTATCTATGGGGCAAATACTATCTTTTTTAATGTTTGCATGCGGCATTTTCCTTTATATTATCTTAAATAAAAAATATACAAAGTTTTAAAAGGTTTTTAAAGTAATTTACGATACTATTATGCCGTTTTTATAGTATCGTAATTTAATTTTTTTTTAAGTTATGATAACTTATCTCAATTTTATAGGAGGGCTCATGAGTGGGCTAATCGAGGGCTTCTTAGGTAGGCAAGCGGATACGAAAAAAAGTCGTACTCCTGCCGTTTGGGACAGATGGCAAAGTATAACGGGACTGATTTTGGCCTGTTTTATTTTGTGTCACATGGTATTTACCTCTACCATTTTATTCGGCAAGGGCGCATTTAACGCCGTTGTAGGTTTTGCGGAGGCTAAATTTTTATTCGGCGAGGCTACGTGGTGGATTACTAACGTTATCGCTGCGATAATATTCGTCGTTTTTATCGCTCACGCATTTTTGGCGATGAGAAAATTCCCTGCAAACTACAGACAATACATCATGTTTAGAGGTCATAAAGACCGCATGAAGCACCTTGACACTACGCTTTGGTGGTTTCAGTTTTTGACCGGTTTTGCTCTATTTTTCGCAGCTAGCGCGCACCTAGTCGATATAATCTTCGGCGGACACATTACTGCCGATAAATCAGCGGCCGCATTTCATCAACTAGAAATTTTCTACTTCGCTTTACTTTTATTTATGGTCGTTCACGCTAGCGTGGGAATGTACCGCCTATACGTAAAATGGGTAAGTATCGACGGAGTAAACAAACAAGAGATGTTCGCAAAAAGAAATAAAGCCAAAACTGCGATATTTGCGGTTTTTGGAGTGCTCGCGGTCATCGCGCTGATCGCCGATTTCGTGTGGATCAGTCTTTAGGAAAAGGAGCTTTAAAAAATGAACGTAAAATATTATGATGCATTAGTTATTGGAGGCGGTCTAGCAGGACTACGCGCTGCCGTTGCCGCTGGAGAAAAGGGGCTAAGTACGGTAGTTTTAAGCCTAATTCCGGTTAAGCGTTCGCACTCTGCGGCTGCGCAAGGCGGTATGCAAGCCTCTTTGGGAAATTCAAAAATGAGCGAAGGCGACAACGAGGACGTACACTTTGCCGACACGGTAAAAGGTAGCGACTGGGGCTGCGATCAGCAAGTCGCGCGTATGTTTTGTCAAACCGCGCCTAAGGCGATCCGCGAGCTAGCGGCTTGGGGCGTGCCTTGGACTCGTATAACAAAAGGCGAGAGAAGCGCTATCATCAACGCCCAAAAAACGACTATCGTAGAAAAAGAAGAGGTCCACGGACTTATCCACTCTCGCGACTTTGGCGGAACTAAAAAATGGAGAACATGCTTTACGGCAGACGCTACCGGTCACACTATGCTTTTTGCCGTAGCAAACGAAGCTCTAAAACATAACGTCGAAATTCATGACAGAAAAGAAGCTATCGCGCTAATCCACGCAAACAACCGCTGTTACGGCGCGATCGTTCGCGATCTAGTTAACGGCGAGATCACGGCATACGTCGCAAAAGGCACGCTAATCGCTACGGGCGGCTACGGAAGGGTTTATAAACACACTACAAATGCCGTAGTTTGCGAGGGTATCGGCGCGGCCATCGCTCTTGAAACGGGAGTTGCGCAACTAGGAAATATGGAAGCTGTTCAGTTTCACCCGACTCCGATCGTTCCATCAGGCATTCTTTTAACAGAAGGTTGCCGCGGCGACGGCGGAATTTTACGCGACGTAGACGGATATCGCTTTATGCCCGACTACGAACCTGAGAAAAAAGAACTAGCTAGCCGCGACGTCGTAAGCCGCCGCATCATGGAGCATATCCGCGCAGGCAAGGGTGTACCTAGCCCATACGGCTATCACGTTTGGCTAGATATCTCGATCCTTGGACGCGAGCATATCGAGAAAAACTTACGCGACGTTCAAGAAATTTGCGAAATCTTTAACGGCATTGATCCTGCCGATACCGAAGTATATACCGACGAGAACGGACGACAGCGCGGTAAGGGCTGGGCGCCGATCCTACCTATGCAGCACTACTCTATGGGTGGCATAAAAACTAAGCCTACAGGCGAGAGCCCGACGCTAGCGGGTCTATTTAGTGCTGGCGAAGCTGCGTGCTGGGATATGCACGGATTTAACCGTCTAGGTGGCAACTCCGTTTCGGAAACTGTCGTCGCGGGCATGATCGTGGGTGATTATTTTGCCGACTACTGCGGTAAGCACGAGATCGAAATAAACACCAACGATATCGAAAAATTCGTTAAAAAAGAGGAAGATTATCTAAAGAGCCTGGTTGAAAAAGAGGGCAAATTTAACGTATTTGAGATCAAAAACAAGATGAAAGACATCATGTGGGAGCACGTGGCGATCTTTAGAACCGGCGAAGGTCTAGCCGTAGCGGTAAAAGAGCTAGAAGAACTTTATAAACAATCTTTGGACGTCAAAGTTACAAACAAGGCGCTATTTGGCAACCCTGAGCTTGAAGAAGCCTACCGCGTACCAAAGATGCTAAAACTGGCCCTTTGTATCGCAAAAGGCGCGCTTGATCGCACCGAGAGCCGCGGAGCGCACTGCCGCGAGGACTATCCGAAACGCGACGACCTAAACTGGCTAAACAGAACTCTAACTAGCTGGAAAGAGGGCGATACGCTACCGACCATCGTGTATGAGCCGCTTGACATCATGAAAATGGAAATTCCGCCGGCATTCCGCGGATACGGAGCTAAGGGTAACATCATCGAGCACCCCGACAGCGCCGTACGCCAAGCGCAGGTCGATGAGATCCGCGCCAAAATGGAAGCCGAAGGCAAAGGCAGATATGAGATCCAAGAAGCGCTAATGCACTATGATCTTCAGCCTAAATATAAAGCACCAAACGAAAGAGCAGGAATAGGATATGAGTAGAAAAATCACCATAAAAGCATTTAAATATAATCCGCTAAGCAAAATTTCAAAGCCGCATTTCGCGACCTACGAGCTAGAGGAAACCGACGGTATGACGCTCTTTATAGCGTTAAATCAAATTCGTGAGAAATTTGACCCGGATCTTAGCTTTGACTTCGTTTGCCGCGCGGGTATCTGCGGCAGCTGCGGTATGCTAGTTAACGGTACGCCAAAGCTTGCTTGCCGTACGCTAACCAAAGACTATCCAAACGGCGTGATCGAGCTTATGCCTTTGCCGGTATTTAAACTACTAAAAGACCTAAGCGTAGACACGGGTAACTGGATGAACGCGATGAGTAAGCGCGTGGAGAGCTGGATACACACCGACCACGAGACCGATATATCTAAGCTTGAGGAAAAGGTTGAGCCTGAAGTAGCGCAAGAGGTATTTGAGCTTGACCGCTGCATCGAGTGCGGTATCTGCGTAGCTGCGTGCGGCACGGCTATCATGAGGCCTGATTTCATCGGTGCAGTCGGACTTAACCGCGTAGCTAGATTTAAAATCGACGCGCTAGATAAACGAACCGACGAGGACTTTTACGAGCTTATCGGCGATGATGACGGCGTGTTTGGCTGTATGACTTTGCTAGGTTGCGAGGATAACTGCCCTAAACACCTTCCGCTTCAAAGCAGAATCGCGTATATGCGCAGAAAGATGGCTGTAATAAAGTAGCCAAGGGGTCGTGAGACCCCTTTTTAAATTTAACTTCAAATTTTACTCTACTTTTTCTTAAATTTTATTGCCAAATTTATCTTTTAAATTGGATTAAATTTGTTCAAATTTGATGATCTACGTCGTATGCGATTTTTGAAAAACATGTATATATAAAAACGTCAATTTTTACTTTAATAAAAATAGCATTTTTGGTCTCATCAGGCTTATTTTTAGGGGTATGATAAGGTAAAAATGTTTTAAAATTTGTATTTTAGTTGATTTTAAAATCTTGCAAAATGATGAATGGTGGAAGCGAGGGGGATCGAACCCCTGTCCAAAAACAAACCGATTACGGCCTCTACACGCTTAGCAAAAGTGAAAATTTCATCTAAAAGGGCTCACTTTCCAAAACCTTATTTTAGACTAAGACAAGATTTCGGCTAGCAGCTCGTCAGGCTGCCAACCTACGCTAGCTGGGGTTACTCGCTGTTATCTTAGCTAGTATCTGACTAGGCGAGGCTCAACTGAACTTACGCAGCTTTAGCGTAAGCAGGAGCGTAGTTAACGTTGTTTGCGTTTAAATTTATTTGAGCTTTTTACGCTTTGCTCAAAGCGACGTGCCACCGTGACCGCTCTGCTCCTGTCGAAGCCAAGTCGCTCCCGTAAGAATTAGACTAAATTTAGCCTCTTTTTAAAGGTTGTGGATTATATTATTTTTTGTATTTTTTGTCAAACGTCTAGTTTTTGAGGGATTTTTACGATATTGGCGTCCAACGGACTGAAAAACTCGGCATCGTTTTCTATATCGTTTTTGTATCTGTTAAACTGATCGCTCAACAAAAGCAACCAGTCTACAAAGTCATCGTTTGCGGGTCCTTGTAGATCCCTTGCTTCGCCGCAAATTTCCTCTGCTAGCGTAGTTAATTTTAATATAGGATCAAGCTTCATAAAGCCCGCAGCAGACTTAATATTATGAAAAATTCTAAAAAGCTCGCCGATATAGCCACTATACCTATCCGGTCTGGTGAGCCCTATGATGAGTGGTTCCATCAGATCGCACATCAAGGAGTAATGCGACAAAAACTCCTCCACGATGTCGTAAGAGTAGTCTATCTCGAGGCTTCTTAGTATTCCCATTTATTTTTCCTTAAAACTATTATCGTGATTGTAACATTTTTTTGATAAAATTAAAAATAAAACACCTAAATTTAAGGAGGAATTTATGTTAAAAAATGACAAAAAAGTTACAATTTATGATATAATTAACAAAAAGGATGTAGAGCCTATCGTTATGATCACGGCTTATGACGCTCTTTTTGCGCGGCTTTTTGACGATTGCGTCGACATTATCTTGGTCGGCGATAGTCTAAACATGAGTTTTAACGGCAAAAAAGACACGCTAAGCCTAAAAATGGACGACGCGCTTTATCACGTTAAGGCTGTTTTGCAGGGCGCAAAGCGCGCTTTTGTCGTGGCCGATATGCCATTTGGCAGCTATCAGGATGAAAAATCCGCGCTAAAAAACGCGACGAAATTTATCAAAGCGGGCGCAGATGCAGTCAAATTTGAAGGCGGTCTAAAAGCCGCTCCTATCGTAAAAAGGCTCGTGGGCGATGGTATAAACGTGATGGCCCACATCGGGCTTATGCCTCAGTTTGTGCGAAACGAGGGCGGCTACAAGATAAAAGGACGCAGCGAGGCTGACGAGTTACGCCTGATCGAAGAGGCAAAAGCTCTCGAGTGCGCAGGGGCGTTCTCGGCCGTGGTCGAGGGCACGCTAAGTCCGGTTGCGGCAAAGGTCGCAAAAAGCGTGCAGATGCCTATCATCGGTATCGGCGCGGGTGCCGACGTGGATGGGCAGGTGCTCGTATGGAGCGATATGCTCGGGTTTTTTGACGAGTTTAAGCCAAAATTCGTTAAGCGCTATCTTAACGGAGCAAATTTGGTGCGAACGGCAGTCGAAGCCTATGCCTGCGAGGTTAGAAAAAAATCGTTTCCAAGCGAGGAGTTCGAGTATAAAATTTAGCTTGTTTTGAGCGGATCTAGTCTGCACAGCAAACTTGATCACTCGCTAAACGACTGCAAATTTAAGCCTTAGGCGTTAAATTTGGCGAGTAGAGTTTGGGTTAAATTTGATCACTTGCATTTACCCGCCCCTCGTCAAATTTGACGGGCAAATTTGGCTATCAAAACAAGACTAGATATAAAAACAAGGAGCGGGTTTTGAAAATTTTATTGATTTTAGCGGCGTTTTTTAGCGCGCGAACGGCCTCAAATCCGAATTTTGGACTAGGTATCGATAGCCTGGGCGAGCAAAATGGGCAAACGCAGAACGAGAAGCGATTTTCTAAGCGCGAGGAGGCCGCGAGACAGGCTATCGAAAATGCCGACTATGACGCTGCTTTTAAGATTTTATCGCCGCTTTGCGAGGAGGGCGACGCGATGAGCTGCGCGGCGCTGGGTAGTATGCACTTTAGCGGGCTTGGAGCCCAGAAGAGCAACGAAAAAGCCGAGTTTTTCTTTGAAAAATCGTGCGAGCTGGGAAACGGCACGGGGTGCTTTGATCTGGCGCTTTTAAACGTCAAGGAAGTTTTTGGCGCCAAGGATGAAAATAAAATATTTCGCCTCTACGAAAAAGGCTGCGAGCTAGGCTCTGAAGCGGCTTGCAACAACCTCGGCCTCATCTACGAATCACAAAACGATCTCAAAAAATCCATAAATTTATACGCCAAAGCGTGCAGAAAATTTGACGGTGCTGGCTGCTACAACTACGGCAGGATGATGCACGAGGGTCTTGGAGCGGAGCGCGATCTAGCAAGCGCGCACAAGGCCTTTGACACCTCGTGCTACATGAAAAACGCGCTTGGCTGCTATGCTCTTGGCTACGTTTATGAGCACGCGCAGGGTGTGGAGTTCGCGGTTTATGACGCGTACGACGGATATTCGCGCGCTTGCAAGCTCGGCAACAACGACGGCTGCAGGGCTCTGGGCTTTGAAAACTACGAGAAAAATATCGAAATTTACGAAAAATTCGAGTCTATCGCGGAGGGTTGTAAATTTGGCAACGATAGCGACTGCAAGCTTTTAAAGGCAAGGATAGCGGAGTTTTAAGCTCGGACTGATTTGGTCGGCCGCGATCTGTGTTTTTCGTCAAATTTAAGCTGATTTTTGAGATTTATCCGCTTCGGCCAGGCGGATAAATTTGAGCTTTGTTCGGTTTTAAAACCCTAGCCTTTACGGCGCCAAATTTACCGCTGAACGCCGAGTTAAATTTGAACAAAGCCCAAAGCCAAAACTTACCCAAAATTTTGTAAAATGCGGCAAATTTACGAAAAATAGAGCCGAAAAAATGGATAGAATAGTCGAAATAGAAAAAATAAGCTTCGAGAACGATTTTGAGGTGTCGCTACGCCCAACGCGCTTTGAGGACTACATCGGACAGGAAAAGATCAAGCAAAATTTAGACGTATTTATAAAGGCTGCTAAAAAGCGCGGCGAGTGCCTAGATCACGTGCTTTTCTACGGGCCGCCGGGCCTTGGTAAGACGACGCTGGCGCACATCATCGCAAACGAAATGGGCGTGAGCATCAAGATGACGGCAGCACCCATGATAGAAAAAAGCGGCGATCTGGCGGCGGTTCTGACAAATTTGCAAGAAGGCGACGTGCTCTTTATCGACGAGATACATCGCCTAAGCCCCGCGATCGAGGAGGTGCTCTATCCTGCCATGGAGGACTTTCGCTTAGACATCATCATAGGCTCGGGACCTGCGGCGCAAACCATCAAGATCGACCTGCCTAAATTTACGCTGATCGGCGCTACGACGCGCGCGGGCATGATTTCGGCACCCCTGCGAGATAGATTTGGCATGGATTTTAGGCTGCAGTTTTACACTCGTGAGGAGCTAGCTCGTATCGTGCAGATCGCCTCGGTAAAGCTTGGCAAAGAGTGCGAAAAAGCCGCCGCTCTCGAGGTTGCCGCTCGTTCGCGCGCCACGCCTAGGATCGCGCTACGGCTGCTAAAGCGCATACGAGATTTTGCCGAGGTAAACGACGAAGCGATCATCTCGCAACCTCGCGCCAAAGAGGCTCTAGACGCGCTTGGCGTAAACGACATCGGCTTTGACGAGATGGATATCAAGTATCTAGAGATCCTGCTCGCCGCCAAACGCCGTCCGATGGGGCTAAGCACGATCGCAGCGGCTCTAAGCGAGGACGAGGGCACGGTCGAGGACGTGATCGAGCCCTATCTGCTCGCTAACGGCTACATCGAGCGCACGGCAAAAGGCAGGCTCGCAAGTGCCAAAGCCTACGAGGTGTTTAAACTCAAATTTGACGGGGATACGCAAAAGGGACTGTTTGAGGAGTGAGGCAAATTCGGCTCTTTTGCGCTGGTCGCCTTTTGCTAAATTTTGTCCAAGCAAAATTTGAGCTTTTAAATTTGCTGCCGTTTGATTAACCGAACGGCAAATTTGACTATATTTTCGCTATCTGCTCAGACTAAAAACGCTCGCGAAATTTAGCCAGCTCAAATTTCGCGTCAAAATTATCAGCCGTCATAAGACTACCGCGTCCAAGCGCCGCCCGCCTGCAAAACACCGCAAAATCTGATATAATAAGCCCTCAAAGGAAAAAAATGAATAATCGAGTGTTTTTTGGCATCTTCGCTCTTTGTGCGTTGGCGCTGGTCGTGTACCTTTTTAAGCCGTTTTTGCTAAATATCTTTATCGCCGCATTGCTCGCGGTCGCCACCTCAAACGTAAACGTCAAATTTTTACAGCTAACGAAGGGCAAAAGGACGCTCTCGGCGGCTCTTACGACGCTAGCGCTATTTTCGCTGTTTATCGCGCCGCTTTTGTACGCCGTGATCGAGATTGCCAAACACGCCACAAACTTTAACACCGGCTACATAACAAACACGCTAAATTATTTTCAAAGCGGGAATTTTCAGCTGCCAGAGCCGATCAAATTTCTAGAGCCCAAAATCAAAGAGATTATCGCCGATATCGATGTTAAAGCTATTTCCACCAACGTGCTTTCTAGTCTTGGCGGTATCGGCAAATCAAGCGTGAACTTTCTTTTCGACATGATTTTTATCCTCGTGTTTTTCTTTTTTGCGGTGCTTTACGGTAGCGAGCTCGTGGGTTACCTAAAAAGCGCGCTTCCGATGAAGGAGAGCGAGAGCGAGTTTATCCTCAGCGAAGTGGCCAACGTCATGAGTGTCGTGCTTTACTCTATCGTTTTAAACGCGATTTTGCAGGGTTGCCTTTTTGCTATCATTACGATTTCCTACGGCTATAACGGCTTTTTGATGGGCATACTCTTTGCCTTTACTTCGCTCGTGCCGGTCGTGGGCGGCTTGCTTGCTTGGGGGCCTATTAGCCTTTACGAGTTTGCTAACGGCAACACCGCGGCCGCGATCGTCATCGCCGTCTATACTATCGTCGTGATCTCCATCGTCGCAGATACCTTTTTAAAGCCGATCGTGATTAAATTTATCAACGACAAGCTCGTAAAAATCCCGACAAAGATCAACGAACTGCTGCTATTTTTCTCGATGATAGCGGGTATCTCGACGTTTGGTTTTTGGGGACTTATCTTAGGTCCTGCGATCGTGACGTTTTTTATCTCGACGATTAAGCTTTATACATTGCTTAAAGAGCGCTCGGTCGTCTAAATTTGCCTAAATTTGGCGATATTTTTAGCAAATATCACAAATCTAACATGGATTTTATTATTTTCTGTGCTATAATCCTTAAATATAAAATTTAATGTTCCACATTAAATTTGCGGAACGTAAATTTGCTAAATTTAACCAAGGAGTTTTTATGAAACTAGCAAAACTAAGTTTAGCCGCCGTTTTGGCGCTTGGCTTTTTAGGCGCAGCAAACGCAGCCGACACCTTTGGGGAGGCGTTTACCAAAGGAAAACTATCAGGCAAGATCCAAGCTACCTATGTGGATCAAAAAGACGAACGCGCGCCGATACACGACGAGCAGCTGACGTCTATACAGCTTGAGCTTGGATACGTGACCGATCCGTTTTACGGCTTTAGGCTCGGCGTTACGGGGCAGGGGAACTTCTTGCCGTTTAACAGCATGAGAAAAAGCGGCACCTTGTACGATAAAGAGTGGAGAACTCAGGGCGCGGTAATGTCTGAAGCGTATCTGGGCTACGGTATAGGGCAGACCGATATAAAATTCGGCCGTCAGTACGTAAATACTCCGCTAGTAGCGGGCAATCCGACTCGCGCGTTTAAAGAGGCGTTTGAGGGTCTAACGATCGTAAATAAAGACATACCAAACACTACCTTGATCGGCGGCTGGTATTATAAATTTCAAGGTAGAAGCGCCGTCGTAACTGGCGGCAAAGAGGGACGCGCTCCGCACTTTAAAGATAGAGTCGTCGTCGGCGGTATGGGGCCTGTGGCGTACGAGTTTGATAACATCTTTACTGGCGCGGTCATCAACCAAGGCATACCGAATCTAAAACTAACCGGCGCATACGCTAGAGTGACCGATCTTAGGCGCGGCGCGCTGCAAGGCGACATCAACTTCTACCTAGCCGAGGCTAACTATAAAGTACCCGTCGGCGACTTTAAACTGGGCTTTGACGCGATGTATAAGGGCTCTCGCACTACAAGAGGCTTAGAAGATCTAAACTACGACGGAAATATGATCGGTCTAAGAGCGGGCATTTATGATTTCGTGGGCTTTAGCGCCTCTTATGCCTATACGACCGTCGGCGACAACGACGCTTTGGCATTTGGTCTAGGTAACGGCCCTGGCTCATACACGCTGCTTCCTATCCGCGGACCTTTCGTGTTTACGGGCTATGCTGGCATGAATACGCATAAACTTTTGTTTGAGTACGACTTTAAAGAAGTGGGTGCCGAGGGTCTAAAAGCAAAACTACATCTAGTAAAAGGTAGGCAAGACGCCCCTCACCGCAACGCCGGTCCGACCGCGGCTAACACGCACATGAACGTCCAAGGCTGGGCGGTGCAGGCTAGCTACGATATGCCGTGGGTCAAAGGGCTAAGCGCAAGCGCCACCTACACCGCTCTTGAGAGAAAGAACTTTGATACCAGAGGAGCCGTTAGAAAGACCGATAACAACGAGCTTTGGCTGCAGCTCGGATATAAATTTAACCTTCTAAACTAGCTACTTTAATGCGGACGCAAATTTGACGCGTCCGCTACTTCTTTTTTTGTGTTATCGTCGCAAATTTAGCTTCGTAAAACCGGCATAAATTTGATCTTTTTGGGCAAATTTGCGCTTAAATTTAAAAGACAAAATCAAAAACAGTTAAATTTGATAAAGCGGGATTTGAAAAAAATAGCGTGGATTTAAAGGCTAAAATTTGTCCGTAGCGATATAAATTTACTTTCGCACTTTGTGTGATCGGCCGAAAATAAAAGCAAATTTATAGCTTGCAAGGGCACATCGTTTGTCCCGTGCAAGCTATAAACGAAGGCCTATCTTTCGTAAAATTTACCGAGCACACCGCTGCCGATCTCCTTGCGTTCGCCGTCCTCTATCATCACGGCTTTGCGGTCGATATCGACGGTTTTGTCGGTGTTGATAATAAATTTGAGCTCGTATGAGCGCGAGTTTATCTGTTTTGGCATATCTCCGAAGAATATCGGTTTTGGCGGGCGTTGCGAATCAAGCGCGGCCCATTGAAACTGGCTTACGAAGGTGCTAAATAAAAAGGCATTGCTGTTTAGCTTGTATTTGTTTGCGAGCTCGTCCGCGATCGCGTCGTTATCGCAGTTTACGGGCGCACTGAAGCTACTTTTCTTTGCTTTCTCTTCGTCGTATTTGCAGAATTTATTTGCCAGCGCCAGCATATCTTCTTTGTTTGCGTCGCTGCTGCCTTCGGTTTTTAGTTCGTTGTAGTTATTCATTATCCGCTCTAGCGTCTTTTCTAGACTTTTTTGCGCGTCGTCTTTGGCTTTTTGTACGGCCTCTTCGTAGCGAGCGTTTTGTTTGTCAAATTCTGCCTTGAGCATGTCGCTACTAACCTCGCAAGTTGCCTTGACCAGTTTTAAATCGTTTCCGCTAACGTCTTCCCATTTTACCTTTTGGCAGCCCTTGTAGCCGTCAACGGCGGTGCCTATCGTCATTGATTTTTTTATCGGTAGCGTGTAGTTTTTGACGATATCGATGTTGTTATCGCCGCATCCTGTTAGCGCCAAAACGGCAGCTATGAGAGAAGATTTTATTTTCATTCATTCTCCTGAAATTTAAAAGTCTAAATCTAGCTAAATTTAGCTTAATGTTAAGACGCATTTAAAGCGATGAGCGACCGAATTTGGCGAATTTGCCTGCCTAAATTTGACTAGTAAAGCGGCAGATCACAAGCTAGTTTTTAGACTTCTTTTGTGCTTTCTTATCTTTTTTATCGCCCAGTCGTAGTGTGATGAGGTGCTACCGATGATGTAGGCGGCGAGGTTTAGGTTGCCCGTGAAGTTAAAATATCCGCGCGCAAAAAGCTCCTCGTCGCTAAAATTTTCCGTAAGCTGCATTGCTTTTTCGTGAGTTTGCGTTAGCAGAGTTTTAGCCTCGCAAAGCGGCGTAGCTTAGTGCTTGCGCCAAATTTGCACATTCATCTGCGGATAGGTTTTCCAGTTGTACGGATGCGGCAAAAACAAAGCCCGCTCGCCGCTTAGGTTCTTTTGGATAAAATTTATCAAAAGCAAGTGCCACTCGTAAAGGTGCGCGAGCACGTCTCGGACGCATTTATCTCTATCCTCGAAGTCAAATTTGGCCTCTTGCTCTGCCTCATTCATGCTTTCAACTAGAGATAAAAGCTTTTTAAAATTTGTCTCTGAAGCACTTAGTAAGTCTATTTTATTCGTAGGTCGCGGCATTTTTATCCCTTGGCTAAATTTGAGCAAATTATACAGCGCATTTTTAAATTTGCACTTTAAAGATACGGGTATTACCAAAAAGCTACAAAATATAAAAGGTAAAATTTAATTTATATTTGTATTTTAAAAATTAAAAATAAAACTTAAATATATAGCTCAAATTTGATCAAATTTACAATTTATGAGCTATACGGTCTTGAGTTTTAATCAATTTTATACCTATGATAATTTAGCCTAAAATTAGCGCTTTTAAAAGGTTAAATTTAAAAATAGACCACTATTTTTATACTTGATATATAGCTTTATATTTACAATGAAAAAATGTTACGATTTTACACGTTAAATTTGTATTTTATAAATAGTTTCTGAAATATTATGGGTTTTGTTATCAAAAAGAATATCAAATTTATTAAATATAAAAAAATATATTTATTCGTAATTTTAAGCTTTACCCCTAAAATAGGCAAAATAAAGATAATTTTGGTCTTAATTTGAATGCCAAATATTGCTAAAGAACTAATTGTTTTTAATCAACTTAAATTTAGGTTGTAACGGTTAATATCCGCCTGATTTTTAAGAACTATCTTAAAAAATAAACGAGGAGATAAAATGGATCGACGAGATTTTATAAAAAGCGCCGCCGCTTCGGCTGCTTGCGCGAGTGCCGGTATAGCGCTGCCTAGCTCTATGGCAGCTGTGCAAAACGCAGCTGAAAAGGGCTGGCGCTGGGATAAGGCTGCATGTAGGTTCTGCGGAACTGGCTGCGGCGTAATGATCGCAACCAAAGAGGGTAAAATCGTAGCAGTGAAGGGCGACCCTGAAGCACCCGTAAACCGCGGCCTAAACTGCATCAAAGGCTACTTTAACGCCAAGATCATGTACGGCGCAGACCGCATCACTCAGCCGCTTTTGCGCGTGAACGAAAAGGGTGAATTTGACAAAAAGGGCAAATTTAAGCCTATTAGCTGGGAAAAAGCCTTTGACATCATGGCGGAAAAATATAAAGAGACCATGAAGAAAAACGGCGTGCATTCAGCCTGCGTTTTCGGCTCGGGTCAATACACTATTTTAGAGGGTTATGCAGCCGTCAAACTATGGAAAGCGGGTATTAGAAGCAACTCTATTGACCCGAATGCTCGCCACTGTATGGCGTCCGCGGTCGTCGGATTTATGCAGACGTTCGGTATCGACGAGCCTGCTGGCTGCTACGACGATATCGAGCTAACCGATACTATTGTGGCTTGGGGCGCTAATATGGCCGAGATGCACCCGATACTTTGGGCGCGCGTAAGCGATAAAAAGCTAAGCAATCCCGAGCGCGTAAAGGTCGTAAATTTAAGCACGTATTCGACTAGAACGTCAAATATCGCCGATTCCGAGATTATTTTCGCTCCTTCAAGCGACGTTGCTATCTGGAACTACATCGCTCACGAGATCGTTTATAACCATCCTGAAGCTATCGACTGGGACTACGTAAATAGCCACTGCGTATTTGCGACGGGACCTGCCGATATCGGCTATGGGCTTAGAAATAATCCAAATCATCCTAACTACAATACCGAAAAAGACGTCATCGAGACCGAACTTAAAAAGACTTTAAGCAAAAACGAAGGCGTGACTCTGGGCTATCTAGGCTATAAAGAGGGTGACGTGATGGAAAATAAAAATACGGCTACCGCGGGCAAACACTGGCAAATCACGTTTGAGGAATTTAAAGAAGCTCTTAAACCTTATACGCTTGACTTCTCCGCTCCGCTAATAAAAGGCGATCCAAACGAGGATTTGGAAGAATTTAAGAAAAAACTAAAGCAACTGGCCGACTGGTACATCGAAAAAGGTAGAAAAGTAGTTAGCTTTTGGACGATGGGCTTTAACCAGCACCAACGCGGCACTTGGGTAAACGAGCAAGCCTATATGGTGCATATGCTACTTGGCAAACAAGCAAAACCGGGCGAGGGCGCTTTCTCGCTAACCGGACAACCAAGCGCATGCGGAACGGCACGCGAGGTCGGTACTTTCGTTCATCGCTTGCCTGCGGATATGGTCGTAGATAACGCCGAACACCGCGAAATAAGCGAGAAAATTTGGAAACTTCCTAAAAACACGCTAAATCCGAAAGTCGCCTCCCACTACGTAAAAATGATGCGCGACATGGAAGACGGAAAGATGAAATGGGCATGGGTGCAGGTAAATAACCCATGGCAAAACACCGCAAACGCAAACCACTGGATAAAAGCCGCTCGCGAGATGGATAACTTTATCATCGTCTCAGACCCGTATCCGGGCATCTCGGCTAAGGTTGCCGACCTGATCCTGCCAACTGCGATGATATACGAAAAATGGGGCGCGTACGGTAATGCCGAGCGCCGAACGCAGCACTGGCGTCAGCAAGTCCTTCCGGTAGGCGAAGCGATGAGCGACACGTGGCAAATGCTGGAATTTGCTAAGCGCTTTAAGCTAAAAGAGGTTTGGGGCGAACAAAAAGTGGACGATAAGCTAACGCTTCCAAGCGTGCTAGACGAGGCAAAAGCCATGGGTTATAGCGAAGAAGATACGCTATTTGACGTGCTTTTCGCAAACGAAGAGGCTAAGAGCTATCCTGCAAAAGACGCTATAATGGAAGATTTTGATAACTCTGAAGTTTTCGGCGACAGTAGAAAAATCGTCGGCTCGGACGGCAAGGTATTTGAGGGATACGGATTTTTCATCCAAAAATACCTTTGGGAAGACTACCGCAAATTTGGCTCGGGTCACGGACACGATCTAGCGGACTTTGATACTTATCACAAAGTGCGCGGCCTAAGATGGCCTGTAGTAGACGGCAAAGAAACCCAGTGGAGATTTAACGCCAAATACGATCCGTACGCGAAGAAATTTGCCGAAGACGGCAAGCAGTTTGCATTCTACGGAAATAAAAAAGCCAAGTTGCAAAAAGGCGATTTGACCAAAGTAACTAGCGGAGACGAGAAATTTTCTATCGCTAATAGGGCTAAAATTTTCTTCCGCCCTTATATGGATCCGTGCGAGATGCCTGATACTACGTATCCTTTTTGGCTATGCACGGGCCGCGTCTTGGAGCACTGGCACACCGGCACTATGACTATGCGTGTTCCTGAGCTTTACCGCGCTGTACCTGAGGCTCTTTGCTACATGCACGAGGGCGATGCGCAAAAGCTAAATTTACAGCATAACGACGTAGTTTGGGTCGAGTCTCGCCGCGGTAAGGTAAAAGCAAGGCTAGATCTGCGCGGACGAAACAAAACTCCTTCGGGACTAGTTTACGTGCCGTTTTTTGATGAAAACGTGTATATCAACAAAGTCTGCCTAGATGCGACTTGCCCGATCTCAAAAGAGACCGACTATAAAAAATGCGCGGTTAAAATTTACAAGGCTTAATAATGCAAAATAGAAGAGAGGCTTTAAAATTTGGGTTAAAGGCGATTAGTTTGGTTCTCGCGGGCGGCTTTGCCTGGAGTACGCAAACGACGGCTAAAGCCCAAACTCTACTCATCAGGCCGCCAGGTGCTTTAAAGGAGAAAAATTTCCTTAGCGAGTGCATACGCTGCGGGCTTTGCGTAGAAGCCTGTCCTTGGGATACGCTTAAGCTCGCGGACTTAGACGACGGATTGCCTTACGGCACTCCGTTTTTTACCCCGCGAAATATCCCTTGCTATATGTGTACGGATATCCCGTGCACGGTCGCCTGTCCGACCGGAGCTCTAGATACGAAGCTGGTGAGCGAGGATAACGGCAAGCTAAATATAAACAAAGCGCAAATGGGTATCGCGGTGCTGGATCCAAATTTCTGCATCGCTTACGAGGGGCTTCGCTGCGACGCTTGCTACCGCGCCTGTCCTTTGATAGATAAAGCGTTAAGGCTTGAATATGTCCGCAACGAACGCACGCAAAAGCATGCGTTTTTTAAACCGGTCGTGGACGCCGACTACTGCACTGGCTGCGGCATGTGCGAGCAAGTTTGCGTGACGCCAAAGGCTTCTATCTTCGTGCTTCCGCGCGAAATAGGGCTGGGATCTGGCAATGAGCAATACGTCGAAGGCTGGATTGAAGGGCAAGATAAAAAGCTAAAAGACGTAACGCCGAAAGATTTTAAAGGCGATGATAAAAAGCTAAACGACTATCTAAACGGCGGAGATTTGCTATGAAATATTTGATTTTAAGAAGAATAAGTCAAATTTTGATTTTGGCTTTATTTTTTGCGAGTAACTATTACGGAGTTAAAATTTTACAAGGCAATCTTAGCTCGTCTTTGCTGTTTGGAGTGGTTCCGCTTAGCGATCCGTTTGCGGTTTTGCAGTTATATCTAGCTAGTTTTAGTATCGCTTCGGGTGCGCTTGTGGGAGCCGCTATCGTGTTTGCTTTTTATGCGATCGTGGCTCCGCGCGCCTTTTGCAGCTGGGTTTGTCCGGTAAATATCATCACCGAAACCGCTCGCTGGGTCAGAGTAAAGCTTGGCTACGACAAAGATAAAAAATTCGTAAATTTCACGAGAAGCGCGAGATATTACGTTTTGGGATTTACGCTTTTTATCTCGCTAGTCACTTCGGCTCCGGCGTTTGAGGGCATTAGCTTTATCGGCATCATTCAGCGCGGCGTCATCTACGGCGGCACGCTGTGGCTGTTTGTGGCGTTTGGGGTGTTTGCGGTAGACGCGTTTATCGGCGATAGATTAGTCTGTTCAAAGCTTTGTCCGCTGGGTGCTTTTTACGCGATATCCGGCAAATTTGCCCTTATCAGAGTAAAGCACGATGCGGCTAGCTGTACTAACTGCATGAAGTGTAAGCTAATCTGCCCGGAAAACCAAGTGCTCGGCATTATCGGCAAGCAAAGCGGGTTTATAACATCGAGCGAGTGCATCAGCTGCGGACGCTGTATCGACGTCTGCGATGACGACGCGCTCAAATTTAACATTAGAAATTTACTAAAGGAGAAAAATCAATGAAGGCGAGAATTTTGGCGGGATTGGCGTGCGCCGTCCTCGTATTTTTGGGATATGCCGAAGCTAAAGAAGAACAAAAAATCTCTAGCTCCGTACAAACTCAAAAAGTAGAGCAAAAAAATAAATCAAAATTAGCCGATAGCAAAGAAGCTAAGGATCTAAACATTTTGCGTTCGGCTAACGACGTTATGGATGAAGAAGAGGTAAAGTTGGTCGATATAAACTGGACGAAACCTGCCGCGGGCGAAGCGCAAAGATACGAGCGTTCTTTTGAAAACGCACCGCCGATGATACCTCATGATTTAGAGGGTTTGATACCGATAACTGCGGATAATAATATGTGCGTTAGCTGCCATATGCCCGAAGTCGCAAAAGACGTGGGCGCGACTCCGATCCCTAAATCGCACCTTTATAGCATAAGGAACAAAAAAGACCTCGACGGTAAGCTTAGCGATGACCGCTTTAACTGCACTACGTGCCACGTACCGCAGGCGAACGTAGAAGCTAAGTTTAAAAATAACTTTAAGCCGGAGTACCGCGACGCTAACTCGTCTCAGCATTCCAATCTGTTAGACGTACTAAACGAAGGCGTTAGGTGAGCGTATCTAGACGCGAGCTATTTACTAAATTTTTGGGCGGCAAAACCGCTCAAAAATTTATCCCGCCGCCTTATTTTTGCGGCAAATTTAACTGCGCTGATTGCGACGCGCCTTGCGTTAGCGCTTGCGATAGGGAGCTTTTAAGCTTTGAAAACGAAAGAATAAATTTTAAATTTAAGTCCTTGGGATGCAACTTTTGTAAAGAGTGCGCGCTCGCTTGCGAAGAGGCGGGGCGAGAGGTTTTAAATTTAAAATTCGCGGCTACTATAGAAGCTAAAATTTTTATCGACGTGCATAGTTGTCTTGCTTGGAACGGCACGATTTGCTGTAGCTGTCAGGATATTTGCAAATTTAGAGCGATCGATTTTTTAGGCGTTTTTCGTCCGAGCGTAAATCAAAAATGCACGGGCTGCGCGCAGTGTATGGAAGTTTGCTTCGCGAATAGTATCAAAATGGAGGCGTTATGAGAAAATTTATTTTATTTTTTACGGCAATTTTTTGCTTAAATTTGACCGCAAATTTGGCAGCTGCACCGCTTGAGATCTCGCAACCGGACAAGGTCATAAAAGCCGGCGCAAACGTGATAAGTTCAAATTTGATAGATGAAATTTTATATCTAGGTACGGACGGCGGCGAGCTTGATATCTACGACATAAAGGCGGATAAATTTTTAGAACCGATCAAATTTCGCACGGTCAAAACGCACTTTAGCGACGAAGAGCCTGCAAAAATTTTTAGTATCGACCGTCTAGGCGATATGCTTTTGGTTTTAACCGAGATGGACTACAACGAGCGCTATTTGTATGTTTTTAAAAAAGAAAATAACGGCTGGAGCGAGGTTAGCAATATGCATCTGGCTAACAAATCCGCCAAAAAAGCCTTTTTCATAGATGAAAAAACTGCGGTTGTGTCGGACTTTGGGAATGAAATTTACTACATCGACCTAGAGAGCAAAAAGGCGGTCTTTAAACACAAATTTTCCATCGCGCTTTACGTTGATTTTGAGATCAACAAAACCCGCGACAAAATCGCTATCGGGGCTGAAAGCGGCGTGATTTATATCTATAATCTAAAAACTCGCCAAACCGAGCAAACTCTAAATTTCTTTAAAGACAATATGTACGACATCGACTATAAAAACGATGTCGTGGCCGTGGGCTGCATCGACAAACAAGCAGGCGTTTTTAACGGTTCGATGAGCTATTTTAAGTCTGATTTTATCGTTTATGCGACGGGGCTTAGCGACGACGCCAAAACGCTAGCGTATATGAACGGCGAAGAGAGCGATATCTTGGTCTACGACATCGCAAGCAAAACAAAACTCGCGACCGTAAAAACCGGACAGCAAATTTTAAATGAAATTTACCTCTCCGATAGCGGCAGGCTAATCAGCGTCGCGTACGAAAAAGAGGTTAAATTTTGGAGCGTAAAATGAACATATCAAGTGCGATAGTATATACCAAAGACGGAAACGAAGCCGCCGAGGTAGCCAAAAGAATCGAGCAAGTAAAAGGCTGCGAGGTCATCGCCGCGCAAGACGGTAAGATCGTAGTCGTGATGAGCGCTGAAAATTTAGACGGCGAGATAGAGCTCTTTAAGGCGCTAGAGGGCGTAGAGGGCGTAGCTGGGGCTGCGATGATATACAGCTATCAAGAGGATTTGCAACAAGATATCGAAAGCATTAAAAAAAGCGGCAAGATAAGCGAAATTTTACTCGACGAAAACGTCGACGCTAAGAACATCGTATACAACGGCCACGTCGGCGATAGGGTAAAATAAATTTTTACCCGTTAACTTTATCCTAAATTTGACGATATATAATATGGATAAAAATTTAAAGGATAAGACATGCAAAGCATCAACGGTTTAAGCCAAAATCCATACATCCCACAACCTCGCTATGACGTGCAAAACGTCCAAAACACGGCAAGCGTAGATCAAAACGAAAATATAAAAAGGATGCAAGAAGCCTACGCAAATATCGACGTAAAACAGCTAACAAATAGCTATTTGTCGCATTTTCAGGCTAGAGCGGACTCAAATTCGAGTTCAAATTTCTTATCTCAAGTTTCGGCCTTTAACGGCTCTGCAAAATTTAGCGACATTTTCGGCGCTCAAAACAAAAGCATAAATTCTCTAAACGATATCTTGTCTGGCGTCGATTTTAAATCTATCGGCTACGAGGGCAAGCCTATAACACAACTAAGCCAAAGCGAAGCCAGCGATCTAGTGAGCGAGAATGGATTTTTCGGTATCGCAAACACCGCGGATAGGATTTCAAATTTTATTATTAGCGCCGCAGGAGACGACCTGCAAAAGCTCGAAGCCGGAAAAGAAGGCATGCTAAGGGGCTTTAAAGAGGCTGAGAAAATTTGGGGCGGTAAACTGCCTGAAATTTCGCAAAAAACGATAGAAAAAGCGACGCAAGCCGTAGATAAAAGAATAGCCGAACTTGGTGGGAACGTGCTCAGTGTTCAGGCTTAAGTTTTTAAATTTAGCCGCCGTTTTGCTGGTTTTTAGTGGTTGCGCTTTTTTTGAGCAAAAACCGCCACCAAAAGTCGTCCAAAAACCAGTCGTTCAAAAATCTGCGCCCGCTAAGGGCTCATTGCGCGGCGTGATATCAAGCGTAACCTACGACGGCGGCAAATACTGCTATGATATAAAATCAATCGACACTTCAAACGGCAAACTACCTAGCGGCAAGTATTGTGCGGACAAATTTTACTTTTCTAGCGGAGATACCGTTTATGCCAGCGTTTCGGGCGGTCTTGTTACGGAGATGCTACTTATAAAAAGCGGAGCGCATCATGTTACGCATAAAGTAAAAAAAGCGCCGAAATTCAAAAGCTCAAGCTCAACAAAAAGCCCACAGCAACAAGAAAGTAACAAAAAAATTCTAATAGACGTTCCAAAAAGTGAAAATATCAGCTTTGATTAGCCGTTGATTTACCGAAATATTTTATAATTCTCACAAGCAATCAAAGTTAGAACTCCTTTTAAGAAGGGGATGTGCGTCCCCTTTTTTATCTTTTTATCTCGCAAAAATCCTTGAAATTAAGCTTTCATATTTAAGCTTTGTTGGCAGTATTCTTATTTTAATAATATTAAGTATCAAAAATGGCCTTGTAACAGCTTGATATATTAGTGTTTTATGATTATTTATGTTAAATTTTTGCATTAAGCTTACCACGACCGATTTTGTGCTAGAATTATGACTATAAAACTTTTATAAAGGAGAACTTATGAAACTTGCTAAAATTTCTTTAGCTGCTTTGGTTGCGCTAGGCGCTTTCTCTACTTTAAATGCTACTCCGCTTGAAGAAGCTATTAAAGACGTAGATTTTTCTGGATTTGCAAGATATAGATATACTCACAATAAAGTCCGCTGGAATGGTATGCCAGGCGCATTCAACAAAAATAATGCAAATCATAACTTCAGATTCGTAGGTACTTTTAAGGCTGCTCTTGACGATAACTTCTTTGGTGTTTTGGGTCTAAGATACGCAGCAAGTGACGGTTCTGGATTTAATGGCGATACCACCAATACTACAAGCTCATTTGGTGTAAGAGAATTTTATCTTGGCTACAATATGAACAATACTACAATAACAGCTGGCAAGCAATTTGTTAAAACATATTTTGACGATGATTTGGTAGGAACTGGCTTAAGAGTACAAAACACTGATATATCAGGTCTTACTTTGGTTGGTGTTGCTTTTGACGCACTTGAAACCGATAGCATTGACTATGACGGTCGACTACTATCAGGCCTAGTAGGATCAAAAAGCCTTAACTACTATGGCGTGGGTGCAATGGGAAGCTATGATCCTGTAAACTTTAAAGCTTGGTGGGCATACCTTGAAGATACCGCAAATCTATTTGCAGCCGATGCAGCTTTGAAATTTGATCTAGATGCAGTAAAACTAGGCTTACAAGGACAATATGTTCATAATGAGTCAGACGATAATAACTTCGGCGATGCAAATTTCTTCGCAGCTAAAGGCGACGTAGGATTTTTCGGAGTCGGTTTGAATGCAGGTTATATCTACTACAAAGCTAAAGACAATAAAAAATCTTTCGTAACTGTTGAAGATAATGGCAAACTAATTAACCCAGGTAAACTACTTAACTCAGTAATGAACGGTAGTGCTCAATACTATAACAACATTAAAGATAAAAACGACTATTGGTTTATCGGAGCATCATATAAATTTAACGAGTTTGGCTTGTATGCTAACTATATCGATGGCAAAGGCTATAGCCATAGATACCTCAAGAGAGTTGATAGAGATGAGTGGAATGTCGGCGGTAGCTATGCTTACAACAAAAAGCTTAACTTCTCTACATTCTATGCAGCTGCTAAAGAAAAAGATGGAGATCACAAAAATAAACACGACCGCATAAGATTTGAGGCTAAATATAGCTTCTAATCGAAAAGGTTAGTTTTATGCTATAATCCCAAGCAAATTTCCCTTGCTTGGGATTTTTAAATTTATTAAAAAGGTTTTTCATGAAATTTATGCGTTTTTCGCTTTTAGCGTGTCTTTTTGCTTTTTCTTTAAATGCCGCCGATGAGCCGAGTTATATATTTGAGGCAAAGGGTGAATTTGCAAAAGAACTAAAAAGTTTAGTAGAAAAATATTCTAAAGACGAAAATATAAGTATAAATGTTTATGAAAAAGCTCCCGAGACTGATAGCGGCGGTAAGTTTTTAAATATCGGCGTAGACAGCAAAAGAAGATATAGTGTAGAAAAGGGTCGTGAGCTATATGCTAAAAATTGTGCTTCTTGTCACGGTGAAGATGGAAGTAAAAGAGCTTACGGCACATCGGAAAAGTTAACCAAAGTAAGCGCGGAGGGTATAGAGGCTGCTTTTTCTGGTTATCTAAACGATTCTGACTATGGCGGAAATATGAGAAATCTAATGAAAACCGTTGCCGCTAAAACAAAATATAGCGACCTTGGGGCAATTATTGCCTTTTTAAAGGGCAAAGATGCTTTGCAATATAAGGGAAGCGAACAGGAAAACTCTGACGTCTCTACTACTCCTACTCAGGGAAGCTACTTAAAATAATCCAATTTGCCGAGTCGATTTGGCTCGGCATGTTAAAAATATTCTAAATTTTAAATCCCTATAGTATATTTTAGTAAACGCTCGGTAATATTACAAAGAAATATAAATTTTTTAAGCTTGTTGAAGGCTACATTATGTTAAGATTCTAAAATATTAAATCTTATTTGAGGAGAAAATAATGAAAATTGCTAAAATTTCATTGGTTGCTTTGGTTGCACTAGGTGCTTTTTCAACTGTAGCGAGTGCTACGCCGCTTGAAGAGGCGATCAAAAATGTAGATCTTTCTGGATATGCAAGATATAGATATAATAACGTTACAGTTAAGCAAGCTAACGGCGTAAAAGATAATACGACTGCACATCACCAATTTAAATCAGAATTCTCTTTTAAAGCTGCTTTAGATGATAATTTCTTTGGTGTTTTGACGCTTAGATACAACTCTAATGATAGCTCAGCTTTTAATGCAGATGGACGCAGCGATAGAACAGATACAACAAGTCCATTTAACGTAAAAGAATTTTACCTTGGATATAACGTAGGTAACACTACAATAACTGCAGGCAAGCAAACCATAGGTTCATTCTTTACTGATGATGCTGTAGGCACTGGCGTCAGAGTTGAAAATAGAGATATTACAGGCTTGACTCTAACTGCATTTGCTTTTGATGCATTAGAAAATAATGGCGAGAGCGATGGCGCTATTTACACTAATGTCCCTGGTATCTTTAATAACAACCTATATGCGGTAGCCGCTATCGGCTCTTATGATCCGGTAAGCTTCCAACTATGGTATGCATCTTTGGTTGATTCCGTTAACCTCATCATAGGTGACGTAAACTTTAGTCTTAATGTTACTGATGATGTAAATGTCGGTGCTCAAGTTCAATATGCACATGCTGATATAGACAATAATGTTGGCGTTAACTTTAAAGATACGGATTTCTATGCAGGTGAACTTGGTACAAAAGTATTTGGCGCTGATGTAGCTGCCGGTTATATAGGCTACAAGGTTCACGACAAAGCTAAAGGTTTTGTAAGCCTAGAGGATCAAGGTTCATTTATAGATGTAGGCGAGATAAAATCTGCTCTTGACTATACTGCTCTTGAGGGTAAAGCAAACTTCTGGTTCTTAAAGGCGGGATACACTTTTGCTGAGAAATTTAGAGTGGGCGGCGATTACTCTAACGGTAAAGTTAAGCTTGCTTCAGGCGATAAAGAGAAATATCAAGAGTATGTAGCAAGACTAACTTACGACTACAGTGCTAAACTTCAGTTCTCAAGCTTCTATGCGTATGAGATCAACAAACACCAAGATGACTCAAAAGATAAAACTAAACAGCTAAGATTCCAAGCTAAATACACATTCTAATTTTAAATATCTCGGGTTTATCCCGAGATATCTCCTTTCTATGGGTCTTTATGTTATACTTTTCGAAAAATAAGGTACAAATCCTTACTTGACTTTTAAAGTTATCTAAAAAGTATTTGATAAAATTTGCAAGCAAAAACACCCAAATAAAACATCCAAATCACTACATTATATGATAAACTAATTTTAGGCTCAAGATAAGGAGGATTCTCTCTTGTCATCTTTGGTAAAATATGATAGAAAGTTTTTGTATTTTTACTGTTATTGAGCCCAAATTCACGCTCTTTTAATGAAGCAACAACTCTCTTTCTCTTAGCCTTCCTGTATCACTATGGTGTTGCTACGCTTTAGAGAAGATTCTTTTAAATTTAGACAATCTAACATAATCCCAAATTTGCTCGACCTTTTATGCGGTTTTACTGTTGGCTTCTTGCAAAATAGCAAACTAGTTCATTCTTTGAATATTTTACTCTACAACGAGTCTTTGCTCGCTAATCAACCTAACCATCATAGGCTTTTCCAATGGTCTCAATAAATTATAGTATCGGTATTAGTTCATTTGTAGAGTAGTTTTTAATTATTTGGGTAATAGATCTTGCCGTCATGCTTTGGCATTCCGAACACATGTGTTTTTTACCCCTACCTTTCTTGCTTTTAAAAATCTTTATCTTGTTGCTAAAATTACTTATTTTAGCTTCGCTACGCTCGTTACTATTCAAGAGCTCGCACTTTTTTGATACTAAAATTCTGATGTTTTTAGTTGTTTTGTTGATTCTTTTTTCTAAGATTTTAGTAAATTCCGCTATTTTAGTATCTTCTATACTAAATGAAAAATATTATAAAATTCTCTAAATTTCGCCTCTGAAATTCTGAAACGAACTATATGCTTATTGTTTAACTTCACTTGGCTCGTTACTTTTTAAAAATATAGTTCTCATTGCAACTCAATGCTATTTATGTTTGTATTAAGCTTCGTTGAGCTTAAGTTGATTTTTGGAGTATTAAGTTTCTGCTTGTTTTGAAAATGTTAAAGACAACTAAGTTGATATTTTGTAGAAATTAAAATTTGAAAGAAAAAAGAATAGAAAAAGGGGCTTGCGCCCCAAAAATTAAGCTAAAGTAGCTTTTAGCATCCAGATGGCTTTTTCGTATTTTGCGATTTTGTCTTGTGCCATAGCTACGGTTGTGCTGTCTTTTGCCTCGTCAGCTACTTCTTCAAGCTTTTTAAATTCGCCCAACAGGTGCTCATACTCAGCTAAAACTCCTTTTAGAACCTCGGTTGGAGTATAGCTATCTTTATTTTCTGTTTTTGGATGAGCAAGCTTGTTTAGCTCTTCTGTCTTTGTGATAGCTCTGCCGCCTAGCTGTATAGCGCGCTCAGCGACGTCATCAAATATCTCTGCCATATCTTCGTACGCTTTTTCGGTATATTCGTGTACGCTAAAGAACTGAATACCTTTTACATACCAGTGGTAGTCGTGAAATTTAACGAATAACGCGTGAGCGTCAGCTTGGATTTGATTTAACTGGGTAACAACTTTTGACATTTTGTCTCCTTTGATTTGATTTATGGTGAAATTATAGCATATAAAACTTAAAGAAAAATAATTTGCAAATAATAAAAATTATTGTTTGTGAAAAGTTTTTGAAAATTTAGAATACTTTGCTTTGTTAAGTGTTTATAAAGATTGCTACGGGGTATAAATCTTTCTAAATCGAATGGGACCACGTTCTTTGGTGGGTTTTTAAATTTCACTAAACATGCCAAAAATACCCAAAAAGAAAGTTTTGGTAATGAGAGGACAAAAGTTTATAAATTTGTGTTGCAAATTATAGGATGATATATGGTGGAAGCTGTTAAATTCGTCTATAAACGCATTTGCTAAGTAATATTTATGATCAAACCAGCGGTATCAAAAAAGTAAAATCTAGCAAATTTGCCGATAAATTTTATTCGCACGACTTTGGCGAGAGCTAAAGATCGCGCAATGTCGCGCCAAATTTATGCCTCGAGTTATCAACGCTACAAAAATGAATAAAAAGTCGCGTCACAAAGAAGTAGCTTGTTGTATATTTGCCGACATTTGACAAATGCGCACTAAATTTCCGCCTAAAATTTGCCAAAATAAAGCCACGACAAATTTAACTCAAAATTGCCGACATACCGCAAATTTGAGCCGTCAGCTCAAAAAATTGCGAGACCAGCGGGGCTTTGTTTGCACATGCCTCCGCAAAGCAAAATCAGCGTAAATTTACGTCGCAGCCTTTATTTTCCGGCCGTTAGCATCGTTTTTAGTATGCGTTTGCCTACTTCAACGCCCGGCTGATCGTAGGTGTTTATGCCTAGCATTATGCCCGTAGCCGACGTGAGAAGCTCGAAATAATAAATCAAAAATCCCGCGCTCGCCTCGTCTAGCCGCTCAAGCTCTATGACGTCTACACTGATGCCTTCTTGCACGAGCGCATGCATGGTGGCGCTACACTGAGCATTGATTAGCTCGCCCAAATTTAGCCCGTTTACAAAGTCGCAGCCCTCAAGACCGTTTAGGCTAATGCTCGGTATCGCAGTGTTTACGTCTGCGGCGGCTACCTTGATGAAGCTTACCGTTTTGTCCTTTACTCCGTCCATGATGAGTTGCAAAAAGCTGTGCTGATCGCGCGAGCCGATGAGTCCGACGGGCGTGAGTCCGTAGCGTTTGTAGCCCTTTTTCTTGCCCAGACTCTCCGCCCACAGCTGCACGTACCAGTCGTTAAACTCCAAAAATCTATCGCCGTAGCTAAATATCACGTTGATCTTGGCGTTTTTGTGAGTCGCGTAGTGGTAGGCTTTTTGTAGTAGCGTATCGTCGCCGTCCTCTAAAAATCGCCTTTTACACGCCCGCGCGCCTTCTAGCAGCGCCGCTGCATCGTATCCGCACAGCATTAGCGGTACGAGTCCGATCGCGCTAAGCACGCTAAATCTACCGCCGACGTTTTTAGGGATATTAAAAAATTTGATGCCGTTTTGCTTAGCGTAGGCCTCTAGCGGCGAGGCTGGATCGGTGATGACGATGAAATTTTGGCTCAAATTTGACGGCTTAAAGCGCTCCAAAATACACTTAAATAGTGTGATCGTCTCGATCGTGGTGCCTGATTTTGACGAGATGATAAAAAGCGTCTCGTCAAATTTGATGCTCTCGCAAACGCTCTCAAAGCTAAAGGCGTCGACGTTATCGAGAAAATAAAGCTCTCGCTCGCGGCTCCTTTTAGCGCCTGATAGCATCGTTTTTAGCGCCTTTACGCCAAGACTGCTACCACCGATGCCTACTAGCACGACGCTTTTTACGTGCGCGAGCGTCGTTTCAAACTCAGCGATTTCACTTAGTAAATTTGCCCCGATTTCCGGTAGGTGATAGTAGCCGATCTCGCCGCCTTTTAGTTCGTCGTTCATGCGTTTGGCGTAGGAGCCGATCGCACTTAGCGGCGTTTTTTCGAAAAATAGCTCATTTTTTAGCATTTTTGCCTAGCTCGTAGAAGAAATTAGTCGCTTGCACGAAGCCCTCGACGCTACCGCAGTCAAAGCGCTTGCCCTTAAATTTATACGCTAGCACCATGCCGTCTTTGGCCTGCTCTTTTAGCGCGTCGGTGATTTGCACTTCGCCGTTTTTGCCGGGCTTGGTGCGCTCTAGGATCGTGAAGATGTCGGGCGTTAGGATATAGCGGCCGATGACGGCGAGGTTGCTTGGAGCTTCTTTTGGATCCGGTTTTTCGACCATGTCGCTAACCATGAGCAGATCATCCTCTATCGCGCGGCCCGTGACGATGCCGTAGTTTTTGCTTTGCTCGATCGGCACTTCCATGACGGCGACGATGCTGCAGCGGTACTTTTCGTAGATTTTTACCATTTGAGATAGCACGCCTTCGCCCTCTTCATTGATGCAGAGGTCATCTGCTAGCACCACGCCAAAGGGCTCATCGCGTACGAGGACTTTGCCCGTGTGGATGGCGTTGCCTAGGCCTCTCATGCTCTCTTGGCGAGTGAATGAAAACGTGCAGCGCGCCATCAGCTCGCGGATATCGACGAGTAGGTGCTCTTTGTTCGTGCCCGAGATTTGATGCTCTAGCTCGTAGCTGATATCAAAATAATCCTCCAGCGCGCGTTTGCCGCGACCTGTGATGAATGCCATATTTTTCATGCCGGCCTCCAGCGCCTCGTCCACGCCGTAGTGAATGAGCGGCTTGGTCAGGATCGGCAGCATCTCTTTTGGTAGCGATTTGGTCGCGGGCAAAAATCTCGTGCCGTAGCCCGCAGCCGGAAATAAACAAGTTTGTATCATAATTTTCCTTTTGATTTTTTTAGGAGATTATAGCGAGTTTTGGCTTACTTATAGTATCAAGGGCGGTTTTGAGCGGTCAAATTTGACTAAATTTAAATTTTGCCGGCCGAGACCCGAGTCTTGAAAAGTGAAATTTAACTCCATCAAATTTACAAATGTGCGGCGCGACAGCGCTAACGCGCAGTGGGGGATGGTGGGGGTCTGCGTCGCTACGCTAGCAGCTACAAGCAGACGGGGCGGGGTGGGTATGCATCTAGCAGTTACGAACGCGAAAGTGCGAAGTAAAGGAAGGCGACGCTCTACTCCGCTTTGCTCGTAGCTGTAAACAGAGCGTATGTAGAGCCCCTTCCACCTCCCAAGAAAAATAAAAAGCTTGACTAAAAAGAGAACTTTTATTTTGCGGCACTCGCTTTGTCCTCGCACTATTTCTTAACGCATAAAAGTAAAGCTGCTTAAGGCAAATTAAGGTTTCGGCATCAAATTTAAAAACCAAATTTAGCACTTTCAAGATGTGGGTCTGGGTGAGTAAAATTTAAAGTAAAGCCAAAAATAGAGCGCAAATTTACAAATTTAAAATGCACCGAATTTGACTAGCAAATTTGACCGCCAAGCGGCGGCAAATTTATATCCCTCTAAACGCTGCTTTTGCGTTTTCTAGGTCGTTTGCGTCTGGGTGAGTTGCGGCTCTTGCCCATCTGGCTTCGCGCTCTGGAGTTACGGCGTAGCGCGGGTCGTTAGGCGCTGCTTCGCCCATTTTGCGTAGCTGCTCGATGACTTTTGGATCGATCGCGCCTTGACAGTAAAACTCGCGTAAAATTTCATTTTTGCCCTCGCGTAGCACGACTTTTGCCTTTTCTAGGCAGTTCATCGCGTGCTCGTGCTCAGGATCCATCCCTAGCGTCATGAACAGGCCGACTTTTTTGCCCTTTACTTCGCGCAAAAAGCGTTTAAATTTAGGCTCCGCGTCGCCCTTATCGACGTAAAAACCAAGCGCGATAAAGTCGTAGCGATCCAAATCTAGATGCAGATCCTCGCTAAATTTGACCGCCTCGCAGCCAAGCTCGTTTGCGATGGCAAGACCGACTTTCTCGGTATTTCCGGTCGCGCTAGTATAGATAACTATTTTTTTCATTCAAAGTCCTTTTGTGAGATATTTGCTACTTCGGTGCCGATCGACATGCCCCAAAATACGCCGTCTGTGGTGTAGTTTAAAAAGCCGTTTTCTATGTGCATATAGCCTTTGCTTTCGCATTTTTTGAAAAACTCCATTAGCGCGTCAAACGTCTCGCCCTCAACCAGGCTTTTTACCTGCGCGAGGTCGATTTTCGGGTACATAAAGAGGCTTTTTAGCCGTCCCTCGGCGCGCTGTTTGTCGTCTACTTTGTTTATCATACGCATTTTTTCTTTAGCGTTATAGATGTCGTAGTAGCCTAGCCTTCCGCCCGAGCCTCTTCCTAGTGGCAGGATATCGGCGCCTTGGTGGCTTAGGCGGATATACTGATAGCGGTCGCGGCCGATGCGGTTAAATTTAGTATGCTCTAGCACCTCGTAGTTGCCCGTGCCTAGCAGCTTTTCAAAGAAAGCGTTGTGTAGCTCGTGCTCGTAGTTCACGTCGTAGTAGTCCTGCGTTACGGTCTTTGCGAGCTGCGATTTTTCAAAAAGCTGAAGCGAATAAAAGCTCGTGCTGTCGATTTCTAGCTCATCTACTAGGCGCGCGTCTTCTAGCACTTCGTCTATCGTTTGCTCAGGGTAGTTAAATATAATATCCGTGCAAACCATGCCGCTAAAATTTTGCTTGATCATTTTTAGGTGCTCTATCGCGCCTTTTTTATCGTGGACGCGGTTTAGCAGTTTGCGGCCTTTATCCGAAAACGTCTGCACGCCGATGCTAAAGCGGTTTACGCCTAGGCTTTCTAGTAGGCGCACTTTGCTCAAATTTAGATTGTGTAGCGTGGTTTCTAGACTAAATTCGCAGTCGTCCGAGATATTAAAATTTGATCGCAGAGCCGTGATGATCGGTTCTAGGTGCTTTTCTTTTAGTATCGTCGGAGTGCCGCCGCCAAAATATACGCTGCGGATATTTTTAGCTTGCAGATACGGAAATTTGCCGTATTTCCTGGTCTCGCCCAGCAGATACTGCGCGTAGCTGTCTAGCTCGTCTTCTAGTTTCGTGCGGTTCATCGAGCAAAACGAGCAGATATTATCGCAAAAAGGCACGTGGATATAGATCACGCCGTCTTTTTGCGCGGGCAGCTCCTCGGTTAAAAATTTCTCCACCTCGGCGTTAGTCGCCATTTTTATTTTTTTGGGACGCGTCGGCCCGGCGTGCCCTTTTTGTCTGGTTTCAAACATCTATTCCTCCGTTTTGAACTCGTAAGGTTTGGTAATTATACAATTCGAAATATTTTTTAATGCTTTAATTTCTAACTCCCTTGTTATTTTCACCGCTTCGTCGTTAAAAATTTTATTTTTCCCGCGAACGGCTATTATCTTTATATCTCCGTCAAATTTAAAATCGACCTCGACCTTAAACGTCCCGTTTAGTCGCATCATGAGCGCTTTTTTGGGGTATTTGGCCTCCGGTTCGCGCGCCACGGTAAAGCCCACGCCCTCTTTGCATGCGTTTTGCTCTTTTGCTTCGCCGCTATCTTGCGCAGCGGGCTGCTTTGCGGGGGCTAAATTTGAGCTAGGCTGCGCGCTTTGCTCGGCGGGTAAAATTTGACTCGGTGCTGGTGCTGGTTCAAATTTAGACTCCTCTTTTACCGTTTGCGCCTGCTTTGGCGAAATTTGCTTTTTTATTTTTGGCTTTGGGGGTTGCTTTTTCTCCTCCTTTGGCTTTTTGGGTTCCGGCTCTACCGGCTTTGGTTCTAAAATTTCGGGCTCGGGCTCAAATTTGACCGGTTGGGGCTGCGTTTCTTGCGGCCTTTCAAATGGCTCTGCGCTTTGAGGCGGTATATACTCTCTAGTCTCTTTGCTAGGCTCTTCTTGCGTCAAATTTAGCTTTATCTTTATCGTTTCTTGCGGTTTTGCGCTCTCTATCTGGCGCGAGTTTAACGGCAAAAAAAGTAGAGCTAGATTTAAGACGAGAGAGACTAGAAAATAGCGCATTATTTGCTTAACATCTCGTAAAATTTATCTACGGCTTCGCCTATGCGAGGCGTTCCTCTAAGTAGCATCGAGGAGGGTACGGTGAGTACTTTGCCGTTTTTGGCGGCGTTCGTTTTTTTAAGCACCGGATTTTGTTTTAGGAAATTTTCGCCATCGCCGCCCATACCGCCGATAACGACGATGAAGTCAGGATTTTGCGACAAGATAAACTCTGTCGATACGATCGGAGTCGAGCCCTCTACGCTATCGGCGATGTTTTTTAGTCCGAGTTTGGTAAAGATATCGCCCGGCAGCGTCTTTGAGCTAAAGCCCGTAAGCGGCGTCGAGGAAAATAACGCGAGTATCTTTTTGCCCTTTACTTCGCTGTTTGCAAAAGAGTCGATTTTGGATTTTATCTCGTTTACGACTTCGCTCGCTTTTTGCTCCTTGCCCGTTACTTTGCCGATTTCTTCGATATTTTTGTAGATATCGCCGACGCTATCGGCTTTTAGCGTGAGGGTTTTTAGGTTAAATTTAGCAAGGCTCTCGTTTACGTTTGCCGAGTGAAAGCTAGTGACGACGAGATCGGGCTTTAGCTCGACGATTTGCTCGATATTTGGCTTTGTGTACGTGCCTACGCTTTTTAGCTTTACGGTTTGATCCTCGGGCCAAATTTTAGAAAACTGAAGCGTAGCGATGGCTGCCAGCTGATCCTGCGCGCCTAACATATAGACTATCTCGACGACCGAGGGGTCTAGCACGACTAGTTTTTTTGGCGTGTTTACGGTTAAATTTGCTAAAAGACAACTGGCTACAAGCAAAAGTGCGGCTATTTTTTTCATAGAAAATCCTTTCAAATTTGATTTGTAAATTTATCGCTTTACGGGCACTACGAAAGGCATGCCGTCGTGTTCTAAAATTTCGCAGTTTAGCCTGTAAATTTCATATAAAATTTCTTTCGTATAAAGCTGCTTTGCCGTGCCTGCGTAGTGTATCTCGCCGTCTTTTAGCATCACGAGTTCGTCGCAAAACATAGCGGCTAAATTTAGATCGTGCAGCACGGCTACGGAGAGTAAATTTAGCTCTCTAGTTAAATTTTCGCAGATCTTTAGCATCTGAACCCCGTAGTTTAGATCCAGCGCGCTCGTAGGCTCGTCAAGAAGTAAAATCTTTGGCTCGCTAACTAGCGCTCTAGCTAGCAGAACTCGCTGAAATTCGCCGCCGCTTAAGGAGTGGGCGCTGCGTTTAGCAAACCGCTCTACGTCAAGTAGGCGCATGATCTCGTAGGTTTTGGCTACGTCGTTTGCGTCGTATCCGCTAAACTGGCTTTTTAGATGGCAAAAGCGCCCCGTTAGCACGATATCCTCGACCGTTAGAGGCATGCTTAGAACCGTTTTTTGCGGCACGAAGCCTAAAATTTTAGCAAGCTCTTTTAGCGAATAATCCTCCAGCTTTTTGTTTTCTAGCGTGATTACGCCGCTATTTGGCGATAAAATTCTTAGGATATTTTTTAAAAGAGTGGATTTGCCACAGCCGTTTGGACCTAAAATCCCTACGAACCTACCGTTTTCAAGGCTCAAATTTACGTTTTTGAGTATCTCTTTTTTGCCGTAGCTAAAGCATAGTTTTTCTACTTTCACTTTATATGCTCCTGCTCGAGCGGATAGCTAAAAATAGAAAAAACGGAGCGCCAAAAAACGCCGTAACAACGCCGATAGGTACCTCGGTCGGGCTTAGGACGCTTTTGCCTATCGTGTCGCAGGCTAGCAGGAAAAATCCGCCCGCAAAGGCGCTAATTGGTATCAAAACGATGTTGCTCGAGGTCTTTAGTATCATGCGCAAGGTATGCGGGATGATGAGCCCCACAAAGCCTATCATGCCCGTAAACGCGACCGAAAACGCCACGGCTAAAGATGAAACGATAAGTAGGCGTTTTTTCATCTTTTCGACGTCCACGCCTAGGCTTTGAGCCTCTTCGTCGCCGCTTAGGATGACGTTTAGCTCAAAGCGCTTAAAGTAAAAATACGCCATAGATAGCACGAGAGGAACGCTGATGTAGGCGATCTTTTCCCAGTTGGCAGAGCCCACGTAGCCCATCATCCACGCTACTATCTTAAAGCTATCCTCGCCGATGAGGTAGGTCGCAAAGCTCGTAAACGCGCCCAAAAACGACGAAAACGCGATACCGATGATAAGAAGCGTGGCGATGGATTTGCCTTTTTTAGAGAGTTTAAAGATTAGCACCGAAAGTATCGCCACGCTAAAAAAGGCAAACACGCCGTAGTAAAAATCGGGAAGCTTTAAAAGATAGGCCGCCACGGCGCCAAAGGTCGCGGCGGAGGCGATGCCGATGATGTAGGGATCGGCTAACGGGTTTAAAAACACGCTTTGCACGACGACGCCGGAGCTTGCTAACAGCATACCGATCAAAAAGGCCATTATGACGCGCGGCAGGCGGATTTCTAGCAGGATGGTTTCCTTTATCTCGTCTATCTCGCCGCCGCTTGCAAATTTGATGATATCTTGCCACGAGATATCGGCGCCGCCAAGACTAAGCGAAAATATAAAAAGCAGCGCCGTAAGCACCGCCAAAACCGCCGTAACTCCGTTTTTAGTAGGCATACTTAAACTCTACGTAGTAGTTTCTCTCGTCGGCGGGCTCGTATATGTCCTCTAGCTCGCTTTGATAGGAGTTGTATTTTTTGTTGAATAAATTTTTAACTCCCGCAGAAACCGAAAATCCGCCTTTAAATTTATACTTCGCGCCAAGATCTACTAGCGTTCTAGACACGGTTTGCGTCTCGTAGCCCGAGATATCGGTCACGCCCGAGTAGATAGCTCTTTTTAGCTTTGATAGGTATTTGACGTCAAGGAGTAAATTTAAATCCTTGATCGGCTCGTAGTCGATGCTAGCGACAAATTTGCTCTTTTGTACGGTCGGCACCTCCATGCCTTTGTTGTTGCCTTTTTTAAATTCGGCTTTTACGTAGGAGAAGGTCTGGCTGGTTTTTAGATTGTCTAAAATTTGTTGCTCGGCGTAGAGCTCGGCTCCGTATCTCCTGACGTCGTCTAAATTTATAAAAAACCAGCCGTCGGTTATGTTATTTGTGAGCGTTCTGGTGTAGATTTCGTTTTTCGTATCGGTTAAAAACACGGTCGCGCTTATGAAATTATCATAGATCATATCTCTCACGCCAAGCTCGTAGGTTTGGTAGGTTTCGGATTTTAGATTGTTTACTACGTAGTCGGTTCTGTTTGGCTTATCCACAAACTGAACGGGCGAGGGCGAGACGAATCCGCGCTCAAATTTAAAATAAACGTTGCCGGTGTCTGAGTATTTAAAGCTAGGCGTTATCTCAAAGGCGTGGTTGTCCGAGTTTTTCTTGCCTTTAAAGGACGAAGCGCTAGTTATCGTCCGGCCAGGCGTCATCTTTACTACGGAGTTTGAGCGCCTATCCATATCGTTTCTAGCTAGCTCGAACCTATACCCCGCGCTCAAAGAAAACTGATCGGTGAAGTCGTGCTTTTCTAACACGTAAAACGAATGCGTTTTCTTTTCTACGTCAAATTTGGTCGTGACGTCGGCGCTTACCATGATAGGGCCGCGTCTTCCGGTGGATTTCGAGCGTATAGATCTTTTGGCCTCTTGTCTTAAAAAATCGTAACCGAATATAAAATCTCCGCTGCCGTAGCCGTATTTGCCCTTAAATTTAGCCCCGGCTTGTTTGTCGGTTAGCCCTAGCGCTCCGCTGCCACCGTCTTTGTAGGCGCTATAGGAGTCCATAGTTAGTTTTTGATAGTAAGGCGATAGATTAAACGTCAGCGCATCGTTTAAATTTATAGAGTAGTCGGCGTTTACGCTAACTCTTTTGTTTAGATAGTCGGTTTTACTTGATCCTGCTTGTCTTCTGTCTTGCTCTAGCTGAGCTTTGCTTAGGGCGCCGGTGGTGCGGCTTTTGTCTTTAAAATAGCTTGAGTTTATAGATAGCGCCTGATCGTCCGTTATCTGATAGGTTAGGCCGCCCGAGACGTAGTCCTCTTTGGTTTTATCTCCGCGTCTATAACCGTTTGAGTCAGATTTCTTCGCGTTTAGTTTTAAAGATAGTGCGTCGGTTACTCCGCCGCCCACGTTTAGGGCTACGTCTTTATAGGAGTAGGAGGCTAGCTTGCTAGAGACGCCTGCGTAAAATTTCTTTTTGCTCTTTTTGGTGATGATATTTATCACGCCTCCCATCGTGCCGTTGCCGTATAGCACGGTGCCGCCTCCAGGGACTATCTCTATCCTATCTACGTCCTCGATAGGTATCATATCTACGGGGATCCTAGTAGGCGTAGTGTCGATCATGTTTAGCGCGACGCCGTCCACCATCACCTTTACGGTCGTGGTCGATCTAGCCGACGAGCTCCTTCTGGAGCCTTGTCCGCGCATATCTACGTTGTTGCCGTTTAGGCTGACGCCCGGAGCTTTTTCGAGAGCTTCTTTGATATCGCGGTATCCTCTATCCTCTATCTCTTTTGCGGTTATTACCGTTACGTTTCTAACCTCGTCTTTTAGCGCGCTCTCAAAGCCAGTCGTGGTTATGACGGTGGCGTCTAGTCTCGTGGAGCTATCCTCCGCGGCGTATAAATTTAGACTTGCTATCAGCGAAAGCGCGATAGCTCCTTGGTTTGATTTAGCAATCATAGTTGTTCTCCTCGGTTAAATTTACAGGGAGATAAAACCGGGTTCATTTTCTATCCTTTGGGCTTTTTCTTGATATTTAGCTCGACGTTTTGCGTGCCGCTATCTTTTAAAATAGAGATCAAATTTACGACCTCGCCGTAGTTTATCGCTTCATCGGCGTTTAGTTTGACGCTCTCTTTTTGCTTTGGGGTTAAATTTGCGATTTGCGCGGCTAGATCTGCTAAATTTAAGCTTTTTTGCTCGCCGTTTATACTCAAAAGCACTTCGCCGTTAAGTAGATAAAAAACCTCGACGTTTTTAGTATCTTTTTCGTCTAAATTTGACGCGCTTTGGGGTAGGGCGATGTCGATGTGGGCAAATTTGTTAAAAGAGGTCGTAACCATAAAAAATAGCAAAAGCACAAATATCACGTCGATCAAATTTAGCATCGAGATGCCGGCGTATCTGGTCTTATCTCTGCGGACATACTTCACAGCTTCTCCTTTCAAAACTGCGGCCAAACAGGCTCATAATGCGGTTTAGGTCGTTTAGGATGAAATCTATCTTTTTGCTAATCATGAGAAAAAATATCACGCAAGGAATCGCCACTATAAGCCCAAAAGCCGTCGTATAAAGCGCCTCGGAGATACCAACCGCAACTAGCGGAGCATCCACTCCGCTGCTAAGTCCGCTAAAGGCCTTTATCATACCAACTATGGTGCCCAGTAGCCCTAGTTGCGGGCTCGCGCTCGCGCAAAGCCCCAGTATCCACGTGCGCCGTTCAAGCGAGGTTAGCTGCATGGATACGGCCTCCTCGGCGATGTAGTCGATCTGTGTTTTGCTAGCGCCTTCGCCCAAATTTTCCACGACGAAAAGCGCGGTTTTGGCAAGCGAGTTTTTGTAGCTTTTGCAAAAATCTTTGATTTTTGCGTAGTCGCCCTCTAAAATGAGATTACAAAGCTTGATCTTAAACGAACTAGTCGCGTCTATCTCGGTAAATAAAAAATACGCTCCCTTTTCAAGAAGCACCGCGATACCGAGCACCGAGAGGCAAAATATCGGCCACATAAATATACCGCCGACTTCTATATACTCAAACATTTTAATCCTAATATTAATTATCAAAAGCGGTTTATTATACCGCTGCTATCATTAATCGGTAATAAAATTTGACGGTATTTCATAACGTTAGATAACAAAATCCAAATAACATTTCGCAGAGAAACAGAGCGTCCAAAAAGGCAAATTTAGGACACAAAGCCCTAAATTTAGCGGTTTAGTAAATATATTTAAACTCTACGTAGTAGTTTCTCTCGTTTGCCGGACTGTACTCGTAGATGCCGGTTTGGTTGTTTTTGCCTTGGTAGTCGTAGTATTTTTTGTTAAAGAGATTTTTTACGCCTCCGGTTATGCCAAATCCATTTTTAAATTTATACGAAAGGCCTGCATCCACGATGCTGCGAGATGAGATGTTGTCGTAGTTTACGTCCTTTTTCTTGGAGTAAAATTTATAGTCCGCAAACACGTGCAAGTCGTTCACGATCTCGTAGTCCGCGCCGAATATAAATTTGTGTTTTGAGACGTACGGTACCTCTTTGCCCGCATTATCGCCTTTTTTGATCGTGGCGTTTACGTAGGCGTAGGACTGACTTAAGATCAGCCTATCAAAGAGATTTTGCCTGCTAAAAAACTCAAATCCGTATCGTCTAGTTTTTGCGATGTTGTAGTATTTCCAAGCGTCTCCGTGGTTGGCTCCGAGCTCGGCATAGGCTATCTCGTCGCTAGTGTCGGTTAAAAACACGGTAGCGTTTACCGGCATGCTTGCGACGTGATCTTTTAGTCCGATCTCGTAGGTGTTAAATTTTTCCGATTTTAGGTCGTTAAATTTGTACTGTTTAGTGATCTGATCTTTATCGGTTAGCTGAGAAGGCGAGGGTGAGATGTAGCCGCGCTCAAATTTAAAATATACGTTTCCGGTGTCGGAGTATCTGAAATTTGGCGTAAACTCAAACGCGTGGTTGTCGATATCTCTGCCGTCGCTTATGGCGTTGTAGCTAGTCATCGGAGGAAAAGATATGCCGTTTCTAAAGCCCTTCATATCGGAAACCCTGCTAGCCTCGTACTGCGCGCGCTCAAATCTATACCCAAAGCTCAGGTCAAAAACCTGCGTAAATTTATGCTTTTCCATAAAATAAAGCGCGTGCGTGGTCTTTTGTAGATCTAGCGTCGTATCGTGTTTTAGGCTTATCACGGGCGATGTTTTTACCTCGTAGTGCGACTCTTTATCGCCTTTGTTTTGCTCGTAATCGTAGCCAAAGATAAACTCGCCGCTGCCGTAGTCAAGCTTGTTTTTAAAATTTACGCCGTATTTTTTATCGCCGAAAAGCCCTTGCGACGGATAGCGCACGCCACGAGCGGACTCTGTCGAGGAGGTTTTGATTTTGATTTTTTTGATAATACGGCATCAAATTTACCGAGTAAAAGTCGTTAAATTTGCCCTCGTAAACGGCGCTAACGCCGATTTTCTCGTTTTCAAAGAGCTTTGTTAGGCCGTTATTTGCATTTTGCCTGCGGTTTTGCGAGACTTGATCTTGGGTTAGGGTGCCCGGATCGTTCCTTTTTGATTTAAATACGCTAGGCGTCAAATTTAGCGAGTGGGAGTCGTTAAATTTGTAGTTTAGTCCGCCGCTTAGATAGTATCCGCACTCCTTGTAGTCGTGTCTGTAGCCTTTTTGACTGAATGCTTTGCCACTAAATTTTAAAAACAGATCCTCGCTCACGTTTCCGCCGACGGTGGCTGCGGCGTCGCGGTAGCTATACGAGCCTATCTTGGAGCTCACGTTTGCGAAAAAATCGCGCGGCTTTTGCTTGGTGATGATATTTACCACGCCGCCTCTAGTGCCGCTGCCGTAGAGCACTGCTCCGCCTCCTGGCGTCACTTAGACCTGCTCGATGTCCTCGATCGCGATCATCTCAAGCGGTATGATGCCGTGCGCCGCATCGACCATATTTATCGGCACTCCGTTTAGCATGATTTTTACGGCCATAGTTGGCGTCGCGCCGTCTCCGCGCATGCCTTGTCCGCGCATGTCTATGTTTTCGCCTAGGCTTGAGGTGCTGACGAAATCGACGCTAGGGATCTTTTCTACGAGCTCTTTTACCGAGCGGTAGCCGTAGGCCTCGACGTCTGCTTTGGTTACGACGAATATATTTCTAGTCTCTTCTTTTAGCGCGCTTTCAAAACCCGTCGCCGTTACTATGGCGGCGTCTAACGTGACGTTTTGGGTTTGCGCGTTTAGGCTTGCGTCTGCGGCTAGCGATAAAAGTATAAATTTGCCGCCTTGCGCACCTAATCTTTTTTTGCTCATTTTAACTCCCTTTGGTTTTATCATAATTAATAATGATAAAATTTTCGTTAGTAAATTTAGATGATATTTTTTATTTAAATTTGCAGACGATTTTGAGCGTTTAAATCGTAAAATTTAAAGATCAAATTTAAAATACTTAAAACAAATTTGATGCGAAGTAAAGTTTGGAGGGTTTAAATTTGAGGGTTAAATTTGGCGTAAAAACAAGCAAGCGCGGTAAATTTGCGCTCCCGCTAAAGAAGCAAGAGAGGATTACCCCTCCATGCTATTTACGACGTTTATGACCTCGTCGCGTAGGCTCTCGACCGTTAGTTCGGCTTTTTTCTCAAACGGCACGAAGGCCTCGCCCTCATCGCACGCGATATGCATGCCGTCCTCGGTAATATCGGTCATTTTGACGTTTTGCGGGTTCGTAAAGCCGCCGAAT
Source organism: uncultured Campylobacter sp. (assembly GCA_963528285.1). Taxonomy (GTDB): domain Bacteria; phylum Campylobacterota; class Campylobacteria; order Campylobacterales; family Campylobacteraceae; genus Campylobacter_A. Next base: position 13,790 of record CAURVK010000004.1, on the reverse strand, counting down.
TTTGCGCACATATCCTCTGTAAGGCCGATGAAGTTATCGTTCATCATACCTAGCGCCATCTCTTTGGCTTCTCTTGCTTCCTCGCTTAGCTGCATTATGTCTCCTTGTTTAAAATGATATCCGTTATTTTAACCGTTTTTAGCTGAATTTTAGCCCTTAACGAGCGCGATTCGTCCGTTTCGTATCTCGTAAATTTTATCCGCCGCGTCAAAATACGCATCGTCGTGGCTGATCGCAAAAATCGTGTAACCTTGCGCCTTTAACTCAGGCAAAAGCTCCGTGTAAAAATGCCGCCTAAACTCGGGGTCTTGGTCGGCCGCCCACTCGTCAAGGATCAAAAATTTGCGCTTTTCAAGCAGCGCTGCGACCATAGCGAGGCGTTTTTTCTGGCCTTGGGAGAGATTTAGCGTGCTAAAATTTCCATCCTTGACGCTTACTTTGTTTTCTATCGACATCTTTTTTAGTAGCTCCTCTATCAGCGCCTCGTCGTCGCTCATAACCTCGTCAAAGAGATAAAAGTCACTAAACACCGCGCTGATCGTGTTTGTGTAGCTTTTTAAATTTGACTCGGTGATCTTGACGTCATCTGCGAACATCTCGCCGCTTTTTGGTGTTAGAAGTCCCGCTAAAATCATAAACAGCGTGCTTTTGCCGCTACCGTTTTTACCGATCAAAAACACCGTCTCGCCGCGCCTAATCTCTAAATTTATATCCTTTAGCGCAAATTCGCTCCCCTCGTCGTAGGCGAAATTTATATCCTTTAGACGCAGTTTTTGCCAAATTTGCGGAGCCGCCTCGCCCAGCTCAAATTCAGGCTCAAAGGGCGCTAGGTCTAGCTTTTTAAGCCGCTCGTAGGCGATGCGCGCGCGAAATACGCTAGGCACGGAGTAAAGCAGCATCATGAGAGGCGCTCGCAAAAAAAGTATCGCTAGCGCAACCGTGATCGCGTCTTGCAGGCTAGCAGCCTCGTAGGCTAGGCAAAAATATATCTCGATACCCACGGCGCCTAGCATCACGGTGTTTAGCCAGTTGCTCATAAATGACTGATGGATCTCGGCTTTTACGATATTTGTGCGCAGGCTTTTTGCGTTTGGGATAAAGCGGTCCCAAAAAAGCCGCTTTGCGCGGGCTAAATTTAAGCTAAGCTCCCTGTGTCCCTCGATGCAGGTCTGATAGTCGCGATATAGCGCATCCTCGCCGTTACGGCATTGTTCGTAGTATTTGTGGATATTTTTGATGAAGCATCGGCAAATCCATGTCGCCGCGCTCATCCAAATCACCAAAAACACGAAAATCTCGGCCGAGATGTATAGCACGTAAGCGCCCGTAGCCGCGATGATGAGGACGCCTTGAATGATGCTTGGCACCTGCATAAAGCCGTCTGTTAGGCTGCGCACGTCGCTTGAGAGCGAGGCGATCAAATTCGACTTGCCCGCGGCGACGATTTTTTGGTTTGCGGTATCTAGGATCCTTTTTATCGTTTTGGTGCGCAGCTCGTAGACAAAATCATTGCCGATCACGCTAAGAGCGATACGCGAGAGCACCGAAAAACCCAAAAACAAAATCAAAAGCGCAAAAAACGCAAGCAAAATTTGAGCGTCTTGTTCTTTTAAATTTAAGAGGTATTTGTTGATAAAGGCTAGTATCAGGATCCCAGAACCGCTAAAAACGGCGCTGGATACGATCATAGCGATGATTTGCCAAAGCGTTTTTTTTGAGATTTTTTTAAACATTTTCATTCTTTTTTGAGAGTTTATTTCATTTTAGCCGCCATTTTATAAGAATATTTTTAAAATTTCGCTAAAATCGGGCTTTATTTAAAGGAGAAATTTGCAAACGGTTTTGCGGGTTGTATCGACCAAAACTGAAGCCAAAAAATCGACGTTTTTATGTTTTTTGTGCCCTATTTGTGAGTTTAAGGCCTTGCACGAGCGGCTAAAAGCGGAGCATCCAAAGGCCACGCACGTCGTGTGGGCGCTACGCGAGCGAAACGGCTACGGCCAGATAGTGGAAAATCAAAGTGACGACGGCGAGCCAAAAGGCACGAGCGGGCAACCCTCGCTAAACGCGCTTAGAGGCGCCCAGCTCGTAAACGCGGGCGCGCTCATCGTTCGATATTTTGGCGGGATAAAGCTTGGCACGGGCGGACTCGTGAGAGCTTATGGCGCAGCGGTAAACGCGGCGATAGACGAGGCCGCTGGCTGCGGCGCTCTGGCTAAATTTGAGATAAAATCGCTTTGCCTGTTTTTTACGCCATACGCGCTAGGCTCGCGCTTTGAGCACTATTTTGAAAAGCGAAATTTGAGCTTTGAACGCGAATTTAACGAGGAGGGCGCGATCTGGCGAGTGGAGTTTAACAGCGCCGAATTTGACGAATTTCAGGTATTTGCGAGCGGGTTTGAGCAGGAGGGGTTTAAATTTTACGCCTTGCCGTTAGCCGCGAGAGAGTAAATTAAGAGGTAAAATTCACGTTGGGTTTATGCTAGACGGTTATAATTTCGCCGATTTTGGCTAAGGCTTGTCTCGCGAGCGCTTTTGAGAGAGATTTGAAATTTTAAGTCTGCGGCAGACTACTTGTCTAACCTTGACTTAAAATTTCTGCACAACTCTCAAAATCATCTCGCGATACTTTACCTTAACTCTTTATGTTCAAATTTGAAGTCAAATTTGCAAATTTGTGTCGCCGAGATCCGCATCCTGAAAATGCAAATTTAAACCTGCACGCAGTGCAGCAACCTCTCACGTCGTAGGGGATAGGGGATTGTTAAGGGGGAAGGGAGCGACTTCGTAATTCAAGCCCCTTCCCCCTTAACAAGAAAGATTAAATTTAAGGTACAACGCTAAATTTTACAAAACCAAATTTAGCATTTTCAGGGCGCGGGTCTTGGTGCATAAAAATAAGACCGGTCAAATTTGCCAGAATCAAATTTATTCTAAATTTAAGCCACAAGGAGCGAAAATGCTTGGCAAAACGTTAAAAACAGCAGGAATAGTCGGCGCTTTGGCGCTATTTTTAGGTATATTTTTAAATTTACAAGGAGAACAGATGAATCATAATACGAAGGAGCCTGCGGTAGCAAACAAAACGATCGTGCTAGCCGGCGGTTGTTTTTGGGGCACGGAGGCCTATCTCAAGCAGCTTCCAGGCGTGGTTAGCACCTACACGGGCTACGCGAACTCAAAGGTGCCAAACCCTAGCTACGAGCAGGTATGCACTGGCGATACGAACGCCGCCGAGGCCGTCTGGGTCGAATACGACGAGTATGTGATCGACCTGCCGCATTTGCTCAAATTTTACTTTAATACCATAGATCCGACCAGCCTAAACAAGCAAGGCGGCGACCGCGGCACGCAGTACCGCACGGGTATTTACTACACTGATGCGGCAGACGAGCCGGCGATCAGAGCCTTTATCTCCCAGCAACAAAAAAACTACAAAGCACCCATCGTAACGGAGGTCGCGCCGCTAGAAAATATCTATAAAGCCGAGGAGTATCATCAGGACTATCTAGACAAAAACCCGTACGGATACTGCCATGTGACCTTTGAGAGCTTGCCTAAAAAGGGCGAAATTTTAAGCGACAAAAAGCGCGATATGAAGCAAAATTTGCAAAACTACAAAAACAAAGACGACGCAGCGCTAAAAAATGAGCTCAGTGCCATATCCTACGAGGTCGTAAAGCACGCCGCGACCGAGCGTCCGCACAGCAGCGAGCTAAACGCCGAGGAGCGCATCGGTATCTACGTCGATATCACAAACGGTCAGCCGCTTTTTAGCTCGTACGATAAATTTGACACGGGATGCGGTTGGCCGAGCTTTACTAAGCCGATAGATGCTAGCTTGATCGCCGAAAAGTCCGATCTATCGCACGGCATGGTACGCACCGAGGTCAAAACCGCGATGTCGGACTCGCATTTGGGACATGTATTTGACGACGGCCCGCGCGACAAAGGAGGGCTAAGATACTGCATCAACGGCGCCGCGCTGAGGTTTGTGCCAAAGGAGGAGATGCAGAAGCAGGGGTATGGGTATTTGATACCGTATCTCGACGCGCAGTATTCAGCCAAGTAAGGCTTGTCTTTTTGCCCTATACTTCGTTGCTTTTAAATTTGGCTCGGTCATTACCGACGAGGTAACTCCCGTCGCCAAATTTAAAAGCGCCTCGTCTAGAACAAAAATACTTCGCCTTATCGTTTTACGCTCAAATTTGAACTTAAATTTGCAAATTTCGGCTTCAAATTTTACCCACCAAATCAAAGCTAAAATCAAAATTTAAGCCGTCGCTCCCTCGTTCATCGCGGCGTATTCTTCAAAGGTTCCTTTGAAATCGACTACTTCGCCGTTGCCTTTTAGGTGGATGATGCGGTTGGCAAATGCGTCGATGAGCTCTCTGTCGTGGCTCACGCAGATGACGTTGCCGCCGAATTTATACAGCGCCTCGCCTAGAGCGATGATGGCTTCGAGGTCGAGGTGGTTGTTTGGCTCGTCTAGTACGAGTAGGTTGCCGCGCTCTAGCATCAGGCGGCTTAGCATTAGGCGGTGCTTCTCGCCGCCGCTTAGGCTGCCGACTGATTTTTCCTGCTCTGCACCGCTAAATAGCATGCGTCCTAGGCACTTGCGGATCTCGTCTAGGTCCTTGTTGTTTTCGTCTTGCAGCCACTCGTAGAGCTTGAGCTCGCCGGTGATTTTGTTTGTCGTGTCCTGCGCGAAATAACTAGGCTCTATCGTCGCACCCACGTGCACGTCGCCGCTATCTGGAGCGACCTCGCCGATGATGATTTTAGCCAGCGTGCTTTTGCCTACGCCGTTTGCGCCGATGATGGCGACTTTGTCGTTCTTTTCGAGTTTGAAGCTAAAATTTTCAAACAAAACCTTGTCGTATTTTTTGCTGACGCCGCGAACCTCTAGGATCTCGTTGCCGATGTCGCGTTTAGTGCGGAAAAGTATGCTAGGATCGCGTCTGCTTGATACCTTGATCTCCTCGATGTCGAGTTTGTTTAGCTGCTTTTGGCGGCTGGTTGCTTGGCGGGCTTTGCTCGCGTTTGCCGAGAATCGCGCGATAAATTTCTCCAGCTCCTCTTTTTCTTTTAGCTTTTTGTCGCGCTCCATCTCGTGCTGTTTGGCAACCAGCGTCGAGGCGATATACCAGTCGTCGTAGTTGCCCGCAAACTGCCTGATTTTCTTAAAATCGACGTCTAGGATGTGCGTGCAAACCGCGTTTAAGAAGTGGCGGTCGTGGCTTATTAGCACCATCGTGCCCTCATGGCGGTTTAGCTCGTTTTCCAGCCACTTTATACTCTCGATGTCAAGGTTGTTGGTGGGCTCGTCAAGGAAAAGGATGTCGGGCTTTGGAAATAGCACTTGAGCGAGCAGGACTTTAAATTTATCCGAGTTTTCGACCTCGCTCATCGGCTTTTCAAAGTCGCTAAAGCCAAGCGAGCTTAGGATTTTCTCGATGCGCACCTCGTACTCGTAGCTAGGATCCTCCTCGGCGCTTATCATCTCAAGCTGCGCTAGGCGGTCGTTTATAGCGTCGGTGAACTCCTCGCTCATGTAGAGCTTTTCTTTTTCTTTTACGGCGTCGTAGAGGCGTTTGTTGCCGTATAACACGGCATCTTTTACGCTAAAGTTTTCAAACGCGAACTGATCTTGCCCTAGCACGCCTACTTTTAGCCCGTTTTCGATGACGATCTCGCCGCTGTTTGCCTCGATCTCGCCTGCAAGGATTTTTAGAAACGTCGATTTTCCCGCGCCGTTTGCGCCGATGAGTCCGTAGCGGTTGCCGCGAGTGAGCTTTAAATTTACGTCCTCAAATAGCAACTGTGCGTTAAATCTCATTAATAAATTTTTGACTTCAAGCATATTTTTCCTTAAATTTGACTTTTTAAACCGTAGATTTTGCCAAAAAGTCGTTTAAAATCAGTATAAACTTCGGCAAAGCGGCGTAGCGTGCTATTTGGGCCGGTTATAAAACGAGCTTAGATTTGATAAATTTATCTTTTTATCGGTAAAACTGCGTCGCTTTAGCTTAAAGTATAAATTTTCGCTAAAATCTCCACTAAAATCCGAGCAACTAAAGGCAAAAATCAAAATGCAAGTCGCAAAAATCCGCGCCAAAAATATCCTCTCACGCTCCAAAATCGGCAGCGGCGGCTACGCGATCAACCCATACGTAGGCTGCCCGCACGGCTGCATCTACTGCTACGCCGAGTTTATGCGCGGTGTCACGAGGCACGAGGAGGCGTGGGGTGAGTTTTTGGATGTGAAGGATTTTGATACGGCGAGCCTGGTTAAATTTGCCGCTTCGCACCGCGGCGAGCGCGTGTTTATGAGCTCAGTCACCGACTGTTATAATCTGTACGAGGCGCGCTTTGGGATCACGCGAAAAGTCCTTGAAACGCTGGCCTGCTCGGATGCGAATCTGCAAATTTTAACCAAATCAAGCCTCGTGACGCGCGATATAGATTTGCTGCAAACCATGCCAAACGTCCGCGTAGGCGTGAGTTTGAGCGTGATAGACGAAAGCTTGCGCCGCATGCTCGAGCCTCGAGCAAGTCCCGTCGCTGCAAGGATCGCGGCGATAAAAAAGCTACGCGCCGCGGGAGTGAAAACCTATATATTCGTCGCGCCGATTTTTCCGCAGATCACGCCCGTTTTTAATATCATATCCCGCTACGGCGACGCGGCGGATGAGATTTGGTTTGATAGGCTAAATCTCTATCCTAATTTTAGGGATAAAATTTTAGCTTTCATCGGGCGAAATTTCCCCGCGCTTTTGCCGCTTTATAAGCAAATTTATCTTTTCGGCGAGGACGGCTATTTTGAGCGGTTAGCAGGTGAGATCAGGCTAGCGGCGCAGGAGAAATTTGGAAGCGATGGCGGCGAGAGAATTAAGGTATTTTTCGGATAGATAAAGTCCGGCACAGGCAAATTTGAAAGGTAAAAATGAACGTAATTTTTCGGCTTTGTATTGTGCTTTGCGTGTTATATGTCGCGGTTTTGGCGATGCTTTATTTTTTTCAGGAACGGCTGATATTTTTCCCGAGCAAGCTTGAGCCAAACCATGATTTTAGCTTTGACCAGCCGTTTGAGGAGATAAGACTAGATGCAGATGGCACGTGGATAGGCGGGCTAAAATTTTTAGCGCAGAGTAGGGACGGCGAGCAAATTTATAGCGACGCGAACGGCGAACGAAAAGCGAAAAACGGCGCGGTGATATTTTTCCACGGCAATGCGGGCAATCTGCAAGGCTGGGGCAAGTACGCGCAGTATTTTACGGATTTGGGCTATGATTTTTATCTGTTTGACTACCGAGGCTACGGCAAGAGCGGCGGCGAGATAGGCTCGCAGGAGCAGCTTTACGCGGATACGGACTTGATGATGGAGCCGGTTTTGCGGGAGTATGATGCGGGCGAGGTCACGGCGCTGGGCTATTCGGTGGGTAGCGGGCTAGCGGCTCGCGCAGCGCAGAAGTACGGCGCTAAGCGGCTAGTTTTGATCGCGCCCTATTTTAGCCTAGAGGAGCTAGCGCGGGAGAAAATGCCCTTTGTGCCGAAGTTTTTAATCAAATACAAAATCCCTACGTTTGAGTTTGTCGGCGGTTTTGGCGGGCCGGTGACGATATTTCACGGCGAGCATGACGAGCTAATCGGCGTGGATAACTCGCGCAGGCTATTTAAATTTCTAAAACCGGGAGATAAAATTTACGAGCTAAACGCAGGGCACAACGATATCCTGGGCCTAAGCGAGCTTTGGGAAAAATTAGCGCAGAGGCTTAGCGAGTAGGGCGGGGCTGTGGCGGTAAATTTGATAAAGTAGGCCGGAGTTTGGCCGTTTAACGGTGAATTTGCTCGCTTGGGCTATTTTTGTCCTTGCAGCGCAACGGCTAAATATTGGCGAGCAAGGAAACAAATAAAAAATCCTAAATATATTTGGAAGCTTAAAAGACGAGGCTAAACTCGCCGCGTGGGCGATGGTGGCAAAGATTTTCGTTAAATTTTAGTAAGCCAGGCGGAGTGTAAAATGTTTGACTAAATAGCAACGGCAGCCTAAAATCAAGACGATAAATGATCGCTAGTTCTTAAATTTTACCGCATAAGGCGTCCAAAATAATTTTAAAGCAATAGACTATTTCGTACCGTAAAAGGCGAGCTAGAGTATTTTGACTCGCCCGTAACCCTTTAGGCGTAAAATTTAGCTTTTAAACTACTTAAAAGCGTCGTTTATTTTGCCGCTTTTTCGGCATTTTTCGCGCTCGGCTTCGATTAACTTTTTTGACTCTATACCCTTAGCCAATACGCTTTCATCTATCAAAACGCTCGGCAAATTTAGCATAATAGCGTTATGGGAACCGCTAAAACCGCCTAAATTTTGTCCAAACTCTTTTTTGACACGATCGTTTTTGCTATTTATGTCTCCGCCTTCGCAGTGAAAGTGCGCTCCGCCGTTTGAACAATGGCATTTTATCTCCATATCTTCGTCGTATATGCGTTCGTCCATAAAGTAAACATTTTTATTTAAATTTATACTACTGATTGGATTATAAACTAGTGCGGCCAAAATTCTATTGCTGTGTGGATTTGATACCTCCCAGCGCACGGCGCGATAGGAGCTTAACATCACCACGAGCGGTTTTTGCGATTTGTTTAGCGTTACGACTACCTTATTATCCTGTGCGTCGCTGTCGTAAACGGCAGCGAGCCAGATATCAAATTTTTGACCTTTTAGTTTCGTGACCACTTCGCTTTGTTTGTGAAATTTCGGTTCATCTTTAAAATCTACTAAAAGGTTAGTCGTGTGCCAGTTGTTGACGAACCAAACTTCTATCTTGTGGTGTCCCTTGTTAAATTTATGCACAAGAGCTTTGCTTCCGGCGTTTTCGGAGTCGAATATCTGCTCGCCGTCCACCGCGATACGTAAATTCGCCCAACTAAAATCGGCTAAAATCATCTTTTGCGCGTCTTGTTTGAAATCGAAATTTCCAACCCAGTAGGCGATAAATTTTTCGGAAGGTATCTTATGAAACTCGTCGTAAGCAAAATTTAAATTTATATTTTCGACCGTTTCAGAGAAAACTACATTTTTTGAATCGTCTTTATTGAGATAAAAGGTTAAAAATTTACCCGTAGGTATCTGTTTGCCCGCCGTGATCTCGCTCGCCCATTTTTGTGCGTCGTTAGCGTTTACATAGGCAAGAAATACGCAAAAAGCCAGAAAAAGCATCCGTAAAATTTTCATTTTTTCTCCTTTTAATTTCATTTTGCGTAGTTTATCAAAACGTCGTTTAATGTTAAATTTTTACGTACGGCTCGGTTGTAAATCTTATAGATTTATTTTAGTGCATTTAAACTTGCGCCTAGTCGCAAGTTTATCGTTTGGTTATGTTTGCGACGCGTATAGCAAAGCTAACTTAGGGAGTGATCTCGGGTTGGATGGACTACAGAATCGTCTAAAGTAAAAATCTTGATTATTAATATTAATTAAAGCAAAAAAGAATACAATACGCCTTATTTTTTAGAAAGGTGTAATTATGAATTCACAAACTAAAGAACGTTTCGGTTTAGCCGCTCTAATCGGCCTAATCGCAGGCGTGGTTTCAGCCTTTGTTAAGTGGGGAGCAGAATTTCCACTTCCGCCAAGAAGCCCTATGGATATGTTTAATGCCGCTTGCGGGCCAGAAAGCGCGATTAGAGCGGCTGACGCGATCGACTGCTCGAGGAATTTCTTAAATCCGCCTTATGTCTTTTTAAGAGATTACATGGGCATCGCCGATCCAAATGCCCCGATCTACGAATTTGCGGAGCATGTGTTTAACTACGTGATGTTTACGCATATTTTGTTTTCGATCGTTTTTGCCGTCGGATACTGCATTGTAGCTGAGAAATTTCCAAAGATCACGATATGGCAAGGCGTTGCGGCCGGTATTTTAGCCAATATCGCCGTTCACGTGATCTCACTGCCTATTTTGGGCCTTACGCCGCCTCTTTAGAAGCTGCCTTGATACGAGCACGTTTCTGAATTTATGGGCCATATGATATTGTTTTGGCGGGTCTAGATCATCCGCCGCGACTTAAGAGCTAGAATCACGCACGAAAAAGATCCGAGCGATTGCTGCTACAACGCATAGCTCGCAAATTTACGCCGTTTTAGTAAAATCTAAAACGGCATTTTGGTTTTTAAAAACAAAATCTCTCGTCGGCTTTGTTTTGCTTGCGCATAGCTTTAAATTTAGCCAAATTTTCCTCGTTTAAAAAGTAATCTTTTTCTTTTTGCGCGCGTGCTTCTAGGACTTCGATTGCTTTTGCGAGAGCTTCTTTTCTATCTGCGTGAGGCGACTCAAACTCCGGTAAAAACATAGCTTCGTAAACGTTTGCTTTACTCCACTCAAGCGATTTTGCGGCGATGTCTTGCTGCTTTTTGATGTCGCAAAACGCGTATGGATTTACCACATCGCCGACCAGCTTGATAAACGCTCCTATCGCGCTTTTGACCTCAAAAAATCTACCGTCGTCCAAATTTATAACCTCTCGTAGCAAGATCGCGCGGTTTTTAGCGTTGTAAAACCAAAAAACCGCCTCGTCGCGAAGCCCTAGGTCGTAAGCGCGAGCCGAAAGCACGAAAAGAGTCATCGGCGTAACCATCTGCGGAGCGTCCTGCACGATCTTTTCTGCGCTCTTAAAGTCCTCTAGCGTGCCGCTTTTTAGCAGTCCATCTATCTTGTCGTAAACCTTTACATGTTCAGCCTTGCCGGCATTTGCCGAGTAGTACGGCGTCACGTAAATATCTATGCTTGTTACCTTCCCGGCATCAGCCGCCGATGCCGCCGCCGCGCCAAAACAAAGTGCTGCTAAAAAACGTAAAATTTTCATTTTTATTCCTTTAGATTTTATTTTGCGTAGTTTATCAAAATGTCGTTTAATGTCAAATTTGCGCTTGTAGCGCAGGCGTGCGTTTTGCAGATTTGATTGCCGGCGTATGTATTAAATTTTGATATCCAGCGGTTGGCTTCTTTTGTTTTATGTTTGGTATGGGCAATAAAATCGGCGCAGGATAATAATTTGCTTGGGTTTGGTCGATTGAGCTTATGAGACGAGACTTGCGAAATAGGATCACGTATGAGCTGGATCCGGCTGATGGGTGCTGCGGGTGTAGTAGGTGGTTTTTCCTAAAGCTTTGGATAAAAATTTAATTTTTTGTGATTGTCCTTCTTGATATACTTTATCGGCTCGGGCTCGGGCTTGCTAAGTAAATTTAGGTCCGAGCCTGATATTTTTATAAAATCGATTTTTTATATTTTCTTTCGTAAATTTTACATGCTTCGTTAAATTTAACGAAGGCCTTTTGTTATCATCAGGCACTAAATTCTCTTAAATAAATCCATCCTCGTTTTTAGATAAATTTCGCCGCTTACAGCCGTTAAGTCATTTGGCTTTATTGAAATGTTGGTTGAAATAGGGTTAAATTTAACCCTGAAGTTTTCGCTTCAGGGTTAAAAATCATCGGTCTGATCTGCTTCGGATTTGGTTTGGCCGTATGTTGTGCATATGTTACATATGGGTTATTTGCAGATACGTATCGCCGCCTTCGGTTATTATGTTGCCGTTTAGCAGGTCGAAATTTGACAATCCCGCAAGCTTTACGAGATTGTCTCCGTTGCTTACGGTTTTATTAGCATCGACATCTCTTACTAGATATGTTTCGTTATTGTAGTAGACTGCATACATAGTATTTGCGTCGGTAGAGCCTAGAGAGTCTAGGGCTGCATTTATGGCTTCTTTTAGATTGGTCTTGCCGTTTGCGGCATTTTGATCTATCTTGACGAAATTTGCAACTGCACTACCTAAGCTTATCTTATCGCCTCTGTTTGCATCGGTTATCGTTATGTATTTGCTAGCGCTAGCATCTGTAGTAGAAGCTCCTAGGTTAAACGTATCGTTACCCGCTCCGCCACTGATTTGGAATTTTTTATTAGCGGTTAATGCCGCAGTAGTGATAGTATCGTTTCCTTCGCCGAGGTTGACGGTTATATCGTGGGTTTGCGTCGTAGTTCCGCTAAAGGTTACCTCGTCGTCGCCCGTACCGGTATCTACGGTCTTTAGTTTGGTGTTTGTAGCATAGGCTATACTCAAAACATCTTTAGTGGCTGAGCCTTTTATGGACGCAATATCGATATTGGTAGCCGCAACAGTCGCAATAGTCTTACCGCTTGCGTTTACATAGTTGCTAAGATCCAAAGTTTGTAGTTTGCTTAGCCCGCCCGTCATTACGGTAAAATCTGTATTATTTCCTGCCGCTTCTATACTTGCCGGATTCGTTACCCCACCTTTTAGGATTAATGTTTTGATGGTGCTATTTGCGGTATTGCCATTTAGATGTCCTTTTGCGTTTATAATATTTGCGGTAAAATCAGTAGCTGTACTATTGAAGATAATCGAACGTAGCGTCGATACTTCATCGCCGGCATACCCTTTAAAGCTTAAGCTATCTTGCGCAGTAACGTTATAAAAGTAAATAGGCGCTATAACGTTAGAAAAATCTAAGTCTACATTCTTACCCGACAATCCTTCCGTAGTACTAAAGGTTATGCTCTGCAAGTAATTGTTTGTTCCTGATTTTATCATTAAATTTTCGTTGGCGGTAATTCCATATGCAAACGATGCATTCGATAAATCGTTTAAATTTATATTGACATTTTTACCGATTATGCTTCCTCTAAATTCTGCCGTAGAATGCAAGCCGCTACCCTTAATATTAACATCTACGTCGCCTACGGCACCGATGTCTTTTATCTTAAATGTTTTTTGTCCCGTTGCGTTTAGCTTTACATTTTTTGCCATTTCATCAGGCGTAGTATCGATACGGTGACCTATACCGTAAGATAGACCGGTATCCCTTATACCTATACTGACGGTTGCGTCCGATATATTGGTGCTTAGATTTATATCTACATCCATCTTTTTACTATCGTCCGCAGAGTTAAATCCCCTTAGCCATCCGATATCCACGCTCTTTTGATTTACAGCCTTTATGGTAGCTTTACCGCTCGCTTTATATCCATAGAAGTTACCGTAGCTAACTTCGGAGTCAGTTATGCCGTTTGCTGCAGTAGCATTGATATTTAGATTTTTGGCTCTTAGCTGGACGCCCCCGCCAGTAGAGTGGTCTCCAAATTTCGCCGTTGAACCTGCTACTGTCGCATTGGTGTTTAAAACTATAGAGCCATTATCGCCATAGCTAGTTATAGACATACCCGACTCACTAAAGCCGTTTAAAGTTTTATAGCCGCTTGCGTTTATAGTAAAGTCCCCTTGATTAGCCCAACCCCATCCTCTTAAATTTAACACTCCGTCATCTATACCGTCCGCTGCGGTATGGTTTATCGTTACGCTTTTGCCTGCTATATGCAGAGGTACTTTTTTGTTTAAGCTGGCCCAGTAAGAGCTAGGATGTGGGGCATTATGTATACCGGTACCGAAAGTAGTCGCAGACTCCGCCTGAGTAATGTGTGCAGTTAAATTTACGTCGCCTACGGCGTTTATTTTACCTACGTTTAGTATCTTTTGACCCGTCGCCGAGATAGTAACGTCGTTTGGCTGATATCGAGGTAAATAGTAGTTATTCCCTGGAGTAAGGGGCCATGTGTTGTACTCATTTTGAGGATCGTAGGCTCCTAATGCACCGTACGTTACCGTAGAGTCCTCTTTATCGGTAGTAGAGGTTAGGCTGACGTTTCTAGTAGTCATTATATATTCGCCGTTAGCTACGCTTAAATTCTTTAATCCTTCGGCTT
>CAURVK010000003.1:0-149204 GCA_963528285.1 uncultured Campylobacter sp. | reverse complement strand
TAACTCGGTAACCGAAGGCGGAATAAACTATATCCAGATAACTAACGCGTAATCTTAAGTGGAGCGGAAATTTTCCGCTCCAAAATAGTTGCCGTTTTTGGATCAAATTTTACATAAACGCAACAAGCTTCGACATGTAAAAGCCAAATAGACCACAGCGGTACAAAACCGACTGCATATTTCAGCGTGTCGGCGAAATTTACGCACTAATGATTTTCACTCAAAAAATCCCTTTTTCACGAGCTTGCCCTCTTTCACGCAAAACTCCCCTTTCGCGACCACGCTATCTAGGTTTAGAGCTTCGTCAAATACCGCAAAATCGGCGTCAAAGCCTACTTTTATCTCGCCTTTACCGTTTAAATTTAAGTATTTTGCGACGTTTTTGCCCATCATGCTTAGCGCTTGCGGGATGGTTAGGATTTTATTTTTGACGCAGGCCTGCAAGACCTCTAAATTCGTCTCGCACGAAGCGCAGCCGTAGCCAACCAGCGCGCCGTTCTCGTCAAATCTAGGCACGCTGCCGTTGCCGTCCGAGCTCATCGTTAAGCGCTCTAAATTTAGCCCGTTAGCAAGCCCGTAGGCGATAACTTCATGAAGCGGCGCAAATTTACTTCCGCCGCTCGTGATGTCGATGCAGCCGCCCATTTTTTGAAATTTGATCGCCTCGTCAAAGAGCTCCTTCGTCCGCGCGCAGTGCGTCGGCGAGAAGTAATTAACAGGGAACGAATAATCCTCGATCACGCTAAAAATCAGGTCAAATTTATCCGCAAGCCCGCCCATGTGCATGTGCAGCACGCCACCTTTTTTCGAGATCATGCCGCCGATGCGGATCTGCGTCAGAGTCTTGATGAGCTCCTGAGAGGTCGGATAGCTGCCGCGGTTGTCGCTCATCGCGATCTTACAGCCGATAACCTTGTCGATGAGCACCAGATCGCGCGTGACGGAGCCCGTAAATGTAACGCTAGGCAGCGCGTAAGAGCCGGTGTGGATGAAGGTCGAGATGCCCTCGTACTCAAGCGCCTTGGCCTTTGAGTAGAGGTTTTCGAGGCTCCTCGTGCACCCATCCGTACCTAGCGTGCCCACGACCGTCGTCGTACCGTAGCGGATGATTTGCGATAGCGTTATTTCGGGCGTGCGCGAATGATAACCCGCCTCGCCGCCGCCGCCCGTGATGTGAACGTGCTGATCGATGAGACCGGGCGCTAAAATTTTGCCCTCCAGATCGTAAATTTCAAGCCCTTCGACTCGAAAATCAAGCCCCTTAGAAACGGCTAAAATTTTACCTCCGCCCACTAAAACGTCGCTCCTGCCGACGTGTTCTGGCGCGTATAGATTGGCATTTTTAAGTAACAGCATATTTTCTCCTTTGCTTGGATTTTTGATTGTAAATTTTACGTTTTTTGGCTTTCTTAACTGCGATGTTGCTCCGTCATTTTACATCAAATTTGATAAAAACCGGATATTTCGGTTTTAGCCGGAGAAACGGCGATTTGGATGATGCTTGGGTTTATTTTTGTAGATTTAGCGGGGAGTCAAATTTAGCCGACTATCCGCTTAGCTGCACGCTTTCTTCTATCTTCATTAGTCCCGTAAATACGCGCTCTACGGCCCCTTTTTGCTCGTCCGAGATCTCGATTTTTTTCTCGTTTAAAAGCAAATTTACGAGTTGCTCGTTTTGCAGCGTCTGGACGTCAAATTTTCTCGCATTTGCGGCGATTTTTGCCGCGAGAGGATTTTTTGATTTAAAATTTTCGTATGGCATTTTTCTCGATTTTTAGTGAAATTTTGGCTCAAATTTAAACTCGGCGCGCACCTTGCAAGACGCAAAACACGTAGCCGAGTTAAATTTTAGCCGCTAGCCTGGCTTAACGCTTTAAAATTTTAGCGTTTTCGCAGCCAACCTCTAGCCCCATCTTGCACGCTTTTTCGTAAAATTTAACCGCGGCTTTGACGTCCGCACTTACGCCCATGCCGCGCTCGCTCATGAAGCCAGCTTCGTTGCAGCCTTTAGCTAGGCCCAGCTCGCATGAGTTTTTATAGAGCTCGTACGCCAGCGCTTCGTCTTTTGCTGCGCCCACGCCCGTCTGATGAGCGTATGCTAATGCGTAGCAGCCCAGCTTATCGCCCATTTTGCACGCTCGCTCGTAAAATTTAGCCACCGCCCCAGGCTGCTTTGCTGCGACTTTTCCGCTAGCGATCATAGCGCCCAGATCGTAGCATGCCCGCGCGTGACCGCCCTCGCACGCTAGATTAAAGAGTCTCGCCGCCTCGCTAAAATCCGACACTCGGTACATCGCTAGCGCGTCTTCAAACTGCTTGTTTGCCAAATTTGCAGGCGCGCTCGACGGCACGCTTGCCATCTCGTTTGAGGATCTCGTTTGAACCGCAAAAAGCGCGCTCGCCGCAACAATCAAACAAACTAAAATTTTTCTCATTTCGGCTCCTTATTTTATGAGGTTTCGATTTAAATTTTAGCCCTTTTTAATAAACATAAATGAAATTTTAACTAAACTCGCCTGGCCGCGCGTTCGTCTACGCCCAATTTAGGCCATGTACGGCTATTTTGACGAGATTTTATTCATCGCAAACCCGCAAAATCGTCCCGTGACGCCATCTCTGCGGTAGGAAAACAGCTCCCTCGTCTCAAACGTACAGCGCGGATCAAACTCCGCTCGCCCTACGCCAAGCTGCGCAAATTCGTCCCGCAGCGCAGCCTCCATATCAAATTTGCCGCTATTTTTATAGCGGTTAAACGCGCCCAAATCAAGCTCGCCCACCTCGTAGTTTCGCGCCTTGATATTTGCGCCGACAAACACGCGCAGATCGCCCGCCTCGCAGCCAAACTCGCTCGCCATCAAATTTACCGCGTTCGTGCAAATTTTACCCGTTACGCCCGCTCTACCCGCATGCACGGCAGCAACCACGCCGCGCCGCTCGTCTGCGATCAAAACAGGCGAGCAGTCGGCAACCAAAACGCAAAGCGCTACGCCTCTAAGTGCGGTTATCACGCCGTCGCAAGGCGGTAGCTCATCATCAAGATTTCGCAAGATTCCCACGCGATTTGAGTGAATTTGATTCATAAATTTTAGATTGCAGGGCATGATACCAAGCGCAGCGGCTAGGATTTCTCGATTTTTAGCGACGTTTGCGGGCAGGTCGCCGACGTGATCACCCAAATTTAAACCCTCGTACGCGCCGTCGCTTACTCCACCAAATCGCGTCGTAAAGCCAAGCTTCAAGCGCTCGCTCTCAAAAACTACGTCTAAAATTTCCCGCTTCATTTTCGTCAAATTTAACCCGCCTAGCCTAATAAAGGCTCGCGATATGCTGCGACTCGTCCCAGCTGATCTCGCTTTTGTCGCCGTTTTGGGCACTGCAACCAAACTCCAGCTGCCTAGCCACGTAGCGCGCTAGCAGATCGCTCTCCACGTTTACACGGCGTCCCGGCTCAAACTCGCCAAACAAGCTCTCGCGAAAGGTGATCGGGATGATTGTGAGGCGCACGCCGGTCGGCAAAACTTCGTTGATCGTGAGACTCACGCCCTCGACCGCGATGCTGCCTTTGTTTGCCATCAAAGGCATGACGTCGGAGGGCAAATTTATATAAAAATCAACCCCGTTTTCGCGGCGCTCTATACGTGCAACCTCGCCGATAGCGTCTACGTGGCCTTGCAGCAGATGCCCGTCTACGCGGTCGGCTAAGCGCATCGCAGGCTCGATATGCACGCGTCCGCGCAAATTTTCCGTCGCGATGTGCGCTCTAGTCTCGGCGCTAAGCTCCACGCTAAAGCCGTCTGAGTGCAGCTGCGTCACGCTAAGACAAGCGCCGTTTACCGCGACGCTATCGCCTAAATTTGGGCGGTATGAGGCTTTTAGTCGCAGGGTATTTTGCGAATAGCTCGCAACCTGCGCGATCTCTCTAATCAGTCCGTTAAACATTTTTCGTCCTTAAATTTTGAGCTATTTTATAAAATTTAGCCTCAGAACGGGCTAAATTTGCCGTCTAAATTTTAGCCGCCCGATTTTTGCCGCGGCTTGAATATATAAAACTAGCGGAATAATCGCGCTCGGCCTCGATAAATTTAATACACTTTAAAAATATTTAAGATAAAATAATCGCCGAATAATAATCATAAGAAACGATAAACTTGAAAAAATCACGACTAGGCCTACTTGAGACCGATATTTTAGACGTTTTGAACCAAAACGAGCTTGCTAAATTTAACCGCGAGCTCCTAGCCAAAGGCGCCACAATCTACGCAGAATCAATCAAAGTCGTGATAATTAAAAGCGGCTCGGGCAAGCTCTCTTTTTTTGAGGACGGCGAGGAGTTTATCGTCTATCACCTCCAAAAAGACAACATCTCGATCGTGGACGACGTGTGCGTGCTAGAGATCCTGGAGGACAGCGAGATCTACTCGATCGACGCGGGCGATATGGGCGAGCTGCTAAAAAACGAGCGATTTGCCAAAGCATACGCCGACACGCTCGTAAATATCTCGCTACTGCAGCGCCAAATCATAAAATCGATACTGTTTGAAAGCGCGAAGGGGCGCATAGCAAACTTTCTCGTCGAGCTCGCCGCCGAGCAAAATTTGACGCAAAACGGCTATCACTACGTCTTTTTACCCTTTTCGCTAAAGGTGCTTTCAAGCTTCGTCGGACTCAAGCGCCAAAGCGCGAGCACCGCGTTTAACGAACTTATAAAAGACGACATCATCAGACGCATAACGCCGCATGAATTTTTGATAGTGAATTATGAAAAGCTGCAAAGCTATACGAACTAAAATTTAAATTTGCACACCAAAAACCGCACGGCAAAAACGCTAAATTTGAGTTTTTAAATCTAATGTAGTTAAATTTGTAAATTTAGTAAGCTATGTAATAAATATTCCAGACAGAATAGGCGTAGTTTAACTTTAAAATTTTAACCCGTGAGGGAGCGGACTCGTCGTCCGTAACCAAAACGGGTTTAAAATTTTAAAGCTTGAAATCCGTTCATTTATGGGGAATTACTTCTTTTTCATATCAAATTTATTCGCCATAAATCCAACTAGTCCCACAAAGAAAAGACCGCCGCAGATATTACCCAGCGTAACCGGAACTAGGTTTTTAACGATGAAATTTCCCCAGTTTAGCACATCTAGCTTATCGGCCGTAGTGTGGAGCAACGCTGCTGCTGCATTTACGTCGCCGCCGCTTGCTGCGATGTAGTGAGCTTTAGAGATGATGGCTTCGGTGATTATGAACATATTTGCCACGCAGTGCTCCATAGAGCATGCGACAAACGCGCCGATCATCCACATGATCGCAAAGAATTTACCCGCAAGGTTGCTCTCGCTGGTCGCAGTCCAGATAGACATACAAACAAACACGTTACAAAAGATACCACGGATAAACAGCTCGTGAAACGGCGCCGTGATCTTGCCGATACCTGCCGGTACGAAGTGTTGCAAGATGTAGCCGTCGTATTTTAGCGGTAAGCCAGAGTAGTAGTACATATAGGCAATTAGCGCGCCGCCGACGAAGTTAAAAAACCAAACGATCGCCCAGTAGTTAATGGTTTTGCCTAAATTTAGCTTGCCTTCATACGCGCTAACGCCGCTTAAAACCGAGCTCGTAAATAAATGCCCGCCGTAGAAAACGACCATCATGAGACCGCAGCTAAATGTGATGCCGCCGATGAAATTTGCAAGACCGATAGACTGCTTTTCAGCCATGCCCACGGTCGAGTGCGCCCAAAAAATATCGCCCATCGCGATCGCCGCACCCGCCATAATAGCTAGAAAAATAATGCTTACTAACGGAGTATGCGCCTTATGCTCCATCGAATTTGACACCGCTTGCGCGGTTTCTGCAGGATTTAACATCTTCTCCTCCTAATTTAAATTTTTATCTATTTCCAAGATACGTTCAAAGGCTTTTTGCGCGCTTTTTTTCGCATTTTCGCTTAAGCCCTCTTTAAAGTCAAGCACGTTTTCAAGCAAAACGCTAATGCCTAAAAACAGCGTTTTGGGGCAAATTTTGCGCAGGTAGCTTAAAAGTACGGGTGTGGGTAGGTTGTGCGTCGAGTAGATATAGTCGCGCTCGTTGCTAAGATCGAAAAACTCGATCGCGCCGTCTTTAAAGCCGCTCATAGCATCTACCACGACGATGATATCAGGCTCAAATTCTCTAAGCGCGCCAAACTCGTTTTCAGGCACGTCCTGTCCATAAAATACCCGCCAATCTTTCAAATTTGCCTCGACGATTCGCCCAGTTTCGTTGCCTACGTCATCGTCTCCGCGCATGGGATTGCCGATACAAAGAAGCGCCTTTTTCATCAAAAATCCTTCCTAAGCACCAGGTATCCCTCGCGCAGATTTTCAAGCTCTTTTTTTAGCTCGCATTCGCAAAGCTCGGGGATGAGCCTTGCCGCATGCTCCCTAAATATCTCCACTTCAAAATACTTGCTTAAATTTCCCAGCTTAAATTTGACGTATTCGCCACCGCTAGCGACGATGCGCTCAAACTCCTCGTCGGGTATTTCGAGCGTTTTTTCGCTAAAGTCCACCGTCCCCACGCCGTGTCCGACGCAGACGGAAAATAGCTTGATATCTTTTAGCTCTTTTGGCATCTTTTCGTTTTCGTCCATGTGGCGGCGGGCGAGTTTATAGACTCTTATCATCGTTTATCCCAAATTTCTTTTTTGACGTCGATGGCGTTTTGCGTATCGCGTTTTGCTTTGGCGTATTTTAGATAGACGTCGTTGTAAAGCAGCCCCATACACTCGGCGTATCTAGGATCTTCTTCTTTATGGATAGCCTCTAGCATTACTTTTTTGGTAGCCGCTACGTCGTGGATATTAGGAGAAGTTTTGGCCGCGTCCATATACTTGGCAAACAGCGTCCTACCGAAGATATAGCTCA
Source organism: uncultured Campylobacter sp. (assembly GCA_963528285.1). Lineage (GTDB taxonomy): Bacteria > Campylobacterota > Campylobacteria > Campylobacterales > Campylobacteraceae > Campylobacter_A. The sequence goes on along the minus strand of CAURVK010000003.1, from coordinate 142,296 downwards.
TTAGCCTTTTTGCCTCGGCTTCCAAATCGCGCTCAAAAAGTATATCGCCTATGATAGACTCTTTTACGGCGGGGGCTTTACAGTCGTCTTGTTCGAAGCTTCTTTTTTGTAGCTTTTGATCTATGATGCCAAGAGCCATACCAAGGCCATATATGACGCTGGCCGGATGCGGAGGACAGCCTGGGATATAGACGTCTACGGGGATAATCTTATCTATACCGCCCCAAACGCTATAAGCGTCGTAAAAGATACCGCCCGTACTGCCGCATGCGCCAAAGGCCACCACGATCTTTGGATCTGGAGCTGCTTCGTAAGCGCGAAGCAGCGGATAATACATCTGACGCGTAACCGGGCCGGTGCAGAGTAAAATGTCTGCATGGCGAGGGTTGGCTACTAGCTTAAATCCAAAGCGCTCCGGATCCCACATCGGCGTAATAGCGGCGAAAATTTCTATCTCGCAGCCGTTGCAGCTGCCGCAGTCGATGCGGTAGACGCTAAAGCTTCGTTTTATATTTTTTAGATGTTCTAACTTTGCGGTTAGGTCGTTTGCCGTTTTTATATTTTCGGGAACTTGATAAAGGCTCATTTTATCCCCTCCTCTACGTCTTTAGTTATGCGCTCTACGGCTTGGGCTTTTTTGCACTCGGGGCAGATATATAGATAGTCTTTAGCTTCTTCTAGTCTGCCCGGGAGCAAATTTGCCGTACTAAGCTTTGAAAAAGTATAGTTTATAAGGCGAACCGGCGTATAGGGTTTGCCGCAGCATTTGCACTTTTGCATCTCTAGTTCGCCGCGCTGTATTAGCGCGCTTTTGTCGAATTTAACCGCAAGCTCGAAACCCTGGCTTAGACGCACGCCGCCGGTTGGACAAACCTCGTCGCAGCGTCCGCAAAATATGCATCGTCCGCAGTCAAACTGCCACACGAGCTTGTCTTGTTTTTCGTTCATCTTCAGCTCTATGGCGTTACTAGGGCATGCTACGCCGCACGCCGCGCAGCCTATGCAAAGCTCGTAGGTGTAAAATGGCTGCCCGCGGAAATTTTCGGGCACCTTATAAGGCTCAAACGGATAGGCGTAGGTCGCCTTTCCGTATTTTTCGGTTACGTCAAATAACTTCATCATCTTAAATCCTTTTTGCTAATTTTGCCCGTTTGGCAAAATTTCTTAAGGTCTTTTTCGGTTAAAATTTTGCTCTTTTTGGTATTTACGTCCACTACGGTAACGCGGTCGGTGCAAGAGTAGCACGGATCTAGCGAGCAAACGATGAGCGCCGCGTCTGAAATGTTGTTTCCGCGGAACTGATATCGAAGGCTAGGCCAGTTGTTATAAGTAGCCGCGCGGCATCTCCAGCGGAAAACCTTTTGCGCGCTGCCTTGCATGATCCAGTGGACGTTTTCGCCGCGAGGAGCTTCTACATGTCCGAGGGCGAAATTTTCAGGTTTTATCATCGTTTTTGGATCGATTGATATCGGCGTTTGAGGCATTAGCTCCAAACACTGCCTGATGATATGTATGGACTCTTTTAGCTCGTTATATCTCACGACTTCGCGGCTAAATACGTCTCCGCCGTGCTCTACATAGACTTTAAATTCGATATTTTTAAAGAAATCGTAAGGGTGGTCGTAGCGGTTGTCGCGCTTTAGACCCGAGCCTCGCATATTAGGCCCCACGGGGCTAAAGTCTCTTGCTACTTGCTTATCTAGCACGCCTACGCCTTTCCAGCGCGCGATTTGGCGCTTATCGTCCATAACCGCGTCCCAAATTTCAGAAATTTGAACGTCGAGCTTGTTTATCATCTCGATGCCCTTTTTTATCTCGTTATCAGTCATATCGCGGCGAAGTCCGCCCATGATGACGTTGCCGTAGGTTTTGCGGCCGCCGGTTACTAGTTGGGCTAACTCCATAGAGTACTCGCGCACCCTAAAGATATGCATAAAAGCGTTGTAGTTGCCCGTTACCTCGCAAGCTAGACCAATGTTTAAAAGATGGCTGTGAAGGCGCTCGATCTCAAGACAAATCACGCGGATAGCCTGCGCTCTTAGCGGAACTTCAAGCCTGATAGCCTTTTCTGCCGCTTCTATACACGCAATCGCGTGAGCGTAGCCGCAAATTCCGCAGACGCGCTCTGCAAGGTAGCCCATCTGATCGTAATTCATACGGTTTTCGGCTAGCTTTTCCATACCGCGGTGCTGATAAAAGAGGCGGTAGTCCGCATCTATAATCTCGTCGCCGTCGCAAAATAACCTAAAGTGTCCAGGCTCGTCAGATGTAACGTGCAAAGGCCCAAGCGGCACGTCGATGACGCTATCGCCTTTTGGAAATAAAAACTCGGTGTCGGGCTCATCTTGGTGAGCGACTGGATCTGGGCGGTAGCGGTAGTCCATCGCGTCTTTTCTAAGTGGATAAAGGCCGTCGGGCCAATCGTCGCTTAGCACCAATCTACGCTTATCGGGCAAGCCCTCGGCTACTAGGCCGAACATATCGTAGGCTTCTCTTTCGTACCAAACGCAAGCAGGCACTAGCGGAGTAACCGACGGAAAAGTCGGATCGACGCCGGGAATTAGCGTTTTAACGGTGATAAAGCACTTATCCTCGGCGGCGAAGTCGTCTTCTTCCGTCATCTTGCCGCCCTCCATAGACAAAGCGTAGTAAAGCGCAAAACAGCCGTTTATAGTCCTCTCGTCGCTAGGTATCATCGTAGAGATGAAACCGCCGATATCGTAGTAAAGGGTCTTAACTGCAAGCGGAAGGTCGTTTCTGTCCACTAGGACGGTGATTTGATCATCGGCTTGGCGGGTTACTTCTAGAACCTTTACCTTTGTTTTTAAAATTTCAACGAATTTATCGCCTCTCATAATAGTTCTCCAGTTATTATCTTAACGCCGTTTTCAACCAGCGTATAAAAGTTATCCACGTGCCAAACGCCAAAGATTATAATCAAAGCGCAAAGCAGGATAAGCGGTAAATTTTCTAATATACTCATCTCTTTATTGTGAACGACCGCAGCTTTAGGCTCGCCGAAGCTTGCTAAGTTAAAGTGCGAGAAGTCCGCGATAAAGATGATGGCAAGAGCTATCGCAAATAAAGCGACGCTAAAGTATTGACCGCTATTTACGGCGCCGACGAAGACATTAAATTCGCTAACGAATATCGCAAACGCAGGAACGCCTACCAGTGAGCAAACCGCTGCGCCAAACATCATCGTAGTTACGGGAGCTATTTTTATCATACCGCCCATTTTGCTCATATCTTTGTGTCCGTAAATTCTAGCGATATTGCCCGTTGAGCAAAACGCAAGAGCTTTTGTAAAGCTGTGAGCTAGGCAGTGGAAAATAGCCGCAAATAGCCCGAAAAATCCACCGACCCCCAAAGCAAAAGCTATAACGCCCATATGCACGATAGAGTGGTAGGCAAACATCCTTTTTACGTCGTGTTGCCTGATTAGGAAAATTCCGCCCACAAATAGCGTAATAAGACCGGAAACTATCATCACGCTTTGAACAAACTCCATACCGGTAGCTTGAGCCGCGATAGCGTAATATCTAAATAAAGCTAGCATCGCGCACTTTAGCAAAACGCCTGAAAGCAGAGCCGAAATCGGGGCTGGGCCTTGGGCGTGAACGTCGGGAAGCCAGGTGTGCGTAGGAGCAAGGCCGGCTTTGGTGCCAAATCCGATAAGCGCAAAGACAAAGATTAGCTTTGCAACATCGGGGTTTAAATTTTTAGCGTTTGCCATTATGCCGGTCCATAGCATCGCAGCCTCGCCGTCTTTTATCTCCACAAAGGTCGCAGAGTAAAGAAGCACGGTCGCATAAAGCGCAAACGCTAGTCCGATAGAGCAAAGGACTATGTATTTATAGCCGCTCTCGGTTGATTTTTGATCTTTTAAGATCGCTACTAGAAACACTGATGAAAGCGTAGTAGCCTCGATTGCAGCCCACATAAACGCGACGTTGTTACAGATGACGCTTAAGCTCATCGTAAAGATAAATACGTGGCTAAGCGCGTAGTATTTCTTAAGCGCGCTTAAATTTATATGTCCCTCTTCAAGCTCCCATCTCATATAGTGGGTCGCGTATAAATTTACGAGTAGGCCGGTAACCGCGATAAGTATCAAAAATACGCAGCCAAGGCTGTCTAGAAACAAAAATTTATCGTGCGCGTAAAACGTACCGCCGGTTAAAACCTTGCTTACGTTAAATAGCAACGCCAAAGACGTAACTGCGCTAACGGCTACGTGAAGCAAACTCAAAAAAGCGTAATTTTTCGGAGAGAAAAATAGCAGTATCGCTCCAAGAAGCGGTAAAATTAATATCAAAGTTAAACTATCCATCTCTATCCCCTTAAATTCGTAGCCTTAGACGTGTCAAGGCTGCCGTATGCTTTATAAAATCTAATCGCTAAAACGCTCATAATGATAACGGCAAAAATCGCATCTGTTAAAATTCCAAGCTCGACAAGCTCGTTTGAGTTGTAAGCCATAAGCGCTAGGCTTAGATGTATGCCGTTTTCAAAAAGGCAGTAGGCTAAAATTTGCTTGATAAAAGAGTTTCTAAGCATAAAGCCAAAAACCCCCATCATAAACACGCAAACCGCCGCTAGTAGCATTATCTTTTCTTTAATAAGCGAAAACTCCAAAAATATCGGATTAATACTCATTGCCAAAGCCAAACTAAAACCCATCGCTATAACGGGGCTCACGAAAAAGCCGCCCACAGGCTCGTCTTCGTGCACGACGCCAAGATTTTTAATAAGCCAAAGCAAGATCGCAGGCACGAATAAAACCTTCGTAAAAAACGCCACGACCGCCCACGTGGATAGTTGTTCGGCGTTAAATTTAGACGACAACGTAAAAAATATCCCGACTAATAGCAACGTCTGAACTCCGTAAACTATGACGGATAGCTTTAGGCTTCTTAGCCCGAAAACCGCCAAAGACGTTACCATCATACAGATAGCCAAAGTATCTAAAATATTCATCTCACACCCCCACGACGTAAAGCGTCAAAGCCACAAAAGATATAGCTAGAGCAGCCAGAGCGTTTTTACGTAAGCTCGAAGTCATCTGGAACCTAGGTCCGAAGTTATCTATAAACACGGCCGCTACGTAAAACACTCCCGTTTTTAAGACGAAAATTATCACCGCTAAAAACGGATTGCTAAAATTCCATGGCTCGAAAATCGAAAGGAAAAGCCCGATCATCGCAAATTGTTTTAAGATAAGCGAAGCTTGAACTAGGCCTAGGTCAGAGCCGGCGTATTCGCCTAGCAAGCCTTCTTGTAGCTCTTGCTCGGCTTCTGCTAGGTCAAAAGGCTTTCTACCGGTTTCAACGTATATGCACCACAAAAACGCGATCGAAGCAACCGCAAAGCTTGGGATCTGATATCCGATCTGTCCGCTTTTTACCATTGATTGTATCTCGACCAAATTTGAAGTACCTGCCGCTAGCATAACGACGATTAGGCACATTATCATAACAGGCTCGACATAAACGGCTAGCATCTGCTCGCGTCCGCCGCCGGTAGCCGCAAACGGATTGCCGCTATCCATGGACGCAGCGCCGAAAACAAAGCGAAGTAGCGCGCCTAGGTAAAGAATCACGAAAATATCGGAGTATGCTCCGAAAATCGTGCTTTTACTATAAGTAATAGGAATAGCCGCCAGTATCGCCGCCGAAGTAGCAAACAAGAAAAACGGAGCCTGCCTAAATACCCAGTGAGAGCAAGCAGGCACGGTTCTACCGCGTCTAAATAGCTTTATGATGTCGCGATACGTCTGGAAGAAATCGCTACCTTGTTTTGATTGCAGTTTGGCTCTTAGTTTCCTAGCCATACCGTCAAACAAGGGCGCAACCAAGACGATGACGACTACTTGAAATATCATCAAAAGTATAGTCTGTAAAATTTCCATCTCACGCCCCCCTATATCAAAAAGTAGCTAACCGCTAGTATCGCGCAAAGATATACGAGGATATATAGCGCGTAAACGTTGGTGTAGCCGCTTTGCATTATGCCTATTTTTTCAGCGACCTTTTCGGTAAATTTAATCACCGGCTCGTAAAATAGCCCCCACCAGATATCTTTTGGATGGTTGTGATACTCGACCGGGTTAAAATAGCCTTTAGTCACGACTTTTCTCTCGCCTTTAAATAGCCAGTTCATGATGCGCCTTAGATCCCCCGTGAAAGGACCGCCCGTCATTTGCATGCGAGAGCTGTATTTAAATCCGCAAGCCCAAGGATCGGTCTCGCGAGGTTTCTCGCGGTTTGCTTTCATCACGGCCAAAATCGCAAAAGGCAAAACCATAGTAGAACACAAGATGATGGCTATAAGCGGAGTAGAAACCACGCTGCCTAAATTTGAGGTCAAATTTATACCGTGGCTAGCTACGTAACCGCCTGCGCCGCCTATGGAATTTACGGCCGTTTGGATGTAGCCAACGACTACGTTAGCTCCTATACCAAAGCCTATACAGCCGATCATTAGCACGATCATGCCAAGCACCATAAATATCGGGCTTTCTTTTGCATTTTCCCAAATTTTCTGATCTCTTGGAGTTCCCGCAAAGATTACTGCGTAAAGCTTAAGGTGCATGCCGACTAACACGCCCGTAAGCGCTAAAGCGACGACTGAAAGCGTAAAGGCGTATCTAGTAAAGATGCCCTGCTCTAGCGCGCCTTGAAGCATACCTTGATAGGTAAACCACTCGGATACGAAGCCGTTAACGGGAGGCAATGCCGCGATACCCATGATACCGATAAACATACCTACAGACGTCCAAGGCATCTTTTTAGCTAGGCCGCCTAGCACGTCCATATCGCGAGTGTGCGTAGCGTGCAAAACCGAACCCGCGCAAAGAAACAAAAGTCCTTTAAATATCGCGTGGTTAACCACGTGATAGCATCCGGCTAAAAATCCGATCGCGGCAAGCGTCGTATTTCCGGCGGCCAGACCGTATAAACCGGTGCCAAGACCGAGCAAGATGATGCCGATGTTTTCGACAGAGTGATAAGCAAGAAGCGCTTTATAGTCGTGCTGGCAAAGAGCGTAAAGAACGCCAAAAAGCGAGCTAGCGGCGCCCAAAATCAAAACCGTCAAGCCAAAGTAAATGCTTAAAGGCAAGAAAAGCGTAAATTTGACTAGAGTAAATAGCGCAACCTTTATCATAACACCGCTCATTAGCGCAGATACGTTTGAAGGAGCGGCCGGGTGAGCCATCGGTAGCCATACGTGGAAAGGCCACATACCGGCTTTACTACCAAATCCTACTAGGAATAGTATAAACACCACGACGCTAGCCGCAGCAGGCATATTTAGGTGGGCAAATTTACTAAACTCGGCGCTGCCCGCATAGTGAGCCATTATTAGCAGTCCGCACGTGATACAAAACGCACCGACCTGAGCGATGCCAAGATATACCATCACCGCTTTTAGCGTGCCTTTGCCGTCGTTTACTAGGATGAGGAAAGACGAAATAAGCGTCATAAGCTCCCACAAAACGACGAAGCAAAATACGTTATTTGCGCTGATGACTAAAAGCATCGAAAGGATGAAAAGGTTAAACAAACAGGCGAAAACGCCGACGTTTGCTTTTTTGATGTACTCCTCCGCGTAGCTCATACCGTAGACGCTGCTGGCAAAGCCGATAAAGACGACCACGAAGCTAAAGAAATTTCCAAGCGGAGTTAGCTCAAATTTAGGCGCGTATAAAAAGTCTCCGCCTAGAGCGAAGCCTTGGGTCACGCCCATGTTGGCCACAAAGTAGCAAAGCGCGTAAAAACAGCTGATCGCGCTTAATCCAAAGCCGATTTTGACGGCTGATTTTTGCGCACCGTAGAGCAGGATGCTAACGGCGGCACTAACTAAGAAAAGTAGATAAACGCCTACCATCTCGCACCCCCTTGTGCGCCGCTATTTTCGTCGTTCATAGCGCGCGAATTTGACGCCGCTTGCTCTCTTGCCTGCTCGCTAGGAGTTTTGTCAAGCTCGTTGATAACGATGACGTCGCCCTCGCCGTCCACGTCCTGAGCGCCGATATCGGCTAAAACGTGAGGCTCTTTTAAATTTCCGCTTCCGCGTAAAATTTTATTTACGAAATCCTGCGCCGCCTCCTGCTCGATCCTGTTGCCAAGCTTGTGCTGGCTGCGTAGCGGATCGACCATGATTATCGCGCTGGTCGGACAAACCTCGACGCATGCAGGGCCGTTTTCGCGACCGAAACACATATCGCATTTGATAGCGGTATTTTTCGCGCCCGCCTGGCTCTCGATCTCGAGGTAATACTTCGGCTCTACCGCGTAGTTAACGGACGGCATGAGCTCCGCGCTCGAGCTTATCGCGCCGTAAGGGCAAGCGATCGTGCAGAGTTTGCAACCTATGCAGATCTCCTCATGCAGCTCGATGCAGTTATCGTCAAACCTGAGTGCCCCAGTAGGACATACGTTCGCGCAAGGACCGTCATCGCACTGGCGACACTGCGTCGGCATGACGCCCTTTGCCTGACGGAGCACTGTTAGTCTAGCTTTTGAAAGCTTACCACGCTCATAAGCGCTACGAAAACAGGCCGCCATGCAAGTAGCGCAACCGATACAACGTTTGTAATCGGCGATCACAAATTTATGTTGTTTCATAAATTCTCCTTTCTACTTGTTTTACGATTCTTGATTTCTCTTAAATCTTGAGCTAATTGTATTACTTTTAAAAATTTATTTCCGTCATTTAGCTGACGAATTTTGTATTTTTTAGATTAATTTTTATGAATTATTTATTTTTAAGCTTATCTTTAAATTTACGGTAAAATAGGCACTCTTTTAACCTTATGCGAATATAAAAATATTACGCATAGACTATCTAATGCACTAAAAAGAGTGTTTTAGTCCTATAATGCCTCAGAAAGCTTAAGCCAAAATTTAATCTCGTCGTTTCAAATTTGACGGAATACTTTTTGCTAGAATTCACCGTTAGTAATATAAAAAGGATAAAAATGCAGATCAAAAACGGCGCTTCAAACGAGATTTTAAAGACCTTAGCAAACCGCGTAGCTCAAGGTCAAAAAGGCGATAAATTTTTAGGAGGCTCTACGCTCGCGGCGGCAAATTTGACCGATTTTGCCCAGATGCTAGATAAATTTAACGAAAATGCAAATTCAAGCAGTGCGGCAGACAAAATCGGCGCGGATAAATTTCACGGCGGCGAGACCGGCTCGTTTTTACGAAATTTAGCCCACGACGAAAACGAAGCGCAAATCTACGCCAAACTAGAGCGCGAAGCCAAAGAAGCCGCGAAAATGTTTAAGAAATTTGATTTTATGCAGATGATGACGAAGCTAGAAATGGGCAGTCTAAAAGACGGCGAACGTGCGGAAATTTTTGCTAAAATGAACAAAATCGCGAGGGAAATTTGAGCGGGGTTAAATTTTCGCCCGATCTCTCAAAAAATACTCTATAAAAATTACTATAAATAAATTTAAACCAAATCGCCAAACTACGCGCACCGGCTCAAAAAAACGTCAAATTTAAGATAATTTTCCTCGCCGTCTTTTCTTAAATTTTTGTATATTTTATCTGTTTTTTGATAAAATCGCGAATTTTAAGGACAAGGAAAATTTGAATATGAACTATGATATTATCGTCGTCGGAGGCGGTCACGCAGGCATCGAAGCCAGCCTCGCCGCCGCAAAAATGGGCAAAAAAACGCTACTAATCACAATCCTAGCCGAGCAAATCGGTGCAGCTAGCTGCAACCCCGCAATAGGGGGCCTAGCAAAAGGCCACCTCGTAAAAGAGATCGACGCTCTAGGCGGACAGATGGGGCTAACGACCGATGCCGTGGGCATACAGTTTCGCGTGCTAAACGAGAGCAAGGGCCCAGCTGTGCGAGGTAGCCGCGCTCAGATCGATATGGACCGCTACCGCGTCTATATGCGAAATTTACTGCTAAATACGCCAAATCTCGACATCAGCCAAGAGATCGCAACGCAAATTTTAAGCCAAAATGGCGAGATCACGGGCGTAAAAACCCACCTAGGCAACGAGTATAAAACCAGCAAGCTCATCATTACGACGGGCACGTTTTTAAACGGACTCATTCACGTCGGATTTAACAAGCTAGAAGCCGGCCGCGTGGGCGAGCTAAGCGCCAAAAATCTAAGCGATAGCCTGCGCGAACTAGGCCTAGAAGTCGGCCGGCTAAAGACCGGCACCTGCCCGCGCGTGGACGCTAAAAGCATAGACTTTAGCGTACTTGAGATCCAAGGCGGCGACGAGGATCCAACCCCATTTAGCTTCCGCACGCGGGACTTCGCGCCTACGCAGCTGCCCTGCTACATCGCCTACACGAACGAAACCACGCACGACATTATCCGCTCAAATTTCGACAAAGCGCCGCTATTTACTGGTCAGATAGAGGGCGTGGGTCCGCGCTATTGCCCGAGTATCGAGGATAAGATAAATAGATTCGGCGATCGCGACAGACATCATCTTTTCGTCGAGCCGCAGACGCTAGAGGCCACGGAGTACTATATCAACGGCTTTTCTACGAGCTTGCCGTATGAAGTACAGGTCGCGATGCTGCGCTCGGTCAAGGGCTTTGAAAACGCGCGCATCGTGCGCCACGGCTACGCGATCGAGTACGACTACGTCCAGCCGACCGAGCTAAAACACACGCTAGAGACCAAAAAGGCGCGCGGACTCTATCTCGCAGGCCAGATCAACGGCACCACGGGCTACGAGGAAGCGGGCGCGCAAGGGCTGATGGCCGGCATAAACGCAGCGCTTGCGCTTGATGGCAAAGAGCCGTTCGTCCTGCGCCGTGACGAGGCCTATATCGGCGTTCTCATCGACGATCTCGTGACCAAAGGTACAAAGGAGCCTTACCGCATGTTTACCTCGCGCGCCGAGTATAGGCTGCTTTTGCGCGAGGATAACGCCGTGCTACGCCTAGGCGGATACGGCCGCGAGCTTGGGCTGCTAGACGAAGCGACGTTTGAGAAAATAGAAGCCATAAGGTCAAATTTGGCTCGCGGGCTAGAGCTGCTAAACAGCACCGAGATCACGCCGACGAAGCGAAATTTAGAGCTTTTAGCTAGCCTAGACGAGGAGATAATCAGCCAAAATTTAACCCTGCAAAAAATCGTCGCCAGAAAGAGCTTCACGGGCGAAAAGCTGCGCAAGCTAGATCCATTTTTTGAGGCGCTCGACGAAGCTAGCTTGGAGCAAATTTTAACCGAAGCCAAATACCAGCACTACATCGCCGAGCAAAAAAAACAGATCGACCGCATGAAAGATATGATGAGCGTGAAAATCCCAGCAGGCTTTAGCTTCCGCGGTATCAGCGGGCTTAGCAACGAAGTGGTCGAAAAGCTCGAGAGATTTGCCCCGCCGACGCTATTTGCGGCTAGCGAGATCAGCGGCGTGACGCCTGCGGCGATAGACATCTTACATATTTATATAAAGATGAACGCAAGGGAGTCGCAGTAAGTCGCGATAAAATGCTATTTAACAAGGGCAGGCGTTAAATTTGAGGTTAAATTTAACGCTTCGCCTCTTGGCGTTAAATTTACAAACCCGTCAAATTTAAACGTATCTACTGATCTCTATCAAATTTCCGTCCGGGTCGCGCACATAGATTGAGTTTATCGCTCCAAGCGCGCCGGTTCGCGGCACGATGCCCTGCTCTACGGCGATGCCGGCAACCTCTAGCTCCTCTAAAACTAGCTCAAGCGGCGTATCGGTAAGTAAGCAAATATCAGCCGTTCCGATGTTTGCGTTTCGCGCGTTTGGCAAAATCTCCTCGTCTTTTACGTGCAAATTTATCTTTTGCGAGCCAAAGGCTAGAGCTTTGCGTCCGTTTGAAAAATCAATCTCCCGCATACCCAGCACGCGTATGTAAAAATCAAGCGTCCGTTGCAAATTTGCCAGCGTTAAAACGATATGATCGATCGAAGCGATACGCATATATTCTCCTTTAAAATCAAATTTAACCAAGCATTTCCCGCTAAAAACGGCAAATTTGACGGCGTAAATTTAAAGCCGCTCGGCGTCAAATTTTTGCGGTGCGGGTAAAACGCGCAAACTAAAATATAATTTAAATTTACGTCTGCTCACAGACCGTCAAATTTAACCGACTAAACCAAATTTACACTCAAATTTTACTCCCTAAAGCCTTAAAATACGAAATAGTAAATGATTATTTAAAAATAGTTTAAATAATTAAACTATTTGCCGAAAAAATGAAAGTTTAATTTTCATAAGAGTATAATCTCGATTATTCTTCAAAAACCGTTGAAAGGAAAGTAATGTCCGTAAAACAAGAAAGACGAGATTTTATCGGTCTAGCGTTTGGCGCGGTAGCCGCAGTCGGCGGCGCAGCGACTCTCGTAGCCGTTAAAAAGACTTGGGATCCGCTTCCTAGCGTAAAGGCGGCCGGATTTACGACTGTAGATCTTAGCCCGATGAAAGACGGCGAGATGCGCCAGATCGAGTGGCGTAAAAAGCCGATATTTGTTCTAAAAAAGGACGCTTCTATGGCGCCTAACGACAAGCGCGATATCGTAGTAGATGGCGCTAGATATATGGTCGCGATCGGGCTTTGTACGCATCTTGGCTGTATTCCCGAGTGGAAACCTGGCAAACAAGTTTTCGTTTGCGCCTGTCACGGAGGCGAATTCAACGCAGACGGCGTAAATACCTTCGGCCCTCCTCCTCGACCGCTAGACATACCGCCGTTTAAGATAGACGGTACGAAACTCGTTCTGGGCGAAACCAGCCCCGAATACGAAAAACTAGCGGCTCAAGCGTAAGGAGGGAAAAATGCACATCAGAAAATCAACGGGCGTTTTAGACTGGCTGGATCAAAGGATCGCCCTAAACAAGCTAATGAAAGTCCTCGTCAGCGAATACTGGATACCGAAAAATATAAATTTCCTCTGGGCGATGGGCGTTATACTCACGACGCTTTTTGCGTTGCTTATTTTTACCGGATTTATGCTAGTTATGTACTATAAACCGGATATAAATTTAGCCTTTGATAGCGTAAATTTTACCATAATGAAAGAGGTCGAGTACGGCTGGCTATGGCGTCACATACATGCGGTTGCGGCTTCGGTCGTATTTTTAATCATCTACATACACACCTTTACGGCGATCTACTACGGCTCTTATAAAAAAGGTCGCGAGATGATTTGGGTGAGCGGTATGTTGCTCTTCATCCTGTTTTCAGCCGAGGCTTTTAGCGGATATATGCTACCTTGGGGTCAGATGAGCTACTGGGCGGCGATGGTTATCACGAATTTATTCGGCGGTATCCCGGTTATCGGGGACGCGGTAGTCGAGTGGATCAGAGGCGACTATGCCGTTAGCGATCCGACTTTGACGAGATTTTTCATGCTTCACGTATGCTTGCTACCGATCGTGCTGATCGCAGTCGTCGCGATACACTTTTATACCCTTCGCGTCCCGCACGTAAATAATGAAACGGGCGAAGAGATAGACTTTGATATCGAGGCTGAAAAATATCTAAGCGGCGATAAGAAAAATGCTAAAGTTATTCCGTTTTGGCCGGGATTTTTGGCAAAAGACTTTATGTACATCGGCTTTTTTATGATTTTCTTTTTCTATTTAGTCTGTTTTCATTTCAACTTCGCGATGGATCCGATAAATTTCGAGCCGGGCAACCCGCTAAAAACGCCTCCGCACATCTATCCTGAGTGGTACTTCTTGTGGCAGTACGAGATTTTACGCGGATTTTTCTTCGATATTTTCGGCTTTAAAGCCTACAATATCGGCCTTATCGCATTTGCGATCGCGGGCGTGGCGCTATTTTTCATGCCGCTTTATGACAGAAGCGACGTCGTGGCTCCGGCTCACGAGAGAAAAGGCTTTTTTGTATGGTTCTGGCTGCTAGTGGTCGATATGATCGTGCTTACGATCTTCGGTAAGCTACCTGCCGACGGCGTGACGCTTGGTATTTCAAACTCATGGATAGGATTTTACTCGACCATTACGTTTTTCGTTCTGCTTTTTGTCGTTTTACCTATCATAACGACTCTTGAGAAAAAAGGAGCGGTAAAATGAGAGAGTTAAAAATTTTTATAATCGTAGTTATTTTAACCGGCGTAACATACTGGGGTATAGAGCCTTACGCGCATAACATCATGCATCCGCACGTCGGCGCGGCCGATTACGACTTTGGCGCCGAGGATATAAATCAAGCCAAATCCGTAGTAGAAGCTAGACAAAAAGCCCTTGATGCGACAAAAGCTCTGAATGACGAGAAAAAAGTCGCCGGAGCACAAAAAGATCTTGAAGAGGCACAAAAATCTCTCGAAGACTACACTGCGTTTTGGAACGATATAAAGGCTATAAATTTAGCCAAAGGCGACGCGACTAAAGGCGCAGAAACCTTTGCAAATGCTGGCTGCGCAGGCTGTCACGGAGTCGAGGCTGCGGGTATGCCGACAGCTATGAGCGCTGGTGAACTTAGCGAAGCGTACGGCGTAGTGCCGCCTGATCTTAGCAGCGCGGGAGCGATATACGACGAGCATTTCTTGGCAGCCCTTATCAAAGATCCGACCAAGGCGCTAAAACTAACGCATAAATTTAACGACGAGCATCCTTATCCGATGCCTCCGTTTTTCGGAGCCGGCGGAGAGGATCCAAATGCCGAGATAGCTGATATGGTTGCATATCTAAAGTCTATCGCGCCTAAAGAGATCAGCGACGAGAAGATATTTCGCGACGCGTGCCAGAGATGCCACGATATGAAATACGAAAACAAATACGTTCTAACTAACCGCGTAAATTTGGCTGCCTACATGGGCTCAAACCCTCCTGATTTATCGATGATGATCCGCTCAAAAGGCGATGATTATCTGCATAAATTTATAAACGACACGCAAAAAATGCTACCGGGCACCTCGATGCCTCGCGTAGGTCTAAATAAAGCTAGCGAGGACAAAGTCGTAGCCTATATGGCAAAAGCGGGCGACGCTAAAAAAGCCGAGCGCGAAAGCCTAGGCATAAATGCGATGATCTACTTCTTGATTTTCGGTATATTCGGATGGCTTTGGAAACGCAAAGTTTGGTCTGAATTACACTAAAATTTGAGCCCGACTCCGGGCTCAAATTTCTCTTTAAATTTATTCCTTAATTTCTAAAATTTATCTACCGTTTTAGAAGCCGTCGTAAAATTTATTCAGCACTCGCGATGCCTTGTCTGGGCTCAAATTTGACTACAAGCAAATACTAATTTTACGTGCCTATATTTTAAATTTGAATACGTTTTGAGCGCAATAAAAACTATAAATATACATTTTACAGCATTTTTAAGAACATGTTACGAATCCTACTTTTTACGCCATGGACGAAGCAATACGGCAAGATCATTTGGATTTTCTTGGCGGCGGCGAGCTAAGTAGCGTGATTTATAGACGCATTTTTAAGTTAGAGCTCAGCTTGTTTTGGTTTTTTCATAATTTTTCTTGATTTAGGTTGTCTTTAAATTTATTTCCCGATGTTAAAATCGGCTATCAATTTTGATTTGCAAATTTCAAAAAAAGGGTAAATATGAACGGTCTCAAATTTACGGTCAAGCTTTTTGCGACCATCGCGGTGCTTTGCCTCGGACTAAATTTAAGCGCTAGCGAGCTGGAGGGCAGATGGAGCATCGTCTCGGCAAACATAGACGGGCAGGAGGTGCAAACAGCGGGGCAAAAGTGCTTTGAGGATTCGTTTTTCGAGGTTAGCGGCCGAGAGGCAAAGCTAGGCCTTAGCTCCGTAGGCGAGGACGGCGCGTGCAAAAGCGGCGCGGCAAGCTACGCCTTTAAAAGCATAGGTGCTGGCAAATACGCGCTGGGTCCTATCGGCGAGTTTTGGCTAGATAAAGATGCGCTAAAGGTAAAACAGTCCTTAGACGGCGGCAAATTTATCGTTTTTTCTTTCAAAAAAGATGCGGCCGCAAACAAAGACGTGACAACGGCAACCGGCTCAAATTTGAACACAGACGAGCTAGAGGGCAGATGGGAGATCGACTCGGTCGCAGCACAAGGGCAGACGTTTAAAACGGCTGGCCAAAAGTGCTTTGAAGATTCGTTTTTCCAGATCTCGGGCGGTAAAGCGACTGTTAGCATCGTAGCTGCAAATCCGGACGGCACGTGCAAAACCGGTGCAGGAGAAAGCGGCTACAAAAGCCTCGGCGCGGGTAGGTACGCGCTAGATAACGATGCGGGCGAATTTAGGCTGAAAAACGGCTCGCTCGAATACGAACAAAGCGCGGGCGGCATCTTGTTTACCTTTAAAAAAAGCCGCGCGGCGCAGGCTAGCTCAAATCAGGCGCAAGCCAAATCAAGCTCAAATTTAGAGCCCCAAAAAGACCCTAGCGTCAAGCATAGCGACGCGGGAGCGAGCAAAAAAGGCACGGGCGTGTTTGCAGGCAAGTGGTTCTTCATAAACACCAATACCGACATATCCTTTTATCTGCGCGACGACGGCACTTACGCGAGCCGTTTAGAAAAGCCCGACTGGCGCACGCGCATCGACGGCACGTATAAAAAAGACGGCAAAAAAATCGTACGAACCGCCAACGACGGCGAGCAAAGCACATATAGCTGCGAGAATGCGGACTGCACGTTTTTGTGGAGCGACGGCGGATACCATCTCTTTAACGCTCAAATCTTAAATGAGGTGCCAAAGGGCAGCTACTCATTCACCGCCGTTGGCTCCATGTCCGTCTATAACGCCTCGGGCGGCACAGATATCGTGGGTGGCGGCGTGAGCGGGTACTATGACTTCGACGGCAAAGGCCGCTTCAAGGACGGCAGTTGGGCCTACTCCTCCGCCGCCATGAGCAATGTGGGCGGCGGCGGAACAAGATCTAGCAGTAGCGCGGGCTCATATACGCTAGACGCGGGCGAGCTCACGCTCAGATACGACGACGGACGGACGCAGCGTCATAGCTTTTTTTATATCCCGCCTACTAGCGAAGGCAAGGCAGGTGGAGCGGTCATCGACGGCGTGATACATTTTTTGGACGAATAGCAACCCATCGGCGTAAAACTAGGGCAAATTTGAGAACAAAAAGCCGAAGGCAAAACCGCCACAGACGGCTTAAAAATTTACGAAAGGAAAAATATGGCTAAATTTAAATTTTTTGCAATCCTCGCAGCGCTTTGCCTCGGGTTAAATTTAAGCGCTAGCGAGCTGGACGGCAGATGGAGCATCGTTTCGGTTACGGCGCAGGGGCAAACGTTTAAAACGGCCGGACAAAAGTGCCTCGAAGACTCTTTTATCGAGGCTAGCGGCGATAACGCGCGCCTAAGCCTAAGTAGCGCGGACGGTAAATCCTGCGAAAAAGCCGAACAAAACTTCGCTCTAAAAAACCTAGGCGGCGGCAGATACTCGCTTGGCGGCGGCGAGCTACGGCTAAATAACGGCTTGCTCGAATACAAACAAGGCACGGATAGCGGCGAGATCGTATTTACCTTTAAAAAAGATGAGGTAAATTTAGCCGGCATCGTAAACGGCGCCGTAAATCAAGCCGGCCTCGGCGAGCCAAATTTAAGCGAGATCCAGGGCAGATGGGAGCTAGTCTCGCTAAAGGCGCAGGGGCAGAGCTTTAAAGTCGCGGGGCAAAAGTGCTTCGGCGACTCGTTTTTTGAGATCGGCAGCGATGAAGCGACGGTAGGCATCGTGGGCGTAAATCCGGACGGTTCGTGCAACAATAGCGCGGGTAAAAGCGGCTACGAAAGTCTAGGCGGCGGCAAATATGCGCTTAGCGCTAAAGGGCTGGGCGAGTTTTGGCTAAAAGACGGCATGCTCGAATACAAACAAGTCGCGGACGGGCAAGAGGTCTTGTTTATCTTTAAAAAAAGCGCAAGTAGCGCGCAGGCAAAAGCAAACAAATCAAGCTCAAATTCGGCCGAGTCCGCAAAACCCGCAAAGGACTCTAGCGTCAAACATAGTAGCGCCGGGGCGAGCAAAAAAGGCTCGGGAGTATTTGGCGGTACGAAATTTAACATGCTTTTAAACACGAGCGAGGATTATTCCTTTTACCTACGCGACGACGGCACATACGCAAGCCGCCTAGAAAAGTCCGACTGGCGCACGCGCATCGACGGCACGTATAAGGTCAAAGATGGCATCCTAACGATAACCAGCAACGACGGCTACGATACGAGCTACTACTGCGAGAACGACGACTGCACCTTTTTGTGGAACTCCATCGGCACGGGATACTATATGTTTCAGGCACAAATCCCAAGCCAAATGCCAAAAGAGTGCTTCTCGTTTCGCAAGGACAGCTCGTCGTCCCTGTACGGCTGGTCGGGTGGCAGCGATACGGTGAGCGTAGGCGTGAGCGGGTACTACTGCTTTGACGGCAAAGGGCGCTTTAGCTCGGGCGGATCGTCGTATGCTATGGCAACCTCGGGTACCCCAGGCGGCAGCATAGACGGGGGCAGCTCGAAATCACGTAGCGACGAGGGCTCATACACGCTCGATCAAGGCGAGCTAACGCTAAAATACGACGACGGCACGGTCGTTCGCCACAGCTTTTTCTACACTCTGCCGCGCAGTAAAGATAACAAAACTATGGCGATCATCGACGGCGAGGTTTATCGGTAGGCTGGCTCTTTTTGGTTAGTAGGATTTAGCATTTTAGCCCGTTTTTGATCGGGCTAAACTTACATACTGCGCCAGCCAAATTTGATAGTCTGCTCTCGCCTCTCACGACCATCAAATTTGCTTGTCGCTCAGCTCAAAACCTACCTTAAATTTGACGCCGTACGTTAAAATTCCGTCGTCAAATTTACCCTCATTCCCGCATAGAAAATCTCAAATTTAATGCGCTAAATAATATTTTTTCAAATTTCCCTCGCTTTTTACGTCTGATTTTGGCTATAATTTCAACCAAAGCAGATCGCGGTCGCGATTTACATTTGCATAAATTTATCTTCATTTATAGTTTCTGCAAATTTACACGAACCTGAGCACAAATTTGCGCTCAAATTTGACGAAGTTCCGCGTGTCGGAAAAATTTTCTACGGATCAGAGTATGCATTTTATCGGTATCGACATCGGCGGGGTGTCGTCAAAGGTCGCCGTTATGGACGAGCACGGCGAATTTTGCGAGCTGTTTTTGCTACCTAGCGGCTTTAGCGCGGTCAAAGTCGCGCGGCAAATCAAGCAAAATTTAGAGCAAAAAGGCTACGCAGGGGGCTTCGTGACAGCTACGGGCTACGGATGCGTCAGCGTGGACTACGCGCAGCTTAGCATGAGCGAAATTTTATGCCATGGCCTTGGAGCGCACTTTTTGTTTGAGCAAGACTGCACCGTAGAGGGCGTGGGCGGATAGGATGCAAAGGCGATCAAGACCCTAAACGGCAAGCCCGCGGATTTTATCATGAACGA
This sequence comes from uncultured Campylobacter sp., assembly GCA_963528285.1. Taxonomy (GTDB): domain Bacteria; phylum Campylobacterota; class Campylobacteria; order Campylobacterales; family Campylobacteraceae; genus Campylobacter_A. The sequence goes on along the minus strand of CAURVK010000003.1, from coordinate 122,893 downwards.
CAAATGCTCGGCGGGCACGGGCAAATTTTTAGAGATCAGCACGGGCCGCTTGGGGCTAGAGCTAAGCGAAATTTACAAAACCGCCCACAAAAATCCCGCGATCAAGCTAAGCTCGACCTGCACGGTATTTGCCGAGACCATCCTCGCTAAGCGCAAACGAAGGGCGACCTGGTCGCAAATATCGCCGAGCGCTACCTTAAAATTCCATGTTCGGTGATGTATCAAAACGACGCGCGCTCAGAGGTTATCAAGGATTTCGTACGCGAATATCAAGCAGACGGTGTCATCGACGTCGTGCTAAGTGGCTGTCACACCTACGCGATCGAGACAAATAAAATAAAGAAGGCAAGCAAAGAAGCGGGAGTAAGCTATATGAGTCTGGAGACTGACTACTCCAAGCAAGACGTCGGGCAAATTCGAACGCGCCTAGAGGCGTTTATAGAGCTGCTTTAAGCGGGTAGCTCGAAATTTTAAAATGAAGAATTTTCTAAATTTAAAAACAAACCAAAGAAAGGAGAGATCAGATGAAATTTAAAGAAGTAGACGCATCTCGTCGCGGCTTTTTAAAAGGAGCTTTGGCAGCGGCAGCCATCGCCGGACCCGAAGCGATGCTCGCTGGCTATACGCCGTTTAAGCCTGATTCGCTGCAGGTTTGGTCGTGCGGAGGGTTATCTGAGGCTTTTGCGCAGATAAATCAGGCGTACGAGTCCAAAACGGGGCATAACATCCAGTACACCGGCGCCTTTGCGGGTGCGCTCGGGAAGTCGCTGCTGGCCTTGCAGGGCAAGACGGAGGTTTTCGGCGCCCGCGTTTTGGAGCTCTCTCAAAAACTACGCAAAGCTGGCCTTAGCCTTCGCTTTAGACCGCTGTGTTTTACCGACTACGTTTTAGTGGTGCCGAAGGGAAATCCCGCAGGCATTCGCGATCTAAAGGATCTAGCGGAACCCGGCGTGCGAGTGATGCTGCCGCTAAGGGCTTCGCCTCCGGGTAGCGGACCGGTAAAGGGAATTTTGAAAAATTCCGGCCTTACTGAGCCGGTTATGAAAAATATGGTCGCCAACGGAGCGTGCGTAATTACTATGATGTGCGATCTCGTAGACGGCAAGGGCGATGCGTCCATCATCGAAAAGCGCCTAACGACGCACGATAGGTTTAAAGACAAAATCGAATACATGCCTATCGACGAGAAACTCATCCCGCCGGGGCCGCTTACCTTTACGCTAAATATCATGAAATACGTAAAAGACGAGAAGCTTGCCGATGATTTTGCGGACTTCGTCTGCTCGGACGGGCAGGAAATTTTCGAGCGACACGGCTTTACCTCCATCCATTCGGCGCGCGGGCTTGAACTCATAGAAAGGTTTGGTGTAAAAGATGTTTAGTATCGTAAATATGGCAAAGATGAAAAAAGTCTCTAGGCTAACTAAAATTCGTCGTTTGGTGCAGCTGATTTTTATCGGCGCGATCGGGCAATGGGCGTATTACGGGATTTTTAGATGCCCTTTTATCGTGCCTTTCGTAAACTGCCAATCCTGTCCGATCGTTACGTGCTGGGGGCGGATAGCGACCGTGTTTTTCGGCTTTTGGCTGTTTATCCCCGTGCTGGTTATTTTCCTCGGGCGCGCGTTTTGCGGCTGGCTTTGCCCGGGCGGATTCGTAAATCAAATGCTCGGCAAATTTGCCGCTTTCAAGCTTAAGCTAAAAAATAACAGGAAGCTACGATATGCGCAAATAGGCATGGTTCTAGCCGTTTTGCTTAGCGCCGGCGTCTATTTTATCTACGGCAATCCTCGCGTCATGATCCCTATCCGCACCAGCGACGAGTATCTCAACGCCGTTATCATGTCCTTTAAATTTTCCGACTGGTACTGGGCGGTTCGCACTGCCGTCGTCGTAGCTCTTATCGCCGCGTCCTTGATCGTCGCAAATTTATGGTGCCGCTTCGCCTGTCCTAGCGGCGGTATAATGGAGCTGCTGCGTAAAATTTCAATATTTCGCGTTTACAAAACAGACGCCTGCGATAACTGCAATGCTTGTTTGCGCAAATGCGAAATGGGCACGAGACCGGACGAGATGAACTGCACGAACTGCGGAGATTGTATGGATGTTTGCCACGCGGACGCCATCAAATTTGGAAGGAAAAAAGATTGATGAATTTTTTCGCCAAACCCTCTTTCGACAACCACCCCTGCTTTAGCAAAAAAGCGTCCGCTGCCTACGGGCGCGTGCACCTTCCCGTAGCTCCGCATTGCAATATCCAGTGCAATTTTTGCAACCGCATATACGACTGCGCCAACGAAAATCGTCCCGGCGTAACGGGGAGAGTGCAAAGCCCGGATGAGGCCGTGGAATACGTGGAAAATCTATTTAAATTTAGACAGGATATCTCGGTCATCGGTATCGCAGGACCCGGAGATCCTATGTGCGATGCCGACAAGACCCTAGCGACTTTTGAAAAATGCAAAGCTCGCTTCCCTCACGCCCTACTTTGCCTATCCACAAACGGCCTGTCCCTGCCCGAGCACGTGGATGATATCGTGCGGATCGGCGTGAGCCACGTGACGGTGACCGTTAATGCCGTAACGCCCGAAGTGGGCGGCAAAATTTATGCGTGGGTGCGCCACAAAAACAAAATTTACCACGGAGAAGAGGGCGCTAGAATTCTTGGGGAGCGCCAAGAGGAAGGGATCCGCAAGCTAAAAGAAGCCCGCATGATCGTAAAGATCAATACGGTCGTAATCCCCGGCGTCAATATGGATCACGTCCCACATATCGCCAAAAAGGCCAAAGAGTGGCAAGCTGATATCATGAACTGCATGGCGATGATCCCCGTGCATGACACCCCTTTTGCAAATATCAAATCGCCCTCAAACGAAGAAATTCGCAACATGCGAAAGCTAATCGGCGGCTCCATTCACCAAATGACTCACTGCAGCAGATGTCGCGCCGACGCGTGCGGTAAGCTTTGCGAAGGATAAGGGCTTTGCATTACGGCGGGTTTTGTCGGCTTTTTATCTGTCTGTCAAATTTAAATTTATATCGCGGTCGCGATTTTTACGATTTTATTTTCAAATTTCACAAAAGGAGTTAGCATGAAGCTAAAACAGATTTTAAAACTAGGTCGGCGCTTGCCGTTTGTTTAAATTTAGCAAGCGCAGAATCGCTCGAGCAGATCAAAAAAGACGGTGTGATCACTATCGCGACCGAGGGAGTGTATTCGCCGTTTTCGTTTCATAACAAAAAAGACGAGCTGATGGGCTACGACGTAGAGATCGCAAGAGCGGTCGCAGACAAGCTAGGCCTAAAGCCTAAATTTATCGAAGCCTCTTGGGACGCGATGCTAGCGGCTTTTGACGCCGGCAAGGCGGACACCGTGTTTAACCAAGTAAGCATTACCGAAGAGCGCAAGAAAAAGTACGACTACTCCGTGCCATACATGACCTCGTACTCGGCGATTATCGTGCACGAGGATGACGACGATATCAAGAGCTTCGCCGATCTAAAGGGCAAATGCTCGACGCACTCAGTAAATAGCATGTGGATCCCAACTGTCTAGAAATACGGCGCAAAGCTCGTCGTAGCCAATAGCCTAAGCGACCAGATAAATCTCATAATCACCAAACGCGCCGACGACACGATAGACGACGCCGTGATGTTCTACGACTAACAAAAAGCAACACCCAAAAGCGCCTATAAAGCTTATAGTTGCGGGCGAGGATACGATGTATACGGCCGTAGTCGTACATAAAGGCAACGCTGAGCTACCAGAAACAATAAACAAAGCATTAAGCGAGCTACCAGCCGAAGGCAAGCTAAAAGAGATCTCGATGAAGTATTTTGATAAGGATATTTCAGAATAAATTTAAAGGCGGCGGACGGGTAAATTTCAAATTTGCAAATTTAAAATTTATGTGGCCAAATTTATTTTTCAAACCATCTTTTGACCCAAATGCATTTTCTAAATACTATTTTATAACTTTTCTACATAACATAAAATTATAAAACAGGTATTTTGTGCCAAGAAGCCATTAAACTAAATTTAGTAAGATTATTTTGGTTTTACGAATATTTTCTGTAAGACTCGTGCAAATTTGAATAATTCGGAAATAAATAAGCAACTTACAAAAAGTTCAAGCAACTTTTTGTAAGAGTACTATTTTTTAGCGCTATTTGCCCTCTTCAAATGCGCCTGCAGATAAGATTTTAGATATTCTAGCATTTAAAAGCTCATCTACTTTTAGCTTTTCAAGTTTATCTAGCTCAGTTATAAAATAGCTCGCAAGCGCTTTTACGGCAGTCTCTTTATCTCTGTGAGCACCGTTTATCGGCTCTTCTATGACGTCGTCTATCAAATTTAAACTTTTTAGATCATCGGCGGTTATTTTCAGCGCTTTAGTAGCCTGCTCTTGTTTTGACGGGTCGTTCCAAAGTATAGCTGCGCAACCCTCCGGTGAGATAACCGAAAAAATTGAATTTCGCATCATAGCTAGTTTATCAGCTACGCCTATGGCTAGAGCCCCGCCGCTTCCGCCCTCGCCTATAACGACGGCTATCATAGGAGTTTTTAAATTTGCAAATTCAAATAAATTTCTAGCGATTGCCTCGCTTTGACCACGCTCTTCAGCGGCAACGCCTGGATATGCGCCCGGAGTATCGATCAAAAATAGTATGGGAAGTCCGAATTTCTCAGCCATTTTAGCTATTCGCAAAGCTTTACGGTAGCCCTCTGGATGAGGCATACCAAAATTTCTTTTTAGTTTATTTTTAGTTCCTCTGCCCTTTTGCTCGCCTATCACGACGACTTTTTTAGAGCCTATATAGCCGATAAAACAAACTATCGCTCCATCGTCGCGATACGCTCTATCGCCGTGAAGCTCATAATAATCCCTCATCATGCCCTTAATGTAGTCGATAGCATAAGGGCGATCCGGATGACGAGCTAAAGCAAGACGCTGAAACTCGTTAAGGTTTTTGTAAATTTTAGCGGTCTCTTTTTCTAAATTTTTATTTAGAATTTCTACTGCGTGTTCATCGCCGCGAATCCTCGCGTTTGCGATATCATCATCTATTTGTTTGATACCCTGCTCAAAGTCTAGATAACTTGCCATTATATCTTCTTAAATATAATAGAGCCATTCGTGCCGCCAAATCCAAAAGAGTTGCTCATAACGGCGTTTAGCTCAGCTTTTCTAGCCACGTTTGGCACATAGTCTAGATCGCACTCCTCGTCTTTGGTTGCGTAGTTTATCGTAGGCGGTATAAGACCTTCTTGCATAGCCATTATGGATACGACAGCCTCTATTGCGCCAGCCGCGCCAAGGCAGTGTCCAGTTTGCCCCTTAGTAGAGCTAACCGGAGGTACATTGCCGCCAAAAAGAGCTTTTAGAGCCGCGGTTTCATTTTTATCGTTAGTTGGCGTTGAGGTACCGTGCGCGTTGATATAATCGATCTGCAAATTTCCAGCCATTTTCAAGGCCTTTTTCATAGCAGAAAGCGGTCCCTCAAGCGAAGGCGAAGTGATATGATACGCATCGCCACTCTCGCCGAATCCTACTATCTCGGCATAAATTTTAGCCCCTCTGGCCTTAGCACTTTCATACTCTTCAAGCACGAGCGCACCGCTACCTTCGCCCATGACAAAGCCATCTCTGTCCTTATCGAAAGGTCTTGATGCCGTTTGCGGATCGTCGTTTCTAGTTGAAAGCGCTTTCATGGCGGCAAATCCGCCGATTCCTACGCCGCAAACCGTAGACTCAGAGCCTACGACTAGCATCTTTTGTGCTTCACCGATCATGATTGTTTTAGCCGCCTCGATGATGGCGTGAGTAGATGCTGCACATGCTGTTACGCTAGAGATATTGGGCCCTTTTAGACCGTGCTCTATCGAAACTATGCCGCCCAGCATATTTACTAGTGCAGAAGGTATAAAAAATGGAGAAATACGTCTCGAGCCTTTTTCAAGCAAGATATTGGAGTTTTTTTCGATATTAGGCAAACCGCCTATGCCGGCAGCAGAGCTAACGCCGAAATTTTCAGCGTCAAATTCGCCGAAATTTGCATCGGCCATAGCCTCTTTAGCAGCTTTTAATCCAAGCTGGATAAATCTATCGACCTTTTTTACCTCCTTGGCGTCCATCACGCTAAGCGGGTCAAAGTCCGTTATCTCGGCAGCAATCTGAACTGGAAAATCGCTTGCGTCAAAAGAGGTTATCTTTTTTACGCCGGTTTTACCTTCGCAGATAGCCTTAAATGAACTATCCTTGTCGAGCCCTAAAGCGTTGATCATCCCAATCCCGGTTACTACGACTCTTTTCAAGATCTCTCCTTACAAAAACTTATTTATTTAGGTTCTCGATGTAGGTTACGACGTCGTTTATAGTGATTAGTTTCTCGGCGTCGCTATCAGGTATCTCTACTTCAAATTTCTCCTCAAGAGCCATAACTAGCTCGACTACGTCAAGCGAGTCTGCACCTAGATCCTCGATAATCTTAGACTCAAGCTTTACCGCATCTGGAGCCACGCTTAGTTGCTCGACCACTACGTCTCTTACGTCATCAAATATTGCCATTTTCTTCTCCTAAAAATAAAAATTTCGTGATTTTAATATATTTTAGCTTAAACTTTCGCAAAAACGTAAATTTACGCGCTTACATATATAGTCCGCCGTTGATCTTTAACGTCTCGCCCGTGACGTAGCTGGCGTGATCGCTTAGCAAAAACGCCACAGCTTCGGCCACTTCGCTAGCGCTTCCGAAGCGCTTTAGCGGGATGTTGTCGCTGTATGTTTTTTTGATCTCGTCGCTTAGCTCGCTCGTCATATCAGTCTCGATAAAGCCCGGCGTTACGCAGTTAAAGCGAATATTTCTCGCCGCGCCCTCTTTGGCGAAGCTTTTGTTCATCGCTATCATTCCGCCCTTGCTAGCAGCGTAGTTAGCTTGCCCCGCATTACCCATCTCGCCCACGATCGAAGCCACGTTTACGACGGCGCCGAAGCGTTTTTTGCTCATCACTTTTAACGCCTCGCGGCATCCGATAAAGGCCGAGGTCAAATTTGCGCCTATCACGCTAGTAAAATCCTCCGTCTTCATGCGAAGTGCGAGCTTGTCGTTTGTGATGCCCGCATTATTTACGAGGTAGCCCAGCTCGCCGTCGGCGTCCGTGATCAAATTTATCGCTTTTACAAACTCATCCTCGTCCGTCGCGTCAAATTTTACCACCGCAGCCTGTCCGCCGTTTGCTATGATTTCAGCTTGCAGAGCATCGGCTATTTCGGGCTTTGAGCGGTAGTTTATCCACACTTTTAACCCCATTTGCGCTAGGGTTTTGGCTATCTGCGCGCCGATACCGCGGCTTGCGCCGGTGATTAGCACGTTTTTTCCGCTAAATTTCATTTTTTCTCCTTGATTTCAAATTTTACTCGCATTTTATCAGACGAAAGCTAAAAAGCCTTTTACCTAAAATTTATATAGTATTAAAATAGTGCCTCGTCCATCTCGGCCGGTTTTTCGATACCCATTAGCGCCAAAACACTCGCGGCGATATTATTTAGACCGCCCGCTTTTACCGCCTTTACGCCCTCGCCCATCACGAAGCAAAATACGTCAAAAGTCGTGTGGTTGGTTAGTAGATTACCCTGCGCATCCTTCATCTGCTCGCAGTTGCCGTGGTCGCTCGTGATGATTAGCGCGTAGTTTTTCTCTTTTGCTTTTGCTACGATGCGTCCCAGCGCCGCATCCACGGCCTCGACGGCTTTTACCGCCGCGTCAAATTCGCCCGTATGCCCGACCATATCGCCGTTTGCAAAATTTACCACAATCAGATCCTGTCCGTCTTCCATCCCTTTTAGCACTGCTTCGCACACGGCCTGCGCGCTCATTTCAGGCTTTTCGTCGTAGGTTTTGACTTTAGGGCTTGGCACCAGCACCCTCGTTTCGTTTTGGGCGAGCTCCTCGACGCCGCCGTTAAAGAAAAAGGTCACATGCGCGTACTTCTCGGTCTCGGCCGTGTGCAGCTGCGTTAGGCCCGCGTTTGCGACGACCTCGGCGAGGGTATTTTTTAGCTTTTCGTTTTCAAATAATACTGGAAAAGCGAAATTTGCGTCGTATTCGGTCATCGTGAGTAGATTTTTAACGACAAAAGGGCGCGCAAATTCGCTAAAATTTTCATCGCCCAAAGCCGCTGCAATCTCGCGCACGCGGTCGTTTCTAAAGTTTATAAATATCACGCCGTCGTCTTCGCCGATACCGCCGAAATCCCCAAAGCTAGCCGGCACGATAAACTCGTCCGTCACGCCCGCCTCGTAGCTTTGCATGATGTACTCTAGCGGTGAGATAGTTTGCCCATTTTCTCCGCGCGTCATCGCATCGTAGGCCGTTTTCACGCGCTCCCAGCGCTTGTCGCGGTCCATCGCGTAAAACCTACCGCTAACGCTAGCTAGCTTAAAGCCTTTATTTTGCGCCCTTTCTTGCAGCGATTTTATGAAAGCCAGCCCGCTTTTTGGGCCTACGTCGCGACCGTCGGTTATAGCGTGAGCGCATACCTCGCAGCCGTTTGCGACCGCAAGGGAACACATCGCGTCAAAGTGGCTCATGTGCGAATGCACGCCGCCGTCGCTGTAAAGCCCGACGACATGGACGCGCTTGCAAGTTTTAAACAAATTTAAAAGCTTTTCGCTTTTAGCCAGCGAGCCGTTTTCAAAACCGAGCGAAATTTTTACCAAATTTTGATACAAAACCCGCCCGCTGCCGATACACATGTGCCCAACCTCGCTGTTTCCCATCTGTCCCTCAGGCAAGCCCACTGCTAGGCCAGAGGTTTTTATGAGCGCGTTTGGGACGTTTTTAAACAGCCAGTCGTATGTGGGCTTTTTTGCCGCCGCAAATGCGTTAAATTCGCTACTTTCATTATATCCGATGCCGTCGGTTATCACCAAAATAGTTTTTTGCGCCATTTTTAAATTTTCGCCTTAAATTTAGATATTTTTTAACGGCATTATACTAAAATTAGTTTTTTTTTAAATAAAGGCTTTTATGTTTTACTATATTTATGAATTCTCAAATTTTAATATCTTTCAGTATATCACCGTTCGCGCGGGTTTTTCGTTTTTTATTGCATTTTGCTTGACCGTTTGGGCGCTGCCTAAATTTATCACGTGGGCAAAGGCCAAAAACGCCGCCCAGCCCATCTATGAGCTAGCTCCCCAAACACACCAAAAAAAGGCCAAAACGCCGACGATGGGCGGACTGGTCTTTATCGGAGCAGCGCTTGGGGCGAGCGTGATCTGCGCGCGTCTTGATAACGTCTTCGTCCTTGCCTCGCTGATCTGTCTAGCGGGCTTTACCGCGCTTGGTTTTAAAGATGATTTTCGCAAAATCTCAGGCGGCAAAAACCACGACGGACTAAGCCCTAGAGCTAAGCTTGCGGTTCAAATTTTGATAGCCTTTGCGGTCTCGACGATGCTCTATTTACACGGCGAGCTGAGCAGTAAATTTTACCTACCGTTTTACAAATTTCCGGTGCTTGATCTTGGCGTTTTTGCGGTGGCCTTTTGGACGCTCGTCATCGTCGCCGCCTCAAATGCAGTAAATTTAACCGACGGCCTAGACGGACTAGCTACCGTGCCTGCGGTATTTTCGCTGCTGACGCTAGGCGTGTTTGCTTACATCTGTGGACACGCGGTGTTTAGCTCGTATCTGCTTTTACCAAAGATCGCGGGCGTAGGCGAGACGGTCGTCGTGGCCGCTGCGCTAATCGGCTCGCTGATGGGATTTTTGTGGTTTAACTGCCATCCGGCCGAGGTTTTCATGGGCGATAGCGGAAGCTTAAGCATAGGCGCATATATCGGTCTCATGGGTGTGATGACGAAAAACGAAATCCTGCTCATCATCATCGGCTTCGTGTTCGTGATGGAGACCCTGAGCGTGATTTTGCAGGTCGGAAGCTTTAAAATTTTTAAAAAGAGAATTTTCTTAATGGCGCCGATACATCATCATTTTGAGATAAAAGGCTGGGTAGAAAATAAGATCATCGTGAGATTTTGGCTCATCGCCGTTTTGGCAAATTTGATCGCCATGACCGCGCTAAAAATCAGGTAAATTTAACGCGAGCAAAACGGCGAAAAGCTGATCCAGGCACAGACGAGAAATGCAAATTTTACGGGCAAAGGGGAGAAAATGAGAAAATCGCTATTTGGCTACGGCGGCACGACCCGCGCGATCGCGAAAAACTTCGGCAAAGAGGGCGACTGGGACATCTACGACGATAAATTTAGCGAGATCTCAAGCGACGAATGGGGTAACACGCTACTACCGCCAAACCTTTTCGTGCCAGAAAAAAGCGGCCTCGAGATCCCAAGCCCCGGTTTTCCGCCGAGCCACGAGCTAGTTAAAAACGCGCAAAATCTCATCAGCGAATACGACTACTTTTACAAAATTTACGGCGACAAAATGCCCTTTAGCGTCTGGATCAGCGGTACGAACGGCAAAACCACGACGACAAAGATGACGCAGCACCTGCTGGCGCGCTACGGCTCCGTCATGGGCGGCAACGTCGGCGTTCCGCTCGCGGACCTTGACGTAAACGCTAAAATTTGGGTGTTAGAGACCAGCTCTTTTACTATGCACTACACAAATACCGCGACGCCCGGCATTTACGCGCTTTTACCGATCACGCCCGATCACCTCAGCTGGCACGGCGACTTTGCCGAGTATGAGCGCGCCAAGCTAAAACCGCTAGCAATGATGGGCGAAAACGTAGTCGCGATCCTGCCTAAAATTTACGCCGATACGCCTACTAAAGCAAAGGTGATAAGCTACGAAAACGAGGCTGATTTGGCCCGGTTTTGCGGAGTAAATTTAAACGATATCGCCTTTAAAACGCCGTTTTTAACGGACGCTCTTTTGGCGCTTGCTATCCAAAAAATTTTGCTCGACAGATGCGACGCACGGCTACTAAACGGCTTTGTCATCGAAGGCAACAAGCTCGAGGAATTTCACGATGCGCGCGGCAGGACGTGGGTCAACGACACGAAGGCGACCAATATCGATGCGAGCATCCAAGCCGTCAAGCGATATGAGGGCAAATTTTTGCATTTGATTTTAGGCGGCGACGATAAGGGCGTAGATATGCGGCCGCTTTTTGAAGCTTTGCGCGGCGCTAAGACACAAATTTACGCTATCGGCTCAAATACGGACAAGCTGATGAAGCTTGCCAACGAGTTTAAAATCCCGGCAGTAAAATGCGAGTTTTTAAGCGTCGCAGTCGGCCAGATAGATAAAAAATTCAAATTTGACGGTGTTGCAAAGGTCGGCGCAAACAGTGAAAATTTGGACGAGATAGCGCTCTTAAGTCCCGCTGCAGCGAGTCTAGATCAGTTTAGCAGCTACGTAGAGCGCGGGGATGAATTTAAAAAAGCGATTTTAAATTTGCAAATTTGACGCGATATATGCGCCGTAAAAGCCGCTAAATTTGAGCGACTGCCTTTAAAAATAAATTTCATGTTTTAAAAATGCGCCGAATTTTGCACCTTTAACCAAAATTTAAGTATCAAGTGGCTAAAATCACATTTCTTTATTAGCAGCGTGGTTGGATAGCTCAGTCGGTAGAGCAGCAGACTGAAAATCTGCGTGTCGGCAGTTCGATTCTGCCTCTAACCACCATCCTCTATTTTTGCAATCTAAAGCATTTCAATAAAATCCAAAAACAACCAGCTCATCATCTTTTACTTTTAAATACTTCGCAGCAAATCTCGAATTTCTTAAATTGCTGCTCACTAAAGCGTTAAATTTAGCGAAATTTACTCGCGCGGACTTAAATTTGATCTCCAAATTTGATCCCGAGTTTTTTAGATAGATCAAATTTAATTTGGCGCCAATTTTTACCCAAACAAACCTCAAAATTTAAGCAGTTTTTTTATACAATCGTTTAAATTTAAAACCGCGGAAAATAAGATGAAATTTATCCCCAAAACCTTACCTTTTGCTGAATTTATCGCGCTTATGGCGCTTCTTACCTCGCTTGGGGCGATGAGCACTGACGCGATGCTGCCCGCACTCATGCAGATCGGCCTGGATCTTGGCGTGACGCAGATAAATCAAACACAACTCGTCATCTCCTCGATGTTTGCGGGTTTTGCCGTCGGACAGATATTTTACGGGCCGCTTAGCGACTTTATCGGGCGACGAAACGCTGTGCTGCTAGCGCTTGCGATATTTACGGCAAGCTCCTTTATTTCGGTCGTCACAAGCGATTTTATCGCACTTTTAGCAAGCAGATTTTTCCAGGGATTAGGCGCTGCGGGCCCTAGGATCATCGCGATGGCGCTTATCCGCGATCTTTACGAGGGACGCGCGATGGCTCGCGTGATGAGCTTTATCGCGGCAGTTTTTATCATCGTGCCGGCACTTGCTCCGATTATCGGCGGCTTTATCTTTAAAATTTATAATTGGCGCAGCATATTTTTAATGCTTACTTTTATGGGGTTTGCGTGTCTAGCGTGGTTTGGACTGCGTCAGAGCGAAACCCTGCCAGCGCAAAATCGCAATAAATTTAGCCTAAATTTGATAAAACGCGACGCCGCGCAGGTCGTGAAAAACAGGCGTACCGCAGGCTATACGATCGTTTTGGGGCTGATTTTTGGGATGTTTTTGAGCTATATCAGCACCGCCCAGCAGATTTTTGAAGTGAGTTACAAGCTAGGCGACGAGTTTCCTATCTATTTTGCGATAAACGCCCTAGCTCTGGGCGCCGCGTCGATGATAAACGCAAAGCTCGTGATGATCTACGGCATGCGCTACCTTAGCATGCGCGCTATGGGGGCATTTTGCGTTATCGCGGTCGCGTTTTTGCCAGTCGTCATCGCGTATGACGGAGTGCCGCCGCTGTGGGCTTTTATGGCGTTTTGCATGAGTAGCTTTTTTTGCGTGAGCATACTTTTTGGCAACCTAAACGCGATGGCGATGGAGCCTATGGGCAAGATCGCTGGCATGGCGGCCGCGCTGATCGGCTCGGTTTCGACATTTATCTCGCTTCCTATCGGCGTCGCGATCGGGCAGCTATTTGAGGGCACGCTACTGCCTATGGTTGCGAGCTTTGCACTTATCGGAGCGGGGGCGTTTGCGCTACTTTACAAGACTTCAAAGATTTCTGATGAGTAAAAAACTAGCCGAGTTTTATCAAATTTGAGTGGCAAATTCGGCTACGTTTTTGTTTATTTTAAGTACCCGCGCCGTCCGCAAAAGCGCCTTATAAAGCAAATTTACGCTATCATTGCGCAAATTTAAAGGCAAAATATGAAACCAAAATACAACTTTTTCAAAAACTCCAAATTTGCGTTCGAGGGGCTTGTCGCGATGCTAAAAAACGAGGCGGCGTTTCGCCTTGAGCTTTGCATAATCGTTCCGCTTGTGCTAGTTTCGCTATTTTTACCGGTTTCTGCGGCACAGCACGCGCTACTGATCGCCGTTTTTGGACTCGTTTTGACCTGCGAGTGCGTAAATACCGCGATCGAAGCGGTAGTGGATCTCGTTTCGCCGGGCTTTCATCCGCTAGCTAAAATCGCCAAAGACTGCGCCTCTGCCGCCGTTTGCGTCTCCATCGGCATAGCTGCGATAACTTGGGCGTGGGCTATTTTTTCGCTAATTTTTTAAGAGCGGAGTGAAATTTGACGGCAAAAACGGTAGCGATTTTGCTCTAGTCGGGTCTTAATTTTACGCCAAATTTAACCGCCTACTTTAAAAAATAAGCTACGCCGCCAAATCCCAAAAATCCGTCGTTTGGCTAGCCGAGCGCATAAAATTTATAAAAAATACGGCTAAATTTAACCGAAAAACCGCGCAAACTCGCCGCCGTTTGCAAAACCGGCAAGAGAGCAAATTGGACGAATTTAACCGTCTTGCGCCAAAATCGCGCCGAACGACTAAAGCTTTAAGCTTTTTTTAGATAAAGTTTCGCTCTTACTATCAATATTAGGAAAGCTATGAAGCTACGTATTTCTTGGTTTAAATTTACGCTTTTAAACGCCGTTTTTATCGCTGCGCTAAATTTCGGGCTGTTTAATTTTATTTATTCAAGGCTTAGCTTTGAAGCTCATCCGCTAATGGCCGCAAGCCTGCCGATCATCTATTTTTCGCTGCTTTGCGCGCTATTTTCGCTCGTTTTTTTGCCCTATCTAGCTAAGCCCATTAGCATCGCTGCGATCGCTATTACGTGCGCTAGTAGCTACTTCATGCAAAGCTACGGTATCATAATCGATAGCGAAATGATAAGAAACGTCGCGCAAACGGACGCGGGCGAAGTATTAAGCTTTTTAAATCCAAAACTCGTTTGCTATATGCTATTTTTGGGCGTTTTGCCCTGCCTTCTGGTTGCCTTTGCGAGGATAGAGTACGGCGGTGCAAGGCGGCATATAAAGGTCAAATTTGCCGCATTTTTCGGCTTTTTAGCTCTCGCGGCGGCTCTGTTTTTACCGCAGACCAAGTCCATCATTCCGTTTTTTCGCGAAAATAGCTTCATCAGAGCCTACAACCTGCCGTTTTATCCGATATATTCGGCTCAAAAGTACGTAAAACTCGAGTTTTTCAAGCCTGAATTTAAACAAATCGGCACGGACGCGACGATGAGGCCAAGCGATGAGCGGCGACTGATGGTGCTGATCGTTGGCGAAACGGCCCGCGCAAAAAACTATTCGCTCGGCGGATACGCCAAAAACGATACGAATTTTTACACGAAAAATGAGCCAAATTTGGTCTATTTCGGCGACGCTCGCTCGTGCGGAACTGCGACAGCCGTCTCGCTGCCGTGCCTGTTTTCAAAGTCCACGAGAAAAGAATACAGCAGCAAAGAATTTAGCGAAAACGCGCTTGATATCCTAAAACGCGTCGGCGTCAAGGTCGTGTGGCTGGGCAACAACTCGGGCAAGTGCAAGGGCGTTTGCGACCGCTTGGACGCCGGCGACGTCGAGTATTTTGACGCCGGATATGATACGAATATGCTACCCTCCTTCAAAAAACGCCTCGAAAATCTCGCGCAAAACGAGATAATCGTCCTACACCTGCAAGGCTCGCACGGACCGGCCTACTACGCGCGCTATCCGAGCGAATTTCGCAAATTTGCCCCGACTTGCGACACGAGCGAGCTTAGCTCCTGCGATAGCGATAGTATCGTAAACACATACGACAACACGCTGCTTTTTACGGATTTTTTTATTGACGAGGTCATCAAGGCTGTCAAGGACGCGGGCGGCGATAAGAGCGCGGTTTGGTACTTCTCGGACCACGGCGAGAGCCTAGGCGAAAACGGCATCTATCTGCACGGCATGCCCTACGCCATCGCGCCAGAGACGCAAAAGCACATCCCGATGATGGCGTATACGAACGATGAAAGGACGCTATCTCGCCTGCGCGCGCAAAAAGACGACGCCGTCTCGCACGATAATGTTTTTAGTTCATTGTTGGGGTTTTTTGGAGTGGAGACAAGAGAATACGATAAAAAACTTGATATATTTGGCGAGTAAATTTTGCTTTTTGAAGGCTCGTCTCTTGCGCGCCTTTAAATGAGCTAGAAATTTTCTCCCTCGATGAACTATATGTTCTATCTTCGGTCGAAAATTTCTTCGCAACATTTAAATTCATCGCAAGATGCTTTGCCTTAGTTTTTTACGTTCAAATTTACAAATTTGATGCACCGAGACCCGCACCTTTAAAATGCAAAATTTTATTTGGTTAAATTTGGCATTGCGCATTAAATTTAATCTTTCTTGTTAAGGGGAAAGAGCTTAAATTGCACCCTGCTTTACTTCACGCTTTGCGTTCGCAGCTTTTTAAGAAGCGATTGTAAGGCAGAGCCAAAGCAAAAGAGCTCCCTTTTTCTTTTTTTCGGGAGAGGAAGGGGATTCTACTTACAAAGCGTCGCCCCTTCCTCTCCCAAGCCCTCTCCAGCCCCACTGCACGTGAGAGGTTGCTGCACTGCGTGCAGGTTTAAATTTAACGCTATCGCAGCTCAAATTTTAAATTTGAGTTTTTAGAGTGGGGGTCTCGGTGGCTCAAATTTACAAATTTGACTTCAAATTTGGATGCAGAGAGTCAAGGCGAAGTATTTTTTCTTTAGACGAGGCGGAAATGAGCCGAGCGAAGGCGCATACAAGTAGTATGTAACCGAACTTCGGCGAAATTTCTAACGAAGTATAAAGGAAAAAGACAAGCCGCAAATAGCAAAAGATCAATCTCTTTGCCAGATTATTTTTTTTCCAAACCCCAACGCATTATGCGTAAATTTAACCCAGCCTAGGCTCAAACTATAAAGGCTCGGGTTCATCGCCAAAGCGTAAGGAAAGCGCGCGAAGTAGATTTTGCTTTGCTGCGCGGTCGCGGGAGCGGCTAGAGCGCGAAACTGCACGCCCTCTATCTTGCCCACCACCTTCGTATCAAGCGCGACGGTGCCGGCTACGCCAGGCTCAGCCAAAAACGCCCTCACGTGAGTGCTCTGCTCTCCGCCGGCTACGATAAAGGCCAAATTTTCCTCGTCAAAGGCATAAAAGCAGCTTGCGCAGTATGGCTTGCCCTCGTCTAAAACCGCAAGGCTAAGCAGGTACATTTTGCGGATAAATTTTAAAATTTTCTCATCCATTTCGTCCGCCTTAAGCGCTAAAAATTTGAGCCAAATTTGCCGACAGCCGGCTAAAATTTAGCGCCAAAAAGCAAGCCAAAATCAGCCAAAAAACAAAGATAAAAAGCTCGGTTCTGACAAATTTAGCTCCAGCTTTTTCGCGTCTAAGCAAAGTCACTACAAGCCCCGACGCAAAGCCGCCGATAAAGCTAAAATAGTGCACGGCCGCGGGCTTAACGAAGCTTGGTAGCTTATCCGCGAAAAATAGCGAAAATATCGTAAGCGAGATCAAATTTGCCAGTAAAAAATAAAACGCGACGACGGGAATTTGTGGGAAAAATCCGTGCAAAACAAAGCTCAAAACGGTCGCGCTAATGAGCAAAAATACGCGCGTGGCAAAACAGCACATTTTCATCCTTTTTTTGAGTGATTTTAGCGCAAGGGGTATTAAGAAAAAAGAAATTTAGCCGATATAAAGCCAAAAGGACGGCAAAAATCATGAAACTACAAAACTACCAAAGCGCGAGCCTAAACAGCTTTGATTTTAACTTTAAAACCAGCAGCGGCGACGAGATAAATCTAAAAATGTACGACAACAAAACAGTAGACTACGCTAGCGCTAAAACAGCCGGCGCATCGGCATCCGCGCTCACTCTCACGCACGAGTACGGATATAGTTTCTCGTATAAAGGCGACGGGCTAGACGCTCGCGATAAAGAGGAGCTGACAGCCGCTCTAGAAAAGATAGCGCCTAGCATCGATAAATTTATGAAAAACGTCAAAGAGGGTGAAGATCCTATATTTTCGCGCGTGACGAATCTCGCAAACTCGCTTCGCAAAGAGCTTCCCGAGGTAAAAGACGCAAATCATAAAAATTTTATCGCGGACGGCACGCTAAAGCTTTTTGATAGGCTGATGGAGCAAAACAAAGCGGACGCTAAGCTACTGCAAAACTCCAAAAAGCTCTTTGACGAGCTTATTTCTCAGCTGGATAGCTTTAAATTTTACGTTTAGTTCGCGGTTTAAAATTTTCGCTATAATTCATAAATTTTAAAAATTAGGAAAATTTATGAACGCGAATGAAAAAATCACCCAAATGCTAAATCTCCAGCAGAGCCTAAACGACGATACCAACGGCATCGGCTGGGAAAACGGCATCAACAAAAACGGCAAACTCATCAGCTGGAAACGCTGCATATATATGGAGTGCGCCGAGCTCATAGACAGCTTTGCCTGGAAGCACTGGAAAAGCATAAACGCGCCGACAAATGAAGACAATCTGCGCGTCGAGGTCGTGGATATCTGGCACTTTTTGATGAGCTTGATGCTCGAGCAGTACAAGCTAAATAACCTCGGCGACATCGCAAAACTATCAAGCGACATCTGCGCTAGCAGCGGCTTTGAGGCGTTTTGCCGCGAGCCGTTTAACGTCGCTGAAGAGAACATCTACGAGATCATAAACGACGTCGAAATGCTCATAAACAAGTGCTCGGGCTTTGAGTATACGCTCTTTGATCTGCTTAAAATTTACTTCACGATGAGCCTAAAATGCGGCGTAAATCTTAGCTCGCTTTACGAGTGCTACGTAGGTAAAAACGTGCTAAATCGCTTCCGCCAAGATCACGGCTACAAAGAGGGTGCGTATAAAAAGGTCTGGAACGGCAAAGAAGATAACGCCGTGATGAACGAGATTCTAGCTCGCGGGCTAAAAAGCGTGGATGATATCTACGCCGCGCTCGAGGCCGAGTACAAGGCGGTAAAATAAAATTTGCGGCGCGAACCTGCTAAATTTGATAATTTTAGCCAAAGCCTAGCCGCGAAGTTTTTGCGATTTGACTTGACGCGGTTTACGCGGACGGGTGTTTAAATTTGAGCGCGGTTTGGCTCCGCTAGCTAAAGCGCCGCCCTTTAATCTATAAAATCTGCGTCGCTTGCAAGCTCTAGCATTGTTAGCCAGTCCGAGTAAAAATGGGTCAAATTTGAGTAAATTTAGCTAAATTTGCGACCAAATTTAAAGTGGTCAAATTTGACCCCAAGTTGCGCCTAGGCGCCCTTTCACCGCATAACGGCTATAAATTTAAACAAATGGAGATTCGTTGTTCGCTGATATTTTACGCCTTTCGTTAAAGGACCTTTTCACGCCCAAATTTATCGCGCTCTCTATCTTGCCGCTCGTTTTCTCCGCGCTCATCATCGCAGCGATCGCGATGTTTGGCGGACGCGAGCTATACGAGGCGCTAAACGCGGCCGTATCTGGCGAGACCGGCGCTCTGGCCGAGTATCCGATAGCGGCTAAAATCCTTAGCCTAGGCATCGCAAAGTGGCTCATCGGCGCGATATTTTACGCCGTCGGCGCATATCTAGTCGTCATGCTTTCGGTTTTTTGCGCGCTCGCGGTTGCGGGCTTTCTAACTCCAGTGGTCGCCCGCGAGATAAACCGCAGGCACTACCGCGTGGACGAGTCGCAGCTGGCAAACGTTAGCCTAGCGCGCCAAACGGCTCTTATGGGCAAAATTTTGCTCAAATTTATCCTGATCGCTCTTATTTGCGTGCCGATTTTAGCAGTGCCTGCGCTAAATTTCCTCGCCCTGCACCCGGCGTTTTTTTATCTTTATTATTCGCTGCTCTTCATCGACGTCGCGCCAAATGCTCTCTCGCGGCACAAATTTGAGCTTTATTTGCTTGATTACGGCGGATATAAATTTAAAGCCGCCGCGCTGTGCTTTTACCTACTATGTTTGGTGCCTATTTTCGGGCTTTTCTTGCAGGTTTTTTTCGTTATTTATTTTTCGCATTTTTTCTTTTTACGCGAGACTTCGCGCTTGACGTAAATCATTTCAAATCAGCGAAAAACTAAATAAAATAAGCCGAATTTTTTAAAAAAGGAAAACAAATGAGAACTGAAAATATCGTAGTTTGCAACGTCTGCGGACAAAAAAGCACGGAAAACGAAAACGCAGTATTTATCCGCGCTCACAAAAACGGCGAAGAGGTCGATATCTGCACGGCGTGCATACCTAGCGTCATCCACGGCTCGGGCCTAGTAGTTCGCAGCAACGACGAAATCAAAGAGGATATGTAATCAAATTTAGCCCGCTTTGGGCTAAATTTGATTTTTTACTATTTTAATCCGCCCAAATTTACTCCCGTTTTGTATATACCCCGTAAAGTTAGTCATAGACAATAAAAGTGTGTGCGATCTGAGCTTAAATTTTAGCTAGCGCAGGTGTAAATTTAAATTTAAGCGAGTAAAATTTGACGAGATTAGCCGCAAATTAGCCCGTCAAATTTCAAATTTGGCGAATTCTCGCCAAATACGCAAAAGCCAAAACGGCAAAATCCCGTCTCTATAAATTTAAATATCCTAAATTTAGCATAGTCCCGCCAAAGCCGACTAAAATCTCCGTCAAAAGCCCAAACAAAACTACAACAAATTTATCAAAAAGTTACGTTTGATAAATTTAGTTTCGATACGTAACACATATCGCCTAAAATAAAAATATAAAAATAAATTTAAATAAAAATTTTTTCTAGGAGAGTTAATATTCAACTACAAAAATTTGACGAATAGGAGCGAAGATGAGCGAGTACATCGAAAAAACGATGGAGTGGATAAAAAGAACCAATCCGGGCCAAGGCGTGTTCGTGCAGGCTGCGACCGAGGTGCTAAATAGCCTCGAGCCGCTTATAAAAAAAGAGAGTAAGTACCAAAAACACGCGATCTTAGAGCGTATCGTGATACCCGAGCGAACGGTAATTTTTCGCGTTACCTACACGGATGACGACGGCAGACCGCAGGTGCATAACGGCTACCGCGTGCAGTTTAACTCAGCCGTGGGCCCATACAAGGGCGGTCTAAGGCTCCATCCCAGCGTGGATCTTGGCGTGCTAAAATTTCTTGGATTTGAGCAAATTTTTAAAAACTCGCTCACGGGCGTAAATATCGGCGGCGCAAAAGGCGGCAGCACCTTTGATCCAAAAGGCAAGAGCGAGGGCGAGATAATGCGCTTTTGCCAGGCGTTTATGAGCGAGCTATACCGCCACATCGGCAACACCGTAGACGTGCCCGCAGGCGACATCGGCGTGGGCGCGCGCGAGATCGGCTATATGTTTGGGCAGTATAAAAAGCTCACGGGCAGATTTGACGGTATACTAACGGGCAAGGGGCTAAACTGGGGCGGCAGCTTAGCGCGCACGGAGGCGACCGGATACGGACTGGTCTATTTTACGCAAAATATGCTGCAAAAAGCTGGGCTTGGCCTCGAGGGCAAAAAATGCAGCATAAGCGGTAGCGGAAACGTCGCCATCTACACGGTAGAAAAGCTCTATCAAGTAGGCGCGCTGCCTATCACGGTTTCTGATTCAAACGGATACGTTTACGATGCAGAGGGCATAGATCTAGCGGTGCTTAAAGAGCTAAAAGAAGTGAGACGCGCGCGCCTTAGCGAATACGTCAAATTTAGACCGAACGCAAAATACGTAAGCGTAAGCGAGTACAAAGAGGGCAGAAACGGCGTGTGGGACGTACCGTGCGACGGGGCGTTTCCGTGTGCGACGCAAAACGAGCTACATCTAGCCGACATAAAGACGCTCTACGCTAACGGCTGTCGCTTCGTGGCTGAGGGGGCAAATATGCCAAGCACGCTTGATGCGATAAATTTCATGCTAGCGCAAAAGGACTTTTACTTCGCTCCGGCAAAGGCGGCAAACGCGGGCGGCGTGGGCACGTCGGGCCTTGAGATGATGCAAAACGCCGGCATGACCGCATGGAGCTTTGAAAAGGTGGATCATAGACTGCACGGCATCATGAATCATATCTTTGAGCTTAGCTACGAGACGAGCAAGGAGTTTGGCGACGAGGGAAATCTGGTGCTTGGCTCAAATATCGCAGGCTTTCGCAAGGTAGCCGACGCGATGATAGATCAGGGATACGTGTAAATTTGCCTTAAAGGCCCTTTTGCTACGCTTTTGTAAACGAGCTTTTTGGAGGGATTTTGCTTCGTTTTGGCAAGACTGCTTTAACGAAGCAAATTTTAATCATTTCCGGCGCGCAACGCGGGGAAAAATAAAAGCCGCCCAAATTTGCGAACTTTAAATTTAATGCCGATTTTACTCAAGGCGTAAACCCGCAGCCGTCAAATTTACAGAGTCGCGCCGACTAAAACGCGCCAAGGCTCGGTCAAATTTTATAAGCCTCAAATTTGAGCTAAATTTGAGAGCAAATTTTACCAAACGACGGGGCAACTGTGCAATCAAAATTTGCAAAGCTGGTACGCACGCCTTGAGTCCCAAGGCGCATAAATTTACCCGCCTCGCCGCCGTGCGCTCTCGCTTGCGCCTTTTTGATTTTGCGTAGCGCAAATTTACGCCATTTCTCGCGCACCGTAGCTCACAACGGATGCGTCAGGCAGCACTTTCTAGTTACTTGCTCGATGTACTCTACGCTCAAATTTAGCCCGTAAAGCTTGCTTAGATGCTCGCTTTCTATGATCTCGTCCACGGTGCCAAAAGCCACCTCGCCCCCACCCTTAACCAGCGCCACATAGCCGCCTAAAAGTACGGCAAAATCGGGATTGTGAGTCGTTAGCACGATGGTGTAGCCTTGCTCTTTTAGCTGCTTAACGGTGCGCAGGAATTTGTACTGATTGCCAAAGTCCAGCGCCGAGGTCGGCTCGTCGAACACGATGATCTCGGGCTTTGCGGCCATAGCGCGCGCGATCGAGCACATCTGCTTTTGCCCGCCGCTCATCTGAGTGATAAATTTATCCTCAAGGTGCGTGATTTCAAGCTTTGCGGTAAATTCCTTCGCGATCGCCGTGTCCTCCTCGCTAGGCCGCGCAAAGATACCCAGATGCGCCGCTCGCCCCATCGTGATAAACTCAAGGCCCGTGTAGTCGTACTCGCAGATCTCGCTTTGAGCGACGTAGGCCATGATTTTGGCGCGCTCTTTGTTGCTAAGCTCGGCGCTATTTTTACCGCTGAGCCAAACTTCGCCCGAGTGCGGCGCCTGCGTGCCGCTGATTAGGCTTAGCATGGTCGATTTGCCCGCGCCGTTTCGCCCTAGTATGGTTAGGATTTCGCCTTTACCGACGCGTAAATTTACGTTTTCTAGCCTACCGGCGCCGTTTGGATAGGCGAAATTTAGATTTTTTACTTCTAACATCACGCGACCTTTTTGTTTCGCCAGAGTACCCAGACGAAAAATATCGTGCCGATAAAGCCCGTAAGTACGCCCAGAGGCACCTCGCTAACGCTGATCGTGCGCGCTAAGGTATCTACAAATAGCAAAAATATCGCACCCATAAATATGCTCGCAGGCAGGCTGCGGACGTTGTTTGCGCCAACCAGCATACGCGCAAGGTGCGGCATCAGCAGCCCCACCCACGCCACGATACCGCTCACGCACACGCTGCACGCGGTTAGTAATGTCGCACAGACGATGATGACGCCGCGCTCGAGCGTTACGTTTACGCCCAGCCTCGCCGCGCTCTCATCACCTAGTGAGAGTAGGTTTATCCTCCAGCTCATCGCAACGAGTAGCACCGCGCAGGCTATCATCACGGGCGCTATAAATTTAAGATTATCCGCGTCGATCTTAGCTAGACTTCCCAGCTGCCAGTAAACGATGTCTGGTAGCTTGGTCTCTGGGTCGGCGACGTATTTTAAAAAGCCGATCACCGAGGCCATGAGGCCGCTAACTATGATACCTGAGAGCACCAGCATCAGCGTGCTAGAGCGCCCCATCAGACGCGGTATGGATAGCGTCATACCTACGGCCGCGAGCCCGCAGACGAAGGCTAACGCCTGCACCCAAAAAAGCGATAAATCAAACATGATCGCAAGTGCGGCACCGACGCAAGCTCCGGCTGAAACGCCCAGCAGATCGGGGCTAACTAGCTGGTTGCGAAAGACGCCCTGATACGCCGCTCCGCTGATACTGAGCGCGGCTCCGACGAGGATAGCTGCGATAATGCGCGGTATGCGGATGTTTTCGACGACGTTTTGGATGTTCGCCGCGGCGTCCGTCGGCACTCCAAAAAAGCTACCGATCACGCTAAGTACGTCGCCCGGCGCTACGTAAAACCTGCCGACACCAAGCGCGACTACGCCGCAAACTACGGTCAGTACCGCTAGCAAAATCAGCGTAAATTTAAAACTAATATTTTTCATCTTTCTCCTAAAATAAAATCTGCGTCTGCGGTAGCGCCGCATAAAAATCGCTCGCCTCAAGGGTCAAATTTACCGTTTTGGCTCATTTTGGCAGCCTTTACGATATATTCGTCCGTTGCGGCGGAGCTTCGCTAAATCTTTTTGTTTTTGCGTTTTTTGCGGATCTCGAGCCGCCTAAGCCTTTATCTCGCGTTTGCGTCACCGCTTTAGCCGTCGCAAGCTCGGCTCGCAACCTACGACCGAGAACCCGCCCTAACCGCCAAACAGCTTGCCGTTTGCAGTCAAATTTGACTGTGCATTTTTGTTTTTACGACTCGGTCGCTAGCGTCAAATTTGAGCCTGTCGACGCGCTATCAAATTTAAATTTGACGCTTCCGCAAATTCCCGCCGCTTTGCCAAATTTAAACCCAGCGCGCTACTATATCAAATTTGGGTGCGAGCTTCAGTCGCGTCAAATTTCAGCTATTTTACGACGCGGTCTATCCACTTAAAAAGCTCGTCCAGATCGTAGTCGCCGCCGTGACCTTGACCCCAAGGCGCCGCAAAATCGACCGTCTTGCCAGCATTTTGTAGCCCCAGCGCCAAGATAAGCGGCACCGCTAGAGCTGTATCGGAGTCGGCCGCGCCGTGCCTGATGCGGTAAAATTTAGCCGCGTTTTTGTTACCTAGATAGCTCATCGCGTTTACCATTTTTATGATTTTAGCGTCTGCGCTCTCGCCTCCGCCGCGTTTGGCGCTAAATTCGGTAAAGTGCTTTGCCACCACGTCCGCATCGCCGAAAAAGTCGTTTTCGGGATTTTCGAGCTTCAATCCGTCAAATGCGGGCACGGCTTTTGCGAGCGGCATAGACAAGATGTAATCGTCAAATTTAAAATCATAGCCGAGCGTGCAGCCCTGCGTCTCAAGCGTGAAAAACTCAGGCTTTAACAAGCTTTTATCGCGACTTTTAGCAGCCGTAAACGAGTCAGCAAGCGTCTTTTTGACATACTCTTTAAAGCTGCCCTCGCCGCTAGGCTCAAGCGTTAGCGCGCGACCTTTAGCGTCCTTTAAATTTAGTGAATTTACGTAGGCGGGAAAGGCTGATTTTAGCGCGGCGGAGAGCTCTTTTTGCTCTGCGGTTAGTTCGCCGGAGACGGTTTTTGGCTTGCCGCTTCGGTCGTTAAACCCAGCCCCGTCAAGTGCGCCAAAGTCCATTTTCTCGTATTTCGTCTGCGCGCCAAACATCCACTCGTAGGCCGCGTCGGCGTTTTCTAGGTTCGTAACCGGACAGTAGGCGGAGACCGCGTAGATCTCGTCGCTAGCCTTTGCGGCGCCGAGTGCTGCTAGATAGGGCTCAAACTCGGGCGCGTCCGCCGAGACGCCAAGTAGCGTCGACATCGCTCCGCCCGCGCTCGTGCCGTTTGATATGATTTTGTTTGCGTCGCCAGCCATGGCTGCGTCGTTAAATTTGAGATACCACACGGCGGCCTTTAGATCAACGATAGCTGCGGGCGCTTTGCCGCTAAATTTGCCGTTTGCGTCCTTTAGCGTCCTACCTCTAGCTCCGGGCGCTGCGACGACGTAACCGCGCTCAAGCGCCGCTAGCACCGCGTTTGGCTTGCCGTTTTTATCAAGAGCTGGTGTAAAAGGCTCGCCCGGCATATATCCGCCGATCGAGTTTGGCAAAAATATCGGTGCGCTTGACGCGTCAAATTTGCCCGACTCGCTTTTGCCATCCTCAAAATACCGCGCCGGAACGTAGAAATTTAGCCTCTGAAACCGGCTATCCACGGGGTTTGCTACATAAACTATCCCCTCGTAGGCTCTAAATTTAACCTCTTTTTCGCCCGCTTTTATAGAGCGTGTTTCAAATTTATCCGGGTCAAATTTCAGATCCGCCGCCTGCGCGCTAATCGCCGCGCAAAGGCAAGCCGCCGTGCTCAATGCAAGCACCCTCTTTTTCATCTTTGCTTCCTTTTGATTTTGCGGGATTTGCCCGCAAAGCCGCTCAAATTTGATTATTTGCTGCCGTCCGGGTTTAGCCCTTTTAGGATGTAGTCAAACTCCGCATCGCTAAGATCGTAGTTCATAAATTTCTTATAAAACGCCTTAGTTTTGGCTTTTACGTCGACGTCTTTAAAGAGCTCCGGCTGGATGGTCTTAGCCGCCCATAAAATTTGCAGAGCCGACTCCGCGCCGTATCTATCCCAGCTAAATACGCCTTTTGGGTTGCCGTAGACTTTTTTGTTTTTGACCGCTTTTAGCCCTGCAAATACGGGATCAGCGTAAATTTTCTCAACCGCTTTTTGATTGTCCGCGCCGCCGATGATGATGATATCAGGGTCTGCCGCCACGATCTCTTCTGCCGTGATTTCTATCATGCTGCCCTCTTTTTGCACCGCGTTTTTACCGCCCGCGTATTTCACCCACGTGTCGATGATCGTTTTAGTGCCGTCGATTTTTAGCAGGTTCGCGCCGCCTACGATGTGTAGCACTTTAGGGCGCGCGGCGTCCTTTAGCTTGCTCGTGCGCTCGGTAACTAGCGCGATGTTGGCGTCTAGATTTTCGTTTAGCTCTTTTGCCTTGTTAGCTGCGTCGCCGCCGATTAGCTCAGCCGTTAGCAGCACGCTTTTTTTCATATCGTCGTAGTCGCGAAATATCGCGTTTACGGCATTAAAGCCGTTTTTAGTAAGATTTTCTTGGAAGTTTTTATTTGATACGACGACTACGTCGGGCGCTAGTTTAACGAGCTCCTCGATCTGGATGTCGTTGCCGTTTAGCGCGGCCGGCACCTCTGCGATGCGAGGGTAAATCGCGGCAAACCACTTATTTTTCTTGATGAGATCGGTCGTCGTTACGATCTTGTCCGCGCCGCCTAACACCAAGATCACTTGGTTGTTTGCGTGCCAGAGCGCGGCTATCTTTTGCGTTTTGGCCGGGATTTTGACCTCGTTGCCCGTCATATCGGTGATGGTTTTGACCTCGGCTCCTAGCGCGACGATAGCGCTTAAAAGCAACGTCGTGAGAAATTTTTTCATCTTTTGCTCCTTATGAAATGTAAATTTATAATATTGCAAAATTGCATATTAAAATTTGTGGAATATTACAGAAAAGCATATTAAAATAAGATATATTTTTTAAATTTTAATCAAGAAGCGAATTTAAAAGCTAAATTTAAGCAGCCCCGCCCGCGGTTTAGCAAGCGGGGCTAAAAAATCACTCGTGGTGATAGTCGTCGTATATGACCTTGTTGGTTTGGAATTTGATGCGTTTTAGCTCGCGAATACGCAAAAACTCCTCCTCCTCTATCCTTTGGATCTGGATGGCGGCCTTAAAGGTCGGAGTCTTGCTGATGAAGTCCCAGCCATTGCTCGTTAGCTCGTTGCAGCAGCTCTCCCAGTAGTGATAGGTCATCTGTATGACGCCGTCTGGGACGATGCCCGTGACGTCTGCTTTGATGACGATGTAGCCGTATCTGCTCCACGCTTTGATGAAGTCTCCTTGCTTGATACCGTAGCGCTCGGCCAGCGCAGGGTTCATCTCCGCGATCGGTCCGATGCTGTCGCCGCCCTCTTCGATAGCTTTTGATCGTCTAGTCATGACGCCGCCGGCGTACTGATAGACTTTACGCGTAGTTAGCAGCTGTATCGGATACTCGGCGTCGGTCGGCTCGTCCACGCTACCGGCCATCACTTCGTACTCAGGCGGTAAATTTACGCGTTTAGCAAACTCGGCTTTTGCCGGCTCGATATCTGCTACGCTCTTTACGTGCAAGCAAGGGATAAATTTGCCTTTGCCGTCCGGCGTAAAGAATTTTTTATCTAGATAGAGGCTCTGTCCGCCCATGTCGTTTTCATTAGGGCACGGCCAGTGCAGTCCGTGGTGCTTTTTAATGCGGTAGTAGCTCATGCCGCCGTATCTTCTAGGGTCGCACTTGCGTACCTCTTCCCAGATCTCTTCAGGGGAGTTAAAGTTAAATCCCTCGATCGCTCCAAGCCTTCGCGCGATCTCGCAGATGATCCACCAGTCTTGTCTGGCGTCTCCAGGAGGCGTGATGACGTGCTCGTTGTGCTGGACGCGGCGCTCGGCGTTGGCGTAGAGGCCTTCTTTTTCGCTACTTGCCACGCCGGGTAGCACGACGTCGGCTTTACGCGACGTTTCGGTTAGGAATATATCCTGAACCACGTACATATCGACCTTTGAGATCGCTTTTAAGAAGTGGTTGGTGTTTGGGTCGGTTACGACTGGGTTTTCGCCCATCGTCCAGAAAAAGTGCACTCTGCCGTCAAGGATAGCGTTTGGTACTTCGGTTTTATGGATGCCGATTTTACCGTTTAAGGAGCCTGGCTCTAGATGCCAAACCTGCTCGAACCACTCGCGCTGTTTCGGATCGGTTACCGAGCCTAAATTTGGGAAAATATTCGGCAACACGCCCATATCGCAGCAGCCTTGGACGTTTTCTTGACCGCGTATCGGTAGGTCGCCGCTTCCTAGCTCGCAGATATTTCCGGTTAGAAGGAACAAATTTGAAATATCGCAAACCGCGCCCACGCCGTGGTTAAAGTGCGTAACGCCCATACCGTGCGTGATGACTGCAGGTCTGATAGTCGCGTACATGCGGGCCGCTTTTCTCACGTCCTCAGGATTTAGATTGGTGTAGCTAGCGATGGCTTCAGGCGAATAGTCCTTGACCGCTTCGCGTACGTATTCCACGCCCTTGGTGCATTCGTTTACAAAGTCCCAGTTAACTAAATTTTCCTCGAAAATAACATAAATGAGCGAGTTTATAACCGCGATGTTATGCTCGGGCGCTAGCTGCAAATGCACGTCCGCTCGGCTGGCAAATTCCGTTTTTATCGGGTCTACCACGATGAGCTTAGCACCGCGGTTTAGCGCGCGCTGTATGTGCATAGCCGCGATCGGGTGGCCGTTTTCGGGGTTTGAGCCGATCATCAAGATACAATTACTATAAGGTCCGATCTCCGTGAAGCTGTTTGTCGCCGCTCCGTTGCCGATTGTTTTGGCAAGACCTGCCACAGTCGGAGCGTGTCAAATTCTAGCGCAGTGATCGACGTTGTTCGTACCGATTACGGCGCGCATTACCTTTTGCGCGACGTAGTTGTCCTCTAGCGTACAGCGAGCCGAGTAGTTGCCTACTAGAGCGTCAGGGCCGTATTTTTCCTTGACCTCTTTCATCTTTGCAACGACCAGATCGAGCGCTTCGTCCCAGCTAGCCTCTTCAAAATCTCCGTCCTTGCTAAATACGCCGTCCTTTTTGCGAATTAGCGGTTTGGTTAGTCTATCGGGCGCCCCCACGTAGTCCCAGCCGTAAAAGCCCTTTAAGCACAGATTGCCCTGGTTTACGGGGTTATCCTGCACTCCTAGCGCGCTTCTTATCACGTTGTTTTCGACGTGAAGCTCGACCTGACAGCCCGTGCCGCAGTACGGGCATATGACTTTGCCGGTCTTTGTCATTTTTTCTCCTTTCCCGATGTGCAAAATTTGCACATTTATTAAATATGAAATATTCGCATATTTGTCCTTAAAAGATAATAAATTCTCTTAATCTTATAAATCAGTTTTTAAATTTAAGATTTAATTTATATTTTATATCTGTAAATAAAGCTGCAATAGCCGCAAAATCGTAATTTTTGGCGTATCATTTTAGTTACTTATAAAGGCGTGCTGAGAGATCTTATTAAGATTAGAATTAGTTATTGTATTAATGCAACTTAAAATTCTACTTCAACGCTTAATCAAATTTGATCCCTTCGTAAGGCTTAAAGCGAGCAAAAGCGGTTAAATTTGCAAGATTAAATTTGAGTCGCTTCTGATAGCGCGAGCGTTTTGGCGTTAAATTTATTTTGAATTATTTTTGGAGAGCGATAATTTTAGCGTGGGTTTTGGCGATCTAAATTTGACCGCCGACCACGCGAAGCCAAATTTGATTTCGCGAGCAAGCCGTGCAAATTCGCTCAAATTTGACTCGTTTGGCCAGCCGTTGTCAGCAAAACCGAGTCAAATTTGAAGTAGCTAAGAGACTTGGCAGTTAGTTCGCCAAGCCCTCAGAACGAGCAGATCAAAATCCATGCGCCTTTTTTAGCTCCGGATCGATCGGCTTTTTCGCGCCGTCCTTGGTCACGCTCACGTAGGTCGCGATCGCGGATGTTACGTGTATGCACTCGCGAAAGCCAGCCGCATTTAGCCGCTGCGCCGTGACTTCGATCTTGGTTTTGATCGAGGTGTTGCCCACGTCCGTTATCTTGGCGTAGCAGCTCACGACGTCGCCGACGAAAACCGGCTGTTTAAATATAATCTCTTGCATCGAGATCGTCACGACGCGCTCCGGAGCCACTTCGCGCGCAGCCTGAGCGCCCGCAAGGTCGATCTGGCTTAGTATCCAGCCGCCAAAAATGTTTCCCGCAGAGTTGGTGTCTTTTGGCAAGGCGACTTGCTTCATGCGCGGCTCGCCCATGCCTTCTAAAGTTTTTTCCATTTTTATCCTTTCTATTTTTATTTAATTTTGCAAATTTAGCGACAATCCGCCGCATTTGGCTTATTTTGCGTCAAGCTGGGGTTAAATTTGACTCGAAAAACCCGCGTCTTTATAACCCAAATTTAGCGCCCAAAAGGTACGGGTCTCGGCCGCTCAAAAAGGCAAATTTACAGCCCAATCAGCCGCGAGCTAATGTCAAATTTGACGCTAAGGGGGCGACCCTATTTCTTTCCCGCTTGCCACTTTTCCCATTCGCCGCTCTCGTCAAGCTCGTTTCCGATAGCCTTGTAGCGGGCGTAGTAGTGCTCTACAAAAGCCCTTGCCTGCGCGTGTTTAGGCAGATAGCTTTTGCCCTCTTTGTCGCAAAATTTCGCCAAAAACTCGCCCGCAGGAGCGCGCCTTGCGTAGTGGAGCGCCAAATTTTTGTAGTTTGTGAGGCAAATTTCTTTAAATTTAGCGTAGTGCTCGCGGTCAAATTTGACGAGTAAAGCGCCGTCCTCAAAGCTAAGCGCGCCCGAGTCAAACAGCAAGCTCAGGTGTATGAGCCCCTCGCAGTAGTACGCGCGCACCTCATCGACCTCGCGCCACGCGATGAGTCCGACAGCGCGGGCGATCAGCTCGTGAAATACGCTCATCTCGTAGCTCGCCTCGCCGCTGATAAAGAAATTTACAAGCCCGCCCGTGGTCGCCTTGTACTCCTCGATAAATTTAAACTCGCCGTCCGCGTTCATCGCCTTTTCCGTGTCGGTGCCGACGAAAAGTATGTGCCCAAACTCGTGGCCGATCGTGGAGATTTCATAGGTTTTCTTCCAAATTTGCGGCTTTTTAAATAAAATTTCGCGCCCGTAATCCAAAAACTCGCGCGAAAAAATCTCCCCGCTAAGCTTCATAAACGGCCGTGCCTTGGCGCTCTCGTAAACGTGCTCGACGAAGGCGAATATCTTTTTGCCTCGCTCCTTGCTCACGGTCTCGTCGTTTGGCACGACCTGCGCGGAAAATAGCCCGTTTAGCTCGGCGCCGTAGTAGATCATCGGCACGCTGATGTAGGTTTGCGTTCTAGCGACGTTTTGCGTGACTTGGCGCGCGAGCTGGGCGTCCTTGATACCGCACTGCTCGCAAATTTGCTCGTAGGCGCGGATGACGCTAGCTTTAAACTTCGCCTCGTCAAAGTCGCTGGCTCCCGCTAGCCTCACGTCCCACTCGAGCGCGACGGCGTGCGTGTAGGCATCCTCGTAGTACTCGAGCGGGTGTCCGGGCTGTAGTGGGCCTTTTACATCCATCCACGCGCGCTCGGCGTCCTGCCACGCTGGGATCGTTCGGTCGTTTTCTCGCTCGCAAAACGCTACCTTTAGCTTTTCAAAATACTTTACGTAGGCTCTTTGCTCGTCGTTTGCGGCTAGCGTTTTTAGATTTTTGATTAGCTCATCTAGCGCGTCCGCCACGCGTTTTACTTCTTTTTCAAAGGCCGAGGCGTACGGCGCGAAGGTGTATTTTTCGCCGTTTTTCATAACCGCACCGTAGCTTCGTTCGCCCTTTTGTCCGCCGTCCGTTTGGTATAGGCGGTTTTCGTCGATAAATTTGATCGCTTCGGCCATATTTGCAAATTTAGCTTCGAATTCTTTATTCGTCGTTTGCAGGATTTGCCTGTCCCACGCGCTTTGCCACGCGTTCATCGCTAGTCCCGCGCCGTGCATGCCGCAAAGTAGCGCCGAGTAAAACTCGTCTATTATTTTCTCCTCTTTTACCCGCGCTAAAAGATTTTCAAAGCGCACTTCATAAAACCCGCGCACGAGCTCAAAAGCTTCGTCTTTTATGCGCCCTATCTCGGCTTCCTCGCGACCTTGTTTTTTTAGCTCGTTTTCTAGCGGCTCAACCTTTAGATCGACTATGCGGCGCAAAACCGCGACCTTTTCGCTCTTTTCGCCTTTAAAACCCGCGATTTTTAGTATATTTTGCACGACCTCACTAGGATTATCCAGCTGCCTATACATCGCGTTTAGCTCGTCTTTGCCGGCGGCTACTAGCTCGTTTAATCTTTTAAAATCGTTCACGTTTATCCTTTTAAAAATTTGGCGTATTTTAGCCTAAATTTGATGCATATCGCGTTAAAAATGAGTAAGCGGGAGTTAAATTTGAAGATGCGGACGGCTAAATTTGCGCCTTAAAGAGATTGGTTTATAAAGCTCAAATTTGCATTTATATAAAAACAAAGCGCGGGATAAAATTTGAAGATTAAATTTAACCCCGCGCGAGTAAATTTGGCTAAAATTTAGCGCTTTAGCGAACAGCGGTTTAAAAAGTAGCAAGCAGGGCAAAATCCCGTGACGCCCACGATAAAGGGCACTAGTCCCACTAGCCCCCACCAGCTGCTAAACACGACCCCCGCGATCATTATCGCTAGACCGATCAGCGCTCTTATTATCCTAGTTTTTTTACTTAGCATTGCGTTTTCCTTTCTTTGTTTTTACATTTTTTACACGTATTTATACCAAAAAATTTATAAAGAGGACAATAACCGTAAACAGCCGTCAGTAGCGGCACGAGACCGACCAGCCACAGCCAGCACTCGCAGACGAACCCAAATGCGTATATCCAAACCGCAGCGATTACTAGGCGGATAGTTTTATCTAAAATCCCGACGTTTTGCATTTTCTCTCCTTTACGCTAGGCCTCTTATCATGCCTTGCATGACCATCGGCTTCATCATATATAGCTTCATCGCCCAGTTTAGGTAGCTCTCGCGAGTCGCGCCCATGCACGCTATCGTAGGCTCGGGTTTGCCCGTCCAGTTAAACTCTACCATCACCGCCTTGCCAAATTTCGTTAGTAGCGGGCAGGCGGTGTAGCCGCCGTATCTAGCACTCGGTTCGCGTCCTTTTATAACGTCGGCTAAATTTTGCGCCAGCACTGGATACATCTTGCGTATACTAGCTCCGGTTTTACCGGCGGGAAATCCGCAAACGTCACCGATAGCAAATATATTTTTAAATTTCGAGTGTTGCAACGTTTCGCGCGTGAGGCTAATCCAGTTGCCTGCCGCATCGCCCTTTTCTACGCTTAGCCCCGCATCGGCGTAGATTTTAGAAGCCTTCATACGAGGCACTAGGTGTAGGTAGTCGAATTTTACTTCGACTAGCTCTTTAGCGAGTTTATTTTCGCCGTTTTCGCGGTACGGCATAGCGTGCTCAAATACCGCTATATTAGCACTTTTATCCACCTCAACCAGCTGATGCGAGGTAAAATACTTCACGTCTCGCTCCTCCAGCATCCCTTCTATCATTTTAGCATAAACAGGAGCGGAAAATATCGTCCGCGCACCCGAGTATATCGAGATATCAAGCTTGTCTCTGTTGCCTAAATTTCTCGCCATATCTTCGGTTAGCAGCGTTACTTTTTTATTTGCGCCCGAACACTTCATCGGTGTTTTGTTGTCGCTAAAGACTATCTTGCCGCCATCTTTGCCGACTTTTTTCATTATGCCGGACATAGCAACGGCGCCTGGGATCGTGTAGATAGAAGTCACGTTGTCGCTACCGATATCGTCGGCGCTAAGCCCCTTTACGCTCTCAAACTCATACTCTGCTCCGCTAGCTATCACGAGGTAGTCGTAGTTCAAATTTGACCCGTCCTCTAGCTTGACGGAATTTGTCGCCGGATCGATGGATACGGCATTTTGCTTTATCCATTTTACGCCGTCTGGGATCAAATTTGATTTTTCGTAGGTTATGTCTTCGGGCAGATAGTGACCGGCTGCGATGAGCGTAAAGCCGGGCTGATAGTAGAAGTACTCGTCCTTATCAAGGACTGTTAGTTCGGCGTTTGGCATGTCTCGTCGTAGTTTCGCCGCTAGGCTGATGCCGCCTAGACCGCCGCCGATTATTAGGATATTTGCGCGGATGTCCGCATTTTCTCCCGCATTTAGCTTGCTAACCCCTGCGACTCCCGCCGCCGCTAGCCCCGCCGCGCCTAAAATTTTCAAGACGCCTCTTCTGTCGATGCTTTGCATAAAAGCTCCTTTTAGAAGTTATTGTCAAATCATAGCGCATTTTAAAATTTAAATATGTAACAAAGTCACCTTAACGTCACGACTCCGCGTTTTAGCTCGACGAGCCCCTTTTTCTGCATCTCTTTTAGCGCTCTTGATACCGCTTCTCGCGCGCTAGCGATGTCGTTTGCGATCTGTTCGTGCGTGATCTTTAGCCCGTTTTTCGCGCCGTTTTGCTCGAGGAAATTTATTATTCTCCGAGCTAGTGGCAAAAACAGCGTCTGATCCATCGCCGTTATCGCCGAGCTAAAGCGCGTCGCCATGAGCTCTAGCGCGTGATTTGCCACCTGTGGATAGTTTTCGCGTAGCCTCTTAAATATCTCCCTCGGGATAAAAATCATCCGCACGTCATCTTCGATTTGCAAATTTATCTCCGCTTGTAGCGCTCCTAGCGAACAAAAGCCGCACAGCATACAGCTATCGCCGTCTTGTAGGTTAAAGACGGTGATCTCTTTAAAATTACTCGTGCTAACCAGCCCGCGCGCACGTCCGCTTATGATTATCGCGTAGCCAAGGCAGCCATCTTTTGGGTATATCCTCTCGCCTTTTTTAAAGCTTTTTAGCGTCGCGCTTTTTAACACCGCCTCTTCATCCTGCGCACTAAGCGTAAATTTAGAGGTAAACCGTTGCTTTAGCGTATCTTTTAGCTCGTCTCCCGACATACGCGCTCCTTGATTAATTTCGGCTTTGTTTAATTATATTTTCTTTTACGTAAAAGCGCGGTGATAAAATTTAGCTACAAAATATTTTAAGCATTGATTTATTTTGTGACTAACTCACCGAAATTGCGCTAAAATTGGGGTAAAATTTAGAAAAAACAAGGAAAAATTATGAAAACGCAGGATGAAAAACCAAGCTGGCTGCAGCACTTTCCGATCATGTTTTACACCGTAGTTATGGGGCTTGGCGGACTGGCTCTTGCTTACGAGCGACTAAATTTGATCTTTGATATCTCAGGTGCGGTTTTTGAGATTTTGCGAGGCGCGGCGAGTCTAGCCTACGCGCTCATCTGCGCTTGTTACGCGGCTAAGCTGATAAAACACCCACAAGCTTGCAAGGCCGAGCTGTTTCATCCCGTGCAGGTAAATTTTTTCGCCGCGTTTTCGATCGGCACGCTGCTGGTAGCGACGCTTTGGAGGGATTTTGCGTCCATTTACGACACGCTTTTTTGCGTGGGCGTAGCATTTCAGACCTTCATCACGCTGCACGCTATGTCTTTTTGGATACGTAGCGACGTAGAGCCGCAGCACGCTAGCCCGGCGTGGTTTTTGCCTATCGTAGGCAACCTTTTCGTTCCGTTAGCCGCGCCTGCTACGAGCGAGTTTGCGTGGTATTATTTTTCGGTCGGGATATTTTTTTGGCCGGTAATTTTAGCTATTTTGCTCTATCGTCTCATTTTTTGCGCCTTGATGCCGCCTAAATTTATCCCGACGCTTTTTATTACGGTAGCTCCGCCCGCGATGGCGTTTTTAGGCTATACTAAGCTAACGGGCGGATTTGACGCGGCGGCTAAAATCATGCTTTACGTTACGCTATTTTTCGTACTTTTTATCATTTATATGTTTAAAAGCTTTCTTGGGATTAAATTTTCGCTTTCTTGGTGGGCGTTTACCTTCCCGACGGCTGCGGCTAGCATAGCATTTTTGCGAGCGTTTGAGTTTAACGGGATCAAGTTTTTCTTATTTGCGGGAGCGGCAGGTTTTGCTATCTTATGCGTTTTTATAGGTATCGTGGGCTTTTATACGGTAAAAGCGATATTTAGCGGAGAGATTTTTACGGCGCAGAAGTGAGATTTTAGCGTAAATTCGGCGCAAAAGACGCTAATTTAAGAGCTAAAATATCGCGCTATTTGCTTTAGCGCGGGCTTTAGACGTTTGTCGCCGCGTTTAATTTAAACCAAGCGGCAAATTTAGCTTTCTTAAGCGTAAATTTAGATGGGCCGTAGCGACGCTTAACCATAGCGTTTTGCGAGATTTACGTCGCCTAGCCTATCCTAGCCAAAAAAGCGAATTATTTTAGCAATCCGCTTGATTTTAGCATATTCGTAATCTCTTTAACCTCGGCCGTGCCTTTATGGCAAGCGACTTCTTGCTCCTCCTTGCTTAGCTTTTTTATGCTAGCGTAGTCGGCCTCAAACTCTTTTTTCGTCGCCTCCGCGCTAAATTCCTTATTGCCCTGAGCTTTGGCTTGTTTTTCCATCGCGTCGATGAACTCGTAAGAAACCTTTTCGTACTCTTTGCAAGCAGCAGGAGTTTCCTCGGCCGCCAAATTGCCGGCAAATACGCAAAGCGCGACTAAAAATAACGATTTTTTCATGTCTTTCCTTTTTTAAAGATGCAGCGTATGGTAGCGAAATTTAGCTAAATTTTGCCTCGCAGCGCGATCATTTCGCTAAAAGTTATCTCGCGGGCGTAAAATTTAACTCCGAGCGAGGCGAGTTTGTCTTGCAGCGGCAGTGCTAGCTCCTCTATGCCGCTAAAAAGGCAAAGCGGTAAATTTTGCGCCCTCTCTTTAGTCGCCGCAAAGCTCTCGTCTTCAAAAAATTTCTTTAAAAACACGAGCGTTTTTACCTTATCGGCACCCAAGTCTTCGATAAAAACGCTGAAATATTTATATTCGGGCTCCGCGCGCGCTTCATCTTGCTGCGCGTAATCGTCCGCCAGCTCGCGGTAAAATTCGTTGTTTAAATCAGCAAGCGGAGCAATCGCTTCAAGCGAGCAAGGTGCCTCAAGCGCGGCAAGGGCGGTTAAAATTTCTTCAAATTTAACGATGTCGTCCGCGACCTTTATCGGCTCCCACGAGCCGGCGCCGTGGTAGGCAAAATACATGGGCGAAGCGTCACCAAGGGCAAAATCGACGAAAAACGGATCGTCCATGCCGTTACGCGCGATGACTCGCCAGCTCTTGCGCCACTGTCCGGGCGCGTCGTCTGCTAGCTCCTCGCCCGTTTTGCGGCTAGCGAGCCTGTATCCTTCCTGAAAACTCTCAAACTCGCCTTCGTCAGGATAGAAAAACGGTAGCAAAATGCACTCTGAAACGATGCATTTGCGGATGAAATTTCGGATCAAATTCGGGATTTGCACGGCAAGGCCTTTGGGTTAAATTTGAGCCAATTTTAGCAGAGTTTTTAATCCGCGCAAAATTTGCGTTCAAATTTGACGAATACGAAAGAAAATGGGCTTAACCAAGAGATAAATTTTACGCTCCCGCTCAAACGGATGCGGCGCCTGACTTCGTCAGCACGAAAATTTCGTCTCGCCTTCGTATCGCCTGAAATTTTCGGCGCATATGTTTTCGCTAGAAGCGTAAAATTTTAGCAAAAGGCAATGTTTGTTGAAATCGGCTGATTGCAAATTTGAACGCAAAAAGACAAGCCGAGACGGCGCGCCGCCCAAAAAACGTAAGCGAAAGTATCGCGAGATGATTTTGAGAGTTGTGCAGAAATTTTAAGTCAAGGCTAGACAAATAGTTTGCCGCAGACTTAAAATTTCAAATCTCTCTCAAAAGCACTCGCGAGACGACGCGCTAAATTTTATAGCGACTGCAAAATTTTAGGTTTGCTAAACGCCTGTATCGGCCTAATCTCTCCTTTAAATTTCTCGACCTGCGCTAGCGCGGTGTGAGCCGAGTTGCTTTGCGCTAGGCTTGAAGTGCCTTTGTCGCGTGTTAGGACGTTTACGCAGCCGTGCTGGCATAGGCTCTTTTCGCCCCAATTTTCCGGGTCGTACCACGCGCCCTCGCAGATAGCTATGACGCTTTGCGGCACGACGTCGGTTACTAAAACGCCCGTTAAAATTTCGCCTCTATCGTTAAATACGCGCGCTATATCGCCCGTAGCTAGACCGCGTTCTTTGGCGTCTTTCGGGTTGATTAGCATCGGTTCGCGTCCGCTGACTTCGGCGAAATTTCTGATAATAGAGTTGTTTAACTGGCTGTGCAGGCGGTAGCGAGAGTGCGGGCTGACGATATGCAGCGGATGCTTCTTGCTCGCGTTGCCTAGCCATTCAAAAGGCTCGATCCACGCAGGGTGCGCAGGGCAGTCGGCGTAGTTCATCTTCGCTATCGTCGGCGAGTATAGCTCGATTTTACCCGACGGAGTTCCTAGACGGTTTTTAGCGGGGTTTTCGCGGAAGGCGGCTAGGCGAGTGTAGAGCGCGTTGCTCTCGTCGTCTTTTTCAAATCTCACGAATCCTTTTTCGTAAAATTCCTCAAAGCTAGGCATGGTTAAGCTTAGCCCCTTGGCCTGCTCGGCCGCGTCGGCGTAAAATTCTTTCATCCAGCCCAGCTCGTCCTTGCCCTCGCTAAACGCCTCGCCGTAACCCCAGCGTTTGCAAATTTGCTCGCAGATCCAAAAGTCGCTCTTGCTCTCGCCCATCGGCGCGATGACGGGCTTATAGGCTACGATGTATTCGCCGCTGTCGCCGGTTTGGTTTATGTCGTTGCGCTCGACTTCGATAGCTACGGGTAGTACGATGTCGCTAAATTTCGCCGTGCTGGTCCAATAAGGCTCGGCGGTGATGACGGTTTCGAATTTTCTCCACTGTTTAACTGCATTATTTACGTCTTGATGGCGCGTAAACATCGAGCCTGAGGCCATATACGCCACTCTCATGCGAGGTAGTTTAATCTTAGTGCCGTCGTAGTCGATCTCTTTGCCCGGATACTCCAAGGCCTCGATGCTGCGAGAGGACGGAATGGTGACGTTTTTAGCGTCTTTCCAAGGAGCCTTGCCTAAATTTTCGTATTTTTCGCTAATGCGCGTGCTGATGCCTTTTAGCGTCGGCGAAATTTTATTCGTCATACCGCCAGAGTCGTATCCTAGGCTAAACTCAAAGCCAAGGCCTTCTTTACCGATATAGCCTAGCATCGCGTTAAGAGCTATAAGCGCCCAGAAAGGCTGCTCGCCGTGGTCGGCTCTTTGAAGCGCGCGGCCTATAAGGATAGTCGTCGGTTCTTTGGCTAGCGCCTCGGCGAAGCTTTTTATCTTATCCGCCGCTACGCCGCAAATTTTGCTCGCCCACTCCGCGTCTTTTACGACTTTGTCGGTCTCGCCCATAAAGTAGTCTTTAAATTTATTAAATCCGACGGTGTATTTTTTGATAAATTCCTCGTCGTAGAGCTTGTTCGTAAACAGATGGTGGCACATGCCGATAATTAACGCCGCGTCGGTATTAGGGCGTACGATGATATTCTCGGAGCCGAAGTAGCGCGCCGTATCGTTTACCATCGCGTTTACGCTATATGTTTTAATGCCCGATTTTTTAAGCTCTTTTATACCTACGTAGCCCTCGTGAGTAGGAGGCACGGATGAAATTTGATTTGTTACGATAGGATCGGTCGCCCAAAATACGACGTTTTTAGCGTTTTTAACTATCGCCGCCCACTTAGTCGGCGTATCGTAAACCGCGCTTGAGCCTAGCACGTGAGGCATGATAACCAGACCCGCCCCCGTCGAATAATCGCCGCTTTCCTCCACGTAGCCGCCTAAAATTTTAAGCATCCTGTGAGCGACCGTACGCCCCCAGCTGACCTTGCCGCTGCCGCCCCACCAGTAGCACTCACCGTAGATCGCTTCGCTGCCGTATTTCTCGTGGGCTTCTTTTAACGCCTTGGCGGCAAGATCAAGCGCGACGTCCCAACTAACGCGCACGAATTCCTCTTTGCCTCGCAGTTCGGATTTAGCCGCGCCCTTGGCTTTTAGATAGCTTTTGCGCACCATCGGATACAGCACGCGAGCCTCGTTTTGCACGGAATCAGGCAGGCTGTAATTCATCGTATTAGGAAATTTATCGCCCTCGAAATCGCTAACGGAAACTATCTGATTTGAGTTGGTATTTGCCCAAAAAAGCCCGAATCTGTTCGCGCCGAATACCTTTTTGTTATCGAAAATCGTCTGCGTAACGCCTTCTATCCTGCTAGCCTGCGCAGCCGTAGCCGCCAATGCCGAAAATTTGATGAAATCTCGTCTTTTCATCGGTTTCTCCCTTATTTTAATTCTCGCAGGAGCAAGCCCCCGCGCCTTGCGCTTGCAGTCGCGAAGTCGCAGACCCAAGCAAAGCCAAATCGCCGATATTTGCGGCACCGGCGCGATTTGGCGACTCGTTTTCCGTTATTTACTTTTAAAACTATATTTTATTAGCGGCGCTCGCTTTTTGCAACGCGGCTCTTTAGCGAGCAAGACGCCGCAAATTAAATTTGCCGCCGCAAAACATAAAATCCAAATTTAAAGAACAAGCGTCGCTAAATTTTACGCTTCAAGCGACGAGCAAATTTGATCTGGGCGCTAGGCGCGCCAAAGCCCTATTCTACGGTTTTTGCGTTATGCTGTAGGTATTTAACGATCAAATTTAGCTCCGTCTCCTCTAGCGAGACGTAGTTCGTATCGATCATCGACTGTAAATTTGCCGGCCACTGAGCCGCCGTAAAGCTGTTTGGCTCGTGCAAGCGGTGGCACGCCGAGCAGGTCTCCTCGTACTTTTGCTGAGCTTGTTTATATAGCGCGTTTGCGTCGCTACCTAGCGCGTCTGCGGCGACTTCGTACGTGCCCTCGACCTCATACCAAAGCTCGCCGTAGTCGTCCTCGACCTCTTTTATTTTCTTAAAATTCGCCTCACTCTCGGCATCAAAAACCGTGAAAATCTCGGCATTTTTGACGCTTCGCTGTATCTGAGCCAGGTAGTTTGCCGAAACGGCGCCTTTTACCTTGATTTTAGCCTTTGCGCCGTCTTTGGAGACAACCTCTACCGGCGTTAAAACCTCGATCTTGCCGACCTTTTTACCGCCTAGCGATATATCGGTCGTCTTTGTTAAAACCTCGGCGTTTAAGCCTATCGCCGCCGCACAGGCCGCGATCAAAACGAATTTAAAACTTTTCATCGCACTTCCTTAAAAAAAATTATTAATGTAATTTTATAAATTTAGCGCTTAAAATTACATCACTATATTTTATTACGAAGCGGGTTTTGTATATTAAAAGAGTAAAATTTGAAGTAAGAGTGCGGCAAAATGGGCCAAATTTGAGCTTTACCCAAATTTGCCGCGAAAGTAAAAGCCGCGCAAACGGCGGCTAAATTTAACGAGCGATCAGTGCTTTTTAAGCCCCATCGCAGCGACGTCTAGCGCGATCTCTTCGTTATTTATCGTGATTAGTCCGCGCTCTAAAATTTTGCTTGCGATTGCGTGCGCTTCGTCAAGCGAATGCATTTTATACGTGCCGCACTGATATTTGTTAAGCTCGGGGATATCTTCTTGATTTTTGACGCCTAGGATATCCTTCATCGACGCCGTCCACGCGGCCTTGACCGCCTCCTCGCTCGGCACGCCGATAACGCTCATATAAAAGCCCGTCCTGCAGCCCATCGGCGAGATGTCGATGATTTCAACGCCCTTACCGTTTAAATGATCTCGCATAAAGCCCGCGAATAGGTGCTCTAGCGTGTGCGTGCCTTTTTCGGGCAAGATTTCCTCGTTTGGCTTGCAAAAACGCAAGTCAAACACGCTTATATCGTCGCCCTTTGGCGTTTTCATCGTCTTTGCCAGACGCACTCCGGGCGCGTTCATCCTCACGTGATCGACGCAAAAACTATCTAGTAGAGGCATACTTTCTCCTTATTTTTAACATAAATTCGGCGTGATTTTAGCTAAATTTTTATTAGCCACGGCTTGATTTAAATTTGCATTTACGCAAATTTACTAAGCCGATAGCCAAAAAACGCAACCGCAAAAGTGGCTACTTTAGCTAAATTTATACGACCGACTATTTATTCGTATGCCAAAATGCTAGCGAGCCCGGATTCATAGGATCTTGAGAGAGTCCGATATCAGCGATCGCATCGTCTATGGCGATAACGTTTCGTCTGGCGGCGTTAAAGAAGGTCTCGGCAAAATTTATATTCCACCCTTGAGTTTTAAAAAACCCTCTTTGTCTTTCGCTAACGGCGTCGTTTGCTCCTTCTATTTGAAACCCAAACGGTTCTAAATGAGCGCAGCGCACGAAGTCGGCGGCATTTGCCACTACGTCAAACCATTGCGGCGGGATCTCCTTAACCTGCTCGATAGAGTGGCATGTAAAAACAAAGGCCTTTTTACCTAAATCTAACCCTTCAAGACTAGGCTCTAGGTGATTAAAGTGGAAAAATTTAGCATTCATTTTAGGCGTCGCAGCTGCTAGTTTGCTAGCGATTTCCGCGCCGCTTTGCGTAAATTCTCCGCCAAAATACCGCACATCCGTCGGCCCGCCTCTATAAAAAATTTCAATCAAATTTCGACCGTATCCGCAACCAAGCTCTACAATACTATCGTAAGGCCCCGTCTCGTCGATGATATCTATCAGCATATCGTAAAAGTTAAACGACGAGTGAAAAGGTACGATTAGCTCAGCCCCTTGTCTAGTGCTAAGCCTGGCAATCGGGATTTCGACGAATCTTAAAACATTCGTGCTAAAAAGCTTTCGCTTCTCCCAAACCATCTCGTTTGTAACGTTATCCAAACTTAGCTCGCTTAGCCGCTCTTTTTTTTCCAGCATTTTTACGGCTTGATAGCTATTGAGTCCGTTTTTTAGGCACTCATCCATAAATTTAGCCCTTGTCGCCCATGCCTTTTCGTAAAAGTTTTGCCAATACTCCTCTTGATACGCCATATTTTCTCCTAAATTTAAAAAATAAATTTAATTCTACCTTTAAGATTTTAAAGAAAACTGAAATTTAAAAGATTGGATTTTAGTAGCTGGAATGGTTTTTGTTGGGATTAAAAAATCGGGCAAAAAGCCCGACTAAAAGTATTAAATTTTAAGCAAAATGAGGCTTGATCTGCTCTATCCAAGCGCTGATTCTAGGCTCGGTTTTTTCGCTTTCATTGTCAGCATCAAGAGGCAAACCGACGAATTTACCGTCTCTTACGGCTTCTGATTCGTCAAATTTATATCCGTCCACGGATACTGCGCCCACGACGTTTGCGCCAGCTTTTACGACCTCGTCGTATAGCTTGCCCATCGCGCCGCAAAAGCTATCCGCATAGCTCTCGGCATCGCCCATGCCAAATATCGCAACAGTCTTGCCGCTAAGCTTTAGTCCGCCAAAATCAAACGCGTCCCAGTCGTCTTGCAAGTCGCCCGTGCCCCAGGTAGAAACGCCCAAGATCAGCTTGTCAAAGCCGTTTAGCTTAGCCGAGTCGCAGTTTGCTACGTTTAAAAGCTCGTTTTCTAGCCCCAAATTCTCGGCTAAAAAGCTCGCCGCCTCCTCAGTATTTCCCATACTGCTTCCAAAAATGATACCTATCATTTAAATTTCCTTTAAAAAATATGATGACTTATCGTGTAGGGCACCAGTCGCAGCGATCCGCCGCATCCGCACTCCCGTTTAACCTCGATGTAGCGCGAGAAATTCGCATTTCTCGGAGCTACGATGAACATCCTGTCAAACTCTCCGCCGCTAAGCGCCTCAAAGCCCCTAGCGATCTCGCAGTTAGCCAGATGAAACCGCTCTTTGGTTATCTCCTTAAAGCACGGCATAACGCCAAAAAGCTTGCGCCCATCCTGCTCTGCAAAGATAATCCCGTCTTGAAAATAAACGTTTTTATCAAAATGTTTGGCGCGTATTTTATCATAAACAAACTGAGAAAACATTATGTCCGCGTCAAAACATATTCCGTTTTGGGATTTTAGCATGAGTATAAGCCTCGCGGCCGGGTGCTTGGGAGAGACGGCTAGCGGCGGGACGGCATCAAATTTGCCCGTTTTATAGGCGCAGATAACGGAGTTTGAGGCGATACAAAAGCTTGAAATTTTACTTCGGCTAGGATTTTTAAAAGCGCACAAGTCATCGATACGTTTTAGAAAAATTTCCTCCAAATTTAAGCCCGAATATGCATAAACTAGAGGGATTTTTAGCCCGCGTCCGGCGCAACAGTTGTATAAATTTATAAAAATTCGGGCTTTATTTACCGCGTCAAGCCCTGAAAAAATACTTGGAGTTATTTCTCCAATACCTGATAAAAAGCCGAATTTCATCTATCAGTCTTTTACCTTGCAGCATCCAAATTCCTTATCTAGCCCAAAGACTTTACAATACTCGCTAAACACGCAGCTGACGCTTCTTTTGGCGCAAACGATCGGGATATTGCGCTTTTTAGCTTGGTTTTTTATCGTTTTCATCGTGTTGTGGTTTAAAAAACTGGTTAACATCACGACGCACTCGGTATCTTGCGGGATAGGTTTGCGATTTACGCGGTTTTCGTTGCGCGCGTCCCAGTGCTCGATCGCTTCTGCTCCTAGGTCTTTTAGGACTGCTTTTATAGGC
Organism: uncultured Campylobacter sp.; assembly: GCA_963528285.1. Classification (GTDB taxonomy): domain Bacteria; phylum Campylobacterota; class Campylobacteria; order Campylobacterales; family Campylobacteraceae; genus Campylobacter_A. The sequence goes on along the minus strand of CAURVK010000003.1, from coordinate 78,305 downwards.
GTTATTTCGTCGGCCCCGATAACTAAAACTGACATTTTGGACTCCTGTTTATTTGATTGTGATTATTATAAAATAGCTTAGCTAAAAAATAGCTTAGTTATGAGAGTTGTTATCATTTAAGTAGAAATTTGTAACGTTTGCTAAATTTACTTGACCCCGTCCAAGAAATCGGCGCATAAAACCGCCCAAACCTCGTTAATTATTGGCAAAATTAAGGCGCGCAAATTTAAGAGTTGCGATATCGCTAACGACAAACTCCTTTTTTATAAGCACGGCAAAAGCGGCAATGCACACGTCATAAACTATGGCGGCGACGCATTAGAAAAACCTGGTAACGAAGGTTAAAGCTCTATTTTCGGATAATGAAAAATACGAGTCTACCTTAATAGACGGCGAAAATTTAGAAAATTGCACTATCATAGGGTGCGGCGCATGTCAAAAAAGGCGTGGTTTAAAGGAATTTTGAAGCTGTTTTTGAAGCTTTTGAGGCAAATTGAAGGTTTGGCTTTCAAAATACAAAAAACCTAAATTTTGCAAATTTTACGTTTTTAGTTCTTATTTTTCCTTATGTTTCTATCTGCTAAACAGCGTTTTTAACGCTGTTTGCTCCACATTTTACTCATTCTTGATTTTGCCTTTTATAAGATTTATCGTTTGCGGGTCTAAAAATACGATATAAAAATCGTAGCGCCAAAAGTAAAATGCCCTGCAAACCGTAAATTTACGCAAATTTATCTAAAGACGCGGAGTAAATTTAACCCCTTTGCGTCTAAAAACTACGACAGCGCCGCCTCAACCGCCGCATCAATGTGTATCTGCGTCGTATCAAAAAGCCGCATATCCGTATCCGCCTGCGATACCAGCATGCCTATCTCGGTGCAGCCAAGTATCGCTCCTTGCGCGCCGCGCGACCTAAAATCTTCGATGATGCGCAAGAAATTCGCCTTTGAGCTAGGCGCGATCTTGCCGTAGCAAAGCTCCTCAAAGATGACGCGATTTACTTCCGCCATATCGCTCGCGCTTGGCAAAAGCACCTCCGCGCCGCCCTCTATCAACCGACTTTTGTAAAAATCCTGCGTCATCGTATAAACGGTGCCGAGCAGCCCTACCTTGGCGACGCCTGCATTTTTTAGCGCTTTTAGCGTGGCATCCGCGATGTGCGCCACAGGCACGCTAACGGTGCTTTGCACGGCATCAAAGCACCTGTGCATCGTGTTTGTGCAGATGAAGATAAAATCAGCCCCGCCGCCTTGCAAAATCCTCGCGTGACGCGCCAAAATTTCGCCCGCGTCCTCCCATCTGTTTTCGCGCTGGCAGACCTCGATCTCCTCGAAATTTACGCTGCTTAGCAGTATCTCCGCGCTGCTTAGCCCGCCTAGACGCTCGTTTATTTTGCGATTTATTTGCTCGTAATACGTTATCGTAGACTCAAAACTCATCCCGCCGATTAGGCCGATTTTTTTCATATTTGCTCCTTAAATTTCGGCGATTTTACGGTTTTAAATTAAATTTGCTATAAATTTAAATTTAGTCCGCCGCGAAAGAGCAAATTTAACGAAATAAACGCGCTAAATTTAACGAGCCGATGGGGCCGAATTTACAAAGGAAATTTAAACGCTTGGCTAGGAAGAGAGCTTAAATTCGGCATGCCTGCAATCCGAATTTGCGAGCAGATTTTCTCTTTGGCGCGTAAATTTTACCGGCTCAAAGCGGCGTTTTGATTACTTCGCTGGGGCGGATTAAATTTACGGCTTTTCGGTTTGGCAAAGCTTTACTTTTTTGCAAGGCAAATCGTTTGCAAATTTTACCCGTTCGCGTCCGAAAGTCTCGCGCCTACGTTTTTGGCGCGCTTTGCCAGAGTCGCTTCGGCGTTTTTTTATGCGAGCTTGACGCACAGACCGCCTCCGTTTTAAGCCCGCAAACGCAAAAACCCGCGTAGACCCCGCCCATTGCCGTGCAGACATCGCCGCTTTACGTTTTAGCGCTTTAATCTCGCGCCGTGAAATTTACGCGCCGTTTATACATAGTCGTTTCGCGCGGTAAAATTTATAAAATTTCGCGCGAATTTTACTCGGGCTTTTATCATCGCTTCGCCACTTTTTTGAGCCTTGCGCGCCAGATTTCCCGCCAAAGCGGCACAAAGCCGAAAATTAAGGCTTTAAAGTTAAAGTGAATTAGCCCCACGAATTTAGCTAAATTTACTCCCTCGGCAGTCCGTTTTTATCAGACTTGTCGCTGATTAGCCTACCCGATTCGTCGTATTTTTTAGCGCGGATGAGCCTGCCGCGCTCAAACTCCCCCTCGGCTTCGAGTTTGCCGTTTGCGTAGTAGTGGCGCGCCTCGCCGACCTCCAGCCCGTCCTCAAACATCACCCTGGCTTTTAGCTTGCCGTTTTCGTGATACTCCTCGTACAGTCCGTGATAGCGCCCGTTTTTAAACATCACTTTGGCAGCCGGCGCCCCGCTCTCGTAGTAGTCCAGCCCCGCGCCCGTTTGGCGGCCGTCTTTGTACTCGTATTCGCCTCGTAGCTTGCCGCTTGGGTAGTATTCGCGCGCGACGCCGTCCTTCTCGCCGTCTTTGTAGTTTTCTACCACGCGCGTTTTGCCGTTCTCGTAAAATCGCTTCCAAACGCCGTTTTTGCGGTCATTTCTGTATTCGCCCGTCTCTTCCACGGCGCCGCTTTCGTAGTACCATTTTTCCGCGCCTTCTCGCTTGTCATTTTTGTAGGTTCGTACGCCGCGGATTTTGCCGCTTTTGTAGTAGTCTATGTCCTCGCCGTTTCGCAGCCCGCCGACGTATGGGCTGCGTGCGCTAACCTCGCCGCTAACGTAATAGTCGGTAAACACGCCCTCTCGCTTGTCCGCCTTGTAGGTGCCCTCCTGATTTAACGTGCCGCCCTCGTCAAAATAGTAGCGGCGGTAGCGCCCGTCGCGGACGTCATTTTTGTATTCGCTCTCGCCCATCAGAGCGCCGCTATCTGCGTGGTAGTGCTTAGCCGTGCCCTCGCGGACGCCGTTTTTTAGGGGGTATTCGTTTGAGGGTTTGTCTCTGCCGTCAAAATAGTCTCTATATCGCACTGCGACGCCGCCCTGCACGTCTATCTCGCGTATGAGTGTGGGCGGCAAAGGTTTTAGCCTCGGATAGACCATGCCCATCGCATTTACGTCATATAGGTCCTCGACGCTGTATCGAAGCATCTTTAACGTACCGTCGTAGAGCTTGCCTTTTACGTAGTAAAGCCCGTTTTTTAGGCTTGCTTCGGGCTTCATTACGATTTTTGGCTCCAGCGCTTGCGCACCTGTCGCTAGAAGCGGAAGCAAAAATAGAAATTTTAGGATTTTCATGGTTTTTCCTACTTTGTTTTATTTGGGTAATTTTAAAATTTGAAACTAAATTTAAGGTGAAGATGAGGCTAAAATCCGTTGTTTGTTTTTGTTTCTCAATAATCAATTCGCAAGTTAGTTTTTGATAGTATTTCGCGTAATAAAAATTTTAGCATACGCTTGATAACGAGGTTTAAAAGTGAATTTAGATATAGATAAAATTTTGGATGCACCAAAAGAGAAAATTGAGCAAAATGATCTTGAAAGACTTAAAGGGCTTGGAATTCTTAACAAAAATATATATCTTTTTGATACACTAGAGCGGCCTGGAAAACACTATTGGGTTAAAAAATGCGAGTACGACGGTCAACCCTTTTTCATTTTTAATTATTTTTCCTTTAGTTCGGATCCAAGCCTAAAAAATCATATAGATTTAAAAAAGTATCTACAAAGCGATGAACCAAACATCATCCTACAAAACTGCAATATAGAAAATCAAAAGGATATAAAAGACTTAAACAAAATCAAGCAAGCCATTATAGCTACCAACTCCGAATTTCCTAATATTAGCTCGTGTGAATTTTTAAAAGAGGTTTATGTAGAGGGCTATGCGTGTTTTCATTCATGCACATTTAACAATGATTTCGTGTCCAAAAATGCCAAACAAGACATATCTTTTACAAGAAGTATTTTTAATAAGTCCTTTACATTATCTACAGAAAAAGAGTTGGGAGAGGTAAAATTTGAAGCCACTCATTTCAAGCAAAAATTTACTATGGACATACGAAAATTTAGTGTTTTATATTTTTCATGTGCCGAATTTGATTGCGAACTTGCTTTGGACGCAAGGGAGTTTAACGGGACAAAGATAGATTTTACCAAGGCTATGTTTAAACAAAAGGTAAGTTTTCACAGGAGCATATTTAACTGCGAAATGCTTTTTAAAGAAGCTTGTTTTGAGGACAGCTTGATTTTTACAAAAGCTAAATTTAATGATGTGGTAAATTTAAGTAAAGTAGTTTTTAAAGAAGAGGTACATTTTCATGGAACTAAATTTAACAAAGCGATAATAAGTGAAACAAATTTTGAAAATAAAGCCGATTTTTCAAATGCAATATTCAATGAAAAGGCATATTTTAGAAATGCTATTTTTACAAAAACCGCAAAATTAAATAATATATTGTTTAAAAATAATGCATATTTCAAAAATACATTATTTAAAGATTTTGTTGATTTTGGTGAGACAAATTTTGAAAATAATGCTAACTTTTATAGCGCAAATTTCGAAAAGCCAGTTAATTTCTCATCAATTATTTTTAACGACGCTTTAAATTTCGTAAATGCAAAAACGGATTTTACTTACGAAGAGCTTAAAAAGTTTATCGAGGATACAAACACCAACAATATAGAAAAATGCATAAGTGCAACAAATGACTTTAGGGACGGGTTTAGACTCATGAAACACGCTTTAAACAACAAAGGTAATGCGCTAGATGCAAGCTTGTTTCACCGCCTGGAACTATACTGCAAAGAGCTAGAATTAGAATTTACTCTTGAAAATGCAAAAGATAAAAATAGCGAAAACGATAAAGAAGAAGCCAAGCCCAAAAGCAAAAGTCGTATTGAGCTTTTTTTGGATTTGATAACACTAAAATTATATAGAAATACGAGTGATCATCACACAAATTTATTTCAGATAATAAACTTTGCTATTCTAAGTATTGCTGTGTATGGATTGTCTTTTTTGGTTTTAGATGATTTTTTATTGAAATCAATGATCGATAGCCCTAAAATATTGACGTTGTTGCTGCTGTTTATTTTTCTAGTTGGACTACTAGCATGTTTATTGTATTTTGTTATGAAGTATAAAATACTATGGGCGACTGTACCGATAGGAATTTTTACATATATCGTTTTCATTACACCAGGCTTAGTTAATGCTTTTGATTACTCTGTTTATGTTGTTGTTTTTATACTTTTATATGTGACATTATATGCTTTGTCGTTTTATTTATTTAGATTTAGTTTTGTGCGTTTTATGACATATTTAATTTTTATGGCTATTTTTTTGGATAAACCTGTATTAATAACGCCGTTTATTGGTATTTTTACATCAGAAAAAATAGCTGAAAGCAAATTTGAAGAATACATAATAAAATACGATAATAATGGCTTGAACGATATGCTTCTGGATGCAAATTTTACTAATATAAAAGCAGAACATAAGATCAATTTTATAGTTAAAAATAGAAAAATAATTTTAGAAAGATTGGATAATAGTAGAACAAACACTCCTTTAATTGATTTTGTGAAAAAATACATAAAATATTCAAAGGAACCCATGGATAATAATGTCAGCTACAAAAATTTAAATGAAACCACTAAAAAATCGTATGAAAAGGCTCTAAATGCTCTAAAATACGATGAAGCAATGCAATCAATACAAAAAAGTGCAAATTTGCTTTATATTTTTATTATGCTGCTCGTCATCTACTCTCTTACAAAAACCGCACGTAGAAATTCTGTAGTGCCTAGCTAGAGGTTTATGTGGCTATTAGTGGCAATAAAGCGAGCAAGCCTTTTTAAATTTGCTCGTTTCTTAAATAGATATTGGCGAAATTTGGCGGCGATTTTATTTTAGATTTTGCCGTTTTCAATAACAGACAAGTAAATTAGCTAAATTTAGATAAATAAATTTAGCCGTCTCTTAATGTATCTGCTACGACCGTCCACTCGCGCACGAGCCTTTCAAAATTAAAATTTGCATTTGCTGGGCTGGTCGAGGGTAGCTTGATGGGCTCTCTGCCAGTTGCGTTTAAAATTTGAGTTTTTAGATGTTTTTCGCAGATTTCATGCGCCTTGCCGCCGTTTGCGTAGACTTGCGTGATATTTGCGGTTTTAAAGATCGGCTCTAAATTTGCAGGCTCGACGGCGGTCATTTTAGCATCGCTTGAGCCCTTTATCTCGCACGAGATCGCGGCGTCGTAGATAGCAATGCGGCAGGTGAGCAGGAAATTTATCTTTTCGTCCGTGCCTTCTGGCAACGGAGTGTTTAAAATCCCGGCCAGCACGCGCCAGAAGCGATTTTGCGGATTTGCGTAGTAAAAGCCAAATTTACGAGAAACGACGGAAGGGAAGGAGCCGAGGATTAAAATTTTAGAGTTTTTATCGAAAATAGGTTTAAAAGGATGGGTTTGGCTCATTTTGCGCCTTTTAAATTTGCCGCGTTAAATGTAAAATTTTTAAATTTGAAAGCAAATTTAACCGCCCGAACGAGCGGCTAAATTTACAGATATTTTCTCCCACCCATCAAATTTAAGCGAGAGAAATTTGCGCCCTACTCGGCTGCGGTGTCGGCAGGGGCATCCTCGGCGCTCTCAGGTGCGCCAGACTCGATCTCGTCGCTAAAGTCAGCCAAACTTAGGCGTTTTAGCTGACGGTAGCGTCTTTGCGCGTCGGCCTTGTTTTTAGCTAGCAACTCGTCTGCGTGCTGCGGATTCGTCTTCTTAAGCGAGTTGTAGCGAACTTCGTTTAACAAAAACTCCTCGTAAAGCGACCAATCAGGCTCTTTTGAGGTCATTTTTAGCGGGTTTTTACCCTCTTTGATTAGGCGCGGATCGTAGACGTAGGTCGGCCAGTAGCCGCATTTTGTCGCTAGCTCGCCCTGATCGCCCGAGAGCGCCATGCCGCCTTTTATACCGTGCGCGATACACGGCGAATACGCAATCACGAGGCTAGGTCCGTCGTAGGCTTCGGCTGCGGCGATGGCTTTTATCGTGTTTGCCTGGCTCGCGTTTGAGTTGATCTGCGCGACGAAGATATTTCCATAGGTCATCGCGATGTAGCCCAAATCTTTTTTCTGCATCGGCTTGCCGCTAGCGGTAAACTGCGCTATGGAGCCCGCGCGGCTTGATTTTGAGCTTTGGCCGCCGGTGTTTGAGTAGACCTCGGTGTCAAGTACTAGCACGTTTACGTTCTCGCCGCTAGCTAGCACGTGATCAAGCCCGCCAAAGCCGATGTCGTAGGCCCAGCCGTCGCCGCCGATGATCCACTGGGATTTTTTGACGAGGTATCTTTTTAGCTCTAAAATTTCTTTCACGCCCTCTACGTCTAAATTTTGCTCCAAAATCGGCGTTAAAATTTTAGCGATTTGCGTCGTTTTCTCGCCGTCGTTTTTATACGCGATCCAGTCGGAGTATAGCGCGGCTAAGGCGTTTGGCGTGGCGTCTTTGGTGCGTAGCATTACGTCTTCTATACGGTGGCGCAGGGTCTCGACCGCGACATTCATACCCATACCAAACTCCGCGTTATCCTCAAAGAGCGAGTTCGCCCACGCTACGCCCTTGCCATCTTTGTTCGTCGTATAAGGCGTCGAAGGCGCGCTACCGCCGTAAATCGAGCTACATCCGGTGGCGTTTGCTACTATCATGCGGTCGCCGAACAGTCTTGTTACAAGCCCTATATAAGGCGTCTCGCCGCAACCGGGGCAGGCGCCGTGAAACTCAAACAGCGGCTGCGCAAAACCCACGCCCTTGACGCTATCTTTGCTCATCAGGTCGTCTTTATACGTAACCTTTTTAAATAGATAATCGGCGTTTTCCTGCTCGTGCCGCTCCATCTCCTCGGCTAGCGGCACCATGACGAGCGATTTTTCCTTGCTCGGGCAGTTCTGGGCGCACAGTTCGCAGCCGGTGCAGTCTAGCGGGCTCACCTGGATTTTATATTTTAGTCCTTTTACCTCTTTGCCTTTAGCGTCTAGGACGTGATCTTGCACGGTTTGCGGTGCGGCGGCGAGCTCGTTTTCATCGATTAGAAATGGCCTGATGACAGCGTGAGGGCAAACGAAGGCGCACTGGTTGCACTGGATGCAGTTTCCCTCGATCCATTTTGGCACCATCACGCCGATACCGCGTTTTTCGTAGGCCGTGGTGCCTGATTTAAAGTGTCCGTCCTCGTATCCGACAAACGCCGAAACAGGCAAGCTATCGCCCCTTGCGGCGTTGATAGGCTTAACGATTTTTTCTATAAATTCGTCGCCTACGTATTTTTCCTCCGCACTCGCGTCATCCCTCAAATTTGCCCAGCTAGGATCGACCGTGACCTTAACCAATCCGTCCGCGCCCATATCGATAGCCTTGTAGTTCATCTCCACGATCGCTTCGCCCTTTTTGGAGTAGGCTTTGTGCACGTACTCTTTCATGTATTTTTGCGCGTCGGCAAACGGTATGATGTCCGCAAGCTTAAAAAACGCCGACTGCATGATGGTATTCGTGCGGTTTTTTAGCCCGATCTCGCGAGCTAGCTTGGTGGCGTTGATGATGTAGAAATTTACCTTTTTGGAGGCTAAAATTTTCTTTACTTTATTTGGCAGTTTAGCGACCGTCTGCTCGGCGTCCCAGATCGAGTTTAGCAGGAACGTCCCGCCCTCGCGGATGCCGTCTATGACGTCGTAAATTTCAAGATACGCCGCGACAGAGCAGGCTACGAAGTGCGGATTTGAGACGAGGTAGGTCGAGCGAATCGGGTTTTTGCCAAAACGCAGGTGCGAGCGAGTGTAGCCGCCTGATTTTTTGCTGTCGTAGGCAAAATACGCCTGTGCGTAAAGCTCGGTTTTATCGCCGATGATTTTGATAGAGTTTTTATTCGCTCCTACTGTACCGTCCGCGCCAAGACCGTAAAATAGGCACTCTTTTACGCTTGCGTCGCTTAGCGAAATTTTCTCGCCGACTTTTAGCGATGTAAATGTCACGTCATCCTCGATACCGACGGTAAAGCCGTTTTTAGGCTCACTCAAATTTAGATTTTCAAAGACGGCTAGCATCTGCGCTGGATCGACGTCTTTTGAGCTTAGACCGTAGCGGCCGCCCACGATCACAGGCTGATTTTTGCGTCCGTAAAACGCCGCCTTGACGTCCAGATATAGCGGCTCGCCGAGGCTTCCGGGCTCTTTTGTGCGGTCTAGCACGGCGATCTTTTCTACCGTTTCAGGCATCACGTCAAAGAGGTATTTTAGACTAAACGGACGATATAGATGCACCTTTAGCACGCCTACTTTTTCGCCCTTTGCGCGCAGGTGATCGACGACCTCTTCTAGAGTTTGCGTGACCGAGCCCATCGCGACCACGACGCGCGTAGCATGCGGATCGCCGTAGTAATTAAACGGTTTATAATCGCGTCCCGTGATTTTTGAAATTTCTTTTAGATACTCGGCCACGATATCAGGCACCGCATCGTAGTAGCGATTAGCTAGCTCGCGAGTCTGAAAGTAAATATCATCATTTTGCGCCGTACCGCGAGTTTTAGGACTCTCGGGACTTAGCGCCTCGTCTCTAAATTTTTGCAGCGCCTCGCGGTCTAGCAGTCTATCAAAATGCGCGTAGTCAAGCACCTCGACCTTTTGTATCTCGTGGCTCGTGCGAAATCCGTCGAAAAAGTGCAAAAACGGCACGCGACCCTTGATCGCCGCTAGGTGCGCGACTCCGGCGATATCCATGACCTCTTGCACAGAGCCGCTTGCCAGCATCGCAAATCCCGTTTGCCGACAGGCATAGATATCCTGATGATCGCCAAAGATAGAAAGCGCCTGGGCCGCGATAGAGCGCGCGCTCACGTGGATGACGCCGGGTAATAGTTGTCCTGCGATCTTGTACATATTTGGGATTTTTAGTAAAAGACCTTGCGAAGCCGTATATGTCGTAGTTAGCGCGCCTACTTGCAGCGAGCCGTGTACGGTGCCGGCAGCCCCGCCCTCGCTTTGCATTTCGACGACTTTAACCGGCATGCCGAATAAATTTTTCTTGCCCTGAGCCGCCCACATATCGGTGTAATCAGCCATCGGCGAGCTAGGAGTGATCGGGTAGATGCCCGCAACCTCCGTAAATGCATAAGCCGCGTGCGCCGCAGCCTCGTTTCCGTCCATAGTTTTCATTATTTTAGCCATTTTCCGCCTTAAATTTTCTTATGTTTTTTAAAAATCTTTTATTATAGAGCTAAATTCCAAAATCTATCATTAATCCGCCGCTTTACATTTTCAAAAATGATTAAATTTAATAATCCAAAGCCCCAAATTTGAGCTACAATCAAAAAATATTTGACGGCCGATTTTTATAAATTTGCTAAAATTTAGCCGCTAAATTTTAAAACAAAGAAGCTACGCGTAAATTTTATCCGCTAGCCGCGTTTTTCGTCTTATGCCTTTGCGCTGCAGCGATTGAAAATAGCACGAATAAAAATCATGCAGGCGAAGCAAAACCCGCGACAGACTACCGCTAGGATATGCGCCGCTTCGTCATCACCATCTCGCAATACGGCAAAAATTTGATAAAAACTTTATCGTCATCCCGCAAAACGGGCTTGAGCTCACTACCAATAACGGCTCGGCTAGCGGCGAGCTGCAGCAGGACTACCTAGGCGCGATCTCAGCTGTGGGTGCCGAGTCGCTGTTTTACGGATACTCTCATATGACGATGAGCCTACTCCCGCCGACGTAAGGAATACATGGCCTCCTCTACGCGCAAAACGGCGTGCGGGTGCTCGTTACCGATTATTGTTTAGCCGCGAGCGACGTAGACGCCTCGTATCGGCGCAGCAAAGAAAACGGTTTTCTTTCTTTTGCAGCCGATAAACGCAACCTGGCCGCCACTCTAAAGTATCCAAACGCCCAATATAACGCAAACTTCAAAGATATAAACACGGTTGCAGACGCCGAAAACTTTTTGTATCTGATTAACAGCAAAAAATTTCTACAAAACGGCAGCTTATCGTTGCGCTCAAAAATACGGATTACGATATGGATTTGTTTCACTTCGTAAAAGCCTACGCCGAGTCCGAAGTAAGGGAGCTCAAAACAAAACGCAACGGCGGGAAGCGGCTCGTGATCTACTATATGAGCATAGGGAGGAGGATTACCGGTATTATTGGAATGGCGCCTGGAAAACAGGCAAGCCCAGCTGGCTAGCAGAGAAAAACCCACACTGGAAGGGAAATTACGTCGTTAAATATCGGGATGTGGATTGGCAAAAAATAATTACGGGAAACGACGGATTGTATCAAAAAAAGATTCTTGACGCGGGTTTCGACGGCGTTTATCTTGATATAATCGATACGTTTGAGCACTTAAAAAAGGGCGCACATAGTTAAGTCAAACTTGCCCTTTTGCTTGTGAGTCTGCGGCAAATTTGGCTTAATTTTATCCCGCGAGCGGCCAAATTTTAACCGCAGCGAAATACCAAAAAAACAGTAGTTTAGTAACCTAAATATGTGCTTTGGTTGCTAAATTTAACTGGCACGGTAGCAGGCAAGTCATCTGCCGGCTATAAATTTAACCGCTTCAAATGCGTTTTGAAAGATCAAATTTGAATGCTCGCGCAAGTCAGCCTCCTTGCCGTAGCCGCAAACTAGCCCGACGCCAGCGATACCAGCACGCTTTGCCGACTCCAGATCCATCATCGTATCGCCGACCATAAAGGCGCTCGCCTTATCTTGCGCGCTCGTTTTGCCTAGGCGCTCAAGAGCCGTATTTATGGGCTCGGGGTCTGGTTTTGGATTTACTACGTCGTCTCTGCCGATCACGATTTTGATAAATCTCATGACGCCCAAGTGCTCAAGTAAAATGACTGAAAATTTCGACGTTTTCGTCGTTACGACGCCCACGTCCGCGACCTCGCTAGCAAGTGCCAACGCACCCGCCGCACCCTCAAGCAGAGATGTTTGCTCCAAAAAAATCTGCTCGTATCGTGCCTTGTATGCTGCGATATAATCAGGCACTAGCTGCGTCGGCGCGCCAAGTCCGGCAAACATAAAATCAAGCGGATGACCGACTAGAGCCTTGACCGCCTCAGGCTTTGGAGCAGGCTCACCGTGAGCATGAAACGCCGCGCCAAATCCGTCAAGGATCGCAGGCGTCGAGTCGATGAGTGTACCGTCGAGGTCAAAAAGTATGGTTTTTTTCATTTTACTTCTTTCATTTTTTATTTTGATGTTGCAAATTTGGCGGCATTTTCAAGCCGAATTTACGTTTTAATAAACTTTGATTTTACTTTTTGTATTTTAAAATTTGCCTTAAGATAGCCTTTGTAAATTTTGATTTTTAAATTTATGCTTTTTGGCTTTGGACTAAATTTTATGCGACTACACTCTAAGACGCCGAAATTAAGGATTTGTTAAAATGTTTATGCTGTCAAATTTGACTTTAAAATATAAATTAGATTTTAAATTTGACGAAAGCGGTAAAATTTAATTTTTGCAATACGGCAGATAAGGAATACGTCAAAATTTGTACATTTTTAAAGTGCTTGTACTGTATTGATTTTGGATCAAATTTAATCTATTTGCCTTACGGACCAAATAGGATACGAGCATAAAACCAATCTACAACATACCACATAAAAGAAGCCAAAGAACCAAGAAAAACCGTGCGAACCGGTAAATCAAATTTGCTCGTCTTGCCTTTTATCCTGATAGCGGATGCTAAGCTGCGGCGATGGTATAGAGATGCCTTGGGCGTCGAATGCAAGCTTAACGCTCTCTAGCATAGCAAACTGCACGTCGGAAAAATCATCGCTCGCACACCAAAATCTAGCGGTCAAATTTACGCTATTTTCGCCCAGGCTTCCGACGCCGACAAACGGCTTTGGCTCTTTTAAGATCTTTTTATTTTCGGCAGCCAGACTTAAAATAATCTCTTTTGCAAGCTTTAGATCGTCTTTATAATCTATGCAAAACACGAGCTCGACGCGTCTAGTGCCCTCTTTTGAGAAGTTGATTATATTGCCACTTATGATGCGTCCGTTTGGGATGATAATGGTTTTATGATCGGTCGTGCGTAAAACAGTACTGAATATATTGATCTCTTTGACTGCGCCTTGTACGCCTGCGACTTCGATGTGGTCTTTGAGCTTAAACGGCCTAAAAAATATTATCAAAAATCCTGCGCCGATGTTTGAAAAAGTATCCTTAAACGCCATACCGATAGCAAGACCGACAGCGCCAAGCGCAGCGACAAACATAGACGTCTCGACACCTAAATTTGCGATCGCGGCTATTATCACAAAAGCCATAAGAAGCGTTTTGATGATATTTAAAAGGAAATTTGAAAGAGTTTCGTCAAGTCTGGAAGATATTACTAATTTTGATATAAGATTTGAGATTTTAGCTACTAACCATTTGCCTATAAGCAAGATGGCGATAGAGCCTAAGATTTTTAAGGAGTAGGACGAGATTAACGACCAAATAAGTTCAAATTTAATCTCGTCCATTCTACTAAGATAGACTAATTATTTGTTAAATCTAGCTTCAACGCGTCTGTTCTCAGCGCGTCCTTCTTTTGTTTTATTTGAAGCAACAGGTTTAAGCTCGCCGTATCCTACAGTAGTGATCTTGTCTGCGCTTACGCCAAGCTCTTCAAGAGCTTTAGCAACTGCGTTTGCTCTTTTTTCAGATAGTTTTTGATTGTAAGCCTCAGCACCAATACTGTCTGTATGTCCGCTTAGAACTACGCGGTAGCCTGGATTTTCACCCATAAAGTTAGCTACTTTCTTGATCTCCTCAAGATATTTTGGAGTTACTTTGTAGCTATCGAATGCAAAATTTACGCCGATATCTCTGAGAACGATAACTTTCTCGCAACCGGTCTCGTCAACTACTACCCCAGCCGGTGTATTTGGGCATTGATCAACATCGTTTAAAACGCCGTCGTTATCGTCGTCAAGCACTACGACGGCTTGCTCTTTAACCTCAACCACTTCAGCTACTACAGGAGCATTTTTAGCACCAAAGCCGACTGCAAAACCTAGCGTATAGAATAGGTTGTGATCCGCATGCTCAAATTTAATAGCATCTACCGCTTCAGCGCGTAGAGCAAAGTTATCGGTAATTTGATATCTCAAACCAAGGCCGTATTGACCAAAGCCGCCGTCATCGTTTTTGACGAATTTTTTTGAGACATCCTCATAACCTGCACCAAGCAAGCCATAAAGAGATAGTTTTTCAGTTAGGCCGAAATCTTTAATAGCATTAACGAAATATCTAGTAGCCTTTCCGTCTACGCCATACTCTCTTATTTTATTAGTATGACTAACACCAAGCTCAACATGATCTAGGAAAAAATTCTCAAGGTTTCTTCCTATTCTTAAACCGATAGCAGACTGTTCATTAACTCCTAGATTTCCCTCAGGGTGAACTCCACCGATAGTTGGAGTTAATTCATATTTGTAAGCTGAATCAGCAGCAAAAAGAGCTGTAGCAGCAACTAAAGCAATAGCAATCTTTCTCATAGAAAATCCTTTCATGGTGAAATGTATTTTTTAATAATATCACAAAAATTATAAATTTCGTTTTAACATTTGATATTTATAAAAAATATAATTAAATAATCATAAATATCAATGCACCTCAAATTCGCACCGCTCTCAAAATTATTAGCGTTTAGAGAATTGCGGGCTTCTTCTAGCTTTTCTTCTACCGAATTTCTTACGCTCGACGACGCGTGAGTCACGAGTTAGTAGGCCTTTTGGTTTTAGAGTTGCTCTAAAGTCGGTATCAAATAGAGCTAGTGCTCGTGAAATACCGTGTCTTAGCGCTTCAGCCTGAGCAGAATATCCGCCGCCTAGAGTCGTTGCAGTTACGTCTACAGAACCCTCTTGTTTTGTTAAAAGTAGAGGTTGAACTACTTTTAGCTTGATAGCCTCGTGTCCGCCGAGCCAAGTGTTTAGATCAAGTCCGTTTACTAAAATTTTACCACTGCCCGGTTTTAGCCAGACTTTTGCTACGGCAGTTTTTCTTTTACCGGTTGCATAAACTTTCGCCATGATTATTTTCCTTCTTTTTTAGCTATTTGAGCCGTGTGCGGATGCTCGCTGCCGGCGTAAACTTTTAGTTTTTTTATCATCTCTCTGCCGAGTTTTGTTTTTGGAAGCATTCCGCGAACGGCTAGCTTGAACAGTTTTTCCGGCTTATCAGCCAAAAGCTCGCCGAATTTCTCGCTTTTAGTGCTACCGAAATATCCTGAATGGCGGTGATAAAGCTTTTGCTCGGCTTTATTGTTGCCCGTAAATTCGGCTTTAGAAGCGTTGATTATGATAACGTAATCGCCGCAATCGATATTCGGAGTGAAATTTGGCTTATGCTTACCGCGAAGCAACGTAGCCGCCTCGGTTAGCAATCTACCAAAACGCTTGCCTGCCGCGTCAAGCACGATCCACTCGCGCTCCACTTCGTTTGGTTTTGTTATTTTCGTCATTTCTTACCCTTTAGATAATTTTAAGTCGTGATTGTATTCAAATGCACCTTACAAATAGCTTAATTTAAGCTATATTTAAATATCAATGCTTTGAATTTCATCCCGTAAAGCATAAAATATCGCCGCCTTTACGTTCAAATTCGGATAAATTTGAGCCAATATTTTTTTGTATTCCGCCACTTGCGCGATATTTTTATCTATATTTTTATCGCTCGTTTTATAGTCGATCACGCAGATTTGGGTTTCGTCCAAGCAGAGCAAGTCAAGCTGTTTTAACGCACCCTCATATCGCAAGGGCTGTTCTTTAAACGCACGCTTTCCCTGCGTCATTTGCTTAAATTTAGGCTCGTTTATCAAATTTAGCCCGCGTACGTAAATTTCATCCAACTCACCCTCGTCTAAAAATTTATGAAACGCATTTCGCATCGAAATTTGCGCCGTTTGTAGCGAACTCTCGTCGAATTTTTCTGCCATCTCGAGCAGATAGTGTAGCGCCAAGCCAAAATAAATCGCCTTTTGATTTTTACCCTCGGTTTTGGGCGTTTCATCTACGATTTGCTTTGAAATTTGAGCTAGCTCTATAGGCTCAAATTTGCCTGCCGACGTCAAATTTCGCGCCTTGCTAGGCGTAGGCTCGCCAAAGCTAAAATCAACCAAATCAAGATACTCGACAACCTCGCCACTACTCTCATACGCCGTAAAAAAGCTCGGGTTTCTGCCGTTCGCGCCCGTTTTTTTTACGATGATTAGCCCACTGATCGCCCGCGTTAGCGCGACGTAGAGCTTGTTCATATCCTCTTCACGCTCGAGCCGCGCCGCCTTTTCTTTTAGCTGAGCAAACTCCTCGTCGATGCACTGCTTTTTGACGTTGTGGCGCACCTGCCAGGAGCCCTCGTCGGCGTCGTATTCCGCGATGAAATTTGATCCATCGTACCGTCCAGCGCCCATTTTATCGCACACGATAACGTTTTCAAACTCCAGTCCCTTTGATTTATGCACGGTCATGATTTTTACGCCCTCGCCGCTTTTTGCGCTCGCTTTTGCTTCAAATCTATCAAGATTATAGATAAACTCGGTCAAATTTGAGTACGGCTGCGCCAGTTCAAGCAGCCGCAAAACGTCCGCGTCGCTCATATCTGCGCCAAGCTTGCCCGCTAGATAGTGCAGGCTCTCAAGCGCCGATTTTTGCGGATTTACGCTTAGTTTTACGGCGTTTACGTCAAGGATCGCTTCGGTATTTAGCTTGTAAATTCGCTCACCAAATAGGCAAAATTTAGCGTACTCCACTACTGCGCGCGCATTTTTGCTAGCTAGCAGCGGCATCACGCCCTCGCTCACGCTTTTTACACCCGCTTCTTCAAGTAAATTTGCGATTTTATTTATATCGTCGTTTTTCCAGCAAAGCACGGTGATATCGTCTTCACAGACTCCTTTTTCAAGCAGAAATTTAACCTGCTGCGCCGCTTCTGCCGCTACGTCATCGCCGCTGCTTACTCGCACGAATCCAAGATCGTCCGCCTCCGCCTCAAAATACGGCATCTGCCCTACCAAATTTACTCGCTCGCTATCTTTTTGGGGCGTTCTTTGCGGTTTAAAATTTTCGATCTTGCCCGCAAATACGGCGTTCGTAAATCTAACCAGCGCCTTTTTACTACGGTAATTTACCTCCAAATTTTGCGCTTTGATCTGCGGGAAATCTCGCATCAGTTTGCCGAAAAGCTCCTTTTTGCCGCCGCGAAAACGATAAATACTCTGCTTTACGTCGCCTACGTAAAAAAAGCTGCCAAGCCCGTTTTGTCCGCATCCGGCGACGATTTCTTCGATGAGCGGACGCATTATCTCGTACTGCGCGACGTTGGTGTCTTGAAACTCGTCGATGAGCAGGTGATTTATGCGCCCGTCGAGCCTAAAATAAAGCATCTGCGCATCCGTCTCGCCACCTCGCAAAAGCTCGTAAACCAGGCGCGTCACGTCGCTAAATGCAAGCGAATTTAGTCTTTTGTTTAGCGAGATTTTGCACTCTTTATAGATTTTTAAAAATCTAGCGAGCTCGGCGATTTTATACTCTTCAAGCTCGTCAAAGTAGCGTTTTAGCCGCGCTTTTAGCGTAAAAAACATCTCGTCGAGCTCGGGTGTATAAATTTTAGAAAACGTGCGATAATCAAGACTCGCGCGCGACATAAAAGAGCGAGCTAAAATTTCGCCAGGAGTTCCCTCTTTTACGGCATTTTGCGCGTCTTTGCCGCCGCCTCTAGCCAGGACGTATTCGCGCATATTTTTTAGCGCTTCTTCTACGCCGCTTTCGTTTGGAAAGACCGCATTTTCGCTGCTTTTTAGCTCGCCGAAATTTTCGTAAAACATCTCCAAACTCTCAAAAAAGCTACTCTGACTGCGCTCGGCCGTCGCTATCAAATTTGCAAGCGCCTTTAACAGCCGCATATCCTTGCTCACGCTCGCGACAAACTCGCCCCGCTGTAGCTCGTTTAAATTTTCGCTCACTTCAAAATCCGCGCTTAGCCCCAAATTTAAGCAAAAGCTGCGCAAGATGCCGACGAAAAACGAGTCAAACGTGCCGATTTTTAGATCGCTTTCTAAAAAATGTGTCGTCCGAGCATCGCGCATGGCTAAAATCTTATCCCTGCCCGCGCCCAAAATTTGCTCCAGCTCGGCTAGCTCCGCGCCCTTTTCCTCGAGCCGCAAAAAGGTCTGTACGATGCGCTCTTTCATCTCATTAGCGGCCTTTTTGGTGAAGGTCAGCGCCGTGATCTCGCGCGCGTCGGCACCTGATAGCAAAATCGCGATAAAACGCACGCTAAGCGCAAAGGTCTTGCCGCTGCCCGCACTCGCCTCGAGGGCCAAAAACGGCTTCATAGCTCGCCTTTTACTAAAATTTTATAGTCTTCGTATTCGCTCATCGCACCCTTGGCCTCCCCGAAATTTATCGGCGTATTATTGATGGATTTTAGCTGTTCGATCGCCTCTGCAAGCGCCTCCGTGCTAGCCTCGCCAGCTACCAAGTTCATGTTATCTTTAAGATCGTAAAAGTACCCCTCGCAAGGCCTACCCACGAGCGCTTCGTAAAAGGGCAGTTGCAAGGATTTAGCATCAAATTTTCCGCTTTTGTAATCAATAACCGCCAGCTCATCGCCGCGCCCATCTATGCGGTCGATTTTGCCCGTTATGCGCACGCCTGCAAACACGCTATCAAGCTCTTTTTCAAGCCCATGCACGCGCCATCCCGCCTCATATCTCGCGTCCTCTACGGCCTTAAATTTTTCCATCTTTATCATCGTTATCTCGCGCTCTAACGGCGGAGTGTTTAGCTCTCTTAGCACCGTTTCAAATTTAGCGAGGTCAAACCTCTCAAATTTAGAGTAATACTCAAAAAGCGCCCTATGTAGCGAGTTACCGAAGTCCGCCGCGGACGCGGTTTGCGGCATCACGGGCGGCTTTACGTTCAAAATATATCTGTAATAATACCGCCGTGGGCACTGCAAATAGGTATTTAGCCTGCTAAAAGAGAGCGGGATGGCGAAAAAATCGTGCTTGACGATGATGTCTTGCTCGAAAATTTTAGGCTTTGCGGGTGCTTTTCGCGTAAATTTTATTAAATTTAGCGCTCGCGGATTTTGGCTCGGCGTTTTGTTTTGCGTAGCGTTTTCGTCAATTTTACCGACTAAATTTGCGCCAGAATCTAGCTCGCCCTGCGCGTCAAATTCAAACAAACTCCGCTCTTTGGCGGTTTTTGCTTGTTTAGGTTTAGTCTCGTTCTTTTCGTCAAGATACGGGTTCATCTCGGCCTCAAATTTTTGCTCGTCCGCAAAATCGCCGTTAAACAGCGCCGCATAGCTCTCATCGCCGTATCTCGCGTCCTCCACGGCGTTAAATTCGCCAAGAAATCTCGACGCGATTTTCTCCTCGTTTGCCGCGTAGCATATCGCCGCTTTTTTTGCGCCGCCGATTAGGCTCTCGTAGTAAAATCTCTGCAAATTTTCACGGTCTACGTAGCCGATGAGGCCCGCTTTTTGGCGCACGCGCGAGCTCAAAAACATCTCGTTTACGCTGCGCTTTGGCACTAAATCGTCGTTAAAATCAAGCACTATGACGCCCTCAAATTTTAGTCCGCGACTCTCCAAAACTCCCATTACGCCGATCTTGCCGCCGCCTACGTGATCAAGCCTAAGCCTGGCTAGCTTTATCAAAAATATCTCGCAAATTTGACGCAGCGTAAAGCTAAAATACCGCGCCAAACTCTGCGCGTAAAATAGCTCCTCTCGCGCTTTTTGCGCGGCGGCGTGGTCGCTCTCAAGCGCCAAAATCTCCTCCATCAGCGCCCTAAAATCCTCAAACGAGCAAGGCGCCTCAAAACCGTTTTTAAATTTAGCAAATAGCTCGGAGGAGACGACAAATTCATGGAGATTAAACTCGAATTCGTTGAAATTTTTATAGTTATCCTCGCTCAAATTTACGCGGATTTTGTCGTTTATAGAGGTTACTAAGCACTTTAAAATTTGAAAAAACCGCGTGCGGGTAAAGCTCTCCCCCATCGCGAAGTTAAACATCTTGCCGCGGTCGTGCAGGCGCAAGATCTCGGCAAAACTCTCGTCGGGCAAGATAACGGCGATGTTTTCGGGCTTGATGCCCTCAGCCACAAACTCGCTAGCCTTTGCCATCGCGTAAGCCGCCTGCAAACTCCTAGCGCTAAAGCTCCTTTTTAAAACGAGCGGATTTTTGCGCACGACGCCCGTTTTTTTTAACTCGCGCGTGCTCAAATTTAGCTCAAATTCGCCGTATAGGCCAAACTCGCTCGCCTCAATGCCAGAAATTTCAGCCAGTTTTGAGATCAGTTTTTTGTTAAATTTACTGGTTTGAAAGATGATTTTTAGCGTCGTTAGCTTTGCGATCTCGCCAAACAGCTCCCACTCAAATTCGCTCAAAAAGCCGTCTACTTCAAGATAAATCTCGCGAAATTCTTTGACAAATCCGCTGTTTAGCTCGTAAATTTCAGGCAGCACGATACCGTCGTATAGATTTTCGGCCGCGAGCAGCTCCTTATATCGCGCAAGCACCGCCTCAAGGATACCCAGATGCTCCTCGTAATCGGCGTAAATGTCGCTAAATTTCAGATCCGCCACGCTCTTTTTGCTGATGGCGAGCTCTTTAAAAAAGCTAAAAAGATAGTCGTTATTTTTTAAAAACGCGAAAAACTCTGACGGGATACGCAGCCTCTCGGAGGCCTCTCTCACGCTAGCGCAGGCTCGCTGCATCAGCACCAGCGCGTACGCCTCGTCCGCCTCAAAGCGCCCCGGCACCAGCACGGCCTTTTGCTCAAACTGCGCTATCGTCATGGCTTTTGGCACGAGTTCGTTTTGAAATTTCGCGTTAAATTCGCGGATTTTTCGCGAGTTGGTAAAGATGTAAAGTTTGTCTAAATTTTGCATAGAAGCTCTTTGTTTTTTGGCGAAATGATAGCCCAGAGCGGCTGAAAATCAAAGAAAACTAGCGCGCTTCGAAGTTAAATTTATAAAAGCCGGTGTCGTTTGCGTCGGAAATTTTTAGCAAAATTTGCCATCTGCCTTTTTTTGGGAGCGTCACGGGCGCGGTTTTTAAAATTTGCCCGTCAAATTTGGCGTTTAAATTTTGATTTTGCTCATTCGTCGCGGGCCTGGTTAGTAAAATCTCGTGTGTGAAATTTGGAGTTTGCGAGCCGTTTTTAGGCGCGACGGCGATCTTAAAATATCCGTTTAGTCCGTCAAATTCGGGCTCAAATTTAAGAGCGTACTTGGCGTCAAACCTGCGCTGGCTAGCCTCGATCTCGTTTATATTTTCATCGACGTTTTGGTAGCGCTCAAAGTAAAAACCGTCCATCTCCACGGGGTTTTTGACGGCCAGAATAATGGTCGCTACGCAGGAGGCGACTATCAAAATAAGCGAGCCGACGATAGCGTGAGGCCAGTAGTTTTTAGCCATTTTTCCTCCTAAATTTTCTAAATGCGGCGGCGCAAATAACCAGAGCGATAGAGCCGTAGATAAAAATCCTAAACACATCAAGCGTTCGGCGGTTTTGGCTACCGACCGTGTTTTGCAGGCTCACGCCTTTGCTTGTGGCGATCTGCTCGGCAAGATCGGCGTAGCCGTTTAAAAGGGCGGCGTTAAAGATATCTTTGCCGTTTTTAGACGCTAGTATCGGTAAAATCGAGCCTGAGCTTGGATATGGGCTTAAAATTTTCTCTTTATCAAAAAGCTTAAGCGTCTGCGGGTCGGCAAAAATTTCCACCTTATGCTCCGTTTTAGCAAGCATCAAAAGCGCGTAAGGCGGAGTTAAATTTAACTGAGTGGCGGCTTCTTTTAGCGTTTTGCCCTCTAAGCTCTCATAAACCGCGACCCCTGCAAACACGCCGCTTTTACTCGCTAACTCCTGGCCTAAAACCGCGATTTTCTCGCTTACGGCCGGGCTTAAGATGTTTTGATTTACCAAGACTATCTCGCGAGGCAAATTTGAGCCATGCAGAGTCGCTGCGCCGCAAAAAATAAAAAGCAAAAAAATAAAAAATGCGCGGGTCAAATTTGCAAATTTGAGCGCAGAAAAGCGGCAAAGTGGGCTCAAATTTAAATTTAGAAAGTTCATTGTAAATTTAACGCCTCGCAAAAAAGCGAGCGCAGTCAAATTTGAGCGAGTAGAATTTATAAGCTTCATCGGCCTAGTCGCACTTTTTCGCGCAACAAGCAAGGCGCGCCGACCAAATTTAGGCGTAAAATTTGAAAAGAGGCGGCCGAGTTTGCGCCTCTTGGTTTATCAAATTTCATCCGACAAAAAGGTGATTTGGCGTTAGCACCGCCCACGCCGTAAATGCCGCCGCCGCAATGAGTCCCGCGACGATAAATTTCTCCAAAATCGCTTGCATATTTACTCCTTTACGCGCACTTGTTTGGCGTTATCCGCGCTTTTCATCTTTAGCTCGGAGGCGTTTAGCGAGTAAGGCTTTTGCGCAACTTCTTGCTGCAGCTTGATCGCGTAGTACGTGAGCGCCGCTAGGATCGCTAGTAGTAGCCCGGTCGCGATGAGTAGCCCCGTCACGCCGTGTAGGCCAAAAACATTTCGATTCGTGTTTTCCATTTATTCTCCTTTAGAAAGCGAGATGATGTACTCGCCGACGGCTTTTTGCTGTAAAGCGTTTAATCTGCCGTCGCTAAATTTAGGCATCGTACCGATAGCGCCCTTTTTACCGCGTTGTAATACATCCTCAACAAAGGACGCCGTGCCGTATTTAGATAGATCAGGAGAGTTGCCCTCCATGCCTTTGCCGTCCTCGCCGTGGCACGCCGCGCAGGTCGCAAAAAGCTCCTTGCCACTAGCTACCAAATTTTCGTTTTTAGTCTTTTTTATACCGGAAATTTCCTTAGCGATGTAGGCCGCGATCGCCTTTGCACCCTCTTCGTCGGCCATACCCGCAGGCATCTCGCCCATCGGATACTCTAGGCCTTTTGAGCCGTTCATTATCGTATCATATATCCCCTCTTCGCTACCCCATTTGGAAAGGTCTGCGGCCTTGCCGTTTATACCGTCGCCGGTTATGCCGTGGCAGGAGGAACACTGCACCAAAAACACGCTCTCGCCCATCGCGTGAAGCGTCTTGGCGTCTGGATTTGCGAAACTCTTTTCAAATTTAGCGTTTGCGGCGGCGACTTCTTCGTTGTATTCGCCGATTTGCGAGTAGGAGTTTACCGGATAGCCGGCGATCATATACCACAAGGCCCAGACGATGCATATCGCATAAACTATCGCCCAGCCCAGCGGTACGGGATTTTTGTACTCGCCTATGCCGTCCCAACTATGCTCGCTAAGCTCGGCATCCGGTTTTGCTACCTTCATCTGCCCGACCAAGCGGCTTACGACGAAAACCGTGGCTAAAACGATGGCAATAGCTCCGATAAGCCCCAGTAAATTTACGTTATCTTCTAAATTAAACCATTGCATTATTTTTCCTTTTTAGCGTTTTGCTCTATGGACGCAGACTCTAAAATTTCCTCGTCTATGCCGTCTTTTAGGGCAAGATCGGAGTATCTTTCGTAGTCTCGCCTGCCGCTCTTTTCGGATCTATAAAGATGAAAATAGTATCCGTAAAGAAGAGCGGCGCACACGGCTAGAAAGATAAAAGCTCCGTATCCTTGGAGCTCTCTTAGAGTTTGCGCGTCCATAAATTTGCCTATTTTAAGCTATTTAGATAGGCGATGAGCGCCACTATCTCGCGGATCTCTCCGCGCTCGAAGGCCTTTTTAACCTCTTCATCCTTCATCTCTTCAACTATAGCGGCGGCTTCTTCTTTGGCGGCCGCTTGCGTTTCCTCGTAGGTGCCGAGTTTTGGCATGCCCTCTACGTCGTACGGTACGCCAAATACCTTTTTCGTCGTTACCGCTTCGCCGTATGCCGTCTCGATGTCGGCGTTATTGCTAAAGTGATGCTTATAAGCAGGCATTATAGAGCCCGGCACCACAGAGGTCGGCTCTTTCATGTGATTTTCGTGCCAGTCGGTAGTGCGGTAGTTACCCACGCGCCAAAGGTCGGGGCCGGTTCTCTTTGATCCCCAAAGATGCGGACGGTCAAACGCATACTCGCCGCTAAGCGAATACATGCCGTATCTGTCGGTCTCTGCCTTAAAAGGACGAATTTGCTGCGTATGGCAGGCGTTACAGCTATCTTTCATATATACGTGTTTGCCAGCAAGCTGTAAAACCGTCGGCGGCTTGGTTCCCTCTAGCGGCCTAGCCCTGTTGGCAAAATCAGGCAGTATCTCGATCACGCCCGCATAGGCGATAAATATAAAAACCATAACCGCGAAAAAGAAGGGATTTTTTTCTAACCAACTAAACATTAGCAACCTCCTTTACGCCCGCAGGACTCGCGCTTAACGGCTCTTTTTCGAGCGCTTTGGCGCCAAAACTCTTGTAGATATTATAAACAAAGATAAAAAATCCGAGCAGATATAGCAGTCCGCCCACGGCTCTGATCCAGTAATACGGCACTATGTTTATCACCGTATCGATAAACGAATAGGCCAAATTTCCGTATTCGTCGGTTGCGCGCCACATCATACCCTGTGTGATGCCCGCGATCCACATCGATGAAAAATAAAGCACTATGCCGATAGTCTGTATCCAAAACTGAATTTCCATCAAGGATTTTGAGTAAATTTCGCGTTTAAATACGCGCGGCGTCATGTGATAAAGCGCTGCCATCGTCATAAAGCCGACCCAGCCTAGCGTACCGTCGTGCACGTGACCCGGCACCCAGTCGGTAAAGTGCGCGAGGGCGTTTACTGACTTGATCGCTAAAATCGGCCCCTCAAGAGTCGAAAACATATAAAACGTCGAGCCTAAAATCATAAATTTGATAAGAGGATTTTCTCTAAGCTGCTGCCACTCGCCGCGCATCGTTAGAAGCATATTTATCGCAGACCCCCAAGACGGCAGTATCAAAACCACTGAAAACACCGAGCCCATCGTCTGCATCCAATCAGGCACCGCAGAGTAGATCAGATGGTGTCCGCCCGCCCAAAGGTAAAGGAACATGAGGCTCCAAAACGAGAAAATAGAAAGCTTGTAGGAAAATATCGGCTGACCGCTCTCTTTAGGGAGGAAGTAGTAAATTTGAGCGATTATCGGCACGGTAAACACGAACGCCACGGCGTTATGCCCGTACCACCACTGCACTAGCGCGTCGTTGGCTCCGGCGTACATCGAGACCGAGTGCCACCAGTTGCCGTAGCCAGAAACCAGCTTGGTCGGTACGGCCATGTTGTTAAACAAATAAAGCATCGCGATACCTAAAAACGTCGCGATAAAATACCAAACCGAGATATAAAGCGTTCTCTCGCGGCGGATACCGATAAGACCAAATATACTAACGCCCCAAAGCACCCAAAGCACGACCACGCCGATATCTAGCGGCCACTCTAGCTCGGCGTACTCTTTTGACGTGCTAACGCCGGCAAGTAGGCTAAATACGCCGCCTGCCATAACCAGCATATATATCCAAAAGTGCAGCTTGCCAACCGTCATCAAAAACGGCGACTCGCTCATCGAGACCTTTAAAACCCTTTGTCCGATGTAGTACCACGTCGCAAATACGCCAGAGAGCATAAATCCGAATATCACTCCGGCCGTGTGTAGCGGTCTTAGGCGGCTAAAGGTGCCGTATTCGCCCGCGAGATAGTTTAGATCGGGATATGCCATCTGAAAGGCTATCAGCACGCCTATACCCATGCCGACTATCCCAAACAGTATCGTCGCGAACATAAAATACTTGGCGACCGTATAGTCGTAGCTTAGCGCCCTGTCTAGTCGCATCGATATCCTCCTTTGTTTATTTTATTACGAAAATGTTATTTTACTAAAATTTAAGCGCAAAATCGCTTAATCGTTTTAAATTTACGCTACTTTAAATTTTACTTTTTTAGTTCTATTTTATAGCCTAGGCCGGGCGAGTTTTTGATGAGTCCGGCGCCCACTTTATCGCGTATTCGCTTGATAAATGTCCTAACGGCCGGATCGTTTACCTTTTCACCAAACCACACCACGTTTCTGATCTCTTCGGTTAGAACGAGCGTGCCGATACGTTTAACTAAAAGCGAGATAAAGGCCAGCTCTTTTTTGGTTAGCGCGATCTCGACGCCGTTTTTTACGAGCACTTTTTTGGTTTGATTAAACGAATATCCGCCCGAAATCTCGATGATATCGGCGCCTATGATTTTGGTTTTTACGATCTGCTCCAGCACGACGAAAAGCTCGTCCATATCGATAGGCTTGATGACGTATTTATCGATGCCTACGTCGATAGCTTTTAGTAGTTTTTCCTTTTCGCTATACGCGCTTAGGATCACCACGGGAGTGTTTTTTGAGAACTCTTTTATCTGCCTTGACATCTCAAGCCCGTCCATGATAGGCATCATAATATCGGCTATCACGATGTCGGGGCTAAATTTTTTAAATTTCTTAAGACCTTCGTCGCCGTTTGAGGCCGAGATGACCTTTTGAAATACGCCGCCAAAAACCTCTTGCATCGACTCCCTTATGCCATCCTCGTCCTCGACTAGCAGTAGCGTTAGCTCTTTAAATTTTTTCATTTTTCATCCTTTAGCGGCAGCTTTATCTCAAATTCCGCTCCAAATTTTACGTTTTTAGCGCCGGCGCTTCCACCGTGATTTTTAGCTATGCTTTTTAGCATATATAGACCGATCCCAGTACCCGCACTCGGGTGCTTCGTGGTAAAATACGGCTCAAAAATCTTGTCCATTATCTCGTCTTTTATACCGCCAGCGTTATCCGTTACTCTTATGATAGCAAATTTATCCTTTGTTTCTAACGTTAGCGTTACTTTTTTATCGTCTTTTTTATTTGTCAGCGCATCTTTGGCGTTAGAAAGTAGGATAATCACGGCCTGACAAAGCTGCGACTCAAAGCCGTAAATTTGACCTTCGCTTTTTAGCTCCAAATTTACGTCTATGCCCTCTTTTTCGTAGGTTCCTTGCACCATCTTTAGCGCGTTTTCTACCGCAGCCGAAGGAAAGAAAAGCTCCCTCTCACGCTCGACGCTAAAAAAGTTTCTAAAATCCTCTATCGTCTGCGACATGCCCTTTATCACGCGTTTTGCATGCTCGTAGCCGGCTTCAAATTTCTCGTTTGACTTCACGCTCTCTTTTAGCTTAAAAAGCGTGATACTAAGCTCGTTTAGCGGCTGGCGCCACTGGTGAGCGATGTTTGCGATCATCTCGCCCATCGAGGCTAGACGCGACTGCAAAAAGAGCATTTTGGTCTTTTCCTCGTTTTTCTTGATCTCGGCTTTTACCAAATTTTCTAGATTTTGGTTTAAATTTACGAGCTCCGCCGTCTGCTCGGCGACCCTGTTTTCGAGATTTTCGTTTAAATTTAACAGCTCTTTTTTCGTCTTTTCAAGCTCGTTGTTGAGATTTATCACGTCCGTCACGTCGTATCTAATCGCAAGAAACTCCTCGATCTGCCCGCTTAAATCCAAAATCGGGATGATAGTCGTGTTTAGATAGACGTCGCGGCCGTCTTTGGTACGGTTTCTTATCGTGCCTTTGTGCACTTTTTTAGCCAAAATCGTATCCCAAAGCCGCGCAAAAACCTCCTTTGGCACCTCGGGATGGCGCACGATGTTGTGATTTGCGCCGATTAGCTCCTCGCGCGCAAAGCCCGACATCTTGCAAAACTCATCGTTTACGAAGGTAATAGTGCCGTTAGTGTCGGTCTTTGAGACGATGTTACTGGTCTCGATAGCCTCTTGATACTGCCTGAATCTTTCTTTGATGTTATCCATTGCTCGCCGTAAATCCTATAAAAGATAGATAAATTCCGTAAATTATTATCGCCGCGCCGCTTAAATTTAGCGCGTGTTTTTTAAATTTTTCGCTCGCGGCTTTTAAAACCAGCGCGTAAAAACTCATCGCAAAAAAGCTAACCGCGCCAAAAGTCGCGGCGATGGCTGCGCCCTTTGCCCCGCTACCGCTAGCTACGGCTAAAGCTAAAAAATAATAAACCACACCGCACGGCAGTAACCCGTTTAAAAACCCGAGCGTCAAAAACCCGAGCACGCTATT
Source organism: uncultured Campylobacter sp. (assembly GCA_963528285.1). GTDB lineage: Bacteria > Campylobacterota > Campylobacteria > Campylobacterales > Campylobacteraceae > Campylobacter_A. The sequence goes on along the minus strand of CAURVK010000003.1, from coordinate 50,127 downwards.
TTTAGAGATCGCGGCTTTCATTTTTTCGTTTAAAATTTTGGATAAAAATGCGTTTTTCTCGATGAAATTTAACACCGCACCGCGCCTAATGAGCGCGACGCCCAAAACCGCCATAAAAACGCCGATAGCAAAAAACAGGTAGCCTCGCGCTGCAAGAGATAGTGTAAAAACGCCGCCAAGCGACCCGAAAATAAAGCCAAGTAGCATATAAGCGCAAATTCGAGCTAGGTTATACCCTGCTATCATCGCTGCGCTAAAAATTTTACCTTTTCCGCTCAAAAACCTTGCAAGCACGATAGCAAAACCGCCGCACATACCCACGCAGTGGCCTACCGAACTAAGCGCCGCGACGCTCAAAATCGAAACAAACTCCGCGCCGCTCATCAAATTTGACCGATAAATTTCATTTGCGAATTTTAGCCGCGCCGAGGTTAAATTCGGCCCGCAAATTTAACCCTAAATTTAACTCAAATTTGACCGCGGCTAGCAACTATAAAATTTCTAAAAATTGTTTAAAGATATATTTGCTCTCGCTCGGCCCGCCGCTAGCCTCGGGGTGATGCTGCACCGAAAATACCGGATAATCCTTGTACTTCACGCCCTCGATCGTGCCGTCGAAAAGATTTCTATGCGTGATCTCGGCGACCTGCGCAATCTCCTCTGGAACATTGTAGTTGTGATTTTGCGCCGTTATCTCGACCGCCTTAGTTTGCAAATTTAAAACCGGGTGATTTGCGCCGTGCTGACCGAATTTTAGCTTGTACGTCTCAAAGCCAAATGCGTTGCTAAGCAGCTGATGGCCGAGGCAAATGCCAAAAATCGGCACTCGCGCTTCGATCAGTTTTTTTATCTGCGCGATCTCGTTTTTTAGAGCCTTTGGCTCGCCGGGGCCATTTGAGAGAAACACGCCGTTTATCTCGCCGCTTTTAAATTTAGCGATGAGCTCCTCTGCTTGCACGTCGTGCGGGTAAATTTGCGTCTCAAGGCCCATTTCGCAAAGCTCGTTTAGGATGTTTCGCTTCACGCCGTAGTCGATGACGGCGATCTTTTTGCCGTTTGATTTTAGCGGAGCGTATGATTTGCTCGCGTGATCCCAGGCGCCCTTTTCGTGAGCGTAAATTTGCTCCGTGCTTACCTTTGCTACATAGTTTATCTCTGAGATTTTAGGCGAGTTTTCAAGCAGCTTTTTTAGCTCTTTTTCGTCCGAAATTTCAGTCGATATTACCGCGTGAAGCGCGCCGTTATCGCGTAGTATCTTGGTTAAAAATCTCGTGTCGATATCATAAACGCCAAATTTACCTTGCTCTTTGAAAAACTCTTCCAAGCTCTTTTGCGAGCGGAAATTTGACGGCGTAGGGTTAAAATCCCTCATCAAAACGCCGCTAGCGTGGATTTTCGCGCTCTCCATATCGTCTTCGTTTACGCCCACTATACCGATCTCAGGCATGGTAAAAACGATAAACTGCCCAGCGTAACTAGGATCGCTCATGATCTCTTGATAGCCCGTTAGGCTCGTGTTAAAGACCATTTCGCCACTAGCTGTACCGCTCGCACCAAAGGCCTTCGCCTGCAAAAAAACGCCGTTTTCAAGGTAGATATAAGCTCTCACAGCATGCCTCGTTTTCTTAGTTCGTCCTCGTACAGCCGCTCAAATACGATGTCGTACTCCTCGGTGCCCGGGATCAGTTTGCGCTTGTAGCCGTCGATCTTGTCGATGACTACGTCTTGTAAAATTTCATACGTTTTTAGATACTCTTCGATCGAGCCGTAGATGATGTTTTTGATACGGTTTTCAGAGACCGTGTAGTCGATGAGTCCCTTTTTCCAAGCGCCCTCAAGCACTAGGTGGGCGACGTTGCTAAAGCGGTCTTCGTACGTAAGTATCACGCCGTACTCTTTAGCCAGCTTCTTTTTTACGAGCCAAAACATATTTTTTCTATCGACTTGCATGCTCTCCATATCGTCTTCGTTCTCGGCAAGCACCTCGTTTACGCGCTCTTCAAGAGCCTTTTCTTTTTGCAAATCGTTATCTAAAATTTCTTTAGCGCATGCCGCTACGGGCTCTACTCCGCGCGTTAAATTTACGAATCCGGACTTTAATAAATCAATAGCGATTTTGTGCGCGATGTAGGGTGTGTGTGGGAGTTTTATACGCATTTTTACCTCTCTTTTTGGGCTTGATTTTAACCAAAATTTGGTAAGAAATACCTAAAATCTCACGGCATTTTTGTTTTGACGGGCGTTTGTTTTAAGTAAAATTTGAAGCAAAATTTGACGCTCGGATAAAAATACTTTTGAGACTGGGCGCTAGTTAAATTTAGGCTTTAGCGTTAAATTTGACGGTAGTAAAATTTACCTTTGGAGTCAAATTTGACCGCCAAAGGCACATTTAGCTTTCGCATTATTCGCGCAAATTTGAGCTCAAATTTAGACGCGAGCCAAGATAAATTTAGAGCGGCGGCGGCTCTAAATTTACAAATTTAGCAGATTGCCCGCCGGGCCGTTGGGCGAGGTCGGAGAAACTTCCTGCGTTACGTTTTTCTCAGCCTTTATAAACGGTGGGCCTTGTTTGATTAAAAGCGTGATTTCAGACGCTGCGGTAGGCTCCATTTTAGCCATTATCGCAGAGATTTTTTTAGGGCTTAGCGAGTACATGATACTAGCCGCATCTGCCCTATCCATCGCGCTTAGCACGTCGGCGGCAGCTTGGTCTTTCATCTTGCCGTAAGCCTCGCCGACCTTGTCGCTAGTCATCGCTTTTAGCTCTTTTACGATCTCTTCGTTTTTCTTTAGCAGCTGCTCGGTTTGCTTTTTTTCCTCTTGCGCGCGGGCTAGAGTTGCGTTTATCTCGGCCTCTTTAACGGCTAGCTTGGCGTTTCGCTCCTCAAAAAGCGCCGCCGAACTCGCTCTAAAAGCCTCCAAACTCTGCCTTGCTTCGTCTATTTTGGCGAGCTCTCTTTTTAGCTCGTCTTTTCTGGTTTCAAATATCGAAACGCAGTCCACTGGGATCTTAAAGCCGCTTTGGCTCGCGCTTTGAGCGTTTACGTCATTTGCGCCCCAAGCGCATAAATTTAAAGTTAGTAAAATCAAAATTTTTTTCAAGCTTTCGCCTCTTTTTGCCTAGTAAAATTCATCGTCGCAAACTCGTCCAGAGCCGCTGCTTCGGCCTTTTTTATCTTTTCTATTTGCGCGCTAAAGTCCTGCGCTTGCAGGTATTTCATCTTTTCGTACTCCAAATTTGCCGCCTTGTGTTGCCGCTCGAGGTGCGCGATGTTTTTTTTCATTAGCTCGAGCCGCTCGGTTAGCAGATTTTTTTCTCGCCGCATCGCGCCAAGAAGCTCCAGCGATCCGCGCAGATCGGCCGCAGAGCCGCTGGATGGCATTTCAAATTTTGAAATTTGCTCGGCAGCCTGCGCTATGAAGCCCTCTATCATCGCCGCTTCATTTCTGGTTCTTGCCAAATTTAGCTCGATTTTGTCTAAATTTCGCTTTTTTATATTTACGATTTGCGTAAATTTGCTTTTCATCTTAGCAGACTATCGTGTCTTCGCGCTCCGGGCTCGTGGAAACGATGCCGACCTTTACGCCCGTGATCTCCTCGATGCGTTTGATAAAGACCTTTGCATTTGCAGGAAGATCCTCAAATTTACGCGCTCCAGCTACCTTATCCCAGCCGTCAAGCTCCTCGTAGACCGGTTTTACGCCCTCCAAATCGCTTGGAAAATACTCGATTATCTTGCCGTTTTTCTCGTAGGCTTTGCAGATTTTTACCTTATTAAAGCCGTCTAAAACGTCAAGCTTCATCAGCGCAAATTTATCCACGCCGTCAAGTCTAGCCGCATATCTCACGCCTACTGCGTCAAACCAGCCCGTACGGCGCGGCCTGCCAGTCGTCGCGCCGTATTCACGTCCGATATCGCGTATCTTTTCGCCGTCCTCACCCATATCCTCGGTCGGGAAAGCGCCGTTGCCGACTCTGGTCGTGTAGGCCTTGATGATGCCGATTACCTCGCCGACGTTTTTAGGACTTAGCCCGATACCGCTGCAGCTGCCTGCGGTTACGGTGTTTGAGCTAGTTACGAAAGGATAGGTGCCGTGATCGATGTCTAGCAGCGTTCCCTGTGCGCCCTCGAGCAAGATTTTCTTATCCGCGTCTATCGCATCCCACACCATATGCGTGGTATCTACGATAAATTTACCCAGCGCAGCCTCGTAGCTCTTTAGCTCGCCCAAAAGCTCCTCGCGAGCAGGGGCTTTAACGCCTAAAACGTCTAAAAACGCTTTATTTGCCGCAAAATCGGCCAAAATCGCGTCGCAAAGTTTCTCAGGATTTTTTAGCTCCCCGACACGGTGCCCGCTGCGGCTGATTTTGTCGCTATACGCAGGCCCTATGCCCTTGCCCGTCGTGCCGATAGCGTGTGCGCCTTTGGCCTTTTCTTTGGCTTGGTCGATTTGCGCGTGATAAGGCAAATTTAAATGCGCCTTGTCGCTGATAAATAACCGCCCCGAAACGTCTCCAAACTGCTTTAGTTCTTCTATTATCGCGGCCGGACAGAGCACGACGCCGTTGCCGATGATGTTGATTATATTTTTATGAAGTATGCCCGATGGAACCTGATGCAGCGCGATTTTTTCGCCATCCACGACGATCGTGTGACCCGCATTGTGTCCGCCCTGACACCTGCATACCATATCGTAGCCGCCGCTTAGCAGATCTACGATCTTGCCCTTACCTTCGTCTCCCCACTGCACGCCCACTATCACGTCAGCCTTGCTCATACTCTCTCCTTTTGATCTAAATTTTCGATTAACGCGTCGGTATATACGCCAAATCCACTGCTTTTGATGCTCTCTATCTCGTAGTTGCCGCCGCCGCTTAGCACGGCGTTGCTGCCTAAAAATCTAAAAAACAGCTTACCATAATACCGCATCTTTGAATAATATAACGGAACAATTCTTAAATTTTCATATTTTACCGCCTGTGCCAGCTCTTTTATCTCAAGCAGTGCGGTTTTTATCTCATCTGGCACTACCGGCAAGATCTCGTCGATGTCACCCACCGTATTTACGAAGGCCAGCCTTTTTAGCCACTCCTCGTTTTGATTTAGGATTTTTTCGATCTCGCCGTGCTCAAATATCGAAATAGGCAAATTTAGCAGCCTACACACGATCTGCGGGATCGCGATGTGGCTGATTTGCAACACCGGCGCGAGGTCAAACGACTCAAAAAGCTCCTTTGCGATCTTTACGCTAGTAGCCAGATCGCTCTCACCGATTAGCTCGGCGCCGATTTGATAGATTTCAGTGCTAGGGTACTTAAAAACCGGCTGGATGTAAAACCAGCGTTTAGGTTCGGTATCTTTTAGGCGTCTAAGCACGATGCGCACGACGTCCACAGTGCTATCGGCGCGCAGACTGATTTGGTGATTTTCGTGATCGCTAAAGCGCACCAGAGCCGTGGGCTGCACGCTAAGGTGCTGATGATACGAGAAAAATGGCGTCACGATCTCGTGAAATCCGTTTTTTTCTAAAATTTCGCTCGCCGCGCGCTCGATCTTTCTTTTTAGTTTCGCGCTTTGTCCGAAATACAGCCTCGTGCCGCTTGGTATTTCGTGCTCGTAAACGCTCGCGTCAAATTCGCTCACTCTTGCTCCTTTGCTTTTGATTCATTCTGTTGTATCTCAGGCTCTACCCACGGCAACTCGTGAAACGCCGCCACGAAGTAGCTAGGCTTTGAGCCGCTATAAACGGTCGCGATACTAAGCTGCTCGAGATAAATTTCGCCACTTTTACGCTTATTATAAATTTCGCCGCTATAAAAGCCTTTTTTCAGCAATCTCTTCCACATGTGTTCGTAAAATTTATCATCATGCACGCCTGATTTTAGTAAATTCGACGGCTTGCCGATAGCTTCTTTTTTGGAGTAGCCGCTTATCTTGCAAAAGGCTTCGTTAGCGTCTAAAAATACGCCGTCTAACCCGACTACAGCGACGGCTTCTTGCGCGTTTGCAAATAGGTTTAAAATCGTATTTTTATATGCGCCCTCTTTGTCGTCGTTTAGACGCGCTATCTCCATGCCGGTTTTTGTGGTCAAATTTGCCGCCAGCTTGCTCTCGATAAAGTATCCGATCACCTCATCCACGGTTCTGCCGTCTTTTGAGATAAATTTGATAAATACGCTGCAGTTTATGACCTCTAGATTTTTCCTTATCAGCCTACAAGACTGCAGCGACTCGTTCTCTTTTTTGAGCGAAGCCGCGTTAAATAAGCTAAATTTGATGTTAAATTCGTTCGCGAGCCTATCTCGGTCATCTGGATGGATGATGTTTTTAAACTCGAATTCGTTTGAAAATATTTCGCTTTTTTTGTAGCCCAATGCGCGCTCGATATTGTCCGAAACGCTTGATATATCGCCTATAAAGCGGTCCTTCCAAACTACGCTAAACAGCGGCGAGTGCGCGTCTATCTCGCTTTGTTTTTGTGCGTTTTTCTTTAAAGTATTGCTCTTCGTAACGTCTTTTACGACGCAAAAGCCGATCTTTTCGCCGCCGGGTAACTCGTAGTTTTGCTTGTAGATGCGCACCTGCTTTATCTCGCCGCCCGCAGCAAAATGGTTCGTTTCGTAAATTTCGCCTTCGTCTTCTTGTAGCGTTTTCATATCGGTCAAATTTGACGCATTTAGCTTGGCTAAATTTTTGCTTTTTATCGCTTCCTCGCTAAATCCGTAAAACTCGCACGCTCTCGCGCTTGCTTCAACGATCCTGCCACTTTTTGCGTCGATTAATAGCAAGATAAAAGGCCCTTTTTCAAACAAAAATCCAAATTTGCGCGAGTACTCTTCAAATTTCGCCTTTTTCTCGCCGAAATCTCCGTAAAATTTGACGATCTCGTCCGAGATTTGATCAAATTCTTCTACCGAGCCAAATTTCGCGTAGGTCTTAATCTCCTCGCCGTCGCCGGCTTTTGCGACTAAGTTTTTGATGGATAAAACCGGTTTTATGACGGAGTTTTTGACAAATTTAGTGTAAGAAAAGGTAAAAAATCCGCCTGCGGCTAAAAATGCGATGCAGATTAGCAAAAATAGTAAATTTTCTTTTATAAATTTATCCACAGGATAGCTTGAAACCACGGCCAAACCGATCCCGGGAATGCTTTGGATATAATAAATCTCGCTGTTTAGCGAGCCTAAATTTGCAAATTTTACTTCGTCGCTGTCTAGATAATCCGCGTCCACGTCGTAAAGATCAAAGATATTTTTATGCTCTAAAACCAACTCCGGGTTTTGGTGAAATACGATCCTGCCGCTTTTATCTATCGCAAACGAATTTACGCCGATCATCTCGTATCCGCGAGCAAACTCCTCGTAAATCGCCGTAAAGCGTATGAGCGTAGCCACCATTTTGCCGTTTTTCATCTTTTTTGCAACGATTCTCGTCGGTACGTCGCTTTTGTCAAACATAAACTCTGATCTTAAAATTTTATCCTCAGGCTCGTTTTCCCAAGGCTTTGATAGGAAAAAGGCGGAGTATGCGTCGCGCAAATTTTTATCGCTGACAAACTCTATCTCGCCCCGTTCGTTTACGACGAAAAAGGCCATGTGCTCGTTATTATTTTTTACGGCAAAGTCGAAAATCGCATTTGCGTCAAATTCGGGCGCGTCGATGTAGATTTCGATAAGTTTTAGTTCATTATTTATGATTGAAGCCCGCTCTTTGATGAAAGTTTTAAAGTTAGAATTCGCAGCGTAAACATCCTCTTTTACGCCTTCAAATTTTAAATTTAACCCAAAGCTTGCTGCGCATACGAGAAACACGGCGGTAGCAAAAAGCACCACGTATATCCTGCCTAAAACGGCGCGTGCGAGAGGAAATTTGGAGGCGGATGAACTAGCCAAAAGAAAAACCTTAAATTAATTTAATATAAACGGCTTATTGTAGCTGAATTTTGCTTGTTTTAAGATAATAAATTTAGAAGTTTGGCGAGAGGATGAGAGAATCGAACTCCCCGCGAAGCGGTCAACCGCCCCGCCATCGGATTTGAAGTCCGCGAGCGCCACCAGATCGCTTTATCCTCCGCGTCTTTAGATGATGAGCGCGATTATAACTAAATTTATATAAATTTTAGTTTGATTTTTATAGTATTTGGAGAAAATTTTATGGGTCGGCGATGAAAAAGCTATTTGCGCGATTTTTTTTAAAAAACATCCTCATTTTTTCGCCGATTTTTTTCCTCGGCGGTTGTCTTGAGCTCTTTACGACCGTGACGCCGCTAACGGGCATCAACGTCTACGACGCCTACCAGATCAGCAAAGACGAGCGCGGCATATATTCGATAACGAAAGATAAATTTATAAAAACAAAAATCCAGACTAAAATTTTTGCCTCAAGCGGGCTTAGCAACCTAAACGTGGATGTCGAGAGCTTTTACGGTGACGTGTATCTCATCGGCGTGGTGCCTGACTCCGAGCACAAAACCAAGCTCGTAGAGCTAGCCAAAAACACCGACGGCGTGAGTAAAATTTACACCTATATTCGCCTTCCTAGCGACGGCGGCGAATGCGAAAGCAACCTCGCCATAATGCTAAAACTAAAAAATAATTTATTTAAAGACAGCATAATCAGCGGCACAAGCGTGAGAGTAAGCGTAGTGCAATGCAACGTCGTATTTACCGGCATCATCACCGATATAGAGCAGGAAAAACACGCGATCTGGTACGCCAAACACATCGAAGGCGTGCGGGACGTTTACTCATTTCTTAAGGTTATGAAAGAGTAGCTTCGCTCTAGCTTTTTTGTTCAAATTTGAGTTAAATTTAAGGGTTTTATACTTCAAGGCACACACTGCACGTTGTAAATTTAAGAAGCCAAATTTACAAATTTAGCAAGATGCAAAATAAACATTCCAGACAGAATAGGCGTAGTTTAACTTTAAAATTTTAACCCGTGAGGGCGCGTATATGAAATACGTAACCGAAACGGGTTTAAAATTTTAAAGCTTGAAATCCGTCATTTATGGGGAATCCTAGCTCGGTAAAAGGTTTTGATTAGAGTCGGCAGTAGCACTAGCGCCCCCAGCAACATCATTATCATAACAAGATCGGTCAAAAGTCCGAAATATATCGTCGGGATAAAGTTGCTAGTTACCATTATGCTAAAGCCGAGGATAATCGCAAACGAGGTGTAGTACATCGCGTAGCCGATACTGGCGTGCGAGGCCTTGATCGACTCGGCGACGTTTTTGCTGCGAAGCTCGATTTTTAGGCGGTGTATGTAGTGGATGATGTCGTCCACGCCGATGCCTATGCTGATAGCTGCTATCGTAATGCTCATGATATCAAGCGGGATACCCATCACGCCCATGACGCCAAATACCGCACAAAGCGGGATCAAATTTGACGCGATGGCGATGGCGGCGAGCTTAACACTTTTAAAAATAATGCAAAAAACGATAAAAAGCGACAAGATAACAAAACCGAAAGAATCCACCTGCGAGGCAATGAGGCTTTGAAGGAGGTTGTTATAAAGCACCATCGCGCCGCTAACTTGCACGCTTGCATTGTCGTTTGCGATCAAATTTGCGATATCGGCTCTAAGCTCGCGCAAAAACTCGTCCCTGCGTAGCGCATCGTCGCTATCAAGAGTTCGCGCGGTAAAGCGCAGCTCGTTATCTTTTATGCTTACGTAGGGACTTAGGATGATGTCTTTGTATTTTTGCGGGATCTGTTCGTATAGGATCGAGAGCATGAGGCCGTCGGCGGGCTTTTGCGTGATACGCTCGACGATCTTTACGACGGTGTTTAGGCTGCTGGCGTGCCCGACGAAGCGCTTATTTTCTAGATAGTTATGCACCTTTTTGGCGACGTCGATTTTGTGCTGATTAAACCAATACTTATCCTCGTTCGCGCTAGCGGCAAATTCGTCGTCAAATTCGTCTTTAGGCTCGTTTTTGGCCGCCTTTTCGTCAAATTTGGGCTTGTTAAATTTGATCAATATATCAACCGGTACCGTGCCGCCTAGCTTCGTATCGATCACTTGCATGCCTTTGTGGATTTCGGTCGTATCTTTAAAATAGCTTATAAAACTATTTTCGACCTTTAGCTTTGAAATACCGTAAAGCCCGAAAATAAGCACCGCAATACTAATCGCATAAACCGCGCGGCTATGATTTAGCGCAAACGCGGCGCAGTGCTTGGTAAAGCTAAATTTATCCTCAAACGTCCTAACGGGAGCAAGCTTTGGCATCAGCGCCATCGCGGAGCCAAATAGCAAAAACGCAAGCACGAGCGAGATAGAGATCGACGCGCTCATCATGATGCCAAGCATTATGATGGGTTTGATATCAGAAAGCGCAAGCGACAAAAAGCCGATAACGGTCGTAAATATCGCAAAAAACGACGGACTGGCCTTATCGCGCAGCGTGAGATAGACTAGCTGACGGTTGCTAAGATGCGGTTTTGTGATGCAAAACTCGCGGTAGCTCACAATCAGGTGAATGACGACCGAGATCGTGATGATGAGCTGAAGTGCGATGTAGTTTGAGCTGATGACGGTAATCTCCCAGCCGAAAAATCCAAACAGTCCGCTCGCCCAAATAACGCTAATCACGCAGATAAAAATCGGCATAACGATGTAGCGAATCTGCCTAAAAAAGAGCCAAAGACAAAAGACCAAAAGTAGCGTAACGCTGATACCGTATGTCGCAAGATCGGATCGCACGAAGCTCACCATATCATCGGCGATCATATTTGCTCCACCTAAAAACAGACTCTCGCCGCCGCCAAATTTTGCTATCGTCTCGCGGATCTGCTCGATCGCGGCGTGTTCTTTTATACGCGCTTCGTCGCGGTGAGCTTTAAACTGCGCATTTACCGCATTTAGACGCTGTTTTTGCTCGCTTGTGATATTGCCGTCAAGTTTGGCGTTTAGCAGGGCGTTTCGCTCGTTTAGTATGCTTTGATATTTCTCGTCGGTCTTTAAATTTAGCACGATCGCGGTAGTTTTTAGATCGCGGCTAACGAGGTTGTTCGTATATAGCGGACTATCCTCAAACTCGCGGCGCACTAGAGTTTTATTTATATCGGCATCAGCGAGGCTCGGTACATGCTTAACCAGCTCGCTAAGATCGCTAGTTCCGCTTTGAAGCAGCGGGATGTTTAGTACCGAAATAACGCTTGAAACGAGCTCGTTTTTTTCGAGTTCGCGGCTTAAATTTTCTATCTTTTCAAGCGTAGATGGCGCGAGCAAATCGTCTTTTGGCGTATAGGCGATGACCAGGTAGTTTGGGCTAACGTAACGTTTAAAAACGTCCCTAAAGACGGCTAAGTCTTTATCGTTTTCAAGCAGCAGCGTCTCGGTCGACGCGTCCACCTCGAGCTTGCCGCTAAAATATCCAAAAACCAGCGTCGCGGCTAGCACGCCCGCGATAACGCTTTTTGGAAAGTTGACGATAAATTTAAAAATCCGCTTCATCAGCGCCTTATTGCGGAGCTTGGACGGAGTTTAGCTTGCTAAGCAAATTTTCAAAACTCTCGTTTTCCATCAGGCTGTCAAACTGACTGCGGTAGGTCTGGATGATACTAACGCCTAAAATTTCGACGTCGTAGATGAGCCAGCCGCGCTCTTTGGCGTTATAAAATTTATACGTAAAGCCGTAGTTTTTGCCGTCCTCGCCGACCAGATCGGCATTTAGAAAGTAGCGATTTTCATTCGGTTTGGTCGCGTCTTTAAAATTTATAGTTTGGTTTTTGTAGCTTAAAAGTTTATCGACGTAGCTTGACTTTAATCTCTCTTCAAAAGCTTTATTAAATTTGGCCTTTTGCTCGGCATTTAGGTTGTTGTAGCGCTTGCTTAGGGCGATTTTAGACATCTGCTCGTAGTCGAAATATGGATCAAAAACGGCGAAAATTTTACTTATTTTCTCGTCTTTGCTCAAATTTGCGTTTTTTAGCACCTCGATGGCGTCTTGCGTCGTTTTTTGCATCGTAGGCTTTATCTGCTCCTCGCTGATTGCAAAGAGGCTAACCGCGCTAAAAAGCGCAAGCAGGATGATTTTTAAAAATTTCATTTTATTCCTTTATTAAGTGGTTGCGGCGCTGTTCGTAGGCGTCGCGTAGAAACGGATACAGGTCGATCGCGTCTTTTTTAAGATTGTCGTAAGCATCTGGATGTAAAGACAAAAGGTTGCCCTGACGGAAAGTTTTTATCGCAAAGGAGTCTAGCGCCGGCTTTACGTAGCTTATGGGATCGAGGTAATAATCGCCGACTAGACCGACGATATCGCGTAAATTTGACGGGCCGATAAACGGTAAAACCACGTGAAACCCGCTACCCACGCCCCAGTATCCAAGCGTCTGGCCAAAGTCCTCGTCATGGCGCTGCAAATTGTAGTATTTCGCTCCGTCGGTTAGCCCACCAAAGCCGATGATCGTGTTTGCTAGAAATCTCAGCGTCTCTTCGCCCGCCTCGCTAAATTTAAACTGCAAGAGGTTATTTACAAAGCGAACGGGATATAAAAGGTTGTCAAAAAAGTTCCCCACCGCAGTTCTAGCAGCCTCGGGCACTACGTAGTTGTAGCCTTTTATCGCGGGATGGATGGCGTTTACGTACATAAAATCGTTAAATCCCGTCATCATTCTATTATAACCGCTAAGCGGATCGAAAATCTCGCTAGGCTGGGTAAATTCGTCGTCAAATTCGCTCTTTTCTTGCGTTTGTTCAGCAAAAACGCAACTAAAAAAAAGCAAAAAAGAGAGTAAAAATTTTCTCATCGAATCTCCGAATTTTAAGTCTGCAAAGGCAGTAACCTGAGATTTTATCTCAATGTAGCTTTTAAATTTATAAATTTCAAAATGCCCGGTATTACGAAGTTTGTTTAAGTTATTTTTCATATATATTTAAATATACTTTCTTGCAAATTATTTTTTTATACTGATAAAATTTGGGGGATTTTAATGAAAGCAGACGTTAGTTTAGAGCTATTTTTAGATAGCGGCGTATCGGTGTTAGCCAAGCACATAGAGCTTTTAAAGGCCGTAGAGCACACCAAAAGCATAACAAAAGCGGCAGAGTATGTCGGCATCTCGTACAAAAACGCATGGGACAGCCTAGACGCGCTAAATAACCGCTCGGACGAACCGCTAATCGCAAGAGCCGAAGGCAACAAGAAAAACAGCGGCTCGGAGCTCACGCCGTACGGCAAAAAGATGATCGCACTATACGATGCGATGCTGGAAAGCCAAAAGATATTTTTAGAAAAAGTTTGTTCAAATATAAACGTAGATACGAACGAAATTTTAAATTTACAGCGCATGAGCATGAGTCTAAGCGCGCGAAACCAACTAAGCTGCGAGATCACGGACGTAAAAACGGGCGCGGTAAATTCGCAAATCAGCGCCAAACTCTCAAACGGAGAAATTTTACGCGCTAACGTCACGGTTGAGTCTGAAAAAAATCTAAATTTAAAAGTCGGTAAAAAGGTCGTATTTATCTTTAAAGCCCCAAGCGTAATGCTCGCAAAAGAGGAAAATCTAAAACTAAGCGCGGCAAATTTACTAAAAGGACGCGTGATCGAGGCCAAAATCGGCTCCGTAAACGCCGAAATCGTACTAGAAATCAGCAACCATCAGACGATAACCTCTATCATCACCAAAGATAGCGCGATGGATATGAAAATCGGCGTGGGCGACGAGCTGGTAGCTATCATCAAAGCAAGTCAAATCATAATAGGAGTATAAAAAATGAAAAAAACATTTTTTTCGTTAGTCGTCGCGGCCATCGCCGCTTTTAACCTAAACGCAGGCGAGATCAACGTATTTGCCGCAGCAAACGTCACTTACGCGTTTGACGAGCTAAAAGCGGAGTTTGCTAAATCAAATCCTGACACCAAAGTAACCGTCACTCTAGGAGCTAGTGGCGCGCTATCTACGCAGGTCAAAAACGGCGCTCCGGCGGACGTTTTCATGGCTGCAAATATGAAATTCGTCCAGGACCTATACGACACCAAATTTGCCGTAACAGAGCCTGTAGTTTATGCTCAGGGCGCGCTTGCTCTATTTACGATCAGAGATATCGATCTAGCTAAAGGCATAAACGCGGTAGAAGGACTAAAAGCCATCGCGATCGCAAACCCTGAGACCGCTCCGTACGGCAAAGCTAGCGTCGAAGCTCTAAAAAAAGCGGGCATCTACGATAAAGTCGAGAAAAACGTCGTCCTAGCAAAATCTATCGGCGAGGCTCTAAGCCAAGCTCTAAGCGCTGCCGATGTAGGATTTATCGCGGCTTCTGCAATGCACGATAAAAAAATGGCCGAGTACAAAGAGGGCAAAAACTTTATCCTTATCGATCCTGCGCTTTACACCCCGATCGATCAAGGTATGGTTATCCTAAAACACGGCGAAAACAATCCTGAAGCAAAAGCTTTCTACGACTTCATCAGAAGCGACCGCGCGAAGGAAATCTTTAGAAAGTTCGGATACGTCGTCCCGTGATAAAGGCTAAAATTTCGGCGATAGAGCAAACGGGCGGCGTTAGCGTTTTTGAGTTTAGCGCCGAAAATTTGAGCCTAAAGATGCTCTCCTTGGAAAATCTGCAAAATTTAAAAATCGGCGACGAAGTTCGGCTAAACTTTAAAAGCTCGGACGTCTTCGTCGCTACTTCCCCGCTTTTAAACTGCTCGGTCTCAAACGAGATAAAAGCGCAAATTTCAGACATCCAAAGAGGGCAAATCACTAGCTCGCTACACCTAAACGCGGGCGAGTTTGAGTTTGAAAGCATCATCACGACGGCATCGCTAAAGCGGCTAAATTTAGCGCCGGGCGATCAAATTTACGCCTACGTCAAGGCAACCTCGCTCTACATCGCATGATAGAACTAAACTGCACAAAAAGCCTAAACGGCGCGAACGGGAAATTTGATCTAGACGTAAATTTAAACGCAAAAAAGGGCGAATTCGTCGCTCTATACGGCAAAAGCGGTAGCGGTAAAACTACGCTACTGCGCCTGATCGCGGGCTTTGAAACGCCTGATAGCGGAACGATAAAAGCAGGCGGACGGACGCTATTTGACGGTAAAAACTTCACTCCGCCCCAAAACCGAAATATCGGGTTTTTATTTCAAGACTACGCGCTTTTTCCAAATATGAACGTGATGAAAAACCTGCTTTTTGCGAATAACGACGTAAATTTAGCCCGCAAACTGCTGGCTCTTGTCGAGATGAGATCGCTAGAAAACGCCGCCATCTCGCAGCTCTCGGGCGGTCAAAAGCAGCGCGCCGCCCTAGCCCGCGCACTCATGCGAAAACCCGAAATTTTACTACTCGACGAGCCTCTTTCGGCGCTTGATAACGCCATGCGAGAAAAGCTGCAAGACTATCTTGCCAAGGTGCACGCCGAGTTTGATATGACGACGATTTTGGTTAGCCACGACGTCGCGGAGATCTACAAACTCGCCTCAAGAGTCTTCGTGCTAGAGGGCGGCAAAATCGCGCAGGAAGGCAGCCCGGGCGAGATATTTTTGAGGCACAGAGGCTCGCAGAAATTTAGCCTACCGGCAAAAATTTTAGATATCTCAAAGCGCGACGCTATCTACGTAGCCGTAGTCTCCGTCGGTCAGCAGCTTTGCGAAGTAGCGCTAAGCGCCGCGGAAGCTGCAAATTTAAAAGCGGGCGACGAAGCGTCGATAAGCGCTAAGGCGTTTGGGTTAAATTTGCAAAAAAGCGGTAGCGAAAGAGGCGCGATTTACGGCGCCAAATTTGACGACCCAAGCGGCGAAATTTACCCGCAAAGCGAGCCGAGATGAATATAGATTTTACGCCCTTTTACCTATCGCTAAAGCTTGCTTTTATCTCGACTGCGATTTTATTTTTTCTCGTGTTGCCGGTCGCGTTTTGGCTCAGCCGCGCGAGTTTTAAATTTAAACCCGTGCTAGAAGCCGTGATCTCGCTACCGCTCGTGTTGCCGCCTTCGGTGCTCGGATTTTACATGTTGGTTTTTCTATCGCCCTATAACTTTTTAGGCAAATTTTTTGAGGAAACCTTTGATATCCGCTTGGTTTTTAACTTCTCAGGCCTCATCATCGCTAGCTGCATTTACTCGCTGCCATTTATGTTTCAGCCGCTTCAGGCGGGCTTTGCTAGCCTGCCAAAGAGCCTTTTTGAGGCGAGCTACTCGCTGGGCAAAGGTAAATGGGAGACGCTTTTTAGAGTCGCTCTGCCAAATATCAAACACTCGCTTCTAACCGCTCTCATAGTGAGTTTCGCACACACTTTGGGCGAATTTGGCGTCGTGCTGATGATAGGCGGTAGCGTCGGAGACAAAACCAAAGTCGCCAGTATCGCCATCTACGAGGCCGTAGAGCTCATGGACTACACAAAAGCGCACGTTTATTCGGCGATTATGCTGTTTATAAGCTTTGCGGTGCTATTTTTAGTCTATTTTTTTAATAATTCACACTCAAAGAGGACGCAATGAAAGATATAAACGCAAATCCGGTCAAATTTAACGAGCTAACAGGTGGCAAAAACTGCATCGTTTTTACCTATCCCAAAATGGGCGAGAGCGGGAAGTTTTTGCCTGAAAATTTAAAGGATTTAAAGGGGCTAACCGGTTGCACGCTTCAGTGCAAAGCCTATCAAGAAAACCTCGCAAAGCTAGAATCTGCTGGCTTTACGCTAATTGCCGTCGGCTCTCAAAGCGTAGAAAAGATGAACGAGTTTAAACAAAGCGTAGGCGCAAATTTTATATTTTTGAGCGATGAGAACTTCGAGCTAGAATCCCCGCTAAATTTGCAAACCTTTACGACAAACGACGGCAAGAAATTTTACCACCGCCAAACGCTGATTATGAAAAACGGCGAAGTCGTAAAAAGATTTAACGACGTGGCAGAGCCAGCAAATGACGCGGCAAACGTGCTGGCTGCGATAGAGAGGCTTTAAATTTTGGCCAATTTCGCAAGAGGGAGAGAGATTTAGGGCTCAAATTTGGACGCGAATTTGAGCCGTTTTGAACTCAAATTTAGGCTCCAAATTTGACGCCGAATTTAAAACACGCACAAGTAAAAGCGCAAGTCAAATTTTAAATTCCCGTCAAACGCAAATTTAACCTAACCCAAAATAATTTTTTTATATAATTACGCAAAAATTTAGGCGGGATATGAATCTTTTTTCCATAGAATTTGGCTTGTGCTTTTTTATTTTTTGGCCGATTTATTATTTTTTAAACATGCGCCCGCACCTACAAAAAATCGTTTTACTCGCCTTTTCTTACCTGTTTTTGGCCTCGTTCGGGCTTAAGTTTTTAATCATAAATTTTATCTTTAGCACCGCGATTTTTCTTTTTGCCAGGGCGAGCGAGAACAAGGACTCAGCGCTCCCGTTTGCCGCGGGCGTTATTTTCGTGCTTTGCGCTCTTGCGTTTTTTAAATACGGCGGCTATTTCACGATCAAATTTGGCGTCATGAGGCTCGAAACCATCGCGCTTCCGCTTGGCATTTCGTTTTATTCGTTTATGAGCATTTTACTGCTAAAATCCGTGCGAGATGGCGAACTAGAGGCGCCTAGCTATCTTGATACGCTGATTTTTCTTAGCTTTTTTGCCGCGATTATTTCGGGTCCGATTTTACGGCCTAAGCCCTTTTTCGAGTCATTAAACTCTCCCAAAGTTTTTCGCGCTAGCCCCGCCATATTCGCGCTTTTGTGCTCCGCGCTATTTAAAAAACTTATCGTCGCAAACCATCTTTTCGAGATAGTTAATCCCGTTTTCGCCGCGCCTACCCTACCCGCTTCGCAGCTTCTTGGCGCGCTTTTTGGCTACAGCGTGCTGCTTTACGCCGATTTTAGCGGCTACGTGGACTTCGTGACGGCGCTAGGACTCATGTGCGGCTTTGTTTTACCGCAAAACTTCAACCGCCCTTTTACGGCGCGAAATTTAAAAATTTTCTGGCAAAATTGGCACATCAGCCTCATAAATTTTTTCAAAGAGTGCGTCTATTTTCCGCTCGGTGGCAGTCGCGGTACGGTAGCACAGACGCAGCTAAACGTGATACTGGTTTTTGCGATCTCGGGTGTCTGGCACGGCGCGGGGCTGGGATTTTTGCTCTGGGGCCTCATCCACGGCCTTGGCGTCGTGTTTTTAAATTTAACCAGTGAGCGCAAATGGCTAAATTCGGCTATGCTTGGACGATATTTTACGTTTATTTTCGTGAGCATGGTTTGGGTGTTTTTCACGATGGATTTTGAGGGGGCGGTGCGCTATATCGGAGCTATTTTTAGAAACTCGGGCGGCGAGCTTCTTGCGATTTGCGCACTATTTGCGGGCGTTTTCGTGTTCGTATTTTTGTACGCCGCGCTTGATGTTTATCCGCTTTTGGTCAAATTTTTCGCAAGTATAAACGTTATTTTTTCAGCCGTTTTTTTGGCGATTTTTGGGATAATTATTTACTTTTTGATGCCGTCAGGCATGCCTAACTTTATATATCAAGGATTTTAATGAGAGCGTTTTTTGGGGTATTTATCGCGTTTTTTACGCTGATTGCGCTATTTTTGCGACCGCTGTCAAACTACTACGAAGTCAAATATCAAAAGGATTTTTTCATCACGGACGAGCGCGCGATGGCGCTGAGCGATAAATTTATAAATGCCGCCGAGGATGGCTTGCAGAGCGCAAAATCTGCTATCGATAAACTTACGGGTATTTTTTCGGGCGATAAAAAACAGGTCGCAACTAGCCCTAAAATGGAGCAAAATTTAACCGCCTTACAAACCGAGCCCGCAAATTTAAACGCTCAAAATACGCAAAATTTAACGCCTGGTATCGGCACGGTAAAAGAGGCAAATTTGACGGCGCAAAGCATTCAAACGCCTGCTAAAACCGTTTCAAATTTAGATAAAAACGGCTCGCTAGCGTCAAATTTAACGCCGAGCGCTCCAAATAAAACAAGCAAATCCGCGACTTTTGATATCGAGCTAAATGAAAATTTAGGCGTCATCTTGATAGGCGACTCCATAATGCAAGGCTTTGGCTGGGGTTTTGAAAACGCGCTAAAAACGAGCAAAATCTCAATCAAAAATATGGCCAAAGCTAGCACGGGGCTAACAAATAAGAAATTTTACGACTGGAGCGAGGAGCTAAAGGCGGCGCTAGCAAGCCTAGAAAATCGCCCGCAAAATCTGCTGATATTCGCGCTTTTTGGCGCAAACGACGCCTATAGCTACACCTTTGACGAGCAGGCGCTGGACTTTGGCACCGACGCGTGGCGCAAGGCGTATGAGGGCAGGATCGCCGAGATCTACGAGATCGCCACAGAGCATGGCGCGCAGGTCGTATGGCTGGGAGTGCCGTGCATGAAAAGCGAGAAATTCGACAAAAAAATGAAGGCGCTAAACCTGATCTACAAGGACTCGGCGCAAAAATACGGTGCGCGCTACATCGATATCAGCGGCGCGATCTGCGATAACGGCAAGTATCTAAAAGAAGGCGCGGACAAAAAACCGCTACGCAAGGACGATGGCATGCATATCAGCATGAACGGCGCTAAAAAGATTGCCGTCTACGTCGTGGACAAGCTGCTAAACGGGCAGAGCGATAATTTTTAGCCGAATTTGAGTTTGGCTAAATTTGCTCGGTCGGAAATTCTTAAAATTTGGAATTGATAGAATCGGCAAATTTGAAATCTCGCCGATCTGCCGAGCCGTTCGCAAAATAAATACGGGCGCGCCCCAACTAGCTTACACCGACTTTTGCCGTGCAACGCGGCCAAATGCTCGCTCGTATAAAATAAAATATCGCGCGAAATAAGCGCGCGGCCGTCTTTACCCTATATCCCCCCTGGCGCCATCTCTATTTTGCTGCGGCCGGTCTAGATGGCGCGACCGCTTGCCAAACGGCAGTTTGCCGTAAAGCTTTGCCACAAAATCGTCAAAATCGCTAGAACGTATACACAAACTGCGCTTGGCGCCTTTACGTCGTCTGCGGTGCGCACGCTTTCTCTACCTATGTAGATTTTATTGGTTCGTTTTTTTATTTTCGTCGCCTCAGCAAATTTAAATTTGCCTCAAATTTGAGTAGCAAAACTCGAATTTAAAAACCGGCCGGCGTCAAAATCGCATTGAGCTCGCGCCGACTGAGTTAAATTTTAAATTTACGTAACCACTAAATTTAATAAACCCACTTCACGACGTCGCTTATTTCGCGGCGGTATTTTTCAGGCTGTGGGTTTAAGCGGTAGCCAAATGGCACTACTATAGCCACTCTTTGCTCGCTCTCATCGAGCTCTAAAATTTCATTTAAAGCATGCCTGTCAAAGCCTTCGATCGGGCAGCTGTCAATCCCAAGGCTCGCGGCTGCGTTCATCATATTTGTCGCAGCTATCATGCACTGCTCGTGCGACCACTGAAATGTTAGCTCATCGTCGTTTTTGAAATTTGATAGCAAAAAGTCGTGATAAAATTTCTGCCTTGCAGCGATCATCTCAGGCTCTTTATCTGCGCGTCTAGCGATCATTTTATCAACATAGCTGCTGCCAAATTTTATCTCTTTGACCTTTGCTAAAACGACCACCAAATGCGAGCAAGATGTGATCTGCACTTGGTTCCACGAAACGGCTTTGATTTTTTCTCTAAGCTCCTTGTTTTGCACGACTAAAAAGTCCCACTGCTCAAGGCCAGTCGAGCTTGGGCTTAGTCTGCCAGCCTCTAGGATAAAGTCAAATTCACCCGCACTTATCTTTTTGCTCTCGTCAAAAATTTTGCAAGCGTGACGAAATTTTAAAATTTCAAGATAGTTCATCATATCTCCTTTGTTAAATTTTTGAAATTATAGAGCGGTTAGGTAAATTAAAAGAAATTTAGTAGCCAGCACAAAAGGCTGACTTTAAATACAAACAATCAAAATTCGCCCGCGCAAAGCGGACGAATTTATTATTTTGGGCTAAATTTACTGAGCCAAAGGGTTATTTAGCTCTACGACGTTTACTTTGCTGTCCTTATGCGCTAGAGCGTAGATGCTGCCGCCCTTTATCGCCATTCCTGAGATGTCGCCAATTTGCGGCATAGCGTATGCGTCAACCACCTTCGCGTCCGCAAGGTCGATCACGAGCAAGGTGTTGTAGTTTTTAGAGTAGGCCAAAAATTTACCGCCCACGATGTCGCCAGCCGTGACGTAGTAGTCCTTTAGATCGCGTTTTTCTTTTAGCGCGAGGCCCGATGTCACGATAGTTTCGCCGCTTAGCATCTTGTCTTTGCTATCGACTTTGATGAGGATCAAGTTCTTAGAGCGCTCGTTTGGCACCGTGATCATGTACATGTAGGTGCTTTGCGGGTCTTTTGCGAGCGTTAGGACGTATTGTTTTTTTGCCCTTATGGTTAAAATCGCTGGGCGGTCGAACTTCCATGCAGACTCGAGCCCGCCGGTACTCTCTCTAAAATATCTCCACTCGTGATACGCGTCCACATTTTGGGCAGGTTTAACGGCGAAGGTGGTTTTGTTAAAGCCCGTAGTTACCAGCATATCGCCGACAAAGGTCGATGCGACGGCTTTTTTGATATTTCGGCCGTTTGGCTTGTCGATGATGGCGTGAGCTATCTCTTTAAAATTCGCATCCGTAAAATAAACTCCGCCTTCGGTGTTTGAGATGCCGAAAGTATCGTTTTTAGCGTTATACGCTAGACCGCTCGTTACGCCTTTGCCAAAAATCCCTTTTGTTTCAAAAGGAAGCGGGAAGCTGTTTTTCACGCTAAGCGCGGGCTTCACGTCCGTAAACGCGCCGGCGCTTGGATCGGAGTTAAATTTGACGCTTATGTCTTTAGGCTCGCCCGCTATAAACGGATCCTCGACGACGTTTGCACCGACAAATGAAAACGGCTGTTCAAACCTTTTCCAAACGCCTGAGGTCCAAGTGTTATTTAGGCTGATACGCTCAGGATCGCCCTTGCCGCTATACGGAGGGATGCCTGCCGAGATGAGCGCCTGAACGGCGTTTGATAGGATGACAAATAGGCTCAAAGCGATCACGAATTTTGAATATGCGTTAAGAGGCTTGATCCTAGTGTCCGAGCGCGCGATATCGCCCGAGACGACCTTGTCTTTGGCAAAGAGCATCATAAGCCCCATCGCTACGACCACGACCCAGTACACCAAAATGCCCCATGTATAGGTGTGTGCGCCGAATATATCGCCGCCAAAGCCCATACCCACGTCTCTATACAAGCTAAAGCTAGCGTGCCTAAGCGTCATAAAAATGCCGTATGCAGCGCCAAAAAGAACGGCGGCTATGTAGCGCGCCTTTAGCCCGTAGCGCAGTATCAAGATGCCAGCGACGCCGACCACGACCATGCCGATACGCTCCCACCAGCAAAGCGTGCAAGGCCCCTCGCCGATGAAGTAGCCAAGATAAATGTTCGCGATACCGACTGGGATAGCAAGCACGAGCAAGACCGCGGTGGCCATGACGAAGTCGAAATTTTTCTCGTTAAAAAAGCTCATCTAGGCCTCCTAATACGCCGCGTAAGGCAGCAGGGACGTCCAGCTGGCGATGAAAAACATAATAAAGCAAATCGCCGTCCCCACGGCAAATGCGCCAAACGCTAAACCCTCTTTTTCAGGCTTTTTCCAAGCTATAAAAACGGCTATAGCCAGAAAGAGAAACGACAAAAATTCCATTTTATCTCCTTTGTGTCATTAATATTAGTTTGTCATTTTAATTTAATTCTTTTATATTTTCGCTTAAAACACGGAATATTTTTGATAATACATTGCAGATTACTTTAAAATTTGGGTAAATATTTTAGAAATTTGACGGATTTGGTTTGCGAACAAATAGCTAAATTTAGGGATATTTGAACACGGGATTACGCGCAAATTTGCTGTTTTATTTTGCTATGATTTTTTATTTTAGTTAAATTTTATTTTTAAGTATTTTAGCTTTTTCGCATTTTAGACGGCACAAATTTGACTAAATTTATAAGCTAGGAAGCTTTGCTGGTCTCTATAAATAAATTTGGCGAGCTTGCCGTTTTAAACTAATATTTCAAATTTGACGGAATTTAAACCCGTCAAATTTGATAAATTTATCGGTTTAAATTTAAGCCTGGTTACCGTAAATTTATGCCGTATTCGCCGCGTTTTTTAGCTACGCCTACGACCGCCGAGCTCTCGTAACCCGCCTCTTTTAGACGAGAAAGAGCTAAATTTACCTCGCTTTGCGGTATCGCTAGTAAAAGTCCACCAGAAGTCTGCGCATCGTAAAGCAAGATATCTGCCTCGCCGCTAACGAATTTGCACGCAAACTCGCGGTTTTTGTAGCTGCCCTCGGGGATGATACCCATATCGGCAAACTCGCGTGCGGCCGCTATCACAGGCACGTTATCATGGTAAATTTCAAAGCTGATTTTATCATTTAGCATTTCGCTCAAATGCCCCAAAAAGCTAAATCCCGTAACGTCGGTAGCCGCCGTTACGTTTATACCTTTTAGCGCATCCACGGCATAAAAATTTAGCTGTCGCATCGTCTCGACGGCCTGCTCGATTTGAGTCAAATTTAGCAGATCGGCCTTGATCGCCGTGCTTAAAATGCCCGTTCCCAGCGGCTTTGTGAGTATGAGTGCGTCGCCCTCGCGCGCGGAGTTATTAGACCAAAAGGAGCCTGGCGAAACAACACCCGTGACGCTAAGTCCGTAATACATCTGCTGCGTCTCTATCGTGTGTCCGCCGACGATCACACCGCCGCACTCGGCGACTTTGTCCTGTCCGCCGCGCAGAATTTCGCCCAAAATTTCGCCACTTAGGTTGCAACTGTCAAAACCGACGATATTTAGCGCGTTTAGCACCTTGCCGCCCATAGCAAACACGTCGCTTAGGCTGTTTGCGGCTGCGATCTGGCCGAATATAAACGGATCGTCCGCCACCGGCGTGATAAAGTCCAGCGTCTGCACGAGCGCGATGTCGTCCGTGATCTTAAAGACGCTCGCATCTTCGTTTGTGCCGATATTTGAGAGCAAATTTGGGTGAGCTAAATTTAAATCGCCGATAGTTTTGTTTAGACCCGACGGGTCAAGCTTGGCCGCTCAACCCGCCGCTCGGACGAATTTCGTGAGACGTTTGTCGTTATAAATCATAGTTTGATTTGCTCGTGAGAAGTTAAAATTTGCATGACTTCGTAGGCGTTTGACATCTCGCCGACGCTTAGGTCGCTTACTAGCTTATACGCCTCTAGGCAGCTGCCGCAGCTTAAAATTTTAACGCCCGCAGCCTCTAAATCCTTAAGCGGTTTAAAGCTCGGATGAGCGCGGTTCGTCGTCATTTTGACGGCGTTATTTACGCAAATGACGTACTCCGGTTTTTCCACCTGCAAAAGCGCGCCTAAAAATTTAGATAGTAAGCTAACGCCCACATCGCCGCTTCCGGCGTATTCTTCATTTAGATAAACGACCGTTTTTTTGGCTTTTGGCGTGATTTCGCAGACGAATTCGTCAAAATTAGCTAGCTCCAACTTAGATTCGCCCTTAACGGCAGTGATTTTCGTCTCGGCGCCGTTTTGTTCTACGCTAAATTCGACGTTTTGATTTTTTAAAAAACGGCTGATATTTTCTTTGGGAGCGATAGAATTTACTAAAATCTCAAGCTTTTCGCCGACTTTTAGGCTCTCAAGCGTATTTTTCGTCCTGATGACGGGTTCCGGACAAGCTAAATTTCTACAATCGATTTGCATGATTTTTCCTTAAATTTATTACTCTTCAACCTGAAGTCTGAGGGGAATTTTATCTAAAAGATTTTAAATTTCGTATAAAAGGCGGCTTGCAAGCTCACCTCTGAGGCAAAAAGGAGAAAAATTTCTCCTTTTTTATTATTTTAATTTTGGATAAGTTTTTTCGTATTCAGATACCGGGATTTTGTTTTTAGAGATGAGCTCTTGGTACCAGTAGTGGTGAAGTACGTAAACCTCTTCTTCTTCTTTATAGCCCGTTATCATCGACCAGATAGCGCCGTGTATCGCGATAGCCGCCATATAGATGTGTACTAGGAAAAATACCGCGCAAACGATACCAAGAACATTATGAACTAGCGCAGAAGCTCTTAAAACTTCGATCTGAGATACGCCTAGCCAGGTTGCAACGTCCGGGGTTCTAAAGTCAAGGAAGAACATCGCTGCGCCGGTTAGTATCATCACGATACCGCCAGGGATAGCTACCCAGTACCACGCCTTTTGGCCGGCGTTAAATTTGCCCGCAGGTACTGGACGTTTAACCTTTGATAGATATCCGCCGATGATCATCATCCATCTGATATCATAAACCACAGGTAGCATCCTCACGGTCCAAGCTATCAGCATCGGAGGCACTGAAACGGCAAATAAAATCGTCGCTAGTCCGTGGATGTCCTTACAAAATCTAACAAACGCGCCTCCGCCAAGCTCTGCGCCCCACATCATAATGACGCCCGTCGGTATAAGCACTATCCATGCGATCGCCGCAGCGCCGTGAGATACGCGCTCTATCATATTAAACGCATAGACTTTTTTGCCGTCGTGGCTGAAGTGTTTCGGTCCGATGATCAAAAAGTGCAGAACGAACGCGCCGATAACAGCCAAAATAAGCGACAAGGCCGCTATCGCGAAGTAGTCGTTGCCCTGAATGAACGTGAAAATCGGCCCCAAACCGTCTTCGTAAGGCTTAATGTTCTCGATTCTACCCGCAGCCCAGATATTGCTCTGGTACTGGTTCGTGCTAGGACTCGCCTCGATAGCGAAGGCCCAACAGGCGAAAACCGAAAGCAAACTAAAAATTCTCGTCATGCTATCTCCCTTTGGTTTTGTTTTCCGCCTTAAAAAGCTCGTCGTGGTCGGCATCCAGCCAAAGGCTAAATTTTGCGGATTTTTATGAAATTATATCAAAAAATAACGTAATGCAAGCTTAGCGTCAAAACAACGCATTTTTAGGCGGTTACGGCGCTTTTTTATCAAAATCGGGGTCAAATTTATAACCCGCTATATTAATTCATTTATATAAGCTAGATTTTATTTATCTTAAATTTAACTTCGTTTGAGATTAAATTTGCGGCAAATTTGGCGGGCGATAAACCAAATTTCAAAATTTAAATCCGAAAAGCTACGGGTTTAGCGCAGGCTCATATCAGGCAGAAACCTGAGGTAAAATTTGATTTAAATTTACAGCCACAAACGGCGTCCCCCAAACGTCGAATTTACACCCTAAAGGGCACAGTTTCAGGAGGCAAATCTAGTTGCGCCTCTCATACTCTTCAAAGCCAAATTCTCGCACGGTTACAAGCTCGCCGTTTTCTTTTAAAAGGAGTAAATCGGGCAGCTTTATACCGTTAAAGGTCGTGTTTTTTACGATCGTGTAGTGGATCTGATCCTCAAAGATCACTTTGTCGCCCACGCTTAGCGGCGTGTCAAATTTATACTCCGGCTCGCCCGCGTCAAGCCCCACGATATCGCCAGCTAGACAGGTGTTTCCGCCGAAACGGTAGCTAAATTTACCGCCCTTACTCTCGCCTCGCACGGCCGGTCGGTACGGCATCAGCACGGTGTCTGGCATATGCGCCTCAGCTGAGACGTCTAGGATCGCTATGGTTTTTTCGTTTTGCACGAAATCAAGCACTGAAGCGGCTAAAAATCCCGTCTGCCAGCCCACCGCTTCGCCAGGCTCTATGTAGACCTCGACGCCGTATTTTTCGCGGAAGTTTTTGATCAAATTTATGAGCAGATCCACGTCGTAGCCTTCTTTGGTGACGTGATGTCCGCCGCCAAAATTTACCCACTTCATACGCGGGATAAACTCGCCGAATTTCTCCTCAAACGCCATCAGCACGGTCTCCAGACTCTGCGCGCTCTCCTCGCAAAGCGCGTGAAAATGTAGTCCCGTGATACCCTCAAGCGCGTCTGCGTCAAAATTTGCGCGAGTGATACCTAGTCGGCTGTAGCGACCGCACGGGTTGTAGGCGTCAGTCGGCGCGACGGAGAGCTCCGGATTTACGCGAAGGCCGCAGGTAACGCCCGCAGCTAGGGCTTTTTGCTTAAATTTCGTCCACTGCGCAAAGGAGTTAAAAACAACGTGTCTTGAGAGCGCTAGCACCTCATCTATGTCCTCGTCTTTAAATGCCGGAGAATACGTATGTATCTCGCCGCGAACGTATTTTGCGGCAAATTTAGCCTCGTGCAGGCCGCTGCATGTCGCGCCGTCTAGATACTCGCCGACAAGCCCCATCACGCCGCTAAATGCAAAGCCTTTTAGGGCGACTAGCACCTTTGCACCGCTCTCAACCTTGACACGTTTTAAAATTTCGAGATTTGCGCGCACCTTGGCCTCTTCGCAGACGTAGGCGGGAGTTTTTATTTTGCTTAAGATTTCGTTCATTAGGGCTCTTTCGTTTAAAATTTGGCGTAAGTATATCTAAATATTTTTTTAAGTAAAATCAAGAAAAAAATTTAATTTCAAAGGCAAATTTATGGTAGAAATCGAGTTTTTGGGCCCGATAAAGATGAATAATTTAAAGCTGGAAGCGGCAAATTTAAGCGAAGTAAAAGAAAAACTAGGCGAATACGCGCAGCTCGGCGAGTGGCTAAAAATCTGCGCCGTCGCCGTAAACGACGAGATCGCAAGCTCGCTAGACGCGCCGCTAAAAGACGGGGATAAAATTTCCATTTTACCGCCGGTTTGCGGAGGTTAAGATGCAGATATTTGATGGAAGTCTCGACGCCAAAGCGATCACAAACGCCTGGTACGACGAGTTTAAGGACAAAAACTGCGGCGCGCTCATCACGTTTACGGGTATCGTTCGCGAGGAAGGCGGCATCAGCGCGCTTAGCTTTGATATCTACGAGCCGATCCTGCGCAAATGGCTAGCGGGCTGGGAGCAAAAGGCGAAGGATCTGGGCGCATACGTGCTTTTTGCGCATTCGCGAGGTGATGTGCCGGTGCACGAGAGCTCCTACGTCGCAGGCGTCGTAAGCCCGCAAAGAAAAGTCGCCTTGCGGCTGATAAACGAGTTTGTCGAGGACTTTAAGGCTAACGCTCCGATCTGGAAATACGACGTCGTCAGAGGCGAGCGTATCTACGCAAAAGAGCGCAGTCAAGCGATAAAAGGGGCGGGGCTTTTAGGCTAAATTTACTTGACTCGGCTTTGGTATACGAGCCGAGCAAATTTGACTACTTTTTAGATAAAAGATTTATTTCTTGCAGGCTAGGTTATGTTTTAGCCTGCTTTTTACTCTTAGCCGCCATCAAATTTGTCAAATTCAAGCTCGCTTTTTATATAAGTTAAATTTACGTCTTTCGCTCGCCGAGACCCGCGCCGCGAAAATGTCAAATTTATAAATTTAGCAAGATATGCGACAAATATTCCAGACAAAATAGGCGTAGTTTAACTTTAAAATTTTAACCCGTGAGGGCGCGTATATGAAATACGTAACCGAAACGGGTTTAAAATTTTAAAGCTTGAAATCCGTCGTTTATGGGTAATCAAGCTGCTTTTTTGTGGAAAAATCCCACATAAACCGCAAAAACAAACCCCATCGCCACCGCCCACGGAGCCGCTGACGTTATGGCGCTAGGAGAGCTAGCGAGCAAGAAGTTATGCGCTACGGCCGCGCCCGCCGCCATACCGATGACGAAGATTACCGAGCTTAGATTGCCTGTACCCATTTGCACGAGATGCTTGCCCGGGCAGCCTTCGCTAAGGCTAAAGCAAAGCCCAGCTAGCGTCATGCTAAGGAAGTTCCAAACTACATCGTTGTGCGCGATAGGCTGGCCTTCAAAGCCGAATTTATACTGCCCAAGCGCTAAATTTACGATGCTGGCAAAAACCACGATACTGATGATCCCCGTAAACATCGAGAAATCCCCTTTAAAAAGCCTGCCAAATGCCCCGACGCTGCAAAATTTGCTTTTGTGCATTAGCGCGCCCACGACGACGCTAAAAC
Source organism: uncultured Campylobacter sp. (assembly GCA_963528285.1). GTDB lineage: Bacteria > Campylobacterota > Campylobacteria > Campylobacterales > Campylobacteraceae > Campylobacter_A. The sequence continues at coordinate 21,199 of CAURVK010000003.1, read as the reverse complement.
CAAGTGAAATTAGGATCGGAGCGTGCATGGAGCCAGGGCCCTTTGCAGAGGTAAAAAGCGCGCCGTTTTCGCCAAGCTTTAGCCCAAGAGCCAGCGCCGCAAGCAGTAAAATACCCATAACCGTCGGCAAAACGCCTATCGCGGCCTGAGTTTTAGTCTCGTGCGTGAGGCCGTAGCCGAGCTTTTTGAAAAATACACCCGCGCACACGCCCGCAAAAATACCGACGACTCCCGCAATCGCCGTCATATCGCCGCCGCCAAGACGTAAAAACGCTCTCCACGGGCAGCCTAAAAACACGAGGCAACCGATCATCGCGAAAAATCCGAGAAAAAAGCGCACAAAAGGCGACGAGCCCGTAGTTGCGCTAAACTCCTTCGTCCAAAGCACGCTAGCTAAAAAGCCGCCCAAAATGAGCCCGATGATCTCCGGGCGCACGTACTGCACGACTCCGGCGCGGTGAAAGCCGAGCGCTCCCACCGTATCTCGCAAAAAGCAAGCCGCGCAAACACCCATGTTGCCGGGGTTACCAAAATACACAAGCAATGCGCCTAAAGCGCCGAGCGCCGCACCTGAAACGATAAACCATTTTGAATTTGAAAAATTCATGAAGTGTCCTTTGAAAAGGTAAAATCGACCCGATTTCTTAGGCTGCATTTTACTAATGTTAAAATAAAAAATTAATAAAATTTGCTTGGGGTTTAATCAAATTTGAAAGGGAATATAAAATTTAACTTAAGCAGTTAAATTTACATAAATATTAAACGTGTTTAAAATTTGTAGATGTTAAATTTACAGCCGTGCAGACAGCTCAAAATATGCCAAAAACAACCACAAAAAGCAACTATTGTTTTGATTGTAAAAAAGGACGGCCAAATTTAGCTGGCTTTACCGCGCTAGCGTGGCGCCCCCTCACACAACTTTAATCAAATTTGAGGCTAGATTTACTTTTTCTTGCCGTCTTTTTGTTCGCTTGTAGCATTAAATTTCTCAGTCTCTTTTGCGCTAAAATTTGACGTGTCTTTAGCTTTTTCGCAACCGTCTAGCAGGGGCGAGGTGATATTTTGTATCCCGCCATTTAGATCGATACCTACTTGCTTCATTAGATCGTCGATTATCGGTGCATTTACTTTATAGTTTAGAGACGCATTTACGATTTGATCGGAGAGAGATGCTCCAGCGTTGCTAACGCCGCCGTTAGCATTTGAACCCGTACCGCCCTGATTTGCGCCGCCAAGACCCGCCATTTGCACGATTTTGATAGAGTCGATTTTCTCCGCCGGTTTTACGACCTGGGCGATGATTTGCGGCATAAACTCGATCAAGGCGAGCTTAAATCTATTTTCCAAAATCGCCGCCGAGACGATGTTTTCGGCGTTATTTATCTCGGTTTTACCCTTAGCCTCGACCTCGTAGTTTAGCCTGTTGGCTTCAGCCGTTATCTTTATGGCTTCGGCTTCTGCAGTAGCTTTGATCTTTAGCGCTTCGCTTGTGCCCATCGCTTTGATTTTGGCAGCTTCGGCTAGGTTTTCCTCGGCCTCTTTTTCAGCCTTTGCGGCGACGGTTTTTTCGATAGATAGCTGCTCGGCGTCTTGCTGTGCTTCGATTAGAGCTAGCTTTTTGATACGTTCGGCTTGTTCTATTTCGGAGGCGGTTTTGATCTTTTCCAGCGACGCGGCTTCTAGCGCCTTTTTCTCGTTGGCTAGGGTTTTAGCCACGGCTTCTTCTTCGACTTTTTTAGCGATTTCGATATTTTTGCTCTGATTTGCCAGCTCAATGACTTTTTCCTTTTCTATCTCGGCTTCTTTGACAACTCTGGCCTTTTGCACCTCCACCGTTTCTATGGTTTTGGCCTTTTCGATTTCAGCCTGTTCGATGGCTTTGTGAGCGGCGATCCTGACCTCTTCAACTTCTTGATTTTTCTTGGCTATCTCGATGTTTTTGTTTTGAGTGGCGATTTCGAGAGCTTTTTCCTTTTCGATCTCGGTTTCTTTGATAGCCTTTGCTTTGTTTATCTGCGCTTCTTCGATAGCTTTGTTTGCGACGATCTTGGCTTCTTCGGCCTCTTTTCGCCTACTTTCGGCCTCTTTTGCTCTTAGCGCCTCTTGCTCGGCTTGGAAATTTGCTATTTTTGTTTGCTGCGTAGCTTCAGCCTCGGCTTGTTTTCTTTGGATTTCAAATTTCTCCGACTGCGTTTCATAGTTTTTCTGCGCGATTTGTACCTCGGTCGAGCGCTCGATATCGTTTCGTAGTTTTTTGCGTTCCTCGATAGTCTGCGTTAAGCTGGTCAAGCCCTCGGCGTCAAAGGCGTTGTTTTCGTTAAAAAACTCTTTAGCCGTTTGATCTAGCGACGTGAGAGAGACGGACTCTAGTTGAAGGCCGTTTTTAGATAGATCGGCTTCGATAGCATTTTTGACCTGTGAGCTAAACTCATCCCTTTTTTCGTGTAGTTCCTTCATCTCCATCGAGCTTGCCACCGAGCGGAGCGTAGCTATGAGCTTGCCTTCTATCAGCCCGGTTAGCTCTCTTAGATCGACCGTCTTTTTACCCAGCGTTTGCGCCGCGCGCGAGATAGACTCTCTATCCTCGCCCACTCTGATATAAAAATCAGCCGTGATATCCACGCGCATTCTATCTTTGGTTATGAAGCTATCGCTTTTAGAGCGAGCTACTGTGACCTTCATCGACTGCATATTTATGTCGATATAATCATGCAGTATCGGCAGTATCAGCGCGCCGCCGTCCACAACGACCTTTTCGCCGCCAAAGCCCGTTCGCACGAACGTAAGCTCCTTTGTCGTCTTTCGGTAAAGCCTTGAAAAGACGATACCCAAAATGATGATAGAAAAGAGTCCTATGCCGACAAATACGGCCAAAGAAGTCATCCCGTCAATGTTCATACTATTCTCCTTAGATTAAATTTACTGTTTTTTCTTGATGTAAAAGTTATTTTTATCGATCCTAACGATGAGCGCGATATCGCCTTTTACAAGCTCTTTTTCATCGGCAGCCCTTGCAAAAACGAAACGTTCTTTTCCGTTTTTATCCGCAACCTTAACGTCGCCGCCTTGCTCCTTGGTTATTTTATAGTCCTTTACTTCGCATTCGCAGCCAAGAAGCTCCTTTTTACTAAACGCAGCGCTTTGCACTTGAGGCAGGTATTTTACCGCGAGCAGACTAACCCATCTAGTCCATGTCAAAGCGATAAAAAACGAAACTGCGGCGATAACCGCGCTCATATACCACGCAGGCGAGGCGGAGCCGTAAAAAACGCCGGTGATAAAAAGCCCGCACGCTCCAAAGCTCATAAGCAAAATCCCGTAAAAAACGGTGCTAGGCACGCCGCCCTTGTTCGCCCACGCCAGCAGCTCGGCACCAGGCGCATCGATGCTCTCGGCTCCGTCAAACAGCCCGTTTAGCGGCTCAAGCACCGAAAATCCAGTCATCATCAAAATAACCTCAAGCAAGGCAAAAACTACGACGATAACCAGCGGAACGGAAAATATAAGATTGTTGCCAAGAAGCTCTAAAATTTGATCCATTTTTTACCTTTTTTTTAAATTTTATCGCTTGCGAGATCAAATTTGACCTTAGCTCCGCTTTATTCTATGCTATACACGTCGCTTTGCTCGATCTTTTCTAGCTTATTTACCTTGCTTTCTAGCATCTTGCTCATCTGCGCGATTTTAGCGATATTTTCTTTCATCTTCGGCAGCGCCTCGTTTTTGAAATTTTCTATCTTATCTAGCGAATCTATCATCAAATTTATTGCTTTTTCAAGGTTTTGGTTATCTAGCGCACCTCCTGCGACCTTTGCCATCACGTCTGTTGCCGTATCGTTTACGTCCTGCGCGTTTTTTAGGATAACGTCGCTAGCTAGCTTGTCCATCTCGGAAACGGCCTTTAGCTGTTTTTTGCCTTCTTGCGCTGCGCTTGCGATATAGACGTTGGTTTTTAGTGCCGTGATGCTCGTTGTGATCGTGTTTTGCGTGGCGAAACTCAAAAGCGAGTTATTGTGCTTGATGGTAGCGTAGTTTGCGAGGCTTTGCTGCATCACGACTAGCACTTGACGTAAATTTTGCAGATGCATACGGATGTAAAATAGCGCCTCTTCGAGGAGGAATTTTTTCTGCGCCTCATCTGTTTGATTTGCTGCTAAATTTTCGATGAGCTCGTCTGTTTTGCTTAGAATTTCTATCTTGCCTTTTAGACTTTCTATGATGAGCGAGAGTTCCTTTTGCTTCTCGGAGATTTCTGCGTTTCTAGCTTCTAAAACATTTATGGAGTGCTTTAAATTTGCCGTTATTTCTTCAAACAAGCTTGACACGCTTTGATATTTGCTAGCAAGTTCGGCGGCCAGGTCTTTGCCGAGTAAGAAATTTATAAATTTCGCCCCCAGTCCGCCCTCTTTCATCTTGTCGCTTGCCTTGATGAGCTCGGCGGAGTATTTTTTGACCGACTTTAGCGACTCGCCTACCGAGCTTCCCACGCTTTGACTCATGCTAAGCAAATCGCCGACCTTCATATCCATATCGCCGTTTAGCTTTTCAAACTCGCCTAGTTCATCCCTGCCAAACGATACGATAAATTCTTTCGGATCGTCAAATTCTTTCCTTTTTTCGATAAGTAGAGCAACGACGTCTTGTGGAGTTTTAGCGATCTGCGGCTGATTCACGGCTGTTCCTTTGCTTAAATTTAAGGGTTATTATAACTAAATTCGTATGCTTTTTGCTGTCCTAATGGTAAACTTCTATGCTTTATTAGCATAATTTACGATTAAATTTAGTAAAATCGACAGAAATATTCCAGACGGATTGTGTGTAGTTTAAATAGTTTGCGGCGGATACGACGGGAGCGGACCGGTCGTCCGTGACCCGAGTATCCTAGCCGAAAACTATTTAAAATCCAGCCGAGCCGGGGAATTAAAAAAGGATAAAAATGAAAGAATTTATGAGTTACGCATCCTCTCTTGAAATTTTACGCTCTACGCTGGCTCCTTGGGACCGCGTAGAAAAGGTCACTCTTACGCAAGCGCTTGATCGTCGTATCGCCGTGGATATCGCGGCGCAGGACAACTACCCGGAGCGTCCCGTCTCGGCGATGGACGGCTACGCGTTTGCGTGGCAAGAGAACCTAAGCGAGCTTGAGCTCATCACCGACCTACCCGCAGGTAGCGATAAAGGCCTAAAGGTCGAGGGCGTAAAATGCGTCAAAACATTCACCGGCTCGCTGATGAGCGAAGGTACCGACACGCTAATCCCGGTCGAAAACGTCGAGGTCGTAGGCGGCAAGGTCGTGATCAAAAAGCCCGTGCCGAGGGGTTTTGCCGTGCGCGAGGTCGGCGAAAGCTACAAAAAAGGCGAAATCCTAATCAAAAAAGGCGCGACGATAGGCTATGCCGAGACTGCGCTGCTAGCCGAGCTTGGGATCTTTAACGTTAGCGTATTCGTACGGCCTAGAGTCGCGGTGCTAGCTACCGGAAGCGAGATAAAAGACCTCGGAGAGCCGCTAGAAAACGCCGCGCAAATCCACAGCTCAAACCACGTAGGCATCGCGGCCATGGTGCGCAAAATGGGCGGCGAACCCGTGCTGTGCGAGATAGTGCGCGACCGCGCCGAGCTCGTAAAAGACGCCATCGTCCGCGCGCTAAAATCAGCCGACGTCCTCGTCACCACCGGCGGCATCAGCATGGGCGACTACGACTTCGTAAAAGGCGCTCTGGGCGAAAATTTCGACATTATCATCGACGGCGCCGCGATCAAGCCTGGCCGCCACATCAAGGTCGCAAAAGCGGGCGAAAAATATATATTTGCGCTGCCGGGCTTTCCGTACTCGGCGATGGTGATGTGCGTGCTCTACGTGCGCGTGCTGCTAAATGCGTGGTTTGGCGCTAGCGAGCCTAAAATCACGGCCATCATGGACGAGGACTACAAAAAGCGCTCGCCGTTTTTGGAGTTTACGGCGGTAAATTTAGTCAATCGCGACGGCAAAATTTACGTAAATTTAGACGGCAAGAAGCTGGGCAGCTCGGCGATCGTAAACAATCTCACAAATGACGCCGCGCTTTTAATCATCCCAAAAGAAACCGAATTTATCGCAAAGGGCGAGATAGTCGAAGTGCTGAAAATGGTTTAAATTTGAGGTTAAATTTGGGCTTAGTCGTTTGCGGTTGAAGGTAAATTTGTAAGGACTTAACGGGCTTATGTTGATCGCAGGCGCATAACACCGAGCAAATGCGACTCGACGATTAAATTTATACACCGCAAAATTAGTTTTTGAGCGGTAAATTTTCAAAATTTAGGCGAAATTTTACCGCTTAGTTTGATCTTTTGGCGTTTTGCATGACGCCATGTCATTAAAGATTGTTGTTCGGTGCGCCTGCGCTCAAGGACAAAAATGCAGTGAAATTTCTACCTTCTTACTTTGTGCGGCGTAAAATTTATTCGAGTAAATTTTGTTAGGCTTGATGCACATCGCCCGCATCTTGATTGCATTCAGCATTTTTTAGAGTTTAAAAATTTATAACTAAACAATAAACAAAAAGTAATTTTTGAACTAATTTTTGATATAATCGGCATCTAAAATTTAACAAAAAGCAACCACCTTGAACGAGCAAATAATATATTTTTTTAGAAAAAAGCCCTATTTTTTCTATTCGTTTTTCCCGGTTTTTGGCGCCTTATATAGCTTTATGTTGGCGGTTTTGTTTTTAAAGTGGTCGCCTTTGAAAACGGACATTTTTATTGTGCTATTTTTTCTTAGCGCGCTTTGGTTTGCGGCATTTTATCTTAGCTACACAAAGACCATGCCTACCTATAAATTTGAAAGAGAAAAGGAAAAATTTACGCTTTTAGAGGCCAGGGTCATTTCTGATTTTAGCCTGAGCGATAGAGAAAATATCTTTAAAAAGATAGAAGCCGTGCGGGTTTTTGCCAGAAAAATATTTTCCAACCAAAGCCTAGTCTCGGTTAAAATTTTAAGTCTCATAAACAAAACGCTATTTTTATACATAGAAAATTTAAGTATCATAAAAAGCCTAAATGCAGGGCTTAGTGCAGTGACGGGCGAATCAAAAAAAGAACAAATCGCAAAAAGAACGCAAATATACGAGGTTAGAAACGCAACGCTTTTGGAGTATCTAGACAACTACATAAACGAACTTGCGTCAAAAAACCAAAACGACAAAGAGATCGCGTCCATACAAAACGAGCTTGAACGTATGCTGGTCGTATTAAAAAATATCAACAAAAAATAAGGAGAAAACAGTGGAAAAAACGGGCCAAGAGATACTAATAGACTACATAAAAGAGGATGCGCAAGACAGCGAAAAAAGCATGCAAAATTTGATCTTTAAAGATGATTTTAGCAAAGAAGACGAGGAAAAAATTTCTCAAAAAGCGGCAGAGCTTTTAGCTTTTTTATCAGATAAGGATAGTGCGCAGATAAGAGAAATTTTAGAAAGCGTCACGATCGAAGACGCGCAAAGTCTAGAGAGTTCTTCGTCGCTCTTGATGGGGAAATTTGCAAAACTAGACGACATAAAAGACGAGCAAACGCAAAATTTAAGCCGCTCCATAATCGCTCTAAACGAGGAGTTAGAGCAGATAAATCCGCACAAATTCGACTTTGATAAAAAAGGCGTTTTAGCATTTATTCCCTTTGTCGCAAAGCCAATAAACAGGTACTTAAAGAAATTTCAAAGCGCAAAAGAAGTGATAAAAGATACCCTTTCGCACATCGAGAACGGCGAGAAAATTTTAAGAGAAGACAACGCTCTCTTACAAGAAGAAAAACAATACTACAAACAAAAAGCTCTAAGTTTGCAACGAAAAGCCGTAGTGTTTGAAAAAATAGCAAAATCCATAGAGCAAAACATCTCCAAACTAGACGCGAAAGAAAGAGAATTTTACGAAAATAACGTCTTGCTAAATTTAAATAAAAAAATCAGAAGCATATATGAAATTTTAGCCGTTACGCAGCAGGGATTTTTATCAAGCGACCTCATCATAAACACAAACTGGGAGCTGATAGATAATATCTCAAACGTAAAGGCCGTAACCAAAAGAGCCGTAGAGATCGGTATCGCGATGGCCATAACGCTACAAAATCAAAAAAATGCGTTAGAAACGGCCGAAAAAACCAAGAAATTCGCAAACGATATGATTTTAGCCAACGCGCAAAGACTAAATACTCAAGCAAGCGAAATCTACAAGATGTCGGGCGATGCAACGCTGGATATAGAGACGCTAAAGCAAGCTTTTAGCCAGATAGAAGAGGCTATGGGCAAGATAAATGCTTTTAAAGCTAAGGCCGTAGAAAAAATCAAAACCGAAGTAACGGCGCTAAAAGAGGTAACGGCAAAGCTCGAAAACAAAATCCAAGAGTCGCAAAAAGCGCAAGAGTTTAAAACTTCTTTTTCCATGGACTTGTGAGACTTAGATGATCGATCCGAACATAAAGAAAAAGCGGCAATTTACGATCTATCTTACCGTCTTGATCGTAATTTTACCCTTTGTTTTTCTATACCTAAAATATGCAGACAAGGAGCCTGAAAGCTTAACGCAAAATTTCACCGTCGCTCGCCCGCAGACGCCGGTGCAAAAGGCTCAAATTTCACAAAATAGAGACAAATCGGCATATAAAGGCGACATAACGATATATAAAAAAGATATTATAAATAACTCCGTTCAAATTCCGTTTGAAGTACGCGATATGATAATATCTCGCGACAAAAAGAAACTCTATACTATCGGGCACGATAGAGACGGCATAAGCGTGATAGATATATCAAATTTAAACCATATAAAGCTACTCGGGCTTTTTTATTTTCCTGAAGCCAAATATAAAGTACAAGATATTCAAGCAGCCGAGTCAAACGACGGTAAAAGTCTGTACGTCGCAAGTCCAAATTTAGGCATTTTGCGTCTTGATGTTACGGATCCTAAAAATGTAAACGTAGCAACCAAGTTTGAAGCCAAAGGTTATCATAAAATAAAATTAAGCGATGACAACAAGCTAGCATACATAAAATCCATAGACGGTATGTGCATCCTAGATATTTCATCAGACGATATTAAAAAGATAGGCGAATTTATAAGCATAGAAAGTTTTAATAATATAGAAAACGGCGATATAGCGATTTACTCTAAAAAATATATTTTAATGTCCGATTTCGCAGGGTTTCACACGCTCGACGTGAGTGACCCGAAAAATATAAAAGAGGTCTATAAGAAAGAAGACTTTAAACCAGTTATACATTTGAGTATTTCCCCGGATAGAAAATATCTTTACTCAAATGAACTTCACAATTTTAAAATATACGACATTGAAAATATTCATAAAATAAAATTTGAAAAAAACTACATGGTTGATAACAGAATTTATGATTTTGTTATCAACAAAGAGGGGGATTTGGCATATATAGCCCGAAGTAGAGATAGTTTACAAGACAACATCTTGCGCAGCATAGACATCTTAGATATTTCGGATAAATTTGAGCCAGAGCGCCTAAGAAGCTGCTATATGCCCGAAGCAAAGAAAACAAATTTAGCCCTGCATCCCGACGAGCGCCATATGATAATATCTTTTGCCTACGATGGGATTGTAGGCGTGATTCGAAACGATGCTCAAACCATGCAAAAAGAGGCGACAAGAACGCAGATAGATATAAAAGAATTAGAGGATTCAAGCAAAAATATAGATAAATCAAAGCCCGTTTGGGATCTGCCGTTTTCGCAAAACGGCTTTGGCAACATTAGCATGATAGAAGCCACGGACGACGGATATATACTGGCCGGAGAATATGACAGCGCCAGAGAACCGGATCTTTTTATGAAAGTAGATAAAAGCGGGAGAGAAATTTGGAGAAAAATGGTCGATAAAAGCTATGGCGGAATAGCAAATCTAATAGCAGCCCAGATGGAAACCTATTACATCATAGGAAACGAAGAAATAACCTACGCCGTGGATATGAATACGCATAAAATCATAAACAAATTTTCTCACACTTTAAAACAAGTGACGCCGTTAGATAACGACGAATTTATAGCGTGCGACTATAAAAATACCTTATATAGAATGGATAAGAGCGAAAAAGTAATCTGGAAGAAAAAAATTGACGTTTCGCATTTGCCTGATACTTTTTATCACGAGTATAGATACAACGGCCCCGATAAACCAACCGACGTAAAAACCGTCAAAGCACCTCAAAACGGGCTTATAAAAATACTAAAAACTAGCGATGGCAATTTTATCTTAGTAGTAGAAGGCTTTAATATTTATAAATTTAATTCTGACGGAAAGCTTATATTTGAAACTAAAATGGAAGCGAATGGATATTTTAAAGATATGATCGAAGGAGACGACGGCTCGCTCTTGATATTGCTTGCTTCTGAAGACAAAGAAGGAACAGATACTGCCGATATCATAAAGCTAAATAGCCGCGGAGAGCTCATAAAAAAATCGACTATTTATAAAAGCAAAGATTCCTTTTTTGCTCCGTCTATAGCCAAATATAAAGATGGTAAATACATACTTGGCGTATTATTGGCGCACAAACGGTTATTGCTCATTGAAATCGACGGCGAAAACAATATCTCAGATCAAAAATATGTAGAAAATTTTGGAAAGTATATGGAATTTCATAAACTAATAAATATACCGAACAGAGGAGTGTTGGCCGCCGGAAAAAGAGACTACATCAAAGAAAGGCCTCCGCAATACATAAATGGAGAACTTAAGAAGTTTTCAGATTTTAATATGGAAGAAGCTTATATGCTGATGATAAATTTCTACCAAAAAATAAGCGAGCAAAATTTAAACTTCACAGACGGAGAGTAGGCACTAAATTTAACGCTCAAATTTGAGCTGTAAGAGTAGCGCATTCTCACAAAGAAAAGGCCGTAAATCGGCTTAAATTTAAGCTAAAACAAATAGCACCGAGTTTACTATTTTTATTTACGCTGACCCGGTTTAAAAGCGCGCCGGGTCAAATTTATATGGGCCATATTAAATTTGGAGCCGTTACGGCAAGGAAAAACAAATTTAAGCTTAACTAAAAAGCGCCTAGCAAATTTGGTCAAACATTCCAGCGCCAAATTTCAGCCAGTGCGCGCCGATTTGCTGCGCCGCAAAAATGCGCTAGAGCTAAATTTGCCGCACGAATGCTCAAATTTAAAGCTTCTAAATTTACGGCTAGTTTGTTGTTTTCTTAGTTGCCAGTCCGCTCACTCAAACACCCTATAATGCGCCTCGTCGGCAAACTCCAACATCTCCTTGTCGCCCCTACTGTCGCCGTATGCGATCACGCGATCAAAGACGTCCGTGTCGTACGCCTCGCGCACGCGGCGCACCTTCTCAGCACCGTAGCAGTTGGCGCCGTCGATCTCGCCCGTTATCACGCCGCCCTTTTTCTTGATACGAGTGCCTAGTAGCTCGATGCCCTGTGCCCTGCACCACGGAGCTAGCCAGTCCTCGAGCGACGCCGTCACGATCACGACCTTGTCGCCGTTTGCCTTATACTCGGCGATCTTTGCCATCGCGGAAAATTTCACGATATCTTCGATGTGCGTGTTTGAGTATTTTTTGCAAATTTGAGCGAATTTATCCGCGCTCATACCCGCGAAAAAGTACGTCATCAGCCGCCTGCGAGCGTAGTTGTTGCTGCAAATTTTTAGCTTATAGCCGATCAAAACGGGCGAAAGCCAAAAAATTCCCCGAAAAAATTTCTTAAATCCCACGACGTAGGCGATAAACTCCAGCAGCGAGTCGTCGCGCGTGATCGTCCCGTCAAAGTCGAATAAAACCAGATTCATCTTCGTCTCAAATTTTAAATTTGCGCGATTATAGCGCGCTAGAGTTAAAGGACGGCAAATTTAGCCAGGTTTTGCCGCGCGGATTTGCCTCCTCTTTTGCGCTCTAAATTTAGTGCCCAAATTTTCTATCAAGGCTCTTTAACACGTACTTTACGAGCTCTAGCCCCTTTGATCGGTGAGATATTTTTAGCTTCGTGGCGTCGTCTAGCTCGCCAAGCGTGCGCGTAAAGCCTTTGGGGATAAAAAGACTATCGTAGCCAAAGCCGTTGCTGCCGCGCTCCTGGGAAATCGCAGTTCCGTGCATAAAGCCGTGCGCCGTAAAGTCGCCCAAATTTGAGCTAACCGCGATACAAGCGGTATAAAAAGCGGGCGAGCTAGTCAAATTTAGCGCCTTTAGCTCAGAAATCAGCTTTGCGCGGTTGCTAGCATCGGTCGCGCTTTTGCCGGTTATCTGCCCGTACTCGTTCATATCGCTAAATCTCGCGGAGTAAATCCCGGGCCTGCCGCCAAGAGCCTCCACGCTGATGCCGCTATCGTCGCTTAGAGCGATAAACTCGTCCGCCAAATTTAGCTCGCGCAGTTTAGCATGTACCGCGCGAGCTTTGATTAGCGCGTTTGCGGCGAAAGTCGCTCCGTTCTCGACGATCTCAAAGGGCTCGCAAATTTCGCGCAGTGCGTAAATTTCGTAATCTTTTAAAAAATCCTTTATTTCGCGTACTTTGTCGGAGTTGGATGTTGCTAAAACTATTTTCAAATTTTTCCTTTTTCTAGCTTGTCTTTTTGGTTCTTTTTACGTAGCTTGCTAAAATTTTGCTCGGCAGGCTGCGTGCCTAGCCTACGCAAAATTTCATCTACGCAACCGTAAAAATAATCCAAAAATACTTCGCTATGCTATTTTTTAACCCGCGCATTTTATCAAAATCGACTTTAATTTACGTATTATCAAAATTCGGGTAAAATCACTCCTTTAAAAGGAAAATTTATGATAGTAAAAAGCGCATTACCGTTATCTTTTATCATCGGCAGCAGGTTTTTCGGACTATTTATCATTTTGCCCGTTATTAGCGTCTACGCGCTCGAGCTTGAGGGGGCGACCGAGTTTCTAGTCGGCGTTCTTATCGGCGTTTACGCGATGTCGCAGATCACGTTTCAGGTGGTTTTCGGCTACGTCTCGGATCGCTTCGGACGCAAAAACTCTATGCTGATCGGCCTGCTGGTTTTCATCGTGGGAGCCGCGATCTGCGCTGTGGCGACTGATATCTATACGATGATTTTTGGTAGATTTATCCAGGGCGCGGGCGCGATAGGAGCCGTGGCGATCGCGCTGATGAGCGATATGACTAAAGAGGAAGTGCGCGGGCACGCGATGGCGATGATGGGCGCGTTTATCGGCATTAGCTTTACGCTTTCTATGATACTTTCGCCGATACTTAGCGCTAAATACGGCCTTTCAAGCCTCTTTTACCTCTCGATCGCGGTTACAGTCGTTTGTATCGTGCTTTTATACACGGCAGTGGGCGAGGAGCCTAAATTTACGCACTCGCAGGCCAAAATGCCGGCCGTAAAGCTACTCTCAAACAGAAATTTACTACTGATGAACATCAGCAACTTCATGCAAAAAATGCTGATGTCGGCGGCCTTTATCGTGATTCCGATCGCCATCGTGAAGTATTTTGGCATGGATAAAAAGGACCTCAGCGGTATCTACTCGGTCGCGACGGTGTTTGGCTTTATCGCGATGGGCATAGGCGGCGCGATCGGCGAAACGAAGCGCATCACAAAGCAAATTTTAGTCATCGGCGTCTCGCTTTTCGTCGTTTGCTACGGACTTTTCGCGCTCTCACTCGGGCACAAGCCGCTGTTTTACGCCGGCGTGATTATATTTTTTATCGGCTTTAACCTGCACGAGCCGATCTTGCAATCAATGGCATCCAAATTTAGTAAAGTAAGCCAAAAAGGCGCGGTTTTGGGCATCTTTAACGCCTTTGGCTATATGGGAAGCTTTATCGGCGGTATCGGCGGCGGTACTTTGCTTAAATTTTACGGTCTTAGCGCGCTTTCCGCCGTCGTGACTGTGCTTTGCGTCGTGTGGCTGATTGCGCTAAAATGGCTAGATAACCCAAATATCTTTAAAAATATCTATCTGCCGTCTGACACAGACGCCGATCTAGCCGAGATCGAAAAGCAAAAAGGCGTCGTGGAGTGCTACAAAAACGCTCAAAATCTCGTTGTAAAATACAACTCCAAGCTCACTAACGAGGCGGAGATAAAGCGAATTTTAGGCGTTTAGCGAGCTTTGCGGACGGCGAAAATTTGCTAGATCCGTCCGCTCCGAGCGCCGAAACTTCGGCTCGCGCGCCGCTTGATAACGTAAAGACGCCTGTTATGTAAATTTAGCCGATTTTTAGCTATTTTTAAATACTATTATCAAAATCTAATTTCAAAAAGGATAAAAATGAGCGATCTAAAAAAACAAATCGACGAGCTTTTCGAGGATAAAAAGATGTCCGTTTACGATGCGGCCAAACAGCTAAACGTCCGCGAATACGAAATCCTGCAGTACCGCGGCGATGACGAATTTAAGGAAGTCGGCGCAGAAAATTTGATGAAAATTTTCGAAGAAGTCAGCACTTGGGGCGAGATGCTTTTTATCAAAAATACGCCTGAGTTTATCATCGAGATCAAAGTAAGCGTGCCTATGCCTAAAAAAGCGAGAGGATTTTTAAATTTCACCGATAAAAGCGGCTTTTTGGGCGGTCACCTCAAAGAAGAATCAATCGCAAGCATCGGCTTTGTAAGCACTAAATTTATGGGTTTTCTCGGACACAGCCTGCACTTTTACGACGCGGATCACAACGTGATCTTTAAGCTTTTCGTAAATCGCAACGAAAAAATGAAACTAGACGAAGCGCAAGAGCAAAAATTCCTAGTGCTAAAAAACAGCCTTTGATTTTAGATGGCTTTGCCGCTGGTAAATTTTGAGGTTTTATGATGTCTAAAATTTGCAAAATTTACGACGTTTTGATAATCGGAGCAGGCGCGGCGGGGCTATTTTTGGCGGCGAATTTACGCGGTAAAAGCGTCGCCATACTCGAAAAAAACGCAACTCCCGGCAAGAAAATATTAGCTAGCGGCGGAGGCAGGTGCAACGTCACAAACCGCCGTATCGACGCGTCAAACTACCTCGGTGACGCAAATTTCGTCAAAAATATCCTAAAAAATCTAGACTTCAAAAACGTTTTAAAATTTTTTGGCGAGTTAAAATTTAACGAGCAAAAACAAAATCAATTTTTCTGCGAAAGCGGCGCAAAAGACGTTTTGGGCGTGCTTTTAAAGTGCGCTAGACAAAGCGGAGCGCAAATATTTTGCGGCGTTTGCGTAAAAAGCGCGAGAAAAATTTCGACCGATGAAAACGGGGATTTTTTGGATGCTTCTTCTCTTGCCGAAGAGGCAAAATTTGATAGCGAAAATTTGCAGGATTTCAAATCCGAGCAAGCTGAAATTTTTGAAGTGCTAGCCGAAAACGGAGATAAATTTTACGCTAAAAACCTCATCGTAGCTAGCGGCGGACTAAGCTATAAAAGCCTGGGCGCAAGCGATATCGGCTACGAAATAGCGCGAAGCTTTGGCATCAAAGTCATCCCGCCCGCGCCCGCGCTCGTGGGATTTACCGTGCAAAAAGAGGAATTTTGGTTTAAAAATCTAAGCGGAGTTTGTTTCCCGGCCGAGATTAGCGTAGCTTGCGCGAGCAAAAACGCCGCAAACCGCGAGCAAAAAATGCCGCGTAAATTTGCAGGCGACATACTTTTCACGCACAAAGGCATAAGCGGCCCGGCCGTGCTAAACGCTTCACTTTTTTGGCAAAAAGGCTTGATCGCGATAAATTTTTGCCCAAATTTTAGCATCGAAACCGCGCAAAAAAGCAAAAAACAGCTTAGCACTATCTTGCCGCTACCCAGACGATTTACGCTCGAGTTTTTGCGCGCGGCGGGGCTTAGCGACAAGCCTTACGGCGAGTACAAGGCGGACGAGGCGGTGAAAATATCGCGGCTCTTTGCTTACGAATTTGCGCCTGCTGGCACGTTTGGCTTCGAGCGAGCCGAAGTCACAAAAGGCGGCGTCAATACGGACGCGCTAGACGTAAACTGCGGCCGTGGCGGCACTGGCGGGCTTTACTTTATCGGCGAAGTTCTAAACGTGACGGGGATGCTCGGCGGGTACAATCTGCATTTTGCGTTTGCCTGCGCGGCAAATTTAGCAAAGCGGTTAAACGCCGAGTGTGCCGCGACTTAGTCAAATTTGAGGCGTAAATTTAGCCCGCCTCAAGATCCAATCGCTAAATTTACAACTCTTTTATCCTTGCTTCCACCTCTGCTTTTAGGCTTTTTGCGTGTTTATCTTTGCTTTTTTCTAAAATTTTATTCGCGACTTTAAGGGCTTTTTCGTAGTTTTGCAGCGCCTCTTTTTTATTGCCGAGTCCCGCCAGATCGCCCGCCATCAGCGCATAATACTTCGCGCGTAGCAAATTTACGCTATCTGCGCCGAAAACCTCTTCGTAAATTCTAAACGCGACGGCGTGTTTTACGTATGCGCCGTTAAAATCGCCCATTTTATAGAGCGTATCGCCAAACCCCGCATAGCATCTCATCAGATCTTTTTTCATCTTCTCACCGCCAAGCTCATAGCATCTGATCGCCGCGCCGAAATTCGCTATCGCTTCATCGTACCTCCTCAATGCCGACTGTGCGATAGCTACGCCGTGATAGGGCTTTGCTAGCGCTTTGTGCTCTTTGCCGAGCCCTTTTTGTAAAATTTTTAGCGAGCGTTCGTAGGCTGCGAGCGCCTTTTGCGGCTCGCCTGCAAACATAAAAAAGCTGCCCGAGTTGTTTAATGCTATGATCGTGCTCTCATGCTCTTCGCCGTACTCAGCCAGGCAAATTTGCACCGCCCTTTCACTCGCTAGCGCAGTAGCCGTGGCGTTACGGTCGCGTTTAATAAACTCTTCGGCGCTAAGCTCTATCGCCTCTTCGCAGCTCGTCCCAAATAGCCAAATCGGAAGCAGAAAAATTAAAATCTTATGCATAAAATTCCTTAAAATTTCGCGCTATTATAGTTGTTAAAACTAAAAATTTATATTAATCTTATTTGATTTTCATAAAAATTTACTGCCTCATTCTCTTGTTTTACAGTCAAAAGTCAATTAGGCATAAATATAGAGTCTAAAAACTCAAATATATAAAACATTACACATGCCTTGAGAGTAATGAAGCCTAATCAGCAATCTTAAGTTGGCAAACAAATGGTATAATCTCATTTAAAATTAGAATATATAAAAGGATAATTATGCAAAGTAAAATATATGATATAGTGAAATATTTTAATGAGTTGCAACACAATATTGAAAATCTAAATTCCATTTCGCTATACGATATAAATAAAATTTACGAGGATGTCTTTGCAAAAATTTTAAATGTAGCTTTTAACTGGAAACTAAGGAATGCAAATGAATATATAAAAAACTACCCAGCAATAGACTTGTATGATGACACAAACAAAATAGTTATTCAAGTAACAAGCAATCTAGATAATAAAAAACTCAAAGATACTGTTGAGAAATTTAGAAACAATGAAAAAAGAGAGTACCAATTAAAATTTTTTTATATATTAAAAAAATCAAATTTTCAGGAAGAAACACTAAACAAATATGGTATTAATAGTGACGATATTTTGGGTATAGAAAATATTCTTCAAAAAGCAAAAGCAGATGACAGCATGGCATCATCAATATATAACATTCTACAAACTTGCATGGAATATACGCCACTTACGTTTGATTATGAGAACTATTTTGTTAAAGTAGAAAAAAGCCTAGAAAAAATTAATTATGATAAATTTAGTAATAGCTTCAATGATTTTTTAACTTCTACTAATCAAATATTAGCAGTTTATGGCTTTGGAGGTATTGGTAAATCCCATTTTTTAAGAGAGTGTTGTAAAAAATCTATAGATCTTAAACCTGTTATCATAAAAAGTAAGAATTTTCTAAACTATATAGAAAAATTAAATAAAAACGAAAAATATTTAATCGTATATGATGATATTGATAGAAATCATGAGGCTTTAAGTAACATCTTAGAGCTATCAAAAACAATGCAGGACTGCAAATTTTTAATATCTTTTAGAACAAATTTCAAAGATGATGCTATGAGACAATTTGAAATTTACAATAGACAAATCAAATGGCAACAACTAGAGATATCATGGAAAGATAATGAAATCAAAGATATTATGGAGATGCTAGATATATCAGAAGATAATAAAAAAATTATAAAACTATGTATAAAATTTAACAACAATCCATATCTGATAATAAACGCAATAAAAAAAGACTTTGATAGCCTGGAGGGATTTGCAAAAAGGGTAAAAGTAGAAGCGGAGAATATTTTAAAAAGTATTTCTATAAATTCAAATGACTTTTTATTGACTTTAGCTATACTCTCGCCATTTGCGCCTAGTGAAAAAGCGCCTAAAGACATAAAAGATGGACTATCTGAGCTAGAAAAGATCGGTATTTTAAGACTGGTCAACCAAAAGTATAGGTTTAACCCCGATATTGTGGGAGATATCATTCTAGCCGACTATTTGAGTAATGAGCCGGATTTTGCACTACTAGAACAATTTATACTAAACAATCCAGGGCAATCTATAAAAAATTTATCCCATGGAATTTATAAAAATAACTCTAATGAAGAAGTTGTAATTTTTTTCAAACAATTAGTTGATAAATGGGTAAAAGATAGGAATTTTTCGGAGGAATATATTAAAGCCATTGTTCCTCTAATAGCAATTATCCCAAATACATGCTTTGTATACTTGAGAGAGTGTTTTAAAGATGAAGAAATGGGCTTTGATGAAATTTTTCCGCTTTTCAATAATTTTATATATCTGCTTTCGAGATATATATCGCAAGATATAAAAATGATTGACATCTTAAAATTATTATTATCTGAGTACTCTCTAGCAAAACCAAAGTCATATTATAGTAATCATTCACTTGCGAGCATACTTTCAATGATATTTTCCCCAATTAATAATAAAAATTTAGAAAGTATATATGAGTGTATAGATTTTTTTAAAGACGATGTATATAAAAATATAGATAATAAAGTAAAAATAAATTTATTTTTTGAGTCTGTACTTGCAAATTTATTAAGTCCGGACTTTAATACAACTAGCTCAACACATTTTAGTTATAGTTGGGGGATTTCCAGGCTTAATACAGATAATGATGAAATTAAAAAGCTAATAGGTTATGTCAAATCAATAGCGGAAGATTTTATGGCGAGCAATAACGAGATGTTAATATGGTATGGAATAGAGTGTATTAGCAAAATCAACTCTTTTCACGATAAGGTTCCAAAAATATACCATGATATTCAGTCAGACCTAATAGATAAAGTCGTTTTATTATTAAATAGACAAGAAGAATTATCGTTAAGCATAAAAGCAAAAATACATACTATATTTTTACACTATTTTTTAAGAAATGAATTTTCCGATGAATCGCAAACGATATTAAAAAATATAAATATGGATGAAAAATTTATAATATATCAAATTTTAACAATACCATTTGAAGTTATTGCAGATATTGATCTATTGTTTGAAAATATTCAAGATTCCAAAGACAGATTTGATGCTATGCAAGATTTTGATATTAACAATAAGAAAATTAAAAATAAAATAGGACTATTTTTTGAAAATAATAGTCCAAGCGATATTGCTATTTTTTTAAATTCCACAGGAAGCGAATTAAATTTCAGATACATAAATGATGTTTTTAATGCCTGGGCAGATAAAGATAAGGTAAAATTTATGGAATTATCCAAGCAAAATATAACGAATAAAGACTTAGATTGGAATATAAAATTTACGCTTTATCAAAAAGGAATTTTAGTTCTAAGTCCAGAAGATATAAATCCAAATGCAACATATCAAGATATATTTCATCTAATAAGAATATCATTTATAGATAAAAATAATATGGTTAAAAATTTACACACCATTCTAGATATTATTGAGACATCTGCTATGGATAACAAAGGAAGCTTGGTAGAAAATATATTAAGCAATATCTCAAACAAGTATTTATATCAAGATAAAATTTACAATATTATCTGCAGATGTCTAGAGTTGCTTTATAAAATTAGACAAGCTCCGAGTCTAACTCTATTTCTTTGGATATTGCCATCATTAAAAGAAAACAATATCAATATGTTCTATAAAATTAAGAACATACTAGTACAATTCATAAAAAATCCATATATTATTATGGAAGATTATGAGCTAGAAGAACTATATAAAGTCATAGAATATAGGCTGAAAGACATTATTGAAATCTTACACCAAAAACTTACTTTTAAAAAATCAGATGGTTATTTTTTAAATTATTTTTCTAATTTAATAAGCAAAGATACAGCCAAGCCCAATGAAACAAAGTTGATTGGCAAATTTATCTCTAGCTATGATGATTTCTATTTTTTGTGCAATAAAGCTTATGAATACTGCAAAGAAACCATATCTTACACAGACATGACAGAACTAGTAAATAAATACCCAGAATATACTGGAAAATGGGAAAATAATAAAAAACCACTTAGAATAGACCCAGAGTATTTCATCGATACAAGGAATGAAAGCTATGTTAAAAATTATTTTTCGCACCTTATAGATAAAAAGGATATGGAAAAATTGAAAATCCTTTATAGGGCTATACCTATTGAAAATAAATATACAGATATTATTGCAAAAATACTAGATATTCTTATAGATAATAAAATCGATATACAAGATATAAGCGAATATTTGCAAAGAGTTAATAAAATAAAAAGCTATTCTAGAGGGTTTTTAAGTAATAGCGAAGAGATATTACAAGAGAAAGAATTTTTTAAAGATCTAAGAGAAAGGGTAAAAGACTGCGCCTTAAAAAATGAGATAGATGGCATCTTGTCATCATTGGCCTATAAAATCAAAATGGAAATAGAACATGATAAAGAACGTTTTTTTGATTGATGAGCAAGATGGCAGTTTTTATGATAATATAGCTGAGTATATGGATCAAAGAGATTACTTTGGAATAGGAAGTTCATTTTGTTCAGAACAAAATAGATATTTGACAGCGAAAAATTTAAAAAAGGATACAGTTGGTTTTTTGGCATATACGGTTTTTAAATATAAAAAGGGCGATGTTGTTTATATAAACTACATTTATGTGAGATCTGATTTTAGACGGAAAGGTGCCATGAGAAGTTTGCTAGAGAAGCTATATGAAATAAAATCTCAAAAATACGAGGATGAAATAAAATCTCAAAAATACGAGGATGAAATA
>CAURVK010000002.1:0-191330 GCA_963528285.1 uncultured Campylobacter sp. | reverse complement strand
TTTCTCAATTCGTGAGCTCGAATTATACAAGCAATATGCTTAAAAGAAGCTGAAGGAAAGGAGGGGTGTAAAAAATTTTAGAGATTTTTTGTTGGTGGTTCTATCAAATTTTATTTTGCAGTAATTTACCTTAATATATAGGCAAAAACAAAATTCATTTAGCGGACGAAGCAGTAAATTTAGCGCTATCGTCCGCTAAAAATAAAGCAAATTTAATTCGCCATCAGGCTCATTATAAATTCTTTGAGCGAAATTTTATCGTTTACGAGCAGATCATCGCTACCGACATCATGCTTAAATTTCGCGCTCATATACTCGCCCTCTTTGGCAAAAAGCGAATTTACGCGCTCCTCAAAAGGCTTGATGCCATCCATCATCTGGTTAAAGTCGCTATCGGCCATTAGCCCCTTATACGCGCTTAAAAACTCCGTTATAGACGCGGCTTGCACCTTTATCTCGCCGTCAAATTTGACCGCTTTTAGCGCCGTTTGGATATCTACGTCGTCATGCAGCGTTTTGCTTTCCGCGCCAAGGTCCGACGCATCGGCTACGGCGTTAATTTTAAGCTCCTTGCCGTTTGGGTTTTTAAAGCTAAAATTTTTAACCTCCATCACGTAGTTTTTACTCATCAAAATCTTATAAAGGGTCGCCTCTTTAGGATCGCTCACGTACATCGCCATCGCTTCTTTGTTTACGTTTTTCTCGTTTAGGCTCAAATTTAGCTGCGTGAGCACCTTTTTGCCATCCACGTCAAGCGCGCCCAAACTAGCGTCGGTAATCGTATCAAGAAGATTTGCGTCTGCATTTTGCTTTATCTGTGCTAGAAACGACATACCCGTAATGCCGACCGATTTTGGAAAATCATAACCCTTAGCGCTGTTAAAGCTCATTTTATCGGCCTTCACCCCGATTTTAGCTATATTTTCATAGGCGGTTTGTATGTTTATAAACGAGATGAGATCGTCAAAGCTCTTAAAGTCGTTAAGCTCGATGAGCGCGGAAGCGTTTTCTATATCAACCTTATCCACGCCGTCCGTATCGCCGCCGCCGATTTTACCGACGCCGATTTCTAGTGATTTTATCTTATTTTCTTTGATTTGCGCCTTTGCAAAAGGCTTTGAGATTACGAAGCTAGAGTCATCTTCATTTGTTTTGATATCGGCCAAATTTAAGGTCACGTCGCGGGTTTTATCAAATTTTATCAGCGCATCGATACTCAAAAACTCGTCCGTGCCGAAAATTTTCTTTAGATATAGTGCGGCTTCCGGCGTTAGCGCTTTGACGTCGCTATGAGCCTTAAAGCCGCTAAATAGCTCGGCAAATCCGTGTTTTAGCGTCGTTTTGGCTTCAAATTTGACCGGATCTTTACCGTCGGTGAGCTCAAGCTTTAGCACCGCGCGCGAGCTAAACAGCCCTTTGTCGTAGTCGTTTTCTACCGCGTTTGCTTTTATATTAAAAAATCCAAGCTTGAGTGTCTCGCTAGTTAGCCTCGCCACGCCCCTATCGTAGGACTCTTTGGCCTTAGACGAGCCGTAAAATGCGACTCCGAAAACCGCAATCAAAACGACTGCAAGCGCAAATATAATCTTTTTCATTTTTTTCCTTGATTTTAAATTTTACTTCGTCGCCGCGATGAGCTCAATCTCGACTAGGCCGCCTTTTGGCAGCGTTTTAACGGCTATCGTACTTCTAGCCGGATACGGCTCGCTAAAAAATTTAGCGTAAATTTCATTTACCGCCGTAAAATCCTCGATGTTAGCTAGAAAAATCGTCGTTTTTACCGCGTTTTCAAAGCTAAGCCCCGCCTGCGCCAAAATCGCTTTTAAATTTAGCATCGATTGCTCGGCTTGAGCCCTCACGTCCTCGCCGGCAAATTTGCCGTCAGGCGTAACGCCCAGCTGCCCCGAAATAAACAAAAATCCGTTTGCCTCGATCGCCTGCGAATACGGCCCGATCGCTTGCGGAGCATCTTTTGTAGAGATAACCTTTTTCATTTTCGTCCTTTGTAAAATTTGGGCGAATATTATCTAATTTACGGCTAAAAAAGCAAATTTCGCTATAATTTCCCGTAAAAAGGCACGAAAAATATGAAAATAACCCTTGCGCCAAACGAATTTTTAGATGATTACGTTCTTGGCTGCGAATTTGCGCGAAATGCTGAAATTTCGGGCAATGCGTATCTGTTTTGGAGTGGCGCGATCTGCGCTAAATTTGAAAACTCTCGCATCGTTTTTCTGCATAAAAAATGCATTCCTGCGCGATTTCGCGAGGCGGCCGCGCGCTGTAGCGATCTAGCCGGACTCGTGCTCACGTCTGCATTTTGCTCGTTTACTACTCTAGCGCCCTCGCACCTCATCGCCAAAAACGGCTCCAAACTCTACCCGCTTTTTGATCTACGCGAAATTTGCGGGATAAAATTTATAAATTTAAAGAAATTTTACGACGACTTCGGACTTGATTACGACTACAGAATTTACATCGAAAAGTGCTCATTTTTCTCGCCTGCACCGCTTGAAAAGCGCATAAAGTTAACCGAGACGATGTGCCTTGGGTATTATTAGTCTAGCCGCAAGGCCCGCTCAAATTTAACGCCCACAAATACTACGCCGAATTTATTCTGCAAATTTAAACCAAATCCAGCTCAAATTTGACCCAAGCCAAATAAAGCCAAATTTAATCAATCTTACCACGCCGCGCAAAAACCCGATAAATTTAGCGCCGGCGTTTATCAGCTAAATTTATCTCGCACAGTTTTGCTTATCTTCTTCGGTTACGGACGTGAGCTTAGAAAGCCGCCTGCCAAGGAAGTTTTTCACGTCATCAACGATAGAATAAACCGTCGGCACGAAAACGAGGCTAAGTAGCGTAGAGGCCGCCAGTCCGCAAATCACGGCTACCGACATCGTCGCGCGAAACTCTGCGCCCGAGCCGCTAGCAAACACCGCGGGCGCCATGCCCGCGATCATAGCTATCGTAGTCATCACGATAGGTCGCGCACGCTCAGCGCCAGAGCTTAGCAAAGCCTGCCTAATGCCGCTTCCGCGCAGGCGCTTTTCGATGACGAAATCAACGAGCAAAATAGAGTTTTTACCCACGATAGCCATGAGCATCAAGATACCGATCACGGAGGATAGATCAAGAGCCCCGCCGTAAAGCAGCAACCCGCCCGCCGCGCCGCCGATAGAAAGCGGAAGCGCGATAAATATCGTCGCAGGTTGCAAAAAATCGCGAAAAAGTACGATCAAAACCAGCAAAAACATCGTCACTCCAAAGCCAAACGCGATACTAAACTGCTCAAACATCTCGCTCATATACTCACTATCGCCGTACTCGGGCGAAGAGATGCCTTTTGGCAAATTTTGCATCGCGGGCAAGGCATGAATTTGCCCCAAAACTTCGCCTATGGTAAATCCAGGTTGCAAATCGGCCTCGACAGCGATCTTGCGGCGTTTATCAAACCTCTCTATGCTAGCAGCGCCTTGCGAATAAGAGATTTGAGCTACGCTTGAGAGCGGCAGGGCCGTTCCCGCCGCGCTTTGGACGTAAATTTTACGCAGGACTTCAAGGTCGTTTCTAGCGTCCTCCTCTAGGCTCACGCGGATAGGCACTTGGCGATCCGGCAGGTCAAATTTCGCCGACGCTGCGTCCGTGTCGCCCACGGTAGCGATACGCAGAGCCTCGGCTACGGCTTGATGGCTCACGCCTAGCCTCGCGGCCTCTTTTTTGATTAAATTTACGCGGATTTCGGGCTTTTGCAAAGGCTCGTTTACTTGAGCGTTTTTCGCGCCCGCAACTCCGCTCATTTGGGATTTTATCAGCGCGGCGGTTTTAGAGAGCGCGTCCGCGTCCTCGCCGGTTAGGATTACCGAGATATCGCGCGCGGCCATATCGTTAGCGAAGGCAAATCTCATATCGCTAAATTTAGCCAGCTCCGCCCGCAGCTCGTCTTCAAACCGCTTTTGCGTAACGCCGCGCTGCTTGTGCGGTTTTAGCGTGATTAGCAGCTCGCCCTTGTGCGTTTCGCCGCCGCCCCCGGCTATAGCAAAAACGGACTGCACGGCCGGGTTTTGCTTAACGACGCGGGTTAAATTTAGCAGCCTCTCGTCGGTCTGCTCTAGCGTAGAACCGGGAGCTAGCGTGATATTTACGCTGCTTCTGCCCGAGTCGCTTTGAGGCAAAAACCCCGTCGGCAAAAGCGGAATTAACGCAAAAGAGCCAAGCAGTAGCAAAAAGCCGATAAAAAGCGTAAATTTACGGTGATCTAGCGTGAAATTTAGCAAATTTAGATAAGCCGCCTTTAGCTTGCCCGCTTCGCGCTCCTCTTTGGCTTCGGGCTTTAGAATGTAGGCCGCTAACAGCGGAGTGGCTAAGCGCGCTACTAAAAGCGAAGCCAAAACTGCCGCCGCGACAGTTATGCCAAACTGCCTAAAGTACTGCCCGATACCCCCGCCGATAAAGCTAACGGGCAAAAATATCGCCACTATCGTTAGCGTAATGGCAACCACCGCAAAGCCGATATCATCAGCCGCGTCTATGGCGGCTTGGTACGGGCGCTTGCCTAGGGCTAGGTGCTTTTTGATATTTTCTATCTCCACGATCGCGTCGTCTACGAGTATGCCGATAACTAGCATCAAAGCTAGCAAGGTGATGCCGTTTAGCGTGTAGTCCAGCAGATAAAGCGCCGCAAACGTCGGCAAGATCGAAAGAGGCAGTGACACGGCCGCCACCAGCGTCGCTCTCGCGTCTCGCAAGAAAATAAACACGACCAAAACCGTCAGTATCGCGCCCTCGGCTAGCATCCAGATCGTTTGGTCGTAGCTTTGCTTAGTCTCGTTCGCCGAGGTGTATATCTCGTCTATCTTTACTTCCGCATGCTCTGCGGTAAATTTAGCCAGCTCCTCCCCAACCTTTTGCATCACGACCGTGTCGCTGGCGCCTTTTGAGCGCGAGACGCTAAATCCCGCCGTCTCCAGCCCGTCCATCCTAGAACGCGATCTAGCCTCGGCGTGCGAGTCCTCTACGCGAGCGATGTCGCCCAGACGGACGCTACCGCCGCCCTCTAGCCGAATGGGGGTGTCTGTTAGCTCCTCGATACTCTTTGCGCCGCCCGTTACGCGCATGCTGTTTTCCGCGCCGTCTAAAACGGTCCTGCCCGCGGGCAAATCGGCGTTATTTTGCGCGAGCTGCTTGTTAATATAAGCCGCGTCTATCTTTAGCGAGCTAAGCGAGGCGGGGTCTAAAAGCACCCTAATCTCGCGCGTAACGCCGCCTAGGCGCTTTACTTGTTGCACGCCCGGGATCGCTAGCAGCCGCCTTTTTATCTCGTTATCTATCAGGTGCGATATCTCGCTTTGGTCTAAATTTACGCTTCCTACCGAATAAAACGCCAGCGCCCCGCCCTCGACGTCCACGCGCTCTACTAGCGGCGTATCGATGCCGGTCGGTAGTTCGTCTCTGATCTGCGAGATAGCGTTTCGCACGTCGTTTACGGCTCTATCGACGTCCGTCTCGATGGCAAACTCCACCGTCGTAGCCGAGCTGCCCTCAGAAATCGTAGAGCTAACGTGCCTCACGTCCGCCAGCCCGCTCACGGCGTCTTCTATGCGCCTAGTAGTCGAGCTTTCTAGCTGAGTAGGCGACGCGCCGGTCTGCGTGACCGTGACGCTAACGATAGGGAAATTTACGTTTGGATTTGCGTTTATCGGCAGGCGCAAAAACGACGCTACGCCGCCTAAGCTAAGCGCGATAAAAAGCACGATAATCGGGATAGGATGACGGATCGCCCAAGACGAAATTTTCACTCTGCGCCCCTTTGCGCCGCTTCGCCGTCGTTTACCAGCGCGGCGGCTTTTAGCGCGACCTCATCGCCCTCGCTAACGCCCCAAATCACCTGCACTAGCCCGTTTGCTCTAAGTCCGGTTTGGATTTTTCGCTTCTGCGCCTTGCCGTCTTTTATTAGCGTCGCAAACGCGCCCGCCTCCGTAAACGAAACCGCCTGCGCAGGCAGCGCTAACGCGCTAAATTCGGGCAGGTCGATGACGGCTTTGGCGTACGAACCGATAAATTTAGCCCCGCCGTCTAGCGAAATTTTGACCTTACCTAGGCGCGAGCTCGTATCCACGCTAACAGGCACCAGCCGCACTTTGCCGTTTACGGTCTCTTTTACGCCGTAAATTTGAGCCTGCGCGCTCATGCCGACTCTTATCTGCGCAAGCTCCTTAGCGTCCGCATCCGCAGATAGCTCGACAGTGCCGTCTTTTGCGATGTTAAACAAAGCCTCGCCGCTAGTTAGCGCGCCGATTTGGGCTTTTTTGGCCGTCACGACGCCGCTAACGGGCGCTATCACGCTAGCTTTGCCGAGCTGATCTTTAGCCTCCGCGATCTGCGCGTCTATCTGCGAGATTTGGGCTTTTGCGGAGTTTAGATTCGCTCTGGCGCTTGCTTCTTTCGCGTTTGCTTGTTCGAGTTCCTGCGAGCTGATCGCCTTTTTTGCGGCCAATTCTTTAGCTCGCTTTAGCGCGGAGCTAGCCTCGCTAAAAGAGGCCTTGGCGGAGTTTAAATTTTGCCTTGCGGCCTCAAGCGCGGCGGTTTGCTGGTCAAATTTCGCTTTTACGCCGGCATTATCTAGTAGAGCTAAAATTTGTCCCTTTTGTACGCTTTCGCCGACCTCGACTAAGATCTGGGCGATTTGTTGTCCCTGCAACGCCGAAGTCACGGCGACATCGTCTTTAGCGACCAGTTCGCCGTGCAAATTTAGCTTTGGGCTAAATTTTGCGATCTTGGGCGAGACGACCGTGAGCTTTATGGCTTCTTCGTTTTCATTTTCCCGAGCGTCAAGATTTCGTCTATCTTGACGAGCGCTTGGCTCGCGAGCGTCGCCGTCTTTTACGTCCGTTTGGAGCGTTTGCCGATCGGACGAGTTTTGCTTGTCTTGCGGCAGTGCTTCTTGTGCTGATTTGTTTTCTTGTGCCGCCGCTACGAAAATCAGCGCAAACGATAAAAAATACGCCTTTAAAATTTTGCCGAATTTCATAAAATTTCCTTTGATATTGGTCTTAAAATTTACTATATTAGCAAAATTTGGGACTAAAAGTCAATCCTAAAACCTTGAAAATATTTTAGGATTTTACTAAAATTCGCCCAAAATAAAAAAGGAAAACGATGTATAACTTTGACGACCTAGGTAAAAAAATAAGCGAACTCAATGAGTGCACAAACGCGCTGATCGCTAAAACCGGGCTTAGCTACAGCGAATTTGCAGTGCTTTATACACTAGCAAAAGACGGCTGTTCGACTCAAAAAAAGATCGGCGAAGAGTGGCTCATACCAAAACAAACAGTCTTTAACGCCTGCAAGGATTTTCGCCAAAAAGGACTAGTGCAGATAGGCGAGCAAAGCGTTGATAAAAGGGAGCGCGCGATGAGCCTCACGCAAAAAGGGCGCGACGCGGCAGACCCTATCGTACGCGCTAGCGATGAGCTGGGCGAGCGAGTATTTGCTAGGCTCGGCGAAAAAAACGCCCAGAAGCTATTTTCGCTGCTGACGCGCTTTTGCGAGATTTGCGACAAAGAGATCGAAAATACGCCAGGTATCCAAACGAAAATTTAAGCTTGCTTGGATTAATCAAGTCGTTTTTGTCGTATATTTTTGCCAAAATGCCAGCAAACGCCTACAAGACCGGAGCTAGCGACAAGCCGCGCGCAAAATACTCTAGCCAAATACGCCATACGATAACGACGTTTCCGGCTCTTCCTATAATTTACCTACTCGCTTGCCTTTTTCGTACTCGGCGGCTTAAATTTTACAAATTTATCTAGTAAATTTAATGGAAAAGTCGTCTTGCCAAATTTGCCGCTTAAATTTAATCGGCGACGGCGAAAATACGGCTCAAAATGTACAGACGATTTACCAAAGCGCGCAGCGAATTTGCCTGCTGATTTATCTTTGCAAACGCAAGCGGCGCTACTTAAATTTAGCATTTACGGCTTATAAAATCGCCGCAATGCGCCTTAAAACTACGCCAATGTTTAATCTTGCAACCAAAAAAACGAGTAAATTTTGCCCGCTAAATTTTGATGCGTCGCGAAAAAGTAACTTAATAGTTTAAAGCCGTATCCGCAGGTCGATTTCCACCGCTCACTCAAACAAAATTAGCTGAGTCGTACGCCTAAACGCCGCCGATCCGGCGACGACAATCGTCAAATTTATCCGCAAACGGCACAATTTAATTTTCGTAACATTTTAGAAATTTATTTACGTTTTTACTCATTTGCCATAAATTTTTATAGCTTAAATTTTAAAATTAATCAAAAAATATAATTCAAAACTCTATAATCGGTAAATTTAAAACCAAAAGGAGAAAAAATGAAACTATTTTTAGCGCTGGCTTTGTGCGCGGCGATGGTGTTTAGCGCGCAAGCTGCGGAAAAATATAAGATCAAGCTCGCCTCCACCTACGAGAGCAACGTACCCGTACTGGGCGATGCTCCAAAGAAATTTAAAGAGCTCGTGGAAAAGATGAGCGACGGCCGTATCGAGGTGCGCGTCGACTACCCGTCCAAGCACAAGGCGGCATTCGCGCTGCTTGATATGGTCAAAAGTACCCAGTACGACGCGGCTTTCACCGCTAGCTACTTTTATAAGGGTAAGGACGCCAAGCTCATGCTCTTTACGACGGTGCCCTTTGGCATGAACAAGGCCGAGCAGGACGCATGGTACGCGTACGGCGGCGGCAAGGAGCTCGCGCAAAAGGTCTTTAACGAGTACGGCATCGTGACCTTTCACGGCGGAAATTTTGGCATGCAAATGGGCGGCTGGTTTAAAAAAGAGATCAAGAGCACGGACGATCTAAAGGGGCTAAAACTGCGCATGACCGGGCTTGGCGGCGAGATAATGGCAAAACTGGGAGTCAATATAAACACGATCCCGATCGGCGAGCTATACATGGCGATGGAGATGAACACGATCGACGCCGTCGAGTGGGTCTGCCCTGCGATCGATATAAATTTCGGATTTCAAAAGGTGGCTAAATTTTACTACACGGGCTGGCAGGAGCCCGCGAGCGAAAATGAATTTTACATCAACAAAAAGCTCTGGGACAAGCTACCGGCCGACCTCCAAGCTATCGTAGAAACCGCAACCAAGGCTGTAGCGGCCGATGTTTATGAGTCGGCGGTCTATCAAAACTCGCTGGTTCTTGATAAAATCAAAAGCGAGCATCCGGACGTGAAAATCGCTTCGTTTCCGCCGGAAATCATCGCCGCTCTGCGCAAGGCTACGGACGAGATCCTAGACGAGCTTTCGGCAAAGGACGCGACGTTTAAGGAAATTTTGGACTCGCAAAAAGCCTTTATGAAAAAGGCTAGAGTCTGGACGCAGATCTCCGAAATCAGCTACATAAACAGCACCATAGAGTAACCTCTGCTAAAATTAACGAGCCGTCCGAGTAAATTTGACGGCTCGAAGTCCAATGTAAATTTGCGCTCTAAATTTTATCAGCGCGGTATCGTTTAAATTTGACGAGAAAATGCGCCAAAGCAGACTGCCGTTACTTGCATATCTTAAACTTCTCAAATTTTAACCCAAATAGTGTCAAAATCACTCAAACACCTAAATTTAAAGGAAAGCCATGAAAAATGTGTCTAAATTTTGCCTTTTGGCGGTGATTTTTTGCGGTATTGGCGGCGCAAATATAAGCGCTCAAACGACGAAAGCCTCGCTAATGGAAAAACGATAAACGAATTTTACCAAACAAACTACGGCAACGGCAAAATACAGCCTATCACCTAGGAGTGGCTGACGTCCGAGCTTGACGGACTCATTTACGATCAGTTCGGCTCCGCGCTCGGACGTCTGAGCGGCGTAGAACACGTATCGTCGGATCTAGATCTCGACCCTTTTATAGACTCGCACGAGATTGACGAGCTCAAAAACTTTAGCGTAAAAGCGGTCTCAGAGAACGAATCGCGAGTCAAATTTGAGCTATTTGGCGAAAAACGCGATATAACTTTGCGCTTAATTTGCGATAAAGATTGCCTAGTTGGCGGCGTAAAGCTTAGCGACGCAGGCTCGTTAAAGGCTAAGATTAAGAAACCTCTAAAAGCGGCGTATCCGAGCAATTACGGCAAAATTTTCAAAGAGTGAGTGTAAAATTTGAGAGCTTAACGCGCCGTTTGGTTTCAAATTTGCTCGCTTTCGCAAATAGCGCGCAAACTAAGCGGCGCGTAGATCAGGGCGCGAGCTAGCGATAACTCGCGCCGATAAATTTATATTTTTCTATACGGAGCTTGTCCAGCTTCGTAGAAGTTATTGCCCTCGCTATCTATCGCTACGATAGCCGGGAAATCCTCGACCGTGAGCCTCGCGATCGCCTCAGGGCCAAGCTCTGGATAGGCTAGCACTTCGTATTTTTTGATACTTTGGCTAATCAGCGCGCCAGCACCCCCGATAGCGACCATGTATACGCAGCCTGATTTTTTCATCGCTTCGACGACGGCGTCGCTACGATATCCTTTGCCGATCATGCCGTTGATGCCCACTTCGTTTATCATTGTCGGAGTGTATTTGTCCATGCGTCCGCTAGTAGTCGGTCCCGCAGCGCCTATGACGTCGCCCGGTTTTGCGGGGCTTGGTCCTAGGTAGTAGATCGTCTCGCCGGCTAAATTTACGGGCAATGCCTCGCCTCGAGCCAAAGTCTCGGTTAGCGCCTTGTGCGCGGCGTCGCGAGCTGCGATGATGGTGCCGCTTATTAGTACGTTGTCGCCCGCTTTTAGGCTTTTTACGACATCTTTATCAAACGGCGCGGTTATCTTTTTTACTTCTGACATCTTTTCTCCTTAAATTTCAGCTTCGGCGTGGCGAGCAGCGTGGCAGTTGATGTTGATAGCGACCGGCAGGCCCGCGATATGGGTCGGATACCACTCGATATTTACTTTTACCGCGGTCGTGTCGCCGCCTAGTCCTTGCGGTCCGACGCCCGTTTTACAGGCGAGCTCTAGCAGCTCCTCTTCTAGTTTGGCGTATCTAGGATCGGGGTTTTTGCTGTCTGCGGCGCGAGCGGCTGCGTATTTTGCCATTAGCGCAGCTTTATCCATCGTGCCGCCTATGCCTACGCCGATCACCATCGGAGGGCAGGCGTTTGGACCCGCTAGCTTAACGGTGTCTAAAAATACCTTTTTCACGCCCTCTAGGCCGTCTGCGGGCACTAGCATTTTTAGAGCTGATTTGTTCTCACTACCAAAGCCCTTTGGAGCGACTTTTATGTGTATTTTGTCGCCCTTTACTATCCTTACGTTTATGACGGCAGGGGTGTTGTTTGTCGTGTTTTTACGCTCAAAGATCGGGTCGTTTACGACGGATTTGCGCAGGTAGCCGCCCACGTAGCCATCTTTTACGCCCTCGTTTATCGCGTCCTCTAAAAATCCGCCCTCGATATGCACATCTTGACCGATATCGACGAACACGACCGCCATGCCCGTGTCTTGGCAGATCGGCGCGACGCGCTTCTGGGCTAGATCGGCATTTTGGAGTACCTTGCCTAGGATATCTTTGCCTATCGGCGAACTCTCGTTTTCTCTAGCTTTTTCAAAAGCCGCTCTCATATCGGGCGTCACGACGTAACAGGCCTCTTTGCAAAGCTCGCTGACGGTTTTGGAGATTAATTCCGCTTGAACTACTCTCATCTGTCCTCCTGTGTTAAATTTGTTTTATAAATTTCAAAATATAAAATTTAATTTTTATCTCTTGTTAAATTTCGCGAAGTTTATCAAAATAAGCTAAAAAGTTAGATTAAATTTGTGGATTTTGAGAGTCCGAGAGAAAAATCGGTGTAAATTTAGCGAGGCAAATTTAAAGCAATGCCGCAACCCAAATTTGACGAAATAGCTTAAATTTGAGCCGATTTCGCGAGTGAGGCAACGTTTTCAAATTTTAGACCGGCTTAAATTTGAAAATCCATTTCCGCACCTCAAATTTAAAACCAAATTTACGCCCGGCCCGCAAAGGCAAGGCGCAAATTTGCCTAGTCCTCATCCTCTTTTTTCTCAAATTTTCTACGCACTTTGACGCTAGAGATGCTGGCACCATCCATCTTGCGCACCTCGTAGTAGCAGTTTTCGTCCTCGATCTTGTCGCCTACAACCGGCAAGCGACCGATGAGATTAAAGACGTATCCGCCGATCGTTAGCTCCTCGGTCTCGTCAGCAAAGCTTATCCCCATCAGCTCCTCGACGCTTTCAAGGTCAAAACGCCCCTGAAACTCATAGATATTTTCGTTAATCTTTTTGTAGTGCGGGTCGGCGTCGTCGTGCTCGTCGTTAAAGTCGCCTAGGATCTCTTCCATTATATCTTCCATCGTAAGAAGCCCCGCCGTGCCGCCGTATTCGTCCACGACGAGAGCGGCGGAGATTTGCTGCTTGTTCATCATCACGAGGATTTTAGATATCGAGAGATTTTCGGGCACAATGACGAATTTTCGTACGATGCTGTCAAATTCGCGCTTTTTATTGCCCAAATCGATTTGCAAGATATCTCTGATATGAATCATGCCTAGTATCGCGTCCTTGCTACCGTCGATGTAGGGATAACGCGTGTATTTGGACTCAAAGATCACTTTTATGTTTTCTTCATAGCTTTTTTGCTTGTTTATGCAGACCATATCGCGGCGCGGAGTCATTATTTCTTTAGCCACCGTGTCGGAGAAATCGACCGCATTTTTGATGATCTCGGTCTCAAAGCTATCTAAAACGCCGCCTTTTAGGCTCTCGCCCACGATGATTTTTATCTCCTCTTCGGAGTGGGCTAGCTCGCTCTCTTTGGCGGGCTTGATGCCTAAAATTTTAAGCGAAACGCCTGCTAGAAAATCAAAAGTTTTGATTAAAGGCGAGAAAACAACCCAAAATACGTGCAATGGACGCGCGATGGCTAGAACTGCTTTTTCAGATTTTGCGATGGCGACGGACTTTGGTACCAGCTCGCCTAGAACCACGTGCATGAGCGTGATCAGAGTAAACGCGATCGCGAACGAGACGGTGTGAACCAAGATATCGTTTAGATTAAAGTATGTTTTTAGCGGTTCTTCTATCAGTCTAGCGACCGCT
The DNA here is from genome assembly GCA_963528285.1 of uncultured Campylobacter sp. Lineage (GTDB taxonomy): Bacteria > Campylobacterota > Campylobacteria > Campylobacterales > Campylobacteraceae > Campylobacter_A. The sequence continues at coordinate 178,233 of CAURVK010000002.1, read as the reverse complement.
GGTTCGCCGATCCAGCCAAGAGCCAATGAGCTTAGCGTGATGCCTAGCTGCGTGGCGGAGAGGTAGGTGTCGAGATTGTTTGACATATCAAGCGCGGTTTTCGCGTTTGGAACTTTGTCCTTTGCAAGCTCCTCTAGGCGGCTCTTACGGACTTTGACGATGGAAAATTCTGATAAGACGAAAAAAGCGTTTAGAAATACGAAGAAAAACGCGAGAGCGATCATAAAAAGCGAGTCGGCGCTACTGGGGTGCAATTAAAATCCTTAAAAAATTAAAATGAAATGCGGCGATTATAGCAGAAAATCGGGAATTTTAAACTGAAAGCGCATTTTTGCCGCCACTGGCGCGAGCGAGAGCCGCGGAGGCTATTTTGCCGCGTTTTGGCGCTTTTAGTCACGTGCGTGCCTTGCTTTCGGCTTAAATTTGAGCGCAAATTTAAGCTCCGCGCTAAACTTGTAATATAAATATTGCTTATTTTATGCGCCGTTTGGCTCAAATTTGCAAAAATTATTTAAATTTGAGTCCAAATTTGACGCGCCTAGACCCGCACCGCAAAAATACCGATGGTTAAATTTATAAAATTTGACCCAAGTTTGCGCCGTTAAATTTAACGCGCAAAATCCTAAAACTGCGGTTTGCCGCCGTTTGCCTTCGCGCCGTTTACGAAGTCGATCGCTATTTTTTGGCAGGCCTTTTTGTCCTTTTTTTCAAGACACAAAGCCTCAAGCTCCTCTTGACTCATACCTTTGTAATCAGCCACCGTTTTGGTCGTCCCGCCCATATAAAGCCACGCAAGAAACCCCAAAATAAACAGGATAAATATCAATCTCGCCACGCCCGCTCCTTTGCAAATTTATCTTAATAATACAGCCGATGGGGTTAAATTTAGCTTGATTTTGCGCCAAATTTGACAAGATGTGGCACTCAAATTTAAAAAATAGTCTCGCGGTAAAAATCGCCGCGAAACCCGGTAAAACGATGGCCGCGGCGTTGATAAATTTTACGCCAAACTCGCTAAATTATTTTACCTTTTTGCCGTTTTTATAGCTGGCAAAAATTTCGCTCGTACCGTCCTTTTTAAACGCAATCACATCGTAGTCCTCGACGATGCCGCCCTGCTCCATGCCAGGGCTTCCCAGCGGCATGCCGGGTACCGAGATACCCACGACGTCGGCCGGTTTGGTGGCTAAAAGCGCCTTTATCTCTTCAGCCGGCACGTGCCCCTCTATAGCGTAACCTCCGACTATACCGGTGTGGCAGCTAGATAGCTCCGGCGGAACGCCGTATTTGTTTTTCGTTTCGATTATCGCGTTTGTTTTGTGTTCTACGATCTCAAAGCCGTTTTTCTTCATCACTTCGCCCCATTTACCGCAGCAACCGCAGTCCGGGCTTTTATAAACCTCGATCGTCTCGCCGCCCAGAGCCGCCGACGCAAGCGCTGAAAATAGCGCAAATCCCAAAACAGTCTTTTTCATTTTCATCCTTTGTAAAAAATTCGCCGGATTTTAACGTAATACGCATAACAGTAATCTAACGCGCATAAATTTAGCTGGGTTTTGCTATACTTTGCGACTAAATCTCAAATTTAAAGGCAAATATATGTTTTCGTCGTTTTTCGCGAGCAAAAAATGGGTGCAGTGGGCGCACCTGGGCGTGATATTGATACTAGCTCTTACCTACGCGCAGGTGCAGCTAACGGTAGCGATAAACGAGTGGTACAAGGGCTTTTACGATATATTGCAAGACGTCAAAAACCACACGGTAGGGGACTTTTGGACGGCGATCGAGATTTTTGCCGCGCTAGCGTTTCCTTTCGTGCTACTAGGTACGGCTATATCGTATTTTACGAGGGTTTGGACACTTCGGTGGCGAGAGGCGATGACCTTTAGCTACATCGACTACTGGAAAAAGACGCCAAAAGATATCGAAGGCAGCTCGCAACGTATCCAAGAAGACATCTACCGCTTTGCTAAGATCGTCGAGGATCTGGGTACTACGGTAGTGGATGCGGTTATGACGCTAGTGGCCTTCGTGCCCATCCTTTGGGTGCTTAGCGCGAAGGTAAAAGTACCGTTTATGGAGGACGTAGCCGGCTCGCTCGTGTGGATCGCGGTGGCTACAAGCGCGGGCGGTCTCATCATCTCGTGGTTTGTGGGTATCAAGCTACCGGGCCTTGAGTACAACAACCAAAAAGTCGAAGCAGCATTTAGAAAAGAGCTCGTCTACGCCGAGGACGACAAGCAAAACTACGGCGATACGCGCAAGCTAGAAGAGCTTTTTCAAAAGATAAGATTTAACTTCGGCAGGCTCTTTTTGCACTACGGATATTTCGACGTTTGGAAATACAGCTTTAGCCAGGCCATGATCATCGTTCCGCTCATAGCCTTAGGCCCTAGCGTACTAACGGGCGCGATAACGCTAGGCGTGATGATGCAAGTCGTAAATGCCTTTTCCCAGGTGCGCGAGAGTCTGTCGATATTTATAAGAAACTGGACGACCATCACCGAGCTACGCTCCATCCACAAGCGTTTGAAAGAATTTGAAACCAACATCGGCTACAAAGGCACGAAAAACGAGAACAACGAGGGGCTGGGGCTTGATATTTTCGCCTACTGGGCGATCACGATTGCGGCCTTTGCGATATATTTAAAGCTAATGGAATTTAGTATGTAAACCGCGGCACAACTATCGACCGCTCAAATTTAGCTTTGACGCGGACGTAAATTTGACGAACTTTTAGCTTTATTTAAATTTGATGCACGCCAAATTTGACGACTTGCAAGAAGCAGTTAAATTTGAGCTTGCATAGTCGCGTCCGAGCCGTCTAAAGTGGGTTCAGGCGCGAAAATTTGTCAAATTTGACCCAAACAATTTTAATCCAAGTCCGTAAAACCACCAAAAGTAAAGTCCAAATTTATACCGTCAAATTTCCAAAACCCAAATTTACCCGTCGTTTCTTTACAAATTTGACACCGTTAAGCCAAATTTAAACGCCTATTTACGAATTTATAGCTGTTTTAGCGGTATAATCGCCAAAATCTCGCAAAGGATGAAAAATGACGATAAGAAAAATTATTTTGCTCGCCGTGTTTACCGCGACGATGCTAACGGGCTGCTTCACCAGCTCAACTAGCGGCGGAGCGCTTGGCGAAAACAGACGCCAGATGTTTCTAGTTAGCGAACAAGAGATGAACGAAGCCGCAGCAAAAGCCTACGTGCAGACTCTTAGCGGAGCGCGTCAAAAAGGCGCGCTAAACATCGACCCCGTGATGACCAAAAGAGTGCAAGACGTCGCCAAACGCCTAATCGCGCAGGTCGGGGTCTTTAGAGAAGACGCGCTCAAGTGGAAATGGGAAGTAAACGTCATCGACGAAAATACGATAAACGCGTGGTGTATGCCGGGCGGCCGCATAGTCGTTTATAGCGGCATCATAAAAAATCTCTCGCTCACAAACGGCGAGCTAGCCGCCGTCATGGGGCACGAGATCGCGCACGCGCTGCGCGAGCATAGCCGCGAGCAGGCTAGCTCCGATATGCTCACAAACGTCGGCATTTTCGCCGTTTCGCAAGCTGCGGGACTGGGCGATCTAGCTACCGGCGCCATAAATATGGCCGCTCAGTACACCATCTCGCTACCGTTTTCTCGCTCCCACGAGCGCGAGGCCGACCACATCGGTACGGAGCTCATGGCGCGCGCGGGCTACGATCCTAAAGAGGCGGTAAACGTCTGGGTCAAAATGTCGCAAAAAAGCGGCGGCAGCGTGCCTGAGATACTGAGCACCCACCCGTCTAGCCAAAGCCGCATCGCCGATCTGCGCGAGGTCGCAGCCAAGCTCGAATCGGTGTATCTGCAAGCCAAAAAGTAAAATTTGGCTTGCGTGCCGGCTCTTTAAAGCGCTTTGGGTTACTCGCTTTAGGTGGTCGCGTCGGTGTTAAGTAGATTTGTAAGGCGGATAGAGGAGTGCAACAAGCTCCGGTAACGTCCGCCGTATCTTAAAAATTTAAACTATTATTTCAAATTTGCCGCCGAGTTTATGATTTGTTCCGAAAAAAGGCAAATTTATTTTTGCTTCAGTCTTTTTTTGGTCGTCAAATTTGCTGGTAATTTTATAAATTTGCGTCGAATTTGCCCGCGCATGCCGATAGTTGGCGTTAAATTTACGATCGCCGTCCATGTCAAATTTGCTTTATGCGATTTTGGTTTGCGCAAAACTCTGCATAGAAGTCGCTACGTCTGCGAAAATTTGACGCGATCGTCTTGTTTGGCCGTACCGATTTTCGCGGCGTCGCATGGACGATTTTTTCTTTTCCGTTCTAGCCAAATTTAACGACCAGTGCCGAATTTATAGTATATTTACGCCGTTAAACGCCGTAAATATATCGCTAACCAATCTCCCGCATCGCATCAAGCCGTTTTAAAAACAGTTCCACCTTGCGCAGCTGCGCCGCATCTAGCGCCCTACCCGAGTAAAAATACTCCACGCTGTTGCCGTTTGGATAGTAAATTTTGCCGCCGCTCTCGTCGCATCTTTCTGCACCCTGCTCGTCGCCACCTTCCTTGCCTTGCTCGCCCTCGCCGCGCCCTTCCGAGCCTTGCTTGCTCTTGTCTTTTACGCTCTCGCCGCCTGCGTCTAGATCTTCCGCGTCAAATTTACCGCCATGCGCCGATGAATTCGTATCGAATTCTACGCCACCGTCCGCGTTAAATTTAGTTGTCCGCGAGGGCAAATCCTCGCCGCACGCAAGCTTTAACCCTCCGCCCAGCTCGCTTGCAAGGCGGTTTAGCGTGCCGTCGATGCCGTCGATGATGCGTACGTGAGGCGGTAAAATTTCGTGCAAAACGTCCTTGAAATAGTTAAAATGCGTGCAACCAAGCACGAGCGAACCGAGGCGCTCAAGCTCAAATTTAGCTAGTTCCTCCCGCAGATACGCCCGAACCGCAGGCGAGTCAAACTCCAAATCCTGTGCAAACTCCACGAGGCGAGGCAGCGGCAGGCTCCACGTCTCGCACTCCAGCCGCCCCACGAGGCGCGCGAGCTTTTCGCCCGCGATCGTTAGCGGCGTGGCGATGAGCAGCGTCGGGCGCGCGCCGAAGCTGTCCGCAGCGAGCTTGACGGCGGGCTCCATGCCGATGACGGGCACGCTAAATGCGCCGCGAAGCTCCGAGATAGCCGCGCTCGTGGCGGTGTTGCAAGCTACGACGACCGCGTCCGCGCCGTGCGCGACCAAAAACCCGACCGCATCGAGGCTCAGCCGCACGATCTCGGCCCTGCTTTTCGTGCCGTAGGGGACGTGATCCTCGTCGGCAAAATACAAAAACTCCGCCCCGCTAAACCGCCGCAGAGCCTCGGCGAGCACGCTTAGCCCGCCGATACCCGAGTCAAAAAACGCTATTTTCAAATCTTTATCCAAGGTTAAATTTAAAAAGAGATTATAACTCAAATTTACGGCGATTTCGCATTTGAACGCAAATTTGCCTTTTTACGGCGGCTAGAACCGCGCCTTTACCGACGTTCAAATTTGACCTTTTTGTTGCTGTTTTTAATCAAATTTGGCGTAAAATCGGTTAAATTTAAAAAGGATTCAAAATGCAAGAAAATCTCGCCGCCGCAAAATACGAAATCTCGCGCGCCGTCAATGCTGGTCTAGCTGCTATCACGCGCATTTATAACGCAAGCGTTTTAGAGCAAAACGCCACGGCCACGCTGCACCCCGTGGGCATAGAGGAGCGCGAAGCGTGGTTTGACGCGCACGAGGCTACAAATCGCCCGATATACGTGTTACGCGAGGTTTATGAAGCAAATTTGACGAACAAAGACAGCAAAGCTGATTGCGAGAGAAAATTTGACTCAGACGGCGAAAATTTGGGCGAGCAAAAGCCGAGCGTCACAAACCCAAAAAGCGAAATCTTAGCCTGGGGCAGCCTCAGCGACTATCATCCGCGCGAGGGCTACCGTATCACGGCCGAGATCAGCGTCTACGTCGCACCTGAGGCTCGCGGCAAGCGGCTTGGCGGACGGCTCGTAAATTTTATACTCGAAAGCGCACCAAAATTTGGCATCAAAAACGTCGTCGCACTGATATTTTCCAGCAACGCAGCAAGCCTAAATTTATTTGCAAAGTTCGGCTTTACGCGCTGGGGCGAGCTACCGGAAGTCTGCGATATGGGCGGCAAAATCGAGAGCCTAACGATACTGGGCAAGAAACTTGGTTAAAATCTGCTCTGCCACAATAGGGCAGGCAGAAGCGCTTCTTTGATACGCTAAAATTTAGTCCTGCGAGACAAATGACGGAATTCAGTAAGAGTCTAATTGTCCATATAAAACCTATGAGTTTTCAAGCTGCCCCCAATCAAAGCACAGAGGAAAAACAAAGCGTGGCGCTATCTGCACGACGGATACGAAAATTTAACGCTCGATTTCAAAGACCGCTACTCCACTGTGCGCGCCAAACAGTAGTTCATCCTTTCGTGGGATCACTCGGATTTCTACGGCAAGTTTTTCATCGCCAGCGTGCCCGACGACATCAAGCAAAGCTGGAGGCTGGCGAGCTTTAGCGACGCCGACAACCTGCTCTCGACCGAGTTCGTGCCAAGCTTCGACGAGGCTCTCGGGGTAAAGGAGGGCAGGGATATAAATGACTACTACGTTACGGGCATGGATGTGCAAGATAAGTTTATTTATCTGCTCTCGAAACAATACTCAAGCATCCTAAAGCTTGATCCGCGCAGCAGAAAGGTCGTAGAAGTTTATAGCTTTGAAGGCGCGAGCGATGCCCATGCACTCGCTATCAAAGAGGGTAGATTCTACGTCGCGTCCAGAGAAAGCGGTGTGAATAAAATTTTCGTTTTCGAGAGGTGAAATTTAAGCCGTCTTTTGGGCGGCTTAAATTTATAGATAATTTAAAACAAGGCGTGTAACTTCTCGTTCGGCGATCAAATTTTATATTTTTATACTCATCCAAAACCACCAAACGACTTTGATGTTTTTCTTTTTGCTAAATCGCTTAAAGCTCTGTTCGCTATAATGTCGTCGTAAATTTAGCTCAAAAAACCGTTAGTGGCTATGAAATTAGATGAAATATCTTAGTAAACTATCTACATAATTTTTTGATTTTATGGAGAATTAAATGAACGAATTATTCATTCAAGCCGAAACGCTACAAAACCTTTTGATTTCTCGCGCCACCGGAGGGCAAGAAAATAATATTGAATACACGCGTCTGAGGCAGACAGTTCTTGCAAATGCAGCACTTGAAACACTTGTCCCTCAATTTATAAAAACATGTAGAAATCTCGATCAATTTTGGCAGTTTATAAAATATAAGTTCGGTAGCTATGCTGAACGTCGGAATTATATATGGTCTGAGTTTTCTTCGTTATTAGAAGCTCTAGAACGGGGCGGCTTGGCTCCGTCTGATGAATTTGTGACTAAGGGCATAAAGAAAATTGATTCTGCTCACGTTCAAGCAGCATGGTTAAAAGCATTAGATAGGAGAGTAAGTGATCCGGAAGGCGCAATTACATCAGCTCGAACGCTAATAGAAACAGTCTGCAAGCATATCCTTGATGATATGAATGTCCAATATGATGACGCGGTAGATTTACCTAAACTTTACAAAGAAACCGCGAAAGTTTTAAATCTTGCTCCGTCGCAACATACAGAAGAAGTATTCAAACAAATTCTTGGTGGTTGCACGGCTGTTATTGAAGGATTAGGAACGCTTCGTAACCGTCTAAGTGACGCTCACGGCAAAGGAAAGGTCGGTGTGAAACCTGCATCGCGTCATGCCGAACTTGCTGTTAATTTATCTGGATCATTGGCTAGTTATCTTTTAGCCACTTGGGAGACCCACAAGGAAACACAAATTTGATAATAGGCAAGAGTCTGCTATTTAACTCGCACTCTTACGCGGACTGCGACACCGTGCGTAAATTTAACAACAGACCTACCAAATGCGGTAAATTTTGCTACAAATTTTAAAATAAAGAGCTACGTAATGTCGTGTCGCTTTTGGTAATTTATCGAAAAATCACAATTTAAAGCCGAATTTAAAAAGGTCGGACTTTCATCCGACCCAAGTATCAGAAAAGGGGATAAACTAAAATATATAAACCGCGCCGAGTACGATAAACGCCCTTAGGTAAAAGCCGCCTATAAGCACGCCGTATTCGTTATAAACACAGCTTTTTATCTCCTCGCCGCCGTGCGCGCAGACGCTGCCACCTGCATTTACGATGCAGCTGCGAAGTATAAATTTACTTCAACTAGATAGCGGCAAAATATAGCTTAGCCGCTCAAATTTAGTCTATTTTACGCTATTTTCAGCCTTAAATTTAGCCAAAAGTTCCTCGTCGCATTTCGGGCAGTATTCGTGCTCGCCGCTGATGTAGCCGTGTTTGGCGCAGACGCTAAAAACGGGCGTTATCGTGATATACGGCAACTTATAGTTATTTACCACGCCGCGCACTAGGTCTTTGCACGCTTCGGCCGAGCTGATGCGCTCCTTCATATACAGGTGCAGCACCGTACCGCCGGTGTAGGAGCTTTGCAGTTCGTCTTGCAGATCGAGCGCCTCGAACGCGTCGTCGGTGAAATTTGCCGGTAGCTGCGTGGAGTTGGTGTAGTAGATATTTTCGCCAAAACCGGCCTGGATGATGTCCGGATAGCGCTTTTTGTCCTCTTTGGCGAAGCGATACGTAGTGCCCTCGGCAGGCGTGGCTTCGAGGTTGTAAAGGTTGCCGGTACTCTCTTGGAACTCGCGAATTTTACCGCGTAAAAACTCTATCATCTCGGTTGCAAACTCCCGTCCGAAATCAGTCGCGATATTTTCCTTGTCGTTCGTGAAATTTCTCAAAAGCTCGTTCATGCCGTTGATACCGATGGTGCTAAAGTGATTGTTAAAGTGCTTTAGATAGCGCGCGGTGTACGGATACAGGCCGCGCTCGTACATCTCCTGGATAAATTTGCGCTTTTTTTCGAGCGTGGATTTGGCTAAGCTTAGCAGATACTCAAGGCGGGTGTAGAGTCCCTTTTTATCGCCTTTATATAGGTAGCCCAGGCGGGCTAAATTTATCGTCACGACGCCGATACTGCCGGTCATCTCCGCACTACCGAACAGCCCTCCGCCGCGCTTTAGCAGCTCGCGTAAATCTAGCTGCAAGCGGCAGCACATCGAGCGCACGTGGCCGGGCTTGTAGGCCTTTTCGTTTGCGACGCGGTTGCCGTTTTCATCGGTCGTATACTGGCTGCCGACGAAATTTTGAAAATAGCTCGAGCCCATTTTCGCCGTATTTTCAAAAAGAACCTTCGCCACCTCGCTGTCCCAGTCGAAATCCTCGGTGATATTTACGGTAGGGATCGGGAAGGTAAATGGCTGCGAGCACTTGTCGCCCTCGGTCATGATCTCGTAAAAGGCCTTGTCGATACGGTTCATCTCGGGCTCAAAGGCGCGGTAGGTCATATCGGTTAGCTTGTTAAACCCTCGTTTGGCAGCCTCCTGCGCTAGCTGGGCATCCTCTAGGTCGCTAAATATATGCCTATCCTCGCGCGTAGGTATCTGGTCGCGCAGATCGGACGGGCAGGTGATGTCGATCGTTACGTTGGTAAACGGACTCTGGCCCCAGCGAGCCGGTACGTTTAGGTTAAAAATAAAGCTCGTTATCGCCTTTTTGATCTCTTTGTCGCTTAGCTTGTCGCGGAAAACGTAAGGCGCTAGATAGGTGTCAAAGCTGCTAAACGCCTGCGCGCCCGCCCACTCGCTTTGTAAAATTCCTAGGAAATTTGCCATCTGATAAAGCGCTTCTCGGAAGTGCTTAGGCGCCTTGCTCTCGACCCTTCCGCGCACGCCGTTAAAGCCCTCGTTTAAAAGAGCTCTTAGACTCCAGCCCGCGCAGTAGCCCGTGAGGCAGTCAAGATCGTGGATATGATAGTCGCCGTTTCGGTGCGCGAGGCCCTCTTCTTTGCTGTACACCTTATCCAGCCAGTAGTTGGCGATGACCTTGCCCGCGGTGTTGTTGATGAGGCCTGCGTTTGAGTAGCTGGTGTTTGAGTTGGCGAGAATTCGCCAGTCGGTACCGTTGATGTACTCGCTGATCGTTTGGGTGGAGTTGATGTAGGTGGTGTCTTCGTTTAGTCCTAAAATTTGCTCGCGCTGAAGCTTATGCGTGTGGCGGTAGAGCATAAAGCTCTTCATCACGTCAAAGTGTCCCGCGTTAAAAAGCGCCTTTTCTATATAGTCTTGCACGTCCTCGACGCTCAAAACTTCGCTGTCAAACACGTGCCCCATCACGTCTAAAAAGACCTTGTCGTCGTACTCTTTTGACTCACTTTCAAAGGCTTTTTTGATCGCGTCTTGGATTTTATATGGGAGGTATTCTTGCTTCGTGCCGTCGCGTTTTAGGATAAATTTCATTTCATTCCTTACGTTAAATTTTGATGATAAATTTGACGAAAGTATAGGCAAAGTTGGCTTAAAATTTAGTGACCGAAATTTGCTCTCCGGGCATTTTAAAAATGTCATTTTTAAGTTTAAAATCGCTTTTAAAGCACGTATATTTGGGCATCTTATAAAGGGCTATTAAATTTTAAGATAAAGCTATTTTTGATAATAGATATTCAATTAGAGCAATTTTAAAAGAAGGATGAAAAACAAGCTAAAGTTCAAATTTGACGAGATTTTGCGGGAGTTAAATTTGGTAAATTTGAGGAGGAGAGAGTCCCGCCGTAAAATTCGGCGGGAAAGTTTTTATTCGTCGTATCTTAAGAAAATATCCTCGCCGCCTTTTGCAAGGTTTAGGATACCTTCGCCGCGTTTAAACGTTATCTCTGTACCGATATCGTCGTTCGCTAGTCTTACGCCGCTTGCAGTGACTGCGTTTTTAAGGTTGATTTTGTGACCTTTGCTGTCTTCTAGCAGGGCTGTGTTAAATTTATCGGTAGAGCTTAGTCTAACGACGTATTTCGGGTCGTTTACGCCCGTAAATTTAATAACTTCAGCTTCTGATTTGGTGATTTGTGCTTTGTTTGCGCTCTCGCTTTTGTGCGCGTGGCAACCGCTAAGCATAGCAACTGCAGCAAAAGCCGCCAAAGATGAAACTAAAAACTTCTTCATTTTCGTCCTTTTTTGTGAAATGAGACTCGAATATTACTTCAAAATAGTTTATATAAAGTAAACTTAGCCAAGAAGGAGTCCTCGTTCAAGGCTAAGTTTACTCGCGGGCTTACGCTTATTTAGAAAATAAGCCGCCGCAAATTTATCGCCGCTCCTAAAAAGTCGCGAAATCGGCGAATTTTTGGCATTAATGGCAGCCGCAACCGCAGCAAGATTTCGCGCCGCCGTGAAGCTCGGAAACGTAAAATTTAACCGAATTTAGCCCCTCTTTTAGCGCCCATTCGTAAGCACTCGAGACGAAATCCCAGTTGATATTTTCAAACAACTTCTCCAAATACGCCGGGCGCGCGTTTCTGTGATCGACGTAGTATGCGTGCTCCCAAACATCCGCGACTAGAAGCGGTACTAGGCCGTCAGTTACCGGAGTTTGCGCGTTACTTGTTTGTACGATTTGCAGTTTATCCTCTTTTGGATTGTAAACTAGCCACGCCCAGCCTGAACCAAAAAGCGTAGTCGCAGCTTTTAAAAACTCCTCTTTAAAATTTGGAATATCTTTTTCTAGGCGCGCCTTTAGCTCGTCGCTTATTGGGCTTTTTTTCGCGATGCAGTCCCAGTAAAAGTCGTGGTTATAGACCTGAGCCGCGTTGTTAAACACGCCGCCCGAGCTTTTTGTCAGGATATCAAAGAGGCTAGCGCCCTCAAACTCGGTACCTTTTATCAAATTATTTAGGTTATTGACATAGGTTTGGTGGTGTTTGCCGTGGTGGTAGCTACAGGTTTCCTCGCTTACGACGGCATTTGCTTTCGGATCGAAAGGCAGTTTTCTAAGTTCAAACATAATTTTTCCTTTGTAATAAAATTTATCCGTATTATAGCAATAAAATAGTAATTAATTTATTAACGCGCAAACAAACCCGCCGATGCTTCCGTTTTATCAAATTTTATTCGTTTCGCCGCGCGAAAATATCAAATTTGACAAAAATAATGTGTATTTTCGTAACATTTAATCTTTTTAGCGTTATATTTTACCTTGGCTTGCACTCAAATTTGACGGTCAAATTTGAGATATTGTTACTTATCTACACATAAATTTGAAATTTATTGCAAAAAGTCGAAACATTTTCACGCAGCCGCTTTTTTATGAATTATAATTGCACCTAGCTGAATTAGCTAATCTTTTAAAAAGGATCACAGATGAAAATTAAGTTACTTTCCGCACTGCTTCTTTCTTGCGCGCTGGCCGGAAGCGCGTTTGCCGCAGGCAAAACATACACGATCAAATTTGCCCACGTCGTGGCCGCCTCTACGCCAAAAGGCAAGGCTGCCGATTTTTTTGCGAAACGAGTCGGCGAGCTTAGTGGCGGAGCGATCAAAGTCGAGGTATATCCGGCCGCATCGCTAATGGACGATGATAGAGTTTTTGCTGCGCTAAAGCTGGGTAACGTACAGATGGCGGCGCCTAGTTTTTCTAAATTTACGCCGATAGTGCCGCAGTTTCAGCTATTTGATCTGCCGTTTATCTTTAGAGACAACGCTCATCTTTACGCTGTTCAAGACGGCGAAGTCGGACAAGCTCTAAAAGATATGATCGCTAAAAAAGGCTTCATCGCGCTTGATTTTTGGGACGCAGGATTTAAACACTTTAGCTCGAGCAAAAAGCCTATCGTAGAGCCTGCGGACGCTAAGGGACAAAAATTCCGCATCCAAAGCTCAAAAGTGCTTGAAGAGCAGATCAAAGTCGTGGGCGGCAACCCGCAAGTATTGCCGTTTTCGGAGGTTTATCCGGCCCTTCAACAAGGCGTAGTCGATGCGACCGAAAACCCGCTATCAAACTTCTACAACTCCAAATTTTACGAGGCGCAAAGCTCTCTAACGCTATCAGGCCACGGATATTTGGGATATTTAGTCGTTATGAGCGAGAAATTTTGGAAAGGCTTGCCTGATGATATGAAGGCTCACGTAACGCAAGCTCTAAAAGAGGCTACGGCTTATGAGCGCGAAGAGACGGCCAAAGAAGAAGAGCATATTTTAAGCGAGCTTAAAAAATTTGCCGGCGAAAGCAAAAAGCTTGAGATCATTGAGCTAAATGCCGATCAAAAGGGCAAATGGGCAGAGGCTATGAAGCCGATTTATCCTAACTTCTACAACGTGATCGGTCAAGATTTGATAGAAAAAACGATAAATACGAAGTAGGCTTTTATGGGTAAATTTTTTGAGATTTTAGATGTCGGCATCGCCTCGGTAAACAAAACCGTAGCGGTGCTAGGCATCGCCGCAGGCACGCTGCTAGCCTTTGTTAACGTAGTGATGAGATACTGCTTTAACACGGGCTGGTCCTGGGCGGGCGAGCTAACCAACTATCTTTTTATCTGGTCGGCGTTTTTTGCCGCTGCTTACGGTTTTAGAAAAGGCATACATATCTCGGTTACGATTTTGATCGAGAGATTTCCCGCTCCTATCGCCAAGGCCTATCTCATCTTCGCAAACATCCTAACGACGGTATTTTTGATGTTTATCGTAGTTTATAGCGTGCAGTATCTGCAGGTGATGATCGAGCTTGATTTCATGAGCGTGGATTTAGGCGTGCCGCAGTGGGTGCCGATGCTAGTGCTTCCGATAGCGTTTTTGGGTGCCAGCTACCGCGCCGGAGAGAAAATTTACCAGATCGCTATGACGCCTTCGGATAAAGTCATCGTAAATAACGAAGCCGAGATGATACGCGACTCGGTCAAGAAAAGCTAAGGAGAGCCTATGACCATCGCATTTTTATTTATATCGCTGTTTGGCCTCATGCTTATAGGCGTTCCCGTCGCCGTTTCGCTTGGAGCCAGTACGGTTATCACGATGCTTCTTTTCACGGATCTTGACGTCGCGACGATACCTCAGCTTATCTTTGACGGTATCAATAAATTTGCCCTCATGGCGATCCCGATGTTTATCCTAGCCGGAAATTTACTGAGCAAGGGCGGCTCTGCTAGACGCATTATAGATTTTGCTAAATCCATGGTCGGACACCTGCCTGGCGGCCTGCCGATGAGCGCGATATTTGCGTGCGTTATATTTGCCGCGGTTTCGGGTAGCTCGCCTGCTACGGTCGTAGCGATAGGCTCCATCATGTTCGTCGCTATCAAAGAAGCGGGTTATCCAAAAGAGTACGCCGTGGGCGGCATCACGACCGCGGGCTCTCTAGGCATCCTCATACCGCCTTCGGTCGTTATGATCGTTTACGGCGTGACGGCCGAGGTCAGTATCGCGCAGCTATTTATGGCGGGCGTGGTGCCGGGGCTGATGCTAGGCGGTATGATGATAGCGCAGACTTATATCGGAGCAAAAAGGCTTGGATTTAAAGCTACTACGCCCGAGCCTTGGAGCGAGCGAGTAAAAAAATTCGGCAAAGCGTTTTGGGCGCTGTTAATCGTAGTAGTCGTTATCGGCGGTATCTACGGCGGCATTTTCACCCCGACCGAGGCTGCGGCGGCGAGCGCGATATATGCGCTGATTATTTCGCTATTTGTATATAAAGATATCAAATTTAAAGACCTGTGGGACATCTGCCTGGAGTCTGCTATCACGACAGCGATGATATTTTTCATCATCGCAAACGCGGTCGTGTTCGCATACCTGCTAACTAGCGAAAACATCCCGCAAACGATAGCAGATAGCATCCTAGCCGCAAATATCGGAAAGATAGGCTTTTTAATCATCGTAAACATCCTGCTTTTCATCATGGGACAGTTTATGGAGCCTTCATCGGTCGTTATGATCATGGTGCCGCTACTGCTACCGATCGCAACCGCGCTAGGCGTGGATCCGGTACACTTCGGTATCCTGCTAATTGTGAATATGGAAATCGGCATGATCACGCCGCCTGTGGGCTTAAATTTATTCGTCGCCAGCGGCCTAACCGGCATGAATCTAAAAGACGTCATCGTCGCGTGCTTGCCGTGGACTTTGACGCTATTTATCGGGCTTATTTTAGTGACGTATATCCCGGAGATTTCGCTTTGGCTACCGAGGCTGATGTACGGAGGCTGATTTAAATTTGCAAATTTACGGCGCCGCCCGGGCCTGTACAGCTCGGCGGTCGGTCCGTAAATTATGCGCCCCTTTAGTTGCCCGCATTTTGTTTGGGCCTAATTTTTTGATGTTTTTATGGTTACGGTAGGCTTTGTCAAATTTTATAAATTTAGCAAAGCCTGCCACTTTCTTTTCATAAAATTTGCCCCCAAATTTAACCGTCGATATTTATAAATTTATTTTGATTCCGTACCTTAAATCCACCCGAAAGCCTCGTTAAAGCTATCCTGCTGTACCATAACCAAAAAATAAAGGGGAAATCATGTACCGCGTCAGACTGCATATTTGTTTAACCCAAGATGTAAAAAATAAATTTGAACAATACAACAAAATACCGCCCAAACCGCGCTTTGAGCATAAATTTGAGCTCATAAAAAGCGCCTACGACATCCCTGCGCCCATCCCAGACGAGCACCAATACCTAATCATCGCAAGCGAAGATTGCGGGTTAAATTTACCCGAGCTAAAAAAACGTATCGGAGAAAACGGCTTTTTGGCGATTTACGCAAAGGATACCGCAAAGATAACGAGCGAGCAAAAAGATGCCGCCGACGAAATTTGGCCGCAAGCTGCAAATTTAGACGACTTCTACTTTGAAAAAGCGCTAAATTTGATCGCCGAGCGCAAAGAGGCGTGGCTGCAAAAAACTTGGCTACAAACGCTGATAAACTCGTCTCCCGATATGATCTGGTTTAAGGATATGGGCGGGCTACATCTAGAGGTAAACGACGAGTTTTGCGAGGTCGTAAATAAGCCAAAAGAGTTCGTGCGGGGCAAAGATCACTACTACATCTGGGATATCCCAAAAGAGGTCTACGAGCAAACGGACTACGTCTGCGTCCAGACCGAGGACGACGTCGTCGCAGCGCGTAAGACCTGCCTTTTTGACGAGGAGGTTATGCGGGCCGACGGCAAACTAAGCAAGCTAAAAACATATAAAACGCCGATATTTGACGGCGAGACGATCATCGGCACCGTCGGTATCGCTCGCGACGTAACGAAAGAGTACGAGTATCTGCAAAATATCGAACATCTAGCCCACTACGACCAGCTCACGGGACTAGCCAACCGTAACCAACTAGACGCTTTTTTGGGTAAGCTAAAAACCACGCATATGAGCATACTTTATATGGATTTAGACCGCTTCAAACAGGTAAACGACGAGCACGGACATCAAGCGGGCGATAAGGCTCTGGTTGCGATCTCGGAGCTGATAAAAGAGATTTTTAACGACGCGATGAACGTGCGTATCGGCGGGGACGAGTTTATCTCGATATTTACCGACGGCGCAAACATGCAAAGCATAGCGCCCCGCGTGCAAATTTTGATCGACCGATTTTTTAAAATTTGTCAAGAAAATCCGCTATTTAGCGGACTATCCGTGAGTGCGGGCATCGCAGAAGGCCAGATCGGACACGGCTCGTTTGACCTGCTACTTCAACGCGCCGACGATGCTCTTTATAAGGCTAAACACGCGGGTCGCGGCACCTACTGCATAAATCCCTGGGAAGACTTTGAGCAAAAATAAATTTACGCTAGCGGTTGCCGATCGGTAGCGATGCGGCGCAAATTTACGACGGCTCGTTAGCATCCATACAGCTAGGCGGGTGACCGTAAATTTGATACCACTTCTTATCTTTTACTCTAAATTTTCCTCAAATTTTGCCGATATAGTTAAAAAGCCAAATTTTAAAAGGACTTTAGATGATAGGCGGCGTAAACGGATTTAACGCAAATGCAAATTTCGATTTTAGCGGCGCTCGCGGGCAAAATTTAAAAGCGCGCGAGGAAAAAGAGGTAGCGAATTTAGCACCAAATTTAACGGCACGGATTGATTACGATACCGTAAATCCCGACGAACTAGACTACGACCAACTCAAAATTTGGGCGGATAACGTTGATCCCGAGAAGCTAACCGGTAAAAATTTAAGCATGTGGCTGGGTGCGAAAATGGAGTTTGATAAGGTGGAGGACGGATGGCGTAAGGAACTCGGACTAAAGCCCGGCGAGCCAGTAGCCGTGAGGAGGATATTTTCGCTAAGCGGCTACACGAGAGACGATAAAATAAGCGTCTGGGGCAAGATAAACGGGCTTGACTCATCGGTAAGCAAAGAAAAAGCCGCCGAGCTAAAAAGCTTCGTAGATAGCACGCGAGCCTTGATCGCGCACGCGCGCGATCCGTCCGATATATTTAGGCGGGACGTCTTTAGCGTGGATAAATTTATGAAGAGATATGATGTGGATTTGGGCAGGTTTGGCTTAGGGCTCATGCGTAGCGGTAGCGGTGTGGCAATGGACGCCGAGGCCTCAAGGCTGCTGAATTCAGATATGAGCGAGGAGGAATTTAAAGATAAATGGCTCGAGTACGCGGCAAATAAAATCCTAGGCGAATACGCAAACGTCAAAATTTCGCTCAAGGACGGCGAGCTAAATTTTGACCAAACGCCCGCAAAAGAGCGTATTACGCTTCTTGGGCAAGATCTCGAAACTCGCGTGAGCTACGCGGACGAAGCGAGTAAAAAAGAGTTTTTTAAATTTCTAAAAGACGTATTTAAAAACGGCGAGAGTATCGGAGACGCGCTACGAAAAATCGCATTAAAAAAGAGCGACTTTGATAAAACGGCCAAAGAAGAAGCGCAAGCAGACGCCGCAAAAGAAAAGAAATTTAAACCTATACAGGCTACTAGCAAAAGCCAAACCTATGTTTATAAAGATATAAAGCGCGAGTTTTTCGAGAAATTTATCAAAGCCGAACAAGAAAAAGGGGCGGACGTAACCAAGCTTTTAGAAGCTCTAAATAAAATCCGAAAGCTAGATATAAATGCCTAAATTTGAAGGTAGCGGTTGCTTGGATCATTAAAAAAGACGAATTCGTGTATTGGTTCAAATTCGGCTCAAAAATTAGCCGAAACTACGCGCCGGATTTACCCGTAAAAGCTAAATTTAAACGTTCCAAATTCGGCCTGCCGGCAAATTTACCCCGCAAAGCCAAATTTTAACGCGCAAATCACATCTCGTAGCTATCCTCTTCGTCTTCGTCGCCGTATTCGTAGTCATTCTCGTCGTAGTTATAACTGTACTTCTCGGATCTCTCGTCGTCAAATTCGGAGTATTCCTCCTCCAAATCTTCCTCTTCGTAGTCAAATTCTTCGCTCATTTTCTCTCCTTTAAAATTATTTTTTCACTTCTTCGACGTATAGGCTCTGGCTAGGGAAGGCAAATCCAAGCCCGTTGGCCTCTACGATATTCATTATTTTTAGCATCACGTCCTCTTTGACGGCCAAAAACTCGCCCCAAACTATCGTCTTTGAAAAGCAGTACACGAGGATATTTATCGAGCTATCGGCAAACTCGTCCACGACGACGAATAAATTCGACTTATAGCCCGCCAGATCATCGATCGAGACGATGCCGCGGTCGTACCTACTAGCCTTTTTAGAACCCATATCGTCGCCCTTTGCGATGTCTGGATGGTCGATTAGCATCTGTTTGATTTCCTCGACGCATTTTTTGATCTGCTCGGTCGTGGCGCTATACTCTAGGCCGATTAGCATCCTGATTCGTCGTCCCATCTTTCGCCTACTCCAGTTTCGGATCGGATCGCTGGCTAGCTTGGAGTTTGGCACAAATATAAGGGCGTTATCAAAGGTTCGTACGGTCGTTTTCCTAAGCCCGATCTCCACGACCGTACCCTCGATGTCGCCGCACACGATCCAGTCGCCCTGAGAAAACGAGTTGTCAAAGAGTAGCATGACGGATGCAAAGAAATTCGCCAAGATATCCTTAGTCGCAAGAGCTACCGCAAGGCCGCCGATACCAAGAGACGCGATGATGGCGCTAACGTTAAATCCGAGCTTGCTAAGCACGATAAGTAGCGCGATAACGAAGATGATGAAATAGATGATCTTTAGGATCAAATTTATCACCTCTTTGCGCCCGCTTTTTTTGGTGAGTTCGTTGATGAGCACCATGCCGTAGCCGTTTAGTACGCTAAGTATGAGCCACGTGACGGCGATAACGAAAGTGATCGCTAGGAAATTTGCAAATTTTATCGGCATCGGAGCGGGATAATACGCGATCGAGACGCAAATATCTATTGCGTAAGCGATGAGGGTAAGTAGCATCGGACGCTTGATGATCTCTACGATGCGCCCTTTGGTCTGCCTGTCTGAGTCGTGCTTGACGAAAAATTTCATTAGCGCCCACAGCGTGAGCCTGCTAAGCAGCGTCGTAAACGAGACGAAAAACAAAAATACTATGAATATGATTGCCGCCTTGCCGACGTTAAATTTACTCGTAAAGGAGGCCTTTTCGTTGATAAAATCGATCGACGTTTTTAAATTTAGCTCCGAAATGATATAGTTTGACGTGAGTAGTTCGGCGTTATCGCGCAGATAGTGAAGTATCTCCTCAAGCGTCTTTTTGTGCGCCTCTAGCGCCTCTAGTTCGCCTTTGTGCGCAGCGAGCGCTTCCTCGTTTAGACTATCTTTAAACTCCTTAAACTGCGAGTAAAACTCCGTCTGAAAGCTAAGCAGCGTCTCCTCGACGGCGAGCCTTACGTCCACGGCCTTGCCGCCTTCTTTGAAGATATTTTCTAAATTTAAAAGCGAGGAGTAAAACAGCCCGTCAAGCCGCATACGCTCAAGCTCGAGCATGTTTTTGACGTATAAATTTTGATTGCTAGAGTTTTTTAGCTTTTTGGTTTTCGTCTCCAGATCTTGCATCTCTTGTTTGAAATTTTGCACCTGCTCCTCGTCGATTTCGATTTGCATGATGAGATAGGGGATCTGCTCGATCAGCTTTTCTTTTTTCTCCGAGACGGTTTTAAAAAGCACGTTTTTATCTGCGGTTTCGTTATTTTCGGCGGATTGGGCTTTGATAACGGCGATCTGAGAGTTTGCCTCGTTGATTTGATTTACGACGCTTAGGATATCCGTAGCGTTTATGTCGTCGATTTTGGTATTTGCTAGTAAATTTAAGCCAAAGCACAGCGCAAAAACGGCGGCTAAAATTTTTCTCATTTCTCGACTCCTAGCAGTTTAAAGCTCTTCGTCGCGAAGTTGTAGTTGTAGATTTCGCCCGTTTCTATTATGTAGTGCCAGGCATAAATTTTTAGCTCCTCGTCTTTAAATTTAGCCTTGACGTCTGGATAGCTTAGTAAATTTTCAAACGAATTTACGAGGCTTAAGCGCTCGGTTAGCCACTCTCTTTTTGCGATATTGTCGCCGAAAAGCTTTTGTACGCGCTTTTTTACGGGCTCTAGCAAATCTAACCAGCGCTTTACGTTTGGCGTTTTGCTAAATTTAGCCTCATCCATCCACAAGGCCGCGCAGCCGCCGCAGTTGCTATGTCCGCAAATGATGACGTTTTGCACGTTTAGCGTTTGCAAGGCGTACTCGATCGCCGAGGTCGTAGCCAAAAACTCCTCGCTTTTACGGTACGGAGGCACGATGTTTGCGATATTTCGCACGACGACTAGGTCACCCGGCATCGTGTTTGTTATGAGGCTAGGCACGACGCGCGAGTCGATACAGCCGACAAAAAGAGTGTGCGGCGTCTGCTTCTCGCCCAGGCTTTCAAAAAGCTCTTTGTGTTCTAAAAAATCTTCTTCCATAAATTTAACGGCGCCGTCTAAAATTTCTTGCATTGTATTTTCCTGACAATTTTTTAAAATATTATATCAAAAACGTTTCAAACTTCGTTAAAATTTTTTAAATTGCTTTTTACGCGCCAAATTCAGCGATTTTTTATATTTTATTTACCTATTTTTGGTTAAATTTGCATCAAAAATTAAAAAGGAGAGAACATGAGTTTATATGACAGAAACTATGCAAGCTCAAGCGAGCATGAGGTTGCCGGCGAATATTCGCAAAGCGCGCTTAGCACGTTTATCAAGCAAACCTATCAGCTTTTCGCGGCTTCGCTTTTAGCCGCCAGCGTCGGAGCTTACGTCGGGCTTTATAGCTCGCTAGGAGCTACGGTAGCGGGCAACTACTGGCTATTTGTGATACTTGAGCTAGGACTTTTGGTCGGTTTAATGTTTGCTAAACGCAAAGCGGGCTTAAATTTGATCCTGCTTTTTGCCTTTACTTTCGTTAGCGGACTTACGCTTACGCCTATTTTGGGACGCACTTTTGCGATGCCAGGAGGCGCTGCGATAGTAGCTCAAGCCTTTACGCTTACGACGGTGGCATTTGGCGGACTTAGCGTGTTTGCGATGAACACTAAACGCGACTTTACGACGTGGGGCAAGATGCTTTTCATCACGCTTATCGTTTTGCTCGTGGCTGCGATCATAAATATATTTTTCCACAGCCCGGTTTTACAGCTCGGCATCGCTAGCGTGGGCGCGGTTTTATTTAGCGCGTATATCCTTTACGATACGCAAAATATCATCCGCGGCAACTACGAAACTCCGATCGAGGGCGCAGTTGATCTTTATCTTGATTTCTTAAATTTATTCGTTTCATTGCTTAGAATCTTAGGATTTTTTAATAGCGATGACTAATGATGAGCGGCTCTATCGCGTAATAGACGCAAATTTAAACCGCTTAAAAGAAGGGCTTAGAGTCGTCGAGGACGTCAGACGTTACGGCTTTGACGACCTAGCCCTCGCTAAAAAAATAAAAACTCTCCGCCACAAAGCAAAAATCCCGCAAAAGGAATTTATAAAATTTCGCGACGCCGCAAACGACGTGCTAAAACCAAGCCTAAAAGAGGAGCAAATTCGCCTAAATTTGGACGATTTGCAAACTGCCAACATCAAACGAGCGCAGGAAAGTGCAAGGGTTTTAGAGGAGTGTTTTAAACTCGTCGACGTTAAAATTTCCGAGATTTTTAAAACCATACGCTACGAACTTTATGAGATAGAAAAAGAAATTTAACCCAAATTCAAAACTTTTTTAGTATAATCGCGACTAATTTTGAAAATTTAAAAGGATTTTTATGGATTCGCTTTTTTTAGTATTGCAGTTTATTTTCGCGGTAGTTTTGACGATCGCCGTTTTGCTTCAGAAGAGTTCCTCTATCGGCCTAGGTGCGTATAGCGGTAGCAACGAAAGCCTGTTTGGCGCAAAAGGACCGGCTGGCTTTTTGGCTAAATTTACTTTCGTTGTGGGCGTTTTATTTATCCTAAACACTCTAGCGTTAAGCTACGTTTACAACACGCAAAGCAGTAAATCTCTCATAGATAGCGTCGATACTTCGTCGCTACCTGCAGCTCCTGAGGCAATCGTTCCGCAAGCTCCTAATGCCCCTGCGACTCCAGAAGCTCCGGCAAGCGAGCAAAAATAAGGAGCGTCAATGAAAAAATTAGTTTCCGCGCTTGCATTGTTTGCGGCGACGCAGTTTGCGTTTGCAGACGCGCATATCTTTAACTATCACAGATTTGACGACGACAGACACCCGAGCACTAACGTCTCTATTAAAAATTTACGCGAGCAGTTTGATTATTTTAAAGAAAAAGGCTATGAGATTATTCCTCTCTCAAAGCTCGTGGACGCTATCAAAAATGGCGAGCCGGTATCTGATAACTGGGTAGTTTTAACGGTAGACGACGGCTACAAAAGCTTTTACGAAAAAGGCCTGCCGGTATTTTTAGAGTACGGATATCCGTTTGCGCTGATGATCTACGTCGAGGCTACCGCGCGAAAATACGGCGACTTTATGACCTTTGAGCAGATCAAAGAGATGGAAAAATACGGCGAAGTCGGCTATCACTCCTACGGTCACCTACATATGGTCGGGCTTAACGAAGAGAAACTAAAAAACGACTTTGAGGACGGCATAAGCAAATTTGAAAAAAATATGGGCTACAAGCCGCGCTATTTTGCTTATCCTTTCGGCGAATATAATGACAGGGTACGCGATGTAGCAATTGAGCACGGCATCGAGGTGATACTAAGCCAAAACTCCGGCGCAGTCGCGGCAAACAGCGATCTGCACGAACTAGACAGAATCCCTGCGATGAACGGCACTCACCTACCGTCTGCACTTGCGAGTAAATTTTTAAAAGCCGAGTGGATACTGCCGCAAGACTATCCAAAAGACAATAAAATCAGCGAAATCATCATCAAAACCGACGAAAACGCAACTCACGGCTACTTTTCGATGACGGGACAAAAAACGAAAAAAGTCAAGCTTGAAAACGGGCAGATGACGCTTAAATTTAACAAGCCGATCGACCGCTATAAAGTAAGAATGAGCCTTAAGGTAAACGGAAAAACGACGACAAAAATTTTAGTAAAGGATATAAATGCTGAATGAAATTTATAAAAAACAAAAAGAGCATAGCGACAAGTGCATCGAGGGTCTAAAGCGCGACTTTAGCACGCTTCGCACAGGCAAGGTAAATATAAGCATAGTCGATAATATTTACGTGGATTATTACGGTAGTCAAACCCCGCTAAACCAAGTCGCCACCGTGCTAACGAGCGATGCTAGCACCATAAGTATCACGCCGTGGGAAAAACCGATGCTAAAAACTATCACCGCAGCGATCTCTGCGGCAAATATCGGCGTAAATCCGAACAACGACGGCGAAAGCGTGAAACTATTTTTCCCTCCGATGACGGTCGAGCAACGCCAAGAAAACGCAAAGCACGCTAAGGCATTTGGCGAAAAGGCGAAAGTTAGCATCAGAAACATCAGAAAAGACGCTAACGACGAGGTTAAAAAGCTAGAAAAAGATAAAACAATCACCGAGGACGAGAGCAAAAAAGGGCAAGACGAAGTCCAAAAGATCACCGACAGCTACACGTCAAAGATCGACTCGCTCGTAAAAGAAAAAGAAAGCGAGCTTTTAAAAGTCTAAATCTGTATGCGGCTTGTTAAATTTAACAAGCCGCTTCTTTTATAAAAACCTTCCGCTATTTCGCATTTAGCATAAATTTTAGTCCGCTTTTGCTACACCCCAAAGCGCGTTTATTTATTTCGCCCAAATTTTAAATTTATCACGCCATACTCGCTTTTACCAAAATTTATATCCAAATTTAAAATTGCTAGCCGTTTTTTGCTCGGTAGAGGCTTATAATAACGCAAAATCGCAAGCCGTCAAAAGCTCAAAAAATAGTAGCTTAAGCGCGCTTAGGGTAAAATTCGCTCAAATTTTACAAAGGAAAAACGATGGATTTAGAGAAAATTTACAAGGACGCGGGCGCGTATTTGCAGGGTCATTTTTTGCTTAGTAGCGGCAACCACTCGCAGTTTTATCTGCAAAGCGCCAAAGTACTCGAGGATCCTCAGTTGGCCGGCGCTCTAGCAGACGAGCTAGCCGCCGTAATCGAAAAATCGGGCGTAGAGTTTGACAGTGTCTGTTCGCCCGCTCTAGGCGGCATTTTGGCCGGCTACGAGCTAGCTCGCGCGGCAAAAAAGCGCTTTATCTTTACCGAGCGAGTCGAGCGCGTGATGAGCCTACGACGCGGCTTTGAAGTAAGGGAAGGCGAGCGATTCGTAGTATGCGAGGATATCATCACCACGGGCGGCTCGGCGCTGGAGGCTGCGCGCGTGATCGAAGGCCTAGGCGGCAAGGTCGTGGCATTTGCCGCGCTTGCTAATCGTGGCTTTTGCAAGGTCGCAAATTTAGAGGGTAGCGTCGCTAAAGCTAGCGCCAAACTACCCGCCGACAAGCCGTTTTTCGCGCTTGGAAACTTTGAGTTTGAGATTTTTGATCCCGCAAACTGCCCTCTTTGCGCCGACGGAAGCAAGGCGATAAAACCCGGCAGCAGAGGCAACTAAATTTTCAAATTTCGCGGCTATGTTTGATTTAGCCCCGCAAATTTAGACGGATTTTGCGGGCGTAAATGAATGCAAACCGATCGCAAATCAAATTTGACTCGGCCATGCTGCGTTCTGCGATATTTTGGGCGATAAATTTGACGATAAATTTAAGCCCACCGTTGCGTTTTTGCAAGTCGCGATCAAAGCGGTATTAAATTTAAGCCTGCAAAAGCGCGTCCTAAAATTTATAAATTTAAAAACGGTGCATAACTTCTCAGCATAAGGTAAATGCCGTAAATTTCGAACCCGCGATTAATGCCGGTTTTGCTTACGGCTTGATAAACGATGCGGGGCGGACGATAAATCAAGCGCAAGCAAGCTTGACGAAAAACATGAGAGACGAAAATTATCTATCATCGCAAACGGCTGCAAAGCCAAAAACAAGCAAAGACGGCGGAACCATAAAAAATACGCCATGAAAATACATATCAGAGGGCAAACAAATCCCTCTTTTATAAGCGGAGCAAGGTCGGCTGATAAGGCGGCGCAAGCGGCGGACGCGCGGAAACGAGCCGTAAATTTACCGTACGGAAACGAGGGCGCGTAAATCAGGCCGTAAATTTACCGCAACAAAGTAAAAGCACTTAAATTTGGGCAATCGCGATCAAATTTGATGCTCAAAAATCCAAAACGAGCGCCCAAAAAACAAAGCAAAAAAGGAGTAAATTTGGCAAAACAAAAAGCGCAACTAGCCGGCATCGGCGCGCGAGTGAAGGCCTTTATCACCGATCTTTTTTTGATCGGGATGCCGATATATTATCTCACGACCTATGTTTTTTTGGACGGCAAAGACGACTTTTTGCACAACCAAACTGCGATATTCGGGGCAAATCTCGCAGTCGCTCTCATCTGCTGCGCCTTTTTTGCGATCAAAGCCCAAACGCCCGGCTACCGTTCGCAAAATATCTACCTCATCGACTTACGCAGCGGACGCAAGCTCGGCTTCGCACGCGTTTTGCTACGCTATACGTGCTTCTTGCTTGCAGGCGTTAGCATCGTCGGACTTTGCCTCTGCTTTTTTCGCAAAGACGCGCTAAATTTACACGATCTACTCACGCACTCGGCCGCCGTTTGCAAAAAAGCGGACTGATTTTGCCCGCTTGCGGCAAATTTGAGCCAAATTTCGGCATGACCAGCCCTGCTCTACTTAAAGCTCAAAATTAAATTTAGCACTTTCGCGGTGCGGGTTTTGCAGGCTAGATTCTCATCCTGTCCCCGCGGTAAATTTGACCTACTCACCGCTGCGTCAAATTTAAATCTTTAAACCAAATTTCGTTACAATCGCCCCCGATAAGGAAAAATATGCAAAAAATAATGGGATTTACGAGAACGCGGGAAAATGCGGAGAAAAAAGGCGCGCTGATACCTAGCGACTTCACGCACGCAGCCATCATCGGAGAGACTGGCAGCGGCAAGACGACGGCGATGATATATCCGAATTTACTTGACCGCATGCAAAAAGGCTACGCGGTGTTTGCCGTGGATTATAAAGGCGGCGAGAGCGCCAAAATCAAGGCTCTAGCGCGCAGAGCCGGCCGCCTAAAAGACGTCGTGAGCGTAGGCGCGAGGCTGGACGCGCCGATAAATCTCATCGCCTCGATGAAGCCGCGGGACTTTAAAAACTGCGTAAAAAAGCCGATGGAGTCGAGGGAGAAATTTTGGGAGGAGTTTGGCTCGAGCATCGCGACGGAGTTTTTTAAGGTGCTAAAGGCGCTTAAAATTTTCGCTAAAAAAATCACGCCGCTAAGCGATTGCTACACGGACGCCTTTTACGCCGACGTGCGTACGCTCGCGCGGGATTTTACCTTTGACGTCGCTACGATACTGCGCCTCTCGCAAGATCTAGAAAAGATGCTTGAGTTTAAAGACGCGCTGAGCCTGATCTGCGACAATCTCGACTCCTCGACGCTAAATTTTACCCGCGAGACGATAATGATAAACCGCGCGTTTTTGGCCACCGCGGACGAGTTTTTGGACGCGACGAGCCGCTACAAGGATATCGGCGACGAGCGCACGAGAGATGATTTTCGCAACTACTCGATGATGATGTCGCCGTTTCTTGGCCTCATGAACGACGACTCGCTAAACGGCGACGGCGAGGGCGCTGCGGGCGACGCGAGTATCGCAGGGCTACTAAATAGCGGCAAGATCGTGATATTTAACGCCGCAAGCTGCGACAAAAGCGCGCTAAGTTTCCTGTTAAACAGCTTCTTACCCGAGCTTTTAAAGCGCGTAACGATGAAGCAAAAAAGGCCCATTAGCCTATTTCTCGACGAGTCGGCGAAGCTACTAAGCGAGAACACCGAGCTAAACGAAGAGATCCTGCGCGAGTGCGAGGTGGAGCTGGTGCTGGCGTTTCAAAACGAGTTTTTGCTCAAGCGTGCGATCGGCGGCACGGCGTACGAGGCGCTGATGGGCAACCTTACCAACCGCTACTTCATGCGCAACAAAGACGTCGTGAGGCTGGGCGGCAGCGAGGTGGACTGCTCTACGCTGGAGAAATTCGAGTGCGTGCTAGAGGGAGACAAGATCGCGCTGGAGCCGATTTTCATAGACGAAGCGGAGTGTCTGCAAGCGCAGCTGGAGTTTGAGCGCGAGAACCGTCTGCACGAGCGACTGCTGGGCAAAATCTACGAAAACCGCGTGATAGAGTTTGACGAGGAGCTCGTGGATGACGGCAAAATCTGGGTGCGCGATGTGGATACGGGCGAGCGCGAATGCGTGTTTTTCAGCGACGAGGTGCTGGATATCCGCCCGCAAGATATCTATAAACGCCCGCCAAATACCGGCGGCTACAATATCTCGCTCGAAGACGGCACGGACGACGCACAGATAAGCTTTAGGTAAATTTGACAGCGACTAAACGGGAGTGTGGGTTAAATTTGGCTGAGCTAGCGAGCAAATTTGAGCGTAAATTTGGGTCAAATTTGGAAGACGGCGTAAATTTGAACGATATAGGTTAAATTTGCCGCTGTTATCTGTATCCAAATTTAACGAGCAAGCCAAGAAAAACCCGCTCATCGGTAGTCAAATTTAACAAAACGATTCGCAAATTTACCCAAATTTAACAAGCAAGTTTAGCGGTCAAATTTGAGCCAAACCTCGGCGCGCTATCTACCGTCAAATTTGACTGAATTCACACGCCGACGCAACCCAAATTTAGATCAAATTTGATCCGTCCGCCCAGACTCAAATTTTACCCAATCAACCAAAACCGCTTGAGATAAATTCAAAATTTAACCCCGTGATTTAGCAGTTTTCTCACGCCTAGATTCGTGTCGATGCTGGTGATTATGGCGTTGTAGATGTACTCTTTGCCTTGCTGGATGGCGCTTTCTAGGCTTTCGCCTCTTGCGAGCAGGCAGGCTAGCGAGCTAGAAAACGTGCAGCCAGCGCCGATGATAACTAGCGGGTCTGCTAGAGGCGTCTCAAAGTTTTGCACGCTGCCGTCCTTGCGGTAGAGCGTGTCGATGCTCTTGCCAGCGACGATATGCTTTTTCACGATCACGTCGCACGGCAGATTCGTAAAATCATCGCCGAAAAGCACGTCTGCTTCGCGCAGGTTCGGCGTCGTAACGGCGGCAAATTTCATCAGCTCTTTTAGCCGCTCGATGGCGCTATCTTTGATGAGTTTGTGGCCCATTTTCGAGACGCAGACGGGATCTAGCACCACGGGAGCAGAGTTTTTCTCTAAAAAACCCTGCACGACGTCCATGATGGGCTCATTAAATAGCATACCGATTTTAACGGCGTCGAAGCTAAACTCGGCCGCGAGCATCTCGAGCTGGTCGGCGATGAATGAGGGATCTAGCGAAACGATATTTTTGATCTTGTCCGTGTTTTCGGCAGTTAGCGCCGTGACCGCGGTCGCGCTATAACAGCCAAAGTGCGCGCACGCCTTGATGTCGGCTTGCAGCCCCGCGCCGCCGTTGCTGCACGAGCCTGCGATGATGAGGATTTTTTTCATTTTTTGCCTTTTTTCGTTTTTAAAAGCCGTATTATAAACGACATTGCATTAACGGCGAGTTAAACGCTAAATTTTATAATTTTTTAAAGCCGTTTGCACTACAATTTCTATAAAGATTATCAAAATAAAAAGGAAAAACGAGATGGAAAAGATCGCATTTGCGGATATCGTCTCCGAAACGCTACTTATAAATTTATACTTTAGAAGTAAGGAAAATGAGGAGGCCAAGCCCATACTAAAAGACGAATTTTCAGGCGACGTCGCGAGCAGGATCGATTACGATTTCGCCAAATTTGACCGCTCAACGCTAAGCAGGGTCGGCACGGTGATACGCGCGAGGTTTTTTGATGACTGCATACTTAAATTTACGCGCGAGCACCCGGCCGCCGTCATCGTTCAAGTAGGTGCTGGGCTTGATACCAGGCCTCTTAGGCTAGCTCCCGTTTGCTCCGAGGCAATCTTTTACGACCTTGATTTGCCTGACGTCATCGCGCTTCGCGATAAGCTCGTGCCAAAAGCGCCGCAAAACTACAGCCTAGCGTGCTCGATGCTAGAAACCGCGTGGATGGACGAGTTAGCCAGAAAGCACGCGGGCGCGAAGTTCGTTTTCGTGTTAGAGGGCGTGGCGATGTATTTTGAAAAGGCGGTATTTCGCGAGTTTGTGCTAAATTTGAGCGAGCGGTTCGAGGGGCTTTTACTAACAGATTTGATAAATAAATTTGCCGCAAGGTCAAACGCGCGCAAGCACGACGTGCTCAAATTTATGAAAGGAGACGTTAAATTTAAGATGAGCGTAGAGGGCGCGGACGAGGTCGAAGCGTGGAATAAAGATCGCATAAAATGCCTGGAAATCGGCACAATGACAGATATGTACAAGGATCGCTGGGGGTTTGTCGCGCGCATGCTGAGTTATATAAAGCCGTTTCGCGAGGCGTGCAGGATGTTTGTTTTCGCTCTGGGCAAGCGCGGGTAAATTTGCTCAAATTTAAGCTAAATTTGACGGCAAATTTGACGGTTTTGCACCCTAACCCGCACCTTTATGACGCTAAAACCTTATACGCGCTCAAATTTGACGCCGCCATAAAACGCGCTCAAACTCAAATATAAGTTTGCGCTTATTAAATTTTAGCTATAATCCAGGCTTCATAGATGGGTGTCCGAGCGGTTGAAGGAGCACGCCTGGAACGCGTGTAAAGTGCAAGCTTTCGAGGGTTCGAATCCCTTCCCATCTGCCATAATCTTATAAAACTTAACCCAAAAATTTTCCACAAATTTAACGCAAGAACCAAAAATGATAAAGATAAAACACATAAACGAAGATGATTACGCGCGGATTTTCGTATTCGGCGATATGCACGGCTGCCTCGGGCTTTTTAATCTGATGATTAAAGAGATAAATTTGACCAAAAAGGATTTGGTTATTATTTTAGGCGACAGCTGCGACCGCGGCGAGGATACGATCGGACTATACAAAAGATACGCCGAGCTCGTTAGAAACGGATACGCGCTGATCCACGTGCTAGGAAATCACGAGAAAATGATGATGGACGGGTATTTTAGCGGCGATACGCTAGATCATCAAATTTGGCTCAGAAACGGTGGCGACAAAACAAAAAGATCGATTTACAAGCGAAATTTAAATAGTTTCGCGCTCTCGTGGCTAAAGGATTTTATCGGCGATATGCCGCACATCGTGAGCTCGGAGCAAAGTATATTCGTCCACGCGGCCTTTGACGGCGATAAAAGCGAAGAGGAGCAGGAGGAGGACTACGTGCTATGGAGTATAGAGCCCTTTTGGGAGAGTAACAATACGGGCAAGAGGATATTTCACGGGCACGTAGCTAGCGAAGAAAATAGGATAACCAGGCGCGAAAATAACGTCTTTTCGATGGACGTGGGTGCCGTGTTTTTTAAAAGGCTAGAGATAATGGAGATAAGAAGCGGCGAGAAATTTGAAGTGAGTTTAAGGGAGTAAAAATGATTTATTTTACCTCCGATTTGCATTTCGGACATAGCAATATCATGAGATTTCATCCGTGCTTTAGGCCTTTTTCTAGCGTGGAGGCGATGGATAGGGCGCTTATTCGCCATTGGAACGAGAGGGTAAATCCCTGCGACACGGTCTATAACATAGGTGATATTAGCTTTCACAAGGATATGGGGACCAATATATCCATATTTAGCAAGCTAAACGGCAAGCACGTCCTAGTGCTAGGCAATCACGACGAGGCGATAAAAAAGCATAAAGACGAGCTGCTAGCTATGAAAAAGCAAGACGGCAACGCGCTGTTTGAGGAAATTTGCGAATACAAAGAGATAACGGTGCAGCACGGGCAGGATAAATTTCACCTCGTGCTCTTTCACTATCCGATATCCGAGTGGAATGCAGGCCACCACGGCGCGATCCAGCTCTACGGCCACATCCACGCAAATATCGCAAGCGTAAAAGGCAAGGCGCTAAACGTCGGCTACGATCTGCACGGCAAGATTTTGAGCTTTGAGGAAATTTATGATTTCGTTAAAGACCTGCCGCCTTTTGAATATAGCAAACATAGGATGTTTAGCGAAGAAGATAGCGTAGAGAGTAGAAGCGTAAGGATAAGAGAAGTTTTAGAAAAGCTAAATTTTGACTGGCCTTAGTCAAATTTGCGCCTTGGATTTACAAAGCAAATTTGGGCCGCAAATCTTAAATTTGAGCCCAAATCTGACTATTTTCATAAAAACATCACAAACAAAAACACGCCCAAAATCATGCGGTAGATAACAAACGGCAGCATGCTCGCGCGCGCGATCAGCGCCATAAACAGCCGCACGCAAAGATACGCGCTAAGGCCGCTAACCGCCGCGCCGATAGCAAGATCGCTCCAAGGCAGCGCGTCCGGGGTTTTTATCAGCTTTACCGCCTCGAGTCCGCCTGCTAGCACGATAACCGGGATCGAGAGCAAAAACGAGAAATTCGCGCTTGCGCTGTGACTAAAGCCAAGCATCAGCGCCGCCGTCATCGTCACGCCCGAGCGCGAAACGCCCGGTATCAGCGCGATCGCCTGCGCTAGACCTACGATGAGAGCGAGCTTGATCGTCATTTCGTATTCGGTTTTTAGGCCTGATTTTTTATCCGCGACGTAGAGCGCGATACCAAAGATTATCGTCATCGCCGCGATCACGAGCCCGCTTCTAGCGTACTGCTCGATGGCGTCGTTAAACGCTAGGCCAAAAAGCCCCACCGGCACGGTCGCAAAGCCGACCGACCACACGAGCGTGCTGTCGCCGACCTTCTCGCGCCGCGCGATAGACGCGAAAAAATCTCGCACGAGCCCAGCCAGCCTGTCCTTGAAATAAAAAAGTATCGCCACTAGCGTGCCTACGTGAACGGCCACGTCAAAGGCAAGCCCCTGATCCGCCCAGCCAAGCAGCTTTGGCACGAGTACGAGATGCGCCGAGCTAGAGATCGGTAAAAACTCGCTAATGCCCTGAACTAGGGCCAAAACTATGATATGCGAAAGCTCCATCACGCGGCCTTTTGGTTAAATTTAAACGAATTTTGTGCGCTAAATTTGATTTTATCTCGGGTACAAATTTGCTCATTCACGCCTTTTTGAGCGTCAAATTTTCCCGCGCCGCGAGCTAAATTTAAGATGAAATTTTCGCCGGCGAATCGCCCTGTTTTTTGCCTATATATTTGCAATCTTTCCCTTTTTAAATTTTGATTTTTCCGCGAGCAAGCCGCATAAATTTGATGCGGGTCTCGCCCGGCATGAGTTCTCAAATTTGACGCCTCCAGCTCAAGCTAAAACCGTCAAATTTAAAGCTAGATTTTACTTCGCCAACTCTTGCGCAAATTCCGCGATCTTTTCAGGCGTGAAGCCGAAGTACTCAAACAATGCGCCCGCCTTGCCGCTCTCGCCGAAACTCTTCATAGAGTAGATTTCACCCGCAAATTTATACCACTCCAGCGCGCTTGCGGCTTCGACGGCGATGACCTTGGTCGCTGGATCCATGATCTGCTCTACGTATTCGCGCGGCTGCTCGCAAAGCAGGTCAAAGCACGGGGCGGATACGACGTTCGCGCCGATACCGCGAGCGGCTAAAATTTCAGCTGCCTTGACGCAAAGCTCCACTTCGCTGCCGCTAGCTATTAGCGTAATTTTGGCGTTTTGCGCGCGTTTTAGCAGATATGCGCCGTTTTCTACGCCGCCTAGTTCGCCCTTTTCAAGCGGAGCTAGGGCTTGGCGGCTAAGCACGAAGGCGCTTGGAGCGCGTAAATTTAACGCCGCTTTCCAGCAAAGCGCGTTTTCGTTGCCGTCGGCCGGGCGGAAGGTGTAGAAATTCGGCATCGCGCGTAGCGTGCTAAGCTGCTCGATAGGCTGATGCGTCGGGCCGTCCTCGCCCACGCCGATGCTGTCGTGCGTAAAGATAAAAAAGTGCCTGATACTCATCAGCGAGGCGATACGCGCAGACGGCTTTAGATAGTCGCTAAAGATAAAAAACGTCGCACTAAACGGCAAGAAAAGCCCGTATCTAGCGACCGCGTTGTTTATCGCAGCCATGGCGTGCTCGCGGATGCCGTAGTGGATGTTGCGGCCGTTAGGGAAGTCGCCCATGCCCTTTAGCTCGGTTTTGTTTGACGGAGCCAGATCCGCGCTACCGCCTATAAAGCCGGGCATCGCGCGCGCGATCTCGTTCATGATGATGCCGTTGCTGTCGCGAGTAGCTAGCTTTTTGCCGCTAAAATCAGGGAAATTTATCTTGCTAAAGTCAGGATTTAGCAGCGAATTTAACATATTTTTACTCTCGGCGCTTAGATTTTCTACCTTTTTGTTCCACTGAGCTTCGGCTAGGTCGCCCTTTTCTATCGCGGCGCGGAAACGAATCAGCACGTCCTCGTCGATAGCAAATTTACGCTCAGGATCAAAGCCCGCCGCAATTTTAGCGGCCTTTATGATCTCCTCGCCAAGCGGCGCGCCGTGGCTATGGTGACTGCCCTCTAGCTCGCCCGCGCCCTTTGCGATACGGGTGTTTGCGATGATAAGGTACGGGCGCTCCTTCTCGGCGGCTTGCTCGAGCGCAAACTCGATCTGATCGTAGTCGTGGCCGTCGATACGCGCGACGTCCCAGCCCTGCGCCTCAAACCTCGCCTTCACGTCCTCGCTCCAAGCGATGCTCGTGTCGCCCTCGATCGTGATGTTGTTGGAGTCGTAGATCAGCACGAGGTTGTCTAGGTGCAGGTTGCCCGCGACCGCACAGGCCTCGTAGCTGATACCCTCCTGCAAGTCTCCGTCGCCGCAAAGGCAGTAAATTTTATGATCGATGACGACGTTTTCTGGCTCGTTTAGCAGGTTAGCCGCATATTTTGCCGCCATAGCAAAGCCCACCGCATTTGCCACGCCCTGGCCTAGAGGTCCGGTCGCGACCTCGACGCCTTTGGTGTGGATCTCTGGGTGGCCAGGAGTTTTGGAGCCCAGCTGACGGAAGTTTTTTAGATCATCAAGGCTAAGATCATAGCCGCTAAGATGCAAAAAGCTATACACGAGCGAGCTTGCGTGACCGCCGCTAAATACGAGCCTGTCGCGGTTTAGCCAGTTTGGATTTTTAGGATTGTGATTTAGAAATTTAGCCAGCACGACCATGACGTCCGCTAGTCCCATCGGCGCGCCCGGATGCCCGCTGTTTGCCTGCTGCACCATATCAGCGCACAAAAACCTTATCGTATCAGCCATCTTTTTTAGCATTTTTTCTCCTTAGTTTTTATGCGATTATACGAAAATTCGGCTTAAATTTTACGCTTTTAACGCCGCCGTAAATTTTAAAAACTCGGCGAAATTTTCCTTTTTCTCTTTTAGCTCAAAAGGTATCTTATGCTCTTTTTCGCCGATTATTATGTCGTCCTCTTCGCCATCTTTTACCGTTATGGACGCGCCTGCGATCTCGTGCCACGAGCTAAAAACGGGCTCTTCCATCAGCTCGCGGCTAATTAGTCCGCGCTCGTCCAGTATCACGCCGTAAGGCTTACCAAAAAGCGAGCGGTCAAGGCTGTGAAGCATCGGCGAGACGGGCTTAAAGACGCTAAGCGATTTTGATAGCAGCTTCGTCTCGTCAAGCGGCGTTTTTAGCGCTTCGCCCAGCTCAAGCTCCAAAATTTTATCCGCGATCGTGCGCTCCTCGGCTTTAACGCCCTCCTCGAAAACCGTCTGTAAGACCGCTTTTAGCGCCCTTTTCATCGCCGCTTTCATCTCGTCCTCGATTTCAAATTCGCATTTTTCCAGCTCTTGCCAAGCGAGATTTTCCAGCTCGTTTTGCAGATACTTGCCGAGCCTAAACGCCGCCGCTACCTCATCGACATTTACGGCCGACGCGTCAAATTTAACCAAAAGATGTCTTTCCGTGAGCAAAAATCCTATGCTTTTTCGCCTGATCATCTGCGCATGCACGCCGATAAACGCGAGCGGTCGGGCACCATAAAATTTAGGCGTTTTGCTATAGTCCACACCCTTTTGTAGCCCTAGGCTTTTATCTAAAATTTGCTCCACAGCCTTTGCGAAAACCTCGTTCGCATCGTTCCAAACGGGGTGTTTAGCGCCATTACCGTTTATAAATAAAACATTTTGCGTATTTTCGTCGAAAGAGAGTAAAATTTCGTCCAAACTTTTCACGTTTTCTCCTAAATTTTATTTAAAAACCATACTCCGCCACGCAGCCAAACATCATCGCGTCGTCGCACGAAATTTGAACGATACACGGCTCACTCGCGAGACGGCTCGCACTTTTCGTAAAACCACTCGAGCGTCTCGTTTAGCTTAAACTCATCGCCGTCTAAAAAATACTGCTTGCTGCTTTTGATCGCGTTTTCGCCCGCGGCCACGTAGTCGCCGATGAAGCCGCGGTCCATGACGTCGCGTGCTAAAATTTCACGTTCAAATACATTTACCGTCTTTTGCGTTTCGCGCCATTTGCCGCTCTCATCGGGTTCGCGAAGCGCTGAGGATACGTTATTTCCAGCTTCGTCGTAGGCGTAGACGTACTCGCGCCGCTCGCCATCTGACATCTCGCGATTTTTTATCAGGTTACCGCGCGCGTCGTAGCTAAGCTCGTTTTCAAACACAACCCCCCAGCGCTGCGACTCCCCCTGCCAAAACGACGATGCGGAGTATTTTAGCCGACCCTGCTCGGTCTCCTCGCGCACGTTTTTGTAGCAGCCGTTCCACTCGCTCTTTGCGGCGTCCCAGCGGCATCTAAGATCGGTAAAACGCCTAAACTCTGGCTCTATTTTTTGCACCGTCCTCTCCTGCGGCTGCCACGCGTCCTGGCTCCACGTAAAATTTATCTCAGTGCGCATTCCGTCCGCAGCCGTAAAGGCCGAATGCTTCGTCTGCGGCACCCATTTGCCGCGCCATTTATAGCCCTCGGAGCTAGCGTAGACGTCGCCTTTATAGCGGTATATCAATTTTTCGTACGGAGTCCATTTTTTTGCTTTGGTATTCCACTCAAAGGTCGCTACGAGCGTAGTTTTATGGTTTTCGTCATAAAGTCTTTTGATTAGATACGTCGGCGTCCATTTGCCGTTTTTTAGAGTGAAATTTTGAGAGATTTCCGTCGCGCCCGTTCGCTTTTCGATGGTTTTTTGACCTTGGTTTAGTTTGCCGTTTTGACCGCGAGTATCAATATAAACAAACGCGCCGTCCTTTGTCCTCTCTGTTTTTGAGAACCCTGCTTTGCGCCATTTTTCGGCGCCAAAGTCCCAATCGTACTCTGTGCTGCCTATCTCGCGCTCGCCTCTTTCGTCAAATTTGACAATACTTTTCGTCCTGCGCCTGCCCTCATCGCTGATTTCGTCGTAGATTTTTTCTAGTAGTCGAGCCTTCGCGTCGTAAGCTTGGCTCGTTTCGTATTTGTAGTGCGGCACGGCGTCGCCCTCCGTCTTGTAGCTCGTCTTTTTTAGGCAAATTTCGCCCGACGCAGCTAGCGGCAAGGCCCAAATCACAGCCATCGCCGCCGCTTTCCAAAAAAATCTCACATTCGCTCCTTTTTAAATTTAGCCGCCCAAACGGCGTCAAATTTGATGCGAAAGCAAAATTTAACGAGCTAAATTTGACGCTCGGGCGCTCATTAAATTTGACCAAATCCAAAGCGTCAAATTTACCGCAGTTGGGCCGCTAGTAAAAGATCATTTGACCCTTTTATATTTCCACGTCTGCTCTGAAGCGAGCTTAAATTTACCGTCCGCCGCGACAAACTGCTTAAAGCTAGTCACCGCGTATCTGCTAGGCATCTCAAAGGACATCAGCGAGCCGCCGTGTCCGACGTCGTCGGCTAATATGTGCGGATCAAAGGTCGTTTCCAGGCGCTTATTTTGCACCCATCTTTTGCCGTTTTCGTCGCTAACTAGCTCGTAGATATCCACGCTCACGTTATCGCCGCGCTCGTTGTATCCGTAGACGAACTTCTCGCTGCCGTCCATCGTGTCGTATCGTTGCGTTAGCAGGCGCTCGCCGGTCTTGTCGTAGATGCTGCGGTTGGAGTACTCCTGCTTCCACTCTTTGCGCTCTTTATCCCACAAAAACGCCGCCGTTTCAAAGCCCGCGCCCTCTACGACCGAGACGCTTTTGCTGTTGTTTTCCCATGCGTTTTGCTCGGCGTTCCAGATGAGATTTATCGTCACGTCTTTGCCGCTAGAGGCGTCATAGTCGTGCTTTGACATCTCGTCATAGCGCCACGCGCCGTCCTCAAACACGCTTCTTACCTGCTCGTATTTACCCTTCACGTCGCCCGCAACAGTGCTTCTTTCGCGGTTTTGCCACGCGCCGTTTTCGTAGTCCCAGCTCTCATAGCCGCGCGTCTGTCCGTCCGCGCCGTAGAGCAGCTGAGTTTTTGACTTAGGCTGCCATCTTTTACCGCCCCAGACGCTAAGCACGATGAGCTCGTTCTCGCCGTATGCGTTCTCGACGGTTTTAGTTAGCGCTGCTTTTTGCCATTTGCCCTTTACCAGCTCGTATCTGATCTCCTCGCTAGCGTTTTTTAGGTACTTTGTGATGATTTTGCTAGCATTTTCCGGCACGCCTCTGATAAACGAACTAGACTCCTGCGTGAGGACGCCTTTTTTATAGTCGGCTTTGTATTCGGTTACTTTGATCCATTTTTTCGCGGCAAAATCATAGCTATAGGCTTCAAATTTCGTCATCTCGCCGGCTTTGTTGTAGTAGCTGATCTCTTTGTGTTTGCCCTTTAGGCCGTCTGCGAGCTCGGAGCTGCTAACTAGCTCTAGGCGGCGAGCCTTGGCATCGTAGCTTTGCTTGGTTTCGTAGCTAGAAGTCGGCTCCTCAAAAGTCTTTTGCGCGGTGCTAGCTAGCATGTAGTCGTACTCTTTGGCAAACGCCGCCGCACACAAAAGCGCAAGCGATAAGGCTATTTTTTTCATTATCTCTCCTTTTGATGAATTTAAAAGATTATAGCATAAAAAGGACGCCGAATTTTGCCGAATTTACGGCGGGATCGGCACGGTTTGCGAGGTTGTTTGTTTATAGCGCACAGATAGCGTTTTGTGGTTAAGGATAAATTTTGCGAAATTTGATGGCAAATTTAACTGCTCAAATTTGACCGCTTTAAGCATAAATTTAAGTCAAATTTACCGCAGATGCTTGTCGATGAGGCCCGTCACGATAGCGCGGATACCAGCATGCACGCCGCCTAGCTCGCGCTCTATCTTTGCGATGAGCTCGTTTTTAGCCTGCACCGCGCCCTCCACGCCAAGAAGGTTGGTAAATGAGTTTTTCGCGCCGTCGTTATGCGTCGGCTTACCCACCGTTTCGGCGCTTTGCGTCGCGTCGATGATGTCGTCTGCGATCTGAAACGCTAGTCCCAGATCAAGCCCGATGTCGTATATGCGCGTAGCCTCCGCCTCGTCTAGCCCCGCTACGACGCAGCCTGCCTGCAAGCTTGCTGCGATGAGGCGCGCGGTCTTGTGGATGTGCAGAAATTCTAGCTCCTCAAGCCCTAGCTTTTGATTCTCGAAATAGCAATCCACCGCCTGCCCCAGCGCCATGCCGTAGATGCCTGCGTTTCGGCTTAGGATCTCGACGCATTTTATGCGCGCGTCCGCGTCCAGCGGAGCTTTTGCTATCTGATAAAAGGCGTGGGTGTTTAGCGCGTCGCCAGCCAGGATCGCTGTAACTTCGTCAAATTTGACGTGCAAACTAGGCTGTCCGCGGCGCAGATCCGAGTCGTCCATCGCAGGCAGATCGTCGTGGATGAGCGAGTAGCTGTGCATCGTCTCAAATGCCAGCGCGACGTGAAACGCCGCCTCTTTGCGCTCGGGACGCACCGCCGCTACGACGCCTGCAACCAGCATAGCGCGAAAGTGCTTGCCGCCCGATTTTAGCGTGTACGAGAGCGCCTCGTCAAAGCACGGATGAAAGCTAGGCGAGCTCGGTAAATGCGCACTCAAAAACTCCTTAAACTCAGCCAAAAGCGCGTCCTGATCGGCGGCGCTGGCCGCTGGTTGCTGTAAATTGGCGCCCGAAGTAAAAGACGAGCCTTTTGCCGCGTTTAGCGAGATCAAATTTGATCGGTATTTCGGGCTTTGAGTCGGATTTTCGGAGCTAGTTTTGGCTTTGGTCGAGTTTAAAATTTGAGAACGATTTTGAGACAAGCTCGCGCGCGAACTACGAGCTAAAATTTGATCCTTCGGCAGCGCCTGTGACTCGCTCAAATTTGACGATTTCGCCGCGCTTTGAAGGCAAATTTGATCATTGCCGCTAAATTTTGATTTTACCGCTAAATTTTGATTTTGCATCTATTCTCCGTTTTGTTTTTGCTGGCTCCAAGCGTGGGCTAAATTTCTCAAATTTAGCCCACAAAGGCGTCAAATTTGCCGCCCGCGACTACCGCGCGTTGTAAAAAAAGTCAAAGCCGTTGCGTCTAAATAGCAAATTTTGACCGCCGCCTTTAGCGAGCAGGCTGAGCGCTTCTTTGCGGCTTGAGACCGCCTTTTGCCCCACTTGTATCAGCTTGTCGCCGACCCTGACGCCAAATTTGGCCGCGCCCGAGTTCGCGTCGACGCTTTTTACTATTAGTTTCTCGTCAAATGTCATGCCGTAGAGCTTTTGCACGCTCGCGGCATCGCTGCTTTGAGGCATGGACTGAGGTTTTGCGTCGCTAGCGGCGGCCTTTTTATCCGCTTTCATCGGCGCTTTTTGCTCTTTTTTGGCCGCGTCGTCAGAGACCGCCACGCCAAATTTCAAAACCTCGTCGCCGCGCTTGATCTCAAATTTGAGCCGCTCGCCCTTTTTGGCGAACAAAATCCTCTCGTTTAGCTCGCGCAAACTCTCAAATTTCTCGCCGTTTACGCTCAAAATTTCATCACCCACCATTAGCGCCGCGCCGCGTCCGAGCGGATCGACGCTCTTTACGTAGAGCTTGCCATCTCGCTCCTCAAAAACCGCGCCCACATCGCCGTAGTAAACGTCTTTATACGCCGCAAAGTGCCTTAGATAGCGGCTCGGGACGAATTTATCCCCGCCCACTGCGATACCGCGTAGCTTGCAGCACGGACTTAGCACGGCGCCCGTGCCGTTTACGTCAAACGTGAGTACGTCTAGCTCGCCTAGCGCCTGCGCCTGCGCCTTTACGTGGCCGTAGACGGTCGCGTTTAGATCGCGCGTGACGCTAACCCAGTCGCTTTTTTTCGTCGCGTTATCGTCAGACATCTTTACAGGCGCGAGTTTGACGTCCGAAGCGACCCGATAGAGGCCGAGATATGGATCAAATTTTACGGAGTTTTTCACGGGAATTTCGCCTTTAGGTACGGCGATTAGATTTGGCGTGATCGCGATGCCGCCGTTACCCGCGACGTTTACCATGGCGGGCAAGTTTTTCTCGAAGCAGGCGTTAAAATCATCCTGCGTCGGGCGCGGCTCGGCTCTAAGCGACGCAGCAAATGCGCAAATCACAAAAACCGCAAAAAGTGGAGAGTAAATTTTGCGGGCTAAATTTGAGTTCAAATTTGCAGTCGCACCGTCCCGTGCGCCGCCAAAATTTAACCGCGCGAGCCCCAAAACCGCGTCCAAACGGCGCGAGAAAGCTGCGCGTTTCATTGCCCTAGTCCCATGCCGGCAAACCCGCCCAGCATCCTTGACGCGGCGTTTTTGCGGTCGTCCTCGATCATCTTTAGCACGTCGTTTACGGCGCTGATGAGCAAGATCTGCAAGCTCTCCTTGTCCTCTAGCAAGCTGTCGTCGATGCTGATATCGAGCACCTCGCCCTTGCCGTTTGCTCTGACGCTAATGAGCCCGCCGCCGCTTTTTACGCTAAATTCGCGTTTTTGGCTCTCTTGCTCGATCTCCTGCGCTTTTTTTTGCGCCTCCTCGAGCATCTGTCCCATTTTTGAAAAATCGATCCCCTCAAACATAAACATCCTTTCAAATTTCGCGTTATTTTAGCCAATTTAAGCTAAATTTACTTTTTTAAGCTCTGCAATGCAAGTTTCGTTCCCGCCTTTAAAACTCGCCGTGGATACGAGCGCGGACGGGTAAATTTAAGCCCGAAAAGCCGTCAAATTTGAGGGTAAAATTTTATTTTAATAATCTGCACGCGTTTTGATCTATTTTGGTTTAGCGCATGCGTGTTTGCGTGGTTTTTAGCGTGGATTTTCTGTAAATTTGAGAAATTTACCCGAGCTAACAAGCGAAGTAAAGCCGAACTGAAAGAGCATTTAAGGTAGCGCCAACTAAATTTGAAATCTTTTGACGAATTAAAAAGCGATAAAATATGTCGGCAGATCAAAATCGCCCAAACGAACGCGCGTCAGATATCTTTGAGCTCCGCCGCAACCGATTTTTCCAGATTTTTCGCCTTGCCGAGGATCGTTATCGCCTTTTGCCCACACCTGTTCACGCATCTATAACAAATCGTGCAGCGCTCGCCAAATCTTGCCTTGCCGTGCGCGATTTTTATATTTTGCATCGGACAGGATTTAGCGCACTCTCCGCATCCGCTGCACCGCGCCGTATCTAGGCTCGGTTTACGCTTGGCAAACGGCGTTTTGTCCCAAATTTTCATCCAGAGCCGCTGCCCTAAAAGCCCAGCAATGCGGCATAACATGCCCAGCCCTTCTTGCGGCGGATTGCCCGCGGCAAATGTCTGC
The DNA here is from genome assembly GCA_963528285.1 of uncultured Campylobacter sp. Classification (GTDB taxonomy): domain Bacteria; phylum Campylobacterota; class Campylobacteria; order Campylobacterales; family Campylobacteraceae; genus Campylobacter_A. The sequence goes on along the minus strand of CAURVK010000002.1, from coordinate 136,165 downwards.
GCGACGCGCTCCAGCTTGGCGTTTGCCTCCTTGATCACGCGCTCGTTTTTCTGCGCCGAATAGCTAAAAATCGCCACGTCTAGGATAAATGCGGGCATTTTCACGTGGGCGCCGCCAGTTATCTTCGCGCCCGCCCGCCTTAATATCCTAGCCGCGCAGCCCGCTCCGTCGCCGCTAAAAATCTCCATCGTAGCGATGATAAAGACGTTTTTGCCGCGAAAATTCGCGCTGTTTTCGCAAATAAACTCGCGCACGATCTGCGGCAGGTCGCTAAAGTAAACAGGATAGGCGAGGATCACGTCATCGTGGTGCTTTAGTAGCTCGCCGCAGGCCTCGTCCTCGATCGAAACCGCGGGAATATCGCCGCCCAGACGCTCTATAAATCTCTCCACACAATGCTTCGTATTGCCCGTGGAGCTGAAATAAATCGCTACCATTTTGCGAATCCTTTTAAATTCAGGCGCAAAATTTTGCCCATTTTCGCCAAATTTTACTGACCGCGTCAAATTTAACGCCAAACGGCGGTAAATTTAAACAAACTGCTATTTAGCACGTTCGCCTTTCGTCCGCTTGCGAATGACCGTCGCGCCGCACCAGCCTAGACCTTATCGCAAATTTAGCTCGTCGCCATAAAACGTAAATTTAAACCTACCGCCGCAGAGACGGCAAATTTGGGCGTATATTATTTTACGATCTCGTTTTTCTCGTTTACCTGCACGATTTTTGGTTCGAAATCTCTTGCTTTTTTGGCGCTAAGAAGCGCGTAAGCAACGATGATGACGACGTCGCCGACGCAGACTTTGCGCGCGGCCGCGCCGTTTAGGCAGATCTCGCCCTTTTTCTCGCCGCGGATCACGTATGTAGCGAAACGCTCGCCGTTATTGACGTTTAGGATCTCAACTTTTTGGTATTCGCAAAGCCCCGCAGCCTCGATAAGCTCAGGTCCGATCGTGACCGAGCCTACGTAGTTGAGGTTAGCGTCCGTCACGCGTGCGCGGTGGATTTTGCTTGATAAAATTTCGATTTTCATCGGCAGTCCTTTGTGTTTTTGGGAAAATTATACTATAAATTTAGCCGCAAAAAGCAACTTTATATAGCCGCGGCGATTCGTTTTTGCTTGCTTGACGCGATAAAATTCGGAGTTAAATTTGTGATTAAATTTGATTTTAGAGGCATTTGCGCGAGCGATAAAAAATGCGATAAATTTGACGCCGTTTGGTGATAAAAATAGAAATTTAGACGCAAACAAAGGTAAATTTTACGCAAATTTACCCTTGTCTGGCGCCGTTTTATACATAAATTTAGGCGCGTGCACCCAAAAGTTCGCGCACGACTTGCTTATCGCTAAATGGATACTTTACGCCTTTGATCTCTTGGTAGGTTTCGTCGCCCTTGCCCAAAATCACCAAAATTTCGTCCTGCGCGAGGCTTTCAAGCGCGTATTTTATCGCCTCTTTGCGGTTTGCGATGCATTTTACGTGCTCGTTCATCTCTAGGCCGCCGCAAATTTCGGCGATGATGCTTTCAGGCTCCTCGCTGCGAGGATTGTCGCTGGTGACGACCAGTCTGTGCGCGTATTTTTGCGCTATCGCGCCCATTTTAGGGCGTTTGGTGCGGTCCCTATCGCCGCCGGCGCCAAAAACCGCGACGATCTTGCGGTGGCGAAGCGCGTTTAGCACCTTTTCTATACCGTCTGGAGTGTGCGCGAAGTCCACGATCACCAGCGGTTCGCGGCTCACGACCTCCATGCGCCCCTCGACGCCGTCAAATTCCGCCGCGGCGCGCGCGATCTGCTCTAGCGGCCTATCCGTCAGCGTCGCGGCGCAAGAGACGGCTGCTATGAGGTTGTAGAGGTTAAATTCGCCGTGCAAATTTGAGCTTAGTTTAATTTGCCCGCGCGGAGTCTTTAGCGTCCCGTGTATGCCGCCTTCTAGCGAATACTCGCCGGGCGCAAAGTCCGCGTCCGCATGAAGCGCGTAAGTTAGGGCGTTTGCTGGGTTAAATTTGATCCCGCCGCGGTCGTCTATGTTTATGAGCTTTGGCGCGTCGTCTGCGAAAAACTCGCTCTTTACGCGCGCGTACTCTTCAAACGTGCCGTGGTAATCGAGGTGGTCTTGGGTTAAATTCGTAAAAATTTTCATCGCGAAATCCAAGCTCTCGATGCGTTTTTGAGCGATGGCGTGCGAGCTAGCCTCCATCACGAAGTACTCGCAGCTGCGCTCGCTAGCGGCTTTGAGGTAGCTAAGCGTGCGTAAAATTTCGCTCGTCGTTAGTGCCTTGTCGTCGATGCGTTCGCCGTTTATAAAAGCGCCGCGAGTACCGCATAGACCGCATCCGTAGCCTAAATTTAGCAGCGTGGCGCAGATAACCGCCGCGGTCGTGGTTTTGCCGTTCGTGCCCGTGATGCCGATGATTTTGATGTTCTCGTCGATACCTAGCAACCGCTTGCACTCGGCTAAGTTTATGATTTTTGCGCCGTTTGCTTCCGCGGCGGCTTCAAATTTGGCGTTCGTCGCCGTCTTTACGAAATAGCACCCCGCTTCGCATTCGTTTGAGTTGTCGGTGACGAAGCCTTCTTTAACGTAAATTTTCACTTTCGGCCTTTTCGTTTATTTCGCGAGCCAGCGCACTTAGCCGTTCGTCGCCGGCAAACATCACGGCTGCGGTCTCGATGTAGTTTAGCCCCATTTCTATGAAGTCATTTTTGATAAGATTTTGCAAAAACTCGAGAAAATCGTCGCGATTATCGATCATTACGCGCGTGGAAAACATGATATCCTCGAAGGTGCTTTTAAACCCGCCGCGCCTAACCGCATCCATGAAGTCGACGTAGCTAATGGCGTTTTGCTCCTCGTGATCCTCGTCTTCGTCGATTTTTGCCTCAAGCGCGCCCAAAATTTCGTCCAAATCCGCAGGACTCATGCCTAATTTGTCTTTTAGCTTAAATATCTCAAAAAGCGTCATCGCCTCGTCGCGGCGGGTTTTAGCAAGCGAGCAAAGCGTGATGAGAAAGAGTAACTTTTCGTCCGGCTTTTTGTCGTAGGCGAGCGAAAAATAGCTCGCGGCGGCGTCAAATTCGCCCTTGTTAAACGCTCTTAGCCCAGCTTTTTTGTAATCAGTCAAATTTAACTTCCTCGCCGATAGGGATATTTACGACGCTAAGTTCGGGGTGGATATCCGTGCGTAACTGGCGCTCGATGCCGTATTTTAGCGTAGTAGTGCTAGCTGCGCAGCCGTGGCAGTGGCCGGTGAGGCGGACGTAAATTTTGCCGTTTTTGATACCTAGCAGCTCCATGCCTCCGCCGTCGTTTTCAAGCATCGGCATAACCTTTTGCAAGCTCGCTTTTACGGGCTTTAAAAGCTCTTCGTCGGTAAATGGGATCATTTTTAACCTTTTAAATTTTTGAGATATTATAGCAGATAAAATTTTAAATACGCTATGAGTTTGGCGTTTTGGCCGCTATTTTTGACTTGGATAAATTTGGAATTTTAAGCGATTCTATATGTTGATAAGTCAAATATAAAAGATACTAGCAGCTCTTTAAGGATGAAAACGTGCGGTAGTAGCAAGGGCGTAATCCGTAATTCAAAACTCGAAATACCTGTGCTTAATATTCCAAATGTTGTTTGCAGAGATGCATAAATTTGATATGGCAAGCGTCTATCGTACAAGCAAATCTTTTGAAAGCAAATTTGCACTTTAAACTACGACAGAAACCAGGGTAAAACTAGCTACAAATTTTGTTACTTTCTAACTAAATACAAAATTGCAAACAATGCAATAGATGAACAAATAAATTTAATTGATGTGAATACTAAAGGGAGTTTGAGGTAACTAAAATATGTTAATTTAAAAAGAAAAGAGAGCCGAAGCTCTCTAAAAATTATTCTTTGATTAGCTCGATATAAGCCATCTCAGCAGCATCGCCTCGGCGAACGCGAGTCTTAACGATGCGCGTATATCCGCCGTTTTTGCCTACGAATTTTGGAGCAAGCTCAGTTACTAGTTTATTCGTAGTTTCTTTATCTTGCAAGCTGGCAAAAACTGCTCTGTGAGCGTTGCTGTCGCCTTTTCTAGCTCTAGTGATTAGCTTTTCGATATAGCTTCTCAACTCTTTTGCCTTAGGCAAGGTCGTCTCTATCTTTTCGCTTTTGATGATAGCGATAGCTAAATTTTTAAGTAGAGCCGAGCGGTGAGCCGACGTCCTACCTAGTTTTCTGTATCCGTGACCGTGTCTCATTTATCTTCCTTTTACTCTTTTGCACTCATTTGTGATTTTAGGTCGGCGATTTTTTTCTTGAGTTGCTCTTTGCCGCCGCCTAGGTCGCCGCCGACCGGATATCCGATCTCTTGCATAACGGCTTTGATCTCGTCGAGAGATTTTTTGCCTAAATTTTTAAGCTCTTTTAGCTCGTTTTCATCCATCAAAGCAAGCTCGCCGATAAATCTAATCTCAGCTTTATCAAGGCAGTTGAAGCTTCTAGCGCTCAAATTTAACTCTTCTACGCTTTGTAACAACTTCGCATGCTCGCTGCCTGAAGTTTGAGCGTTTAAGCCTGCAGAAACATCGATATTTAAAACACCTTTAAACACCGACATCTGCTGATACATCGCCTCAATCGCGTGTTTAAACGCCTCGATCGCACCCACTTGTCCATCCGTCGTGACCGTGAAAATAATCTTCTCATAGTCGGGGTTATCCTCTACTAGGACATTTTCTAGCTCGTAAACTGCTTTTTTAACAGGCGTAAAGAATGCATCAAGAGCTATATAACCCTCTTCGGTATTGTCTCTTATCTCTTCACTCGGGACGTATCCGATACCTTTTTGGATGATTACGGAAAATTTAAGCTCCGCGTCCTCGTTTATGGTTGCAAGATAAGCTTCTGGATTTACGACATCTACGACATCGCTTTTTAGATCGCTGGCTTTTATCTCTTTTGGACCTTTAAACGAATACTCGACCACCTCGCGCTCAGACTCGTTTTTTAGCTTAAAGCGGATGTTTTTTAAATTTATAATAAACTGCGCTACGTCCTCGAGCATGCCTCTCATCGAATCAAATTCGTGAGATACGCCCTCTATCTTGACGCCCGTAGCTGCAAATCCAACCGTACTGCTATATAAAAGTCGTCTTAGCGGATGAGCCAAAGTGACCGCATAGCCCGTCTCAAACGGATACGCGGTTATTCTGGCGACATTCTCGCTTATACTCTCTACTGAAATTTCGGTAGGCATATAAGCTGATGTGGTAATTTTTCTCATCGTTATACCCCTTATTATTTCGAATAAAGCTCTACTATGAATCTTTCCTCGACAGGAATGACGACTTCTTCCCTTTCCGGAGTTCTTGTGAAAATTCCGAATTTTTTATCTTTTTCGACGTCGACCCAAGCTACGATGCCAGTTTGCGCCGTAAGATCGATCGCGCGAACGATTTGCGGATTGTTTTTAGATTTTTCGATAACCTCTACTTTAGCGCCCGCTTGGACTCTATAAGAAGGAATATCTACTCTCTTACCGTTTACTAAAATATGTCCGTGAGTAACTAGCTGACGAGCAAAGCGGCGAGTCGTAGCAAAGCCCATTCTGTAAACTACGTTATCTAATCTTTGCTCTAAAAGCTGTACCAAAAGCGCACCGGTATTTCCCTCGCGGCGAGCGGCCTCTTGGAATAAGCGGCGGAATTGCTTCTCGCTAATGCCGTACATAAATTTAGCTTTTTGTTTTTCGCGAAGCTGCAAGCCGTATTCGCTTATCTTGCTTCTTCTTTGTCCGTGTTGTCCCGGAGCGTAAGGTCTTTTATCAAGCGCGCTCTTACCTGCCAAGCGACGCTCGCCCTTTAGCGCCAAACTAACGCCGAGTCTTCTTTCTAATTTTTCAACGGGTCCTCTATATCTAGCCATAATAATTCTCCTAAATTTCTAATTATACGCGGCGGCGTTTCGGCGGTCTGCAACCATTATGCGGAAGCGGGGTTATATCTTTTAAAAATGTTACTTTTATGCCCTCTACCGCGCCTACGCTCTTGACTGCGGTCTCTCTACCGCTGCCAGGACCTTGTACTTTGATGCCTACTTCTTTTATACCGTGCTCTTTTGCTTTTGTTAGAGCGTCTTCTACCGCTTGTTGGGCCGCATAAGGAGTTGATTTTTTACTTCCTTTAAAACCTAGTCCGCCAGCACTGCTCCAAGCGATAGCATTTCCCATCTCATCGGTAACCGTTACCATAGTGTTGTTAAAAGTCGCGCTTATATAAACGATACCTTTAGCGATACTTTTTCTTACAATTTTCTTTTTAACTACTTTTCTTTTTGCCATCGCTTATCCTTATTTCGTCGCAGCGCCGACTGTTTTGCGCTTGCCTTTTCTAGTTCTAGCGTTTGTTTTAGTCTTTTGACCGCGCACTGGAAGACCTTTTCTGTGTCTTAGACCGCGGTAGCTTCCTAGGTCCATAAGAGCCTTGATGTCCATAGCGACGCTTTTTCTAAGGTCACCTTCCACCACGTGGTTCTCTTGGATCTCTTTGCGGATAGCCGCAGCTTCATCTTCGGTTAGATCGTTTACTCTTTTATCGTAAGAAATTTTGGTAGCATCCAAAATTTGACGAGATTTATGAAGACCGATACCGTAAATATAGGTCAAACCGTATTCGATTCTCTTTTTCTTTGGTAAATCCACACCTGCGATACGTGCCATGCTTTATCCTTGTCTTTGTTTATGTTTTGGATTTTCGCAGATTATGCGAACTACGCCTTGGCGCTTGACAATTTTACACTTGTCACACATCTTCTTTACAGAAGGACGAACTTTCATTCTAGTCTCCTAAAAATTTATTCCACTTTTAGGCTGCATCAGGTTTAACGAAATTTTAAACCAACTATTTTCAAAACAAGTGGTGGGCTTTGAAAACAATTCTTCATACAGCAATTTGTCGCAAAGGGCTGAGTATAGCCAAATTTAGCTTTTAATTTACTTATGTCGGTAAATTATCCTACCCTTATCCAGACTGTAAGGCGTTAGTTCCACCTTTACGCGGTCTCCAGGCATTATTTTTATATAATGCATCCTCATCTTGCCCGCAATATGACACAAAATCACGTGTTTGTTGTCGAGCTCGACCTTAAACGTCGCATTTGGCAGCGCCTCGATGACGTTGCCGTCGATCTCTATGACGTCGTCTTTTGCCACTTAACTCCTTTTTGTTAAATTTACTTTCGCCACTCGGCGGAAGTTTGAAATTAAAATTTTAACTCACCACAAATTAAAATTTTAAAATTTACAAGCCGTGCAAACGATTTGTAAATTTTAAAATTTTACGCTAGGCTTAAGATCTCCGCACGTCCGTTCACGACTGCCATGCAGTGCTCGTAGTGACTGGTTCTTAGCCCGTCTTTGCTAGTTACTTTCCATTTGTCAGGACCGATCACCGGAGTGCCATCTTTTTGGCAGATCATCGGCTCCACACAAAATACCATTCCGTTTTTGATTTTCGGTCCTGATTTTGGGCTACCGCCCTCTAAATAATTTAAAATTTGCGGATCTTCGTGTGGGCGTCTACCGATGCCGTGACCGCAAAATCCCGTTAGCGGAACAAATCCGCGAGCTCTTATAAATTTCTCGATTTCAAAACTAAGCTCTTTAAAGTGCATTCCCGCTTTTACGGTATCTATCGCAAAATACAATGCGTCTTTGGCGCAAGCAATCAGCTTTTCGTCCTCGCGCAAAATTTGGCCCACGCCCCAAGTCCTAGCCGAGTCGCCGAAATATCCGTTCAAATTTGAGCCGATATCGACACTTACGATGTCGCCTTCTTGTAGTTTGTATTCGTTCGGGATGCCGTGGATGACCACTTCGTTTACGCTAATGCAAGCGGCGTTTGGAAAGCCGTAAAGACCCTTAAACGCAGGCTTTGCACCTGCAGCCCTTATCATATCCTCGCAAATTTTATCTATTTCTAGTAGCGAAATGCCAGGCTTGATCACGCCTTCTACGTAGTCGAGAGTTTGAGCGACGATTTTATTCGCCGCTCGCATTTTCTCTATGTCGTTTGGCTGCATAATGGTTATAGCCATTACAAGCCTACCGCACTTAGAGTTTGATATTTATTCATATAAATTTGAGCTTCTATCCTTCGCATCGTATCAAGCGCGACAGAAACCACGATCAGTACCGACGTACCGCCGAAATAAAACGGAACGCCCATAAATTTAACAAGCACCCAAGGTAGCGTCGAGATAAGTCCGAGATAAATCGCACCGCTAAACGTTAGCCTAGATGCTACCTCATTTAGATAGCCCGCAGTGCCCTCGCCCGGTCTAATGCCCGGGATAAATCCGCCCTGTCTTTTTAAATTTTCGCTGATATCTTTTGCGTTAAACGCTATAGAAGCGTAAAAATATGCAAAAAATACAACCAGCAAGAATGTTAAAAAGTTGAAAAAATAACTATTTGGATTTAAAAAATCGTGAATAGCTTGGATGTAAGGATTTGTGCTGGCCTGCAAAATAGTGCTTGGGAACATCAAAATCGCACTGGCGAAAATCGGAGGAATAACGCCGCTTAAATTTACCTTGATAGGTATATAGTTCATAATGCGTTTGTTTTGATTTTCCATCACTACCTTACGCGAATAGCTCACCGGTACGCGTCTCTCGCCCATCTCGACGTAGATAACTACGCCTACCGTGACCAAGATAACAAGCAAAATTCCGATAACCACGAGGAAGTTCATCTCGCCCGTATTTACCAAATTTACCGTTCCACCGATAGCTGAAGGTATGCCGCTAACGATACCCGCGAAGATAATAAGGCTGATGCCGTTGCCAATACCGCGCTGAGTGATCTGCTCGCCTATCCACATCAAAAGCATAGTTCCCGTTAGCATCGAAGCTGCCGCAATCGCGATAAATAAATTCATATCTATCATTATTGCGTCCTCTCCGCCTCTACCGTGAAGGCTCTGAAGACCCATACTGACGCCCACTGCTTGAACAAGCGTGATACCGATAGTGGCATAACGGATAATCTGCATATATTTTTGCATGCCGTCGCGGTCTTTTTTCATCTTGCCCAAATTTGGGAAAGTAGCCGCCAAAAGCTCCATAATAATCGATGCTGTGATGTATGGCATAATACCTAGAGAGATGATGCTGAGGCGCTCTGCGGCCTTACCGCTGAACATATTAAATAGTCCAAGCGCATTTGAGGAATTCGAATCGAAAAACTCTTTAATAACATTGACGTTTACGCCAGGAACCGGCACGTATGCCAGTATCCTGTAAGCAAATAAAAATGCCAACGTGATTAAAATCTTGTTGGTCAATGTCTTATTCATTACGCACGTCCGCTAACGGTTACGTTCTCGTCTTTGATTTTCGAAGCCAAATCTTTTGCGCTCACTCCGATCAATTTGATTTTCTTGACGCTGCTTGAAATTTTGTGTACGGTAGCGATAGTAGCGATAGTGATCTCGCTTAGCTCTTTTACCGCAACGATTTTTTCTACGTTGATTACGTAAGGTTTCTCAAATTTAGAAGCGAAGCCTACTTTTGGAAGGCGTCTTTGAAGCGGTTGCTGACCACCCTCGAAGCCTCTTTTTTCATTGTAGCCTTTTCTAGCTCTTTGACCTTTGTGTCCTTTACCCGCGGTTTTACCTTGACCGCTACCTTGACCGCGACCTAGTCTTTTGATTTGTCTAGTCGAGCCCTCGGCAGGTTTTAAATTTTCTAGTCCCATATCTTCTCCTTAGCCTTTAAGCATGCTTAGCGCTTTTAAAGTAGCGCGAACGACGTTTGCCGAGTTGTTTGAGCCAAGCGATTTTGTTAGGATGTCCTTGATGCCCGCAAGCTCTAGAATAGGACGAGCACTACCGCCCGCGATCACGCCCGTACCTTCGCTAGCAGGGCGAAGCAAAACGCGGCTAGCGTTAAATTTAACCTCTACGTCGTGAGGTATAGTCGAGCCTTTTCTTTTTACCTCGATAATATTTTTAAACGCGTCGTCGACGGCTTTTCTCATAGCATCCGGCACCTCTTTTGCTTTACCGAAGCCAAAGCCTACTAGGCCGTTTCTGTTTCCTACTACGACAAGAGCCGTAAATCTAAATCTACGACCGCCTTTTACGACCTTTGTAACGCGGCCGATATCAACCATTACTTCTTCGAATTCTTCTCTGTTATATTTTTCCATAGCGATTTTCCTTATAGTTTGATACCGTTTTCACGTAATGCGTCTGCAAAAGCCGCTACGACTCCGTGATACAAATAGCCGTTTCTGTCGAATAATGCCGTTTCAATTTTTTTAGCTTTTAGAGTTTTTGCAAATTCTTTAGCCAAAGTTACGGCGCCTTCTTTGTTTGCTTTTACGCCTAGTTTTCTGCCGTCGGCTGCCGCTAGAGTTACGGCTGCTACGTCGTCGATAGCTTGGACGTAAAGAGTTCTGTTTGATTTGAAGATAGAAATTCTAGGCAATACCGCAGTGCCGGAAATTTTGGCTCTGATTCTTCTTTTTCTCTTGATTCTAAGAGCGAGTTTTCTTTTTAATACATTTGCTGTCATTATCTATCCCTTACTTCTTAGATGTCTTACCGGCTTTGCGGATGATGCGCTCTTCTACGTATTTAACGCCTTTGCCCTTATACGGTTCAGGTGGTCTGTACGCTCTGACTTGAGCTGCGATCTGGCCTACCACTTGTTTGTCGTCGCCTTTGATAGTTATGATGTTTTTCTCTACGCTGATTTCAACACCTTTTGGCACTTCGTGATTTATCGGGTGAGAAAACCCCAAAGTAAGCTCAAGTACCTGGCCTTTAGCAGCAGCTTTGTAACCGACGCCGTTGATCTCAAGCTGGCGAGTAAAGCCTTTTGTAATGCCAATGACGATATTGTTTGCAAGCGCTCTATAAGTGCCCCAGTAGGCTCTATCTTGTCTCTCGTCGCTCTTTGGAGAAAATACTATGTGAGTATCCTCGACTTTAACGTCTACGTGCCCTTTTGTGTCAAGCTCTTTTAAATGAGCGCCTTTTTTAAATTTAAGGACGTTGCCTTCTACGCTGACTTCTACTCCGCTTGGAATAGCTATCGGCTGTTTTCCTATACGTGACATTTTTTTCCTTTTTACTTGTCTAGGGTATGTCTACTTTTACGAATGGATACCGCAATACCATAAAAATAGAAATGAATCGAAGCGATAAAAAACCGCCTCAAACACTTTAATTTTCTCGTCAAATTTGACTTACTTTTTTTGGATCTACTTCCTAAAATTTGCCATCAAATTTGACATCATCGTTTTTAAATTTAGCTTTCGCAAATTTGGATAAATTTGCAAGTCAAGCTAAAATTTGGGAAGCTTTTTAAATTTAAACTTCCGATTTTAAATTTTAGAAATTTGACGGCGAAAATTTTTCGTAAATTTTATAAACTACAAAAAGATGCCTAGTCAAATTTCATTTTAAGGCAATCCGAAACGCCACCTCGTCGCAAATACGACAAGACTACCGAATCAGACTACATTTTAATGATATCAAATTAACATCTTGCTACAAAAACAAGCCCATCAATTCAAACTTTATTTCAAAGTAATCTAAAACGCTACCCCGTAGCGTTTTAGACAATTACCACACAGAGCAGAGGATTTCGCCGCCTACGCCAGCTTTGTGAGCGTCTTCATTGCTTAAAACGCCTTTGCTGGTGCTAACGATGATCGTTCCGTAGCCATTTTTAAATCTCTTGATCTCGTCTTTTCCCTTATAAACGCGGCGACCCGGGCTTGATACGCGCTTAAGCTCGTTAATCACGCTTCTGCCGTGCTCGTCGTATTTTAGAACTACGTTTATAAATTTCTTTTTATCTTCTTCTACGACGTTGTAGCTCTCGATATAGCCTTTAGCCGCAAGGATAGATAAAGTAGCCTCGACGACGTTTGAATGAAGAAGCTTTGTAGTTTCAAGTCTTCTCATTGCGGCGTTTCTAATGCGAGTTAGTCCGTCTGAAATTAAGTCGTTTAACATTTCTCTTCCTTACCAGCTTGCTTTTTTTAGACCTGGGATTAGTCCCTCGTTAGCCATTTTTCTTAGGCATACGCGGCAAATTCCAAAATCTTTATAAACCGAATGCGGACGTCCGCAAATTTGGCATCTCGTATAGCCGCGAACCGCAAATTTAGGCTTTCTGGCAGCCTTTGCTATCATTGATTTTTTCGCCATATTACTTTCCTTTCGCAAACGGCAAACCAAATAGCTCAAGCAATTTGAATGCCTCTTTGTCGCTGTTTGTCGTCGTGACTATAACTATATTCATACCGTGAGTGCGTAAAATCTTATCGTACTCGACCTCAGGGAACATTAGCTGCTCGTTAAGGCCGAAGTTGTAGTTTCCGCGTCCATCGAAACCGTCTTTTGGAAGGCCTCTAAAGTCCTTAACTCTCGGTAACGCGATAGAGATTAGTTTGTCTAAAAACGCAAACATATTCTCTTTTCTAAGCGTTACTTTTACGCCGACAGGGAAACCCTCGCGCACTTTAAAGCCAGCAACCGATTTTTTAGCGTCGGTAACAACAGCTTTTTGTCCGGCGATTAGCGAAATAGTATCGGCGATGTTTTGAAGTTGCTTTTGATCTTTAGCAGATTCGCCCGCACCCACGCTTATCACGATCTTTTCGATCGCAGGGATTAGCATAGGATTTTTGATGTCGAATTCTTTAGCCAAAGCAGGCTTTACGACCTCGTTATATTTAGCTTTTAATCTATTCATTTTCAGCCCTCAACTTTTGCAACGTTTGAGATATCAATAGGCATCTCTTTATTGATAAAGCCGCCGTTTGGAGTCTTTTCGCTAGGTTTTATAGCTTTTTTAGCTACCTTGCAACCCTCGACGATGACTTGTCCTTTTTTGGCTAGGACGGATAAAATTTTACCTGTTTTACCCTTGTCGTCGCCTGCGATGATCTTAACGGTATCGCCTTTTTTTACTTTAAATTTAACATTAGCCATTATAACACCTCCGGAGCAAGCGAAACGATTTTCATAAAGTTAGCATATCTAACCTCACGGCCGACCGGTCCAAAGATACGAGTACCGATAGGCTCGCGTTTGTTATCTAGGATGACGGCTGCGTTTTCGTCGAAGCGGATTAGTGAGCCGTTATCTCTTTGAACCTCTTTTTTAGTTCTAACGACGACCGCTTTTACCACTTGACCTTTTTTGATCTTACCATTTGGAAGCGCCTTTTTGACCGAGCAGATGATAACGTCGCCAAGCGTCGCGTATCTTCTCTTGCTGCCGCCCAAAACTTTAATGCACATTAGCTCTTTCGCGCCGCTATTATCGGCAACCGTAAGCCTCGTAAAAGATTGTATCATTACTCAACCCCCGTCGCTAAAATAGTCTTTAAGCGGAAAGATTTTCTCGCGCTTAGCGGTCTGCATTCGATAGCTACGACAGTATCGCCCGCTTTAGTTTCGTTCTTTTCGTCGTGAATCATATATTTTTTAAAGCGTTTTACGAATTTGTGGTATCTTGGGTGCATAACGCGTCTCTCAACCAAAATCGTAGCCGTCTTATCGCCGGCCTTTTGTAAAACGACACCTTGAATTTCTCTTTTTAATGCCATTTCTCACCCCTTACTTTGAAGCGCTAATTGCAGTGTTGATTTGCGCTATTTCCTTGCGGACGGCGCGAATCTCGTTAGGGTTGCTTAGCTGCATGGTTTTTAGCTTTCGTCTTAAATTAAATAAAAGCACCTTTTTCTCTTTCAATAACGCGTTAAGTTCTGCAACGCTTTTGTCTTTAATATCAGTATATTTCATTTTCACTCTCTCGCGTTACGATTTTAGTCTTAAACGGAAGTTTGTGGATGGCTAGAGTTAGAGCTTCGCGCGCTAATTCCTCATCTACGCCCGCCATTTCGACTATTATACGACCTGGTTTTATATTCATAACCCACTCTTCGACTCCGGCTTTACCTTTACCCATACGAGTTTGTAGAGGTTTTTTGGTTAGCGGCTTATCCGGGAAAACTCTGATCCAAGTTTTAGCCTGGCGTTTTACGTGGCGGGTTAGAGCCACACGAGCCGCTTCGATCTGGCGCGAATTTACGCGGCCCGCTTCTACGGCTTTTATTCCGATCTCGCCCATAGCAAGATCAGCGCCGCGAGTAGCTTTACCGCGGTTTCTGCCTTTCATCTGTTTGCGAAATTTAGTTCGTTTTGGCATCAACATGATTATTTACCTCTTCTTGCTCTGCGCGGTTTTTTATCGGCTTTTTCTTCTTCGTTCTTTTCAGGTTGAACGCCTTTTTGAAGAACCTCGCCTTTAAATATCCACACTTTTATACCTATGTTTCCATAGGTCGTATGCGCTTCAGCAACGCCGTAATCGATCTTAGCTCTTAGAGTGTGAAGCGGAACGCGACCCTCTAAGTACCACTCGGTTCTAGCGATCTCAGCGCCGCCAAGACGTCCTGCAACTGAAATTTTGATACCTTTAGCGCCTGATTTTTGGGCGCCTTGGATAACTTTTTTCATCGCGCGTCTAAACGCAACGCGTTTTTCAAGCTGCATCGCTACGTTTTCCGCAGCTAGCTGAGCCGAAGCTTGAGCTTTTCTTTCTTCTTTGATATTTACGTTTACTTCTTTGTTGATCAGCTTTTGGATATCCTCTTTAAGCTTCTCTACGTCAGAGCCCTTTTTGCCGATGATAATACCGGGGCGAGCTGCTACGACGGTTACGCGAATTTTCTTAGCGGTTCTCTCGATCAAAATTTGAGAAACGCCTGCATAGTAAAGTTTCTTTTTCAAGAAAGCGCGAATTTTGTAGTCTTCGCCGATATTTTCAGCCAAAGTTCCTTTAGCAGGAAACCATCTTGACTCCCAGTTGCGGTTTATTCCTAGTCTTAGACCTATCGGATTTACTTTCTGACCCATATTACGCTTCCTTCTTTTCAGGTTTAGATACTTCTACTAAGATATGAGAAGTCGGTTTGCGGATTCTGCTTGCGCTTCCTCTCGCTCGCGGTCTAAATCTTTTTAATACTGGGCCTGCATCCACGCGGCAGCTTGTCACGATAACCTCTTCAGGCTCAAATCCACCGTTAGCTACCGCAGAGCTGATAGCCGTAGCGATAAATTTGGCGCCGCGGTTTGGCATAAAGCTAAGGCTAGCTAGTGCAAATTCTGCGTTCATACCTTGTACTTCTCTTGCGATTAGTCTGGCTTTAGTCGGAGATAATCTTACGAATTTAATAATTGATTTGCTCATCTTATCCCCTTACTTACCGATTTTCTTTTGCACTGAGCCTTTGTGACCCTTAAATGTGCGCGTAGGAGCAAATTCGCCTAGTTTATATCCGATGTGGTTTTCCGTAACGTATACTGGAATGAAGCTCTTGCCGTTATGAACGTTAAACGTTAGGCCTATCATTTCAGGCACTATCGTGCTGCGTCTAGACCATGTTTTTATCGGCTTGTTGTCGTTGGCTTTTTTAGCGGCAACGACTTTTTTCATTACATGCTCATCGACAAAAGGTCCTTTTTTGAGTGATCTTGCCATCTCTATTTACCTTTCCTTCTTGAAATTATAAGCTTATCGCTAGCCTTCTTACGGCGAGTCTTAGCACCTTTGGTCGGTTTACCCCATGGAGTAACAGGATGACGGCCTGAGTTTTTCTTGCCCTCACCACCGCCGTGCGGGTGATCTACCGGATTCATCGCAGAACCGCGAGTTTGAGGACGGATACCTCTGTGGCGATTACGTCCGGCTTTACCGATAGTTACGTTCGCCCAGTCTTCGTTACCTACTACGCCGATGCTAGCCATGCACTCTGCAAGCACTTGTCTCATCTCGCCGCTTGGCAAGCGAAGCATTACATATTTTTCCTCTTTACCCATTAGCTGAGCATAACCGCCGGCTGAACGAGCCATCTGAGCGCCCTTGCCCGGTTTTAGCTCCACGTTGTGTACGATAGTACCAACCGGGATATTTCTTAGTTTCATCGCGTTGCCAGGTTTTATGTCTAGGCCCGCTTCGGCTGCTGCTACTACATCACCAACATTTAGTCCGTTTGGTCTAATGATATAGCGTTTTTCGCCGTCTTTATAAGCGATAAGCGCGATGCGGCAGTTTCTGTTCGGATCGTACTCGATAGCTTCGACTTTACCTTCGATACCAAATTTGCGGCGTTTAAAGTCGATGATTCTATAAAGCTTCTTCGCTCCGCCTTCTTTATGTCTAGAAGTTATTCTTCCATTGTTATTTCTACCGCCGCTTACAGGGATCTTTACAAGCAGGCTTCTCACGCTAGGTTTAGCGGTAATATCCTCGCTTGATAGGCCCGTCATAAATCTGCGGCTAGGTGTATAAGGTTTATAGGTTTTTATCGCCATCTTACGCCTCCGTGTTTTCTAGGCTTGAGCCTTCAGGCAACTGAACGTAAAATTTCTTTATCTCGTTGCGTTGTCCTTCTCTTCCTTTGAAACGCTTAACTTTTCCGTCGATTCTAAGCGAATTTACGCGAAGCGGCGTTACTCCAAAATACTCTTTCAAAATTTCTTTCAGCCTGTTTTTAGTCATCTTAGGCGAAGTTTGTATAACGACCACGCCTTGCTCTTGAAGACCGAGAGTTTTTTCCGTATATAAAATCGTTTTGATATCAGTTATATCTGCCATTTCAGCCCTCTTTTATTATAGTTTCAAGTGCGGCCTTCTCGATAACGACGGCACCGTAAGTCGCCACTAAGTAAGCGTTTATCTCGCTCGCATCGATTAGATAGCAGTTTGATAGATTTCTAAACGCCAATAGCGTGTTGTCGTCAAGCAGATCTTTTACGACCAAAGCGTCTCTCAAATTTAACGCGCTGATTACTTTAGCTGCGTCTTTAGTCTTGCCGCTTGCGATCTCTATGCTATCTACCGCGAAAATTTTACCCGCGTTAGCTTTTTCGTTTAGCGCAAACTCAAGCGCCAATCTTTTTTGCTTTTTATTGACCTTTTGGAAATAGTTTCGCTCGTTGCTCGGACCAAACGCCACTGCGCCGCCTACCCAGACGTTAGTTCTGGTTGAGCCCGCTCTAGCGCCGCCGCGACCTTTTTGTCTCCACGGTTTTTTACCGCCGCCGCTTACGAAAGCTCTGGTTTTGGTGTGAGCCGAATTTGAACGCATGCCGGACAAATAAGACTTAACGTAAAGATATAGGTTGTGCGGGTTGATCTCAGCGTAATTAGCCGGTAGATCAAGCTCGCTAGCTTTTTCAAATTTTTCGTTTAATACGCAAACTTTACTCATTTTACTATCCTTATTCTGCCCATTGCGCCGTTATAGCCAGCGACGCTGCCTTTTAAAACCAAAATTCCGTTTTCGGCGTCAAAGCTTACGATCTCGTTTTTAACGGTAACTTTTTCGTTTCCGGTGTGTCCGGCCATCTTCATACCAGGCTGAACGCGTCCCGGCCACTCGCGGTTACCGATAGAGCCGTGTCTTTTGTGGAAGCGAGAACCGTGACTTTTCGGACCGCCGCCAAAGCCGTGTCTTTTCACGACGCCTTGATAGCCTTTACCTTTTGAGCTGAAGCTAACTTTTAAAATTTTAGCCGAGCTAAGCGGACTAAAATCAAGATCGCCCGCCTCTTTATTGGCGACTTCTAGGGTTGCGAATTTATTAAATTCCGCCGTTAGGCTATATTTTTTTTGCTGACCCTCTATGGCTTTATTTTTTGCTTTACCTTTAGCATAAGCTACTATCGCGCTGCCGCATTCGCTCACTTCGCAAACTTTAGCGTTTACGACCTTTAGAAGCGTAACAGGGATGCTCGGGTTATTAACCGTTCTGCTCATGCCTATTTTTTCTACGATATATTCCATCTTTCACCTCGCCTTTATTTGCCCATCGCGCGGACTTCGACGTTAACCTCAGGGGCTAAGTCAAGCTTTGTTAGCGAGTCGACGGTATCGGGCGTAGCCGCTACGATATCTAGCATTCTAGCGTGAATTCTCATTTCAAACTGCTCGCGTGAGTCTTTGTTGATGTGTGGTGATTTTAAGACCGTGTAGCGTTTGATCTTCGTAGGCATCGGCACCGGACCTCTGACGTCGGCGCCCGTTCGTTTGACAGCTTCTACTATTGCTGCAACTGTGCGGTCGAGAACTCTATGGTCATAAGCTTTAAGCTTAAGCCTGATTCTTTCCATTTTCTTTCCTTTGAATAGAACTTGTCGCAAACATACGACACTTCTTACTTGTGTAAGAGACTCGGATTTTATCCAAATGGCTTTTTAATGTCAATATTTTGAGCAAATTTGATGAAATTTAATAAAATTATTTCCTTTTTATAAGGAAGTTTTTGTAAATTCGGCTGAAAATTTGAAGCGAAATATTTAAATTTGATTTGGGATAAATTTGGACAGTTTAAAGTCATGTCCAAATTTTAAATAATCATCTTGAGCCTTGCTTTAAAAGTTCGTACATTGCGCAGGTTAGTTGCCAAAGCTCAACGCCTTCTTCAAAAGATTGAACAACATTATCGGTAGCCCCGGCAGTACATGCTCTTTGATAATATTTCATTGCGTCGTTTTTCTCATTTAATTCTAAGTATACATCGCCCAAAAATCTGCAAGCAGTAAAATCCGGCGTGATGTCGCAGCTTTTTTTAACACGTCCAATTCCTTCCAAAAACGCTTGCTTCTCATTTATGCCTGAAACATGCTTATTGATATACAAAAATCCGAGATTTCTACAACCGAGCGCGTCGTTTCCGATGTCGCAAGACTTAGTATATAACTCAAACGCTTTTTTGTAGTCCCTCTTTACGCCTTTTTCATTTTCGTACATAAAGCCTAGATTATTGCACGACCTGTAGTTTCCATTATCGCAACCCTTTTTATAAAATTTCATCGCCTTGCCGTAGTCTTGCTTTACCCCGTACGCCTCAAAGACAAAATCATAAACTCCGCCCGCCACGCCGCACGCCATCTCGTCTCCGGCATTACACTTGTTTTCATAGTCCTTTAGTATATCTGCCATCGGATTGTCTATCGCCAAAGCGCTTATTAACATCAGACCAAAAACCATAATTTTTTTCATAATATCCGCCTTTCAAATAAAAATTTAACGCATTCTATCCCCCCCCCTTTTTTTTTAAAAATCGTTAAATTTACCCTTGTTTTTTGGCGTCAAATTTTAATTAGCTTCCTCTTTATAAGGAAACTTCGCTATAATTTTCCAAATTTTAAAGGCTAAAAATGCAAACTCTAAACGCGCTCTACCAAAGCCCGCCGAAAAACGTCAATTTTATAAATAGAAAATTTGAGATCACAGCGCCCAAAACGCTGATAAAAGGCGGTATAGGAAGCGGCAAAACCTCGCTTATCGCGGGCTTTTTGTCGGCATTTGAGAGCAAAGAGTATTTATATGTAAATTTAGGCGATTTACGCATAGGTGCGGATGAGATTTTGTCAAATTTGCCAGAGTTTTTACGCCAAAATCCTCAGATAAAAATTCTAGCGATCGACGATTTCGAGCAGAGATTTCAGGAAAAACTTGAACCGATTTTAGAGCTAAATTTGCAAAATTTTATCGTCACCTCACGGTTTAAAGATGCAAATTTGAGCGGTTTTAGCGAGCTAAATTTGGATTTTTTAGACTACGAGGAGTTTATCGCTTTTTTTTCGAAAAAGATCGATCCAGAAACGCTTTTTAGCCACTTTTTGCTTCATGGCAGGAGCCCCGCGTCGGCCTTTGGCGACGCCGAAAACGTCGCGGTAAATCTACAAACCGCACTAAAATCGTCTCTATCCGCCACACAGCTAACCGTGCTAAAAGAGTGTGCGAAGGCTCAGGCGCAAAACGTGAGCGTTTTTGAGATTTTTAGCACTCTAAAATCCGCCCGAAAAATCTCAAAAGATAGCGTTTACGGCGCGCTTAGCGAGCTTGAAAACATGAGCGCGGTTAGCCTGGTAGAAAAATTTAACGAGCCAAACGCCGCAAAGAGGCTTTATTTTAACGACTTTGCGTTTAAAAGCGCGCTGAGCCTAAAAAAGGACTTCGCTAAAAATTTTAACAACACGGTTTTTTGCGAACTAGCTAAATTTAACGAGCAGATTTTTTATACAAAAGAGCTTGATTTTTTCTTGCCAAAAAGGAAACTTTCTATCATTTGCTCACCTTTTAGCGATGCGGATTTGGTCTTTTTAAAATTTAAAAAACTGCACGCAAATTTAAAAAATTTAGGTATAAATAGGCTACAAGCAATCAGCGTGGCAAACTCGGGCGAGACGAGCATAGAGGGCATAAAATGCGAGGTTGCGCCGTTTTCTCGCTGGGCGCTGGGTATATAAGGAGCGGTTATGAGAGCCGTTGCGGCGATATTTTTAGCCTGCGTTTTGGCGCTAGGCTACGAGATTAGACACGAAAACGAGGGTAAAGTTTATAAATTTGCAGGCGAGGCGGACGGGAGCAAATTTGAGCTCTACATCAGCGAGCTTGAGGCCGAGTTTGAAAATTTTAGCGATAAGGTCGCTATTTTACCGCCCAAATTTCAAGGTCACGCATTTTTTGAGGGCGCCAGATACGACTTTAGTAAGGGCAGCATCGAAAAATCGGGCGCCGATATAACTGCCGTAAATGCGGTCACCGAGTGGCTAAATCTAAGCGTGAAAGCGGATAGCGGCGAACTAACGGGCAAACTAGCGATCAGAGGCAAGGCGCGAAAAGTCGTGCTAAAACAGGTCGCGAGCTATGATTTTGCCGCGCTAGGGCTGCAAGAGATCGGGCGAGACGGGGCGCGATTTGAAGCCGTAGCGAGTGACTTTTACTCCTCCAAATTTGCTCAAAATATCAAAAAATTCCTCGCCGCAAAGCTTGAAAATTTTAAATCGACATGGCTCAAAGACCCATCAAAAAACATCGCAAACGCGCTAAATAACCTCGAGTATCAAAACGGCAAAATAAGAAGCGTCTGCGAACTCGGCGCGAGCGGGAAAATCTGCAAAACCGTCTGGCTAAAAAACCTAAAAAAGATAAATTTGAGCGACGTTTTTAAGGATTTAGACGATGCAAATTTAACTGCGATCTTTGCAAAAGAAAAGATAGCTCCGAGCGAAAATTTTACGCTCTCGCCAAGCGGGATTACTTTTTTTGACGGTACGACCGGCAGCAAAAACAGCGAGATTTCGCTACCGCTTGAGCCCATCAAAGAGTATTTAAAGCAAAATTTTGGGCTGTTTTAGGCAAATTTTCCGCTATAAAAAGGAAAACTTTAAAAAATGGAAGGCAAAATTTGATACAAATCAAACCGAAATTTGATGACTTAAACTCCAAAAAATATGTGAAAGCATGCCGATGAAAAACAAATTTGACGCCCAAATCTGCGGTATCGACGAAGCGGGACGCGGCGCGCTAGCGGGCCCTTTGGCAGTAGCCGCGTGCGTGCTAAAGCGCGAGATAGCGGGGCTAAACGACTCAAAAAAACTGACTGAAAAGCGACGCGAGCAGCTATTTGGCCAGATCGTCAAAAACTCGGAATTTCTCATCGCGTATTTTTCAAACAAAGAGATCGACGAACTAGGTCTTAGCGAGTGTCTTAGGCGCGCGCTGTGGCTGTTTAAGTCGCATTTTGCGGGCTGCGAGCTGCTCTACGACGGCAATGCAAACTACGGCACCGGCATAAAAACGATGATAAAAGCCGACGGCAAAGTGGCACAGGTAAGCGCGGCCAGCATCCTAGCCAAAGTAAGCCGCGACGCTCTAATGACGGCGTGGGACGGCGTGCATACGGGCTACGGATACGCCGCACACAAAGGCTACGGCACGAAGGTACATCTGAATGCGGTAGCAAAACTAGGCGACTCGCCGCTGCAAAGACACAGCTTTCGCATAAAAAGCTTCGAGTGTGGGTTGTTTGACGAGCAAATTTGACTTTGTGTAGCCTTGTTTTCGTAAAATAGATTGAACATTTGCGCGACGATAAATTATACGATTTTTTCATATAAACATCAAAAAACTAAAACTAGAATGTCTTTAAATTTAACTGTTTTATCGGCGACCTTACGAGTGACCGAATTATGCGATACGGCCTAGTTGCCGAATTTGATTTTACAAGAAAACAAGAGTAAATTTGATATTTACGCACGCTTATCGCAATGCCGTTGACCTCAGGGCGACCACCGCTTGGCGTAGCGGTAAAACTCTAAATTTTAGTTAAAAATCCCGCAAATTTAAACGCAAAAATGAAGCAAATTTGGCTTATTTTGCGCTGGATATTTTAAAAGCTGTGAAACTCCTCATAAACACAAAAAGCCGACTCGTTCGTGTAAATATCGTGCTAAGACTTAGATTTTCGCGCTTTGTAGTCTGTTTGAGGTGTGCTGTTTGGCGAGTTCCTTTTGAAGATATATTTTTTTTGCCATTAGGGTTAAAGAGTCTAAATTTACGAGCTCCTAGCCCCTCGCTGTGCCCTATTTTTCTATGATTTCTTGCATAAATTTTAGATATTTTACGGCGCCTGCGAGCAAATTTTCTAAGCTGCCGTGTGAGATATTTTTTATATCAAATGCGTCCGTTACGCCGTTTTTTGCCGTTTGTATTATAAATATAAATTTGGCAAACATCTTTGTCATGCACAGCGTCCGTTTCCTTAGCTTCGTTTGGAGTGCGGTTATCTTGGAGTTAGCCGTAAATTTTCTTTAAATTCGCTAGATTTGCGCTCAAATTTAAAAGCAGCATATCGGCTGTTACTAGTCTAGCCATCGCGGTAGCTACGACGCTACCGCGCACTCCGATACACGGATCGTGCCGTCCGCGCAGTTCGCAGAGAGTATCCTGCCCGCGCACGTTTTGCGTCGGCTGAGATAAAAATATCGACGGAGTCGGCTTAAAATGCGTCTTTATCATGACCTCTTGCCCGCTCGTCATGCCGCCCAGCGTTCCGCCCGCGTGATTTGAGGCGAATCCGAATTTTTCGTTTGAATTTGAGCCGCGGCAAGCCTCGCCGTCCGCCTCGTTTTTGCATTCGTCAAATTTGCCGCCGTTTAAATTTGCCGGCTCACTCACGCCGTCAAGAGTGGAGTTATCCATGCCCAAATTTAAGCCTGCATATGCCGCGCTCATCGAGTCGTTATTTTGGCTGCCGCGCATCTTGCTAGCACTCACGCCCTCGCCGATCTCTACGGCTTTGACGCCGTTTATTCCCATCATCGCAGCGGCTATCGCCGCGTCAAATTTATAGTATAGCCCCTCGCCAAGTCCCGCCGGTGCGCCGCAGATCACCGTTACGACGCTAGCTCCGACGCTATCGTGCTCACGCTTGGCTTTTAGGATTTCCTCTTTCATCGCTTCTTCGTTGCCTAGCGAAAATATCTCCGATCGCGCCGCGAGATCAAAGTCTAACCGCCCGCCACACGAAATTTCGCCCACGTTAGCCACGCCGCTTTGTACGCTGACGCCAAATTCGCCCAGCAAAATTTGAGCTATCGCGCCGCCCGCCACACGCACGGCCGTCTCTCTAGCCGAGCTACGTCCGCCGCCTCTGTGGTCGCGGATGCCGAATTTTCGGTAGTAGGCGTAGTCTGCGTGTCCTGGTCGAAAGAGCTCGCGTAAATTTTCGTAATCACCCGATTTTTGATTTTCGTTTCGGATGATAAAGCCGATCGGGGTGCCCGTGCTTAGCCCATCAAACACACCGCTTAAAATCTCCACGCGGTCGCCTTCGCTCCTTGCCGTGGCAAATTTCGAGCCGCCCGGCTTTCGCTTATCAAGCTCGCTTTGGATAAAATTTAGATCAATACGCACGCCTGCAGGAAAGCCGTCTAGTACGCCGCCGATCGCCACTCCGTGACTCTCGCCGAACGTCGTTAGCGTTAGTTTGCGTCCGAAGGTATTCACTTGCCCTCTCCCAAAATCTCAAGCGCGGTTTTAGCGGCTTTTTGCTCGGCTTCTTTTTTGCTCTTGCCCGCGGCTCGCGAGATTTCGCGCTCGTTTAGCATTAGCGCGATCTCAAATTCCTTCTTGTGATCGGGGCCTTTTGAGCCCACCAGCACGTATTTTGGTATCTCGGCAAAGCGCGCTTGCGTGAGTTCTTGCAGCGCGGTTTTGTAGTCTTTTACCATGCGGTCGAAATTTATATCGGGGTAGCATCTCTCAAAGGCCTTTAGGCTAGCTGCGCGCACGGCGTCAAAGCCGCTTTCTAGGTAGATCGCGCCCATCAGCGCCTCAAATGCGTCCGAGAGGATCGATGCTTTTGCACGTCCGCCGTTGTGCTCCTCGGCCGGCGAGATGTTGATGAGCTGGCCCAAATTTAGATATTTGGCGAGCTCGGCAAAGCTTTTTTCATTTACGAGCGCGGCGCGCAGTTTACTTAGATCGCCTTCGCTCAGACGCGAAAATTTGTGAAAAAGATAATCCCCGATCACCAGATCCATCACCGCATCGCCCAAAAACTCGAGCCTCTCGTTGTTTGCGCCGCCTTTTACGCTTTTATGCGTGAGCGCGGTTTTTAGCAGTTTTTCGTCTTTAAATTTATATCCTAATTTCTCTTCCAAATTTCGCATTATTCGCCTTTTAAGCTATTTTTTATCTTTACGGCTTGTTCGCGCGCCATCTCGTCGCAAAGCTCGTTTTGCGGGTGTCCGGCGTGGCCTTTGACCCAGATCGCTTCGACCTCGTGCGGCTCGCTAGCAGCCAGATACTCCTGCCACAGCGGGACGTTTTTTACGTTTTTAAAGTTTTTCTTCACCCAGCCCTCTAGCCACGCATTTACGGCGTTTGCGACGTATGAGCTATCGGTGTAGAGCTTCACTCGGCAGGGCTGTTTGAGTGCTTTTAGTCCTTCGATGGCAGCGCGCAGTTCCATTTGGTTGTTTGTCGTGTGCGCCTCGCCGCCGCTTGCAGTTTTTTTGTGTTCGCCGTACTCTAGGATGTACGCCCAGCCGCCAGGACCCGGGTTGTCCAGACACGAGCCGTCGCTAAAAAGGCATACTGTTTTCATCGGATTTTTCCGTGATGTGAGGCAAAATTTGCACGCTGCCTAGCTCGCTACACATCGGACAGCGGTAAAAATGCATCGGAAAGGCGTTTTTGCAGCTCTTGCAAACGTAGTTAAAGCTAAGCGCGGCCTTGTCGTAGTTTGCTGCTTTTAGCCTCTTTAAAACTTCTAGCTCAAAGCCCGGCGGCGCGCCGTCCTCGTCGCTCATGCCTTTTACGAAAAACAGGCTCTTATACTCGGGATCGGTTAAATTTACGGGCGAGTTTTGATAATAAACCAAGTCCAAAACATCCTCAAGCGGCGGGAAATCGCTAAAATCTTTAAGCCCCGAGCCGCTTAAATTTAACCTCTCCATCGCCATTCGGCGCACGAGCGCAAATTTGTCCTTTAGGGCTAAAATTTCGCCGATTTTAGCGGCTTCGTCTTTGCTTTTATCCGCTAAAATTTGCAGCGCCTTTATATACGCCGTCTGCGCTCTCACGTCGCTGCCAAGCTCTTGCAGGGCGTCCAAAGCCTGCAGCGCGCCCCCATAATCTTTTAGTTTTTCGAAAATTATCGTTAGAGATTTTAGCGCGATTTGATTTCGCGGAGAGATTTTTAGCGCCTCTAAAAACACGCTCTTTGCACGCTCTAAAAAGCCCGCCTTAAAATAAGTCTGCCCAAGATCGGTGAAAATTTGCTCCTTTGCCGCTCGGTTTTTAGCCCGCTGTAAAGCCACGGCATAGACGTTGATAGCCTTTTCAAAATATCCGCTTTTTGAAAACGTCCCCGCCAAAAAGCACATCGTAGCCGTATCCGCGCCCGAGTTTATCAAAAGCTGTTTGTTTTCGTCGCTTAGGCCTTGAGATTTGCCGAATTTTTTCAAAAATCCCGCGATCTCCGCCTTTTCGTCCTTGCTCTTAAAAACGCCCCACGCGTAGCTAAAAACGGCGATCACGAGCACCGCGGCGACTAGCACCACGAGACCGAAAATCGGGTCTCTAAATTCGATAAAAAATATATCCAAAATGCCGCTTTCTAAAGTCAAATTTAACGCCGATTATAGCAAAACGATTGTATAATCTCGCTTATGATCGATCCAAAATCAATAGAAAGACTAAAAGCGCAAACCGATATCGTCGATGTCGTCGGGCACTATCTGCCGCTAAAAAAAAGCGGCGCGAACTTCGTGTGCGTCTGCCCGTTTCACGACGATAAAAACCCGAGCATGAGCGTGAGCCCGTCGCGCGGGATATTTCACTGCTTTTCGTGCAAAGCCGGCGGCGACGCGATCAAATTCGTAATGGATTACGAAAAGCTAAGCTACCCCGAAGCCGTCGAAAAGATCGCAGGACTACAAAATTTCACGCTAAACTACGTGCGCGGCGGCGAACCGGTGAAAGAAAACAAACACATCCTAGAAAACGCAAACGCCTTTTACCGCTCGCTGCTTTACAAAACTCCCGCGGCCGTCGAGTACCTGTACTCGCGCGGTATCACGGACGAACTGATAGATAAATTTGAGCTAGGTTTCGCGCCTGAGAGCGCACAGACGATAAGGCTACTGCAAAACGAACACATCGAGCCCAAAGAAGCCCTAGAAGTCGGCATCGTAAAGCAAAACGAAAACGGCATCTACGCTAGCTTCATAAACCGCATCACCTTTCCTATCTATACGCACGCTGGACGGCTGGTAGGCTTTGGCGGGCGCACTATCAGCGGCAATCCTGCCAAATACGTAAATTCGCCCCAGTCCGCGGTCTTTGACAAATCCACGCTTTTTTACGGCTACCACCTGGCAAAGCGCGAAATTTTCGCCAAAAATCAGATCATCATCACCGAAGGCTACATGGACGTTATCATGCTGCACAAGGCGGGCTTTAACAACGTCGTAGCCGTGCTTGGAACCGCGCTCACGACCAAGCACCTACCGCTTTTAAAGCGCGGCGAGATTAGCGTTATTTTGTGCTTTGACGGCGACGATGCAGGCATAAACGCCGCGACGAAGTCCGCCCTGCTGCTTGCGCAAAACGAAATCGACGGCAGCGTCGTCATTATTGAGGGCGGCGCAGATCCGGCCGATATGGTGGTAGCGGGCAAGATAGAGTATCTGCGGCAAATTTTTGAAAGCGGCACGGAGATCGGCGAATTTTACATCAGGCATCTAGCTAGCGGCTTTGACCTCTCGCGTCCCGTACAAAAGCAAAAGGCGCTAGAAGCGATCCAGGCTTTTACGGCAAGCCTAAAACCCGTCGTCGCAAACTCTTACGTCCCGCTCGTGGCTAAAATTTTAAAGATAGCCGAGGGGTCGTTTTGGTTAACTAGAGGCGCAAATACGCAAGCCGCTCAGGAGCGCATGCAAGCCTACGAAATACAAAATTTGGGCAAAAATCAGCGCGGGCGTAAGGATATACTTGAAATTCGGTTTTTAAAAACGATGATCGAAAATCCAAATTTTAAAAGAATTGTTTTAGAAAATTTAAAAACTGAGTATTTTGTGCGGCACAGAGATATTTTCGAGGCCGTAGCGCAGGGAGTCGATGCGGACGATCCGGCCGTGCGCGAGCTGATGTTTGAAAACTACGACGCCTTTAAAGACGAGGATGAAATTTTAAAAAATATAGTTATTTTAAAAGTGAGATTTTACGAGAATTTGCACAAAGAATATTCGGCAAAACAAATTCCTTTAGAGGAAAAAAAACAAATACTATCAAAAATAAAAAAAATTATTGAGGAACTAAAAAAATGAAAGCGTTAGTTTTATTTAGCGGTGGGCTGGACAGCATGATCGCCATCAAGCTGCTGGCAAACCAAGGCATCGACGTCACGGCTGTGCACATCGACATCGGCTTTAGCGGCGACGAGAAAAAGGCCGAAATTTTAC
This sequence comes from uncultured Campylobacter sp., assembly GCA_963528285.1. Taxonomy (GTDB): domain Bacteria; phylum Campylobacterota; class Campylobacteria; order Campylobacterales; family Campylobacteraceae; genus Campylobacter_A. The sequence goes on along the minus strand of CAURVK010000002.1, from coordinate 108,333 downwards.
GCCGCCGCGCGAACGAAGCCGGAGCCGAGCTTAAAATAATCGATATCAGAAACGAATACCTACGCGACGTGCTTTTTACGCCAAAGTACGGCTACGGCAAGCACTTTAACCCCTGCATCGACTGTCACGGATATATGTTTAAAACCGCGCTTGCGATGATGCGCTCGGAGGGTGCGGACTTTATCGCGACGGGCGAGGTGATCGGCCAGCGTCCGATGAGTCAGAGACGCGACGCGATGGCGCAGGTCAAAAACGCCGCGGGCGACGAGGAGGATCTTATCTTGCGCCCGATGTCCGCGCAGCTGATGAAGCCCACGAAGCCCGAGCGCGAGGGTTGGATCGATCGCAGCAAACTGCTCGCCATCAGCGGACGCGACCGCAAGAGGCAACTCGCGCTTGCCAAGGAGTTTGGCTTTAGCGAGTACGAGACGCCTGGCGGCGGGTGCTTGCTCACGATCGAGAGCTTTGCGAATAAAATCAAAGATTTCATCAAATTTGACCCTGATATGACGAGCGCGGATATGCAGCTACTGCGCCTCGGACGCCATCTGCGCCTAACAAACGGCACCAAAATGGTCATCGGCCGCGACGAAAACGATAACGCCAAACTGCTAGCTCTAAATAATCCAAAATTTACTCAGATCAAATTTGACGGCGATATCGTGGGTGCGGTGAGCTTCGTGGATGCTAAATTTAACGAGGCCGACCTCGAGCTTGCCGTGCGGCTGGCGCTTGCCTACACTAGAGCAGATAAGGATACGGCGGTGCTCGCTAGAGTCGGCGAGCGCGAGATTTGCGTGAAGCCGTTTGAGAGCAAAGAGCCTGCGCAGGAGTTTTTCGTTAGTTAAATTTGCCTTAAAAAGCTCGCCAGCAAAATAAATTTGACGCTGAATTTAAAATTGCTTTCGCAGTAAATTTTGATGGCTAAAATTTAGCGATATATCCTTTGCCATCTCAAATTTGGATTTGCTCGCGAGCTAAATTTGGCACCAATTTCTGACTACTTTGGGCTTAAATTTGTTTGATTTGCTAAAGCCCAAGCTTCAAATTTAGACTGACGGACAACTAAATTTCGCCCTTTTGTACGTATAATTAGTCTGTAAATTTTGCTATCTTTTGTAAATTTACCAAAGCACGCCGACTGCACTAGAACTCTGCGCGATTTGGTAAAATTTACCGTAAATACGTCGCTTTTATGTAGATTAATCCCGAATTTGAAATTCAAGCCTTTTGCTTTGCGCCGAAAGTATCGCTAAAAGCTCAAATTTTGGTTTATCACTCAACGCGCCAAAATCAAAATGATACTGGCTTTTATTTTATTTTGATGTATTTTAAGTATAATTCTCATTTTAATATAATAATGAGAGTTTTTGCGATGGATTATCAAGGATTATTTTTATTGGCGCAGTTTTTAAACGAGAGAAAAAAGGCGAGTCGTAAGGAGATAGCGGAGTTTTTATCGAGCAAAACGGGTGCGAGTCAAAGCAAAACGGACGCGCTTTTAAGCATCATAGCAAATAGCCCTAAAATTCAAGCCTTGCCGCAAGAAAAAAGGATCATTTTAAAGACTTCGCGCGGGATTTACGAGATAAGCAAAGCCGGCGAAAAACTCCTAAAAAGCAAAAATGCTCGGCAAAATTTTGAAGCTTGGATTGACGGCGTTTACGGGAAAACTGCGACGCAAAATTTACCCGCCCCCAAAACTAAAAAATACCTAAAAACCATCACTGCTCTCGTCGTCCACGAGATAAAGGACAAAATGATCGGCGAAGCAATCAAAAAGCCGATAGAGGCGATAAAAACGCTTGCGCTAAAGCTCATGAAAAAGCATAAATATTTAGGCAAATTTTATGCTTTTAGACACGTTTTTTTGGCGCTATTGGCTGCCAAGATCGCGTTTGACGTCGTCAAATTCTTTAAAAATCGCAAGCTAGAAAAACTGCTTGCAGGCAATCAACCGGTAGGCTGTTAGCTAAGTTAACAGAAAATCATAAATTATTTATTACAACTTTATTTTTGTCGCCCGTCTATAATCAATCGCACAGCATACTAAGCCGCAAAAATTGATTGCATCAAAACTCCAACGGAGTAAATTTTAACCATCTTTTTCATAGTTCGTTTGCGCGTCGGAGCTTTTAGTTTCAAACTCCATCGGAGTAAATTTACACCTTATACCTATGTTTCTTTTGTTATTTCAAGCCAGTTTCAAACTCCATCGGAGTAAATTTACACAAGATGATGCCAGCCTCGTTGAGTACCACGACGTCGGTTTCAAACTCCATCGGAGTAAATTTACACCGAAAAAATTATAAATGATTGCGGGGTTTATATCGAGTTTCAAACTCCATCGGAGTAAATTTACACAAACGAACACAAATACGAACATTAGCGACAAAATTAGTTTCAAACTCCATCGGAGTAAATTTACACTTAACTTTGAGTATTCGTATACGGAAAATTCAACGTTTCAAACTCCATCGGAGTAAATTTACACCCTCGCGCTGCCAAGGAGCGTATTTTAAATTGAGCCGTTTCAAACTCCATCGGAGTAAATTTACACGCGAACGAGGGCAGCGTAAGATTGCAAGGCTACAGTTTCAAACTCCATCGGAGTAAATTTACACGGCCGTCAATAGTGTTGGGCTCACTCCGTCTGTATCAGTTTCAAACTCCATCGGAGTAAATTTACACTGGGCCATTAGCCACCCTCTGACATCTTTCCAACGTTGTTTCAAACTCCATCGGAGTAAATTTACACAAGACCGGAGAACATAGAGAAAGGGTGAAATTTAAAGGTTTCAAACTCCATCGGAGTAAATTTACACTTACCCCTGCCGTAGATCTCTTTGTCACGGCAATGCGTTTCAAACTCCATCGGAGTAAATTTACACTGGTTATGTTGATTATTTGCGTTCTTTGCCTAAGGTTTCAAACTCCATCGGAGTAAATTTACACCTGAATCAGAAATATACCCATTCTCAAGGAAAGACCGTTTCAAACTCCATCGGAGTAAATTTACACGTAAAATCTTTCGTTTGTTATTTTTTTTGGTTCATTAGTTTCAAACTCCATCGGAGTAAATTTACACGGAAATGGATGAGACAAATACGGAAATCATAATAGGGTTTCAAACTCCATCGGAGTAAATTTACACTTTTTATCCCGCTAACAATAACAAAAGAGCTTAGCCGTTTCAAACTCCATCGGAGTAAATTTACACCCTCTCCGCTTTCAAAGTCTATCCGCGCCACGTCGGTTTCAAACTCCATCGGAGTAAATTTACACTAGGGGTTAGCTTGCGTATGCGCTCGCTCTTTTGAAGTTTCAAACTCCATCGGAGTAAATTTACACCGTCGTAAAAATGATTCTAGAGCGCATAAAGCTCGGTTTCAAACTCCATCGGAGTAAATTTACACGGTTTTTCTGATGATTTGGCGTTTTCCGCAGTTAGTTGTTTCAAACTCCATCGGAGTAAATTTACACCTTTAAACAGCTCTGCAAAATAGTCATTAGACGCAGTTTCAAACTCCATCGGAGTAAATTTACACTTTAGAGCAAATTTTAGACAAGTATCTGCAAAATAAGTTTCAAACTCCATCGGAGTAAATTTACACAGCAATACAAGGCTTTTTGCGCAAATAGTAATCGTCGGTTTCAAACTCCATCGGAGTAAATTTACACCACGCACAATTTAAACGCCCTATCGCTTTTAGGCATAGTTTCAAACTCCATCGGAGTAAATTTACACCACGCACAATTTAAACGCCCTATCGCTTTTAGGCATAGTTTCAAACTCCATCGGAGTAAATTTACACACGATCCGTTACGACGCCCGTATATACTTTTTTGAGTTTCAAACTCCATCGGAGTAAATTTACACATGCTTTTGGAAGTTTTGGGAAGTTTTAAGATGTAGTAGTTTCAAACTCCATCGGAGTAAATTTACACAGCACTAAAATTTGCATTTTTAGGGCCATGTTCGGTAGGAAGTTTATATTTTTATCGCTTAAAATCTGTTAAATAATAAAGCGGTCAAAGCGCTAAAACACGCAAAGTTCGCGTTTTATTAAAACTTAAAAAGAGCTTTATCGACATAGCAAGAGGTAAAATTTTAACGCGAGCTACAAATTTCAATCCATCTCCCGCGCAAAGTATCTATGGCGCAAACCCGTCTAAATTTAAAATTTTAGACAAGAGGTTCTGCCCGAACAGGCGCAAAATGAGCAAAATTTGATCTTTGATTTCTAAATTTCAAATCTCGCGCAGTGTTCACCTGCAAACAAGCCCTCTGCGGGTTTAATCGTTGCTCGATAGCTTGCTTGATGCAGGCTATGTTTCACCTCCACACAAGCCCTTCGTAGGGCGTACCTTCGCAAATGTATTTTTTGATCTGATTTGCCTCGCGGCGGATCACCTGCCGCCACGTGAGACTTTGCCCGCCAAGCGAAACCGTCTCGCCAAGCCTCGCGATCATCTTTAGCTCGATCTTTTGCACGGCGTCGTTGCTAAATTTTATCCGTCCGGCGTCGGTTTGAAAGTCCTTTGCCGTGATCTCTTTTTTATTTAGCATGCCAAAAATCAGCGTATCGCCCAAAATCGGCTTAAAAATCTCGGCAAGATCGAGGTGTAGGCTCAGAGCGCGGTAGTTTGGCTCGTGCAAAAAGCCGATGCGCGGATCAAGCTCGGTTTTGTAAATTTCGCTAAGGCAAACGCTATAAATGCGCGTATTTACGTAGCTTATGAAGCTGTTGATTTTATCGGCGGGCGGGCGCTTGGAACGGACGGTAAATTTAAAGCTTTTTTGATCCGCGATTATTTCGTTCCATTTTTCGTAGTATAGCTTTTGAAACGCCCCTTCCACCGCCATTATCGCAGGCACGTCCGCGGCAGCGTTTAGCGCCTCTATATGGGGCGAGACGTCAAATTTCACGCCGTGCCTTTTGCAGTTTGCAGCGTCGTTTAGGATGTGTGCACGAGTGATCTCGCGGGCGATGTAGGCGCGCTTAAGCGAATCATCAAAGGCGCGGACCTGATTTAGCAGCACGAAGCCGCTTTTATTGACCGAGTTTGAGGTATTTGGATAAAAATTACCGCGAAAGCTCTGATACGGGCTAAAAACGTGCAAAAGGACGTTGTTATCTGCCAGAAACGCCATAGTGTAGGTGTCGATCTGCACTTTTGCTAGCACGTAAATTTCATCGATCGCGTTTATCGGCAAAATTTTGCTGGCGACGACCGCGCCCGCATCGTCAAATTTATCAAAATAGATATTGTTATCTTGCCTGCGAAGCCTACCTGCGCTTAAAATAAAATGCGTCCTGTCGCTTTTTTGCATCTTTTTTCCTTAAATTTAGCTGGGATTTTAAACGCTGCCAAACTCGGCAAATTTACGCGAGTAAATTTAACTAAACAGCGCGCCGCTTTTATCCTGTCCGATTACGATACGCTTGGAATACTTCAGCGAATTAAACGTGTAAATCACGATAGAATCGAGCTGCGGGGCGCACTCTTTTTGCAGCATTGCGCTTAGCTTTTTAAAATCGCTCTCGCGAATTTCTCCTTCAAAAACAGAAAACTGCACGCGCGGCAAAAACTTCTCGACCGCCTTTCTGATGCGGTTTGCGTTGTTTTTCTCTTTTTGCTCGGCGCCGGCGATGTCGTAAAATAAAATCACGTACATTTTTCTAGCATTTCTCTAAATTTCAACTTGCACAATATCCGTTATAAGCGCAGTTTGCGCAAAATTTGCCCTGCGTAAATTTCGGCGGCCGCTCCAGGTTTGCGAGTGCCGTTATCTCGCTTAAAATTTGCTCTATTAGAGCGAAATTTTCGCTGCTATCATCCACCAAAATCACCTTTTTACCGCTGATTAGTTTGCCTTTTACCTCTTTTAAATTTAAGCCCGTTTTTAAAAGATAGATGTAAAAAAGTAGCTGCATCTTGCCCGCAAGCTCGTTTTTTAGGCTCTTTTTATACTCCGTGATGAGGTAGTGGCCGTGCTGCTTGGAAAGTTTGTCGAATTTCAAATTTGAAAATGCGAAGTCCTGCAAATCGCGCTCTTTGATGTCCGCCAGCGCCTTGCCCATCAGCACGTTTTCATCCTCTTGATCGGCGTGGATATGGTGTGCGTAAAGCCATGCCTCGCGCTTGCAGGTGACGTAATAATTTACAAGCGTGCCAGTGATTTGGTCTTTGCAAAACATTAGTCGAATACCTCGTCCGTGATGTCTAAATTCGTATCTTTTTTAAGCCCGTAATCCGCGCTATAAAAATAAGACGAGCCAAATGGTAGATAAAACATATCTTTTAGTCCGCGTATTTGCTTTAAATTAGGCGTCAATTTGTCCATATCTTTAAGCGTTACGCTTATACTAAATTTCGACAATTTTCTGATGTGATTTTTTAAAAGATCTCGTATCGTAAATTCGCCATTTGAGCTATTTTTAATTTCTAAAATTTTAGCTTCAAAATCCTTAATGAAATTTTCTTTAGCTTCGATTATTAGCGTTTGTTTGCAGTTATCGTTCATAATTTCTTCGATTTTTTGATTTATATTTTCGAATTCTAGCTTTTTTATCTCGCTTTCTATATATAAATTTTCCAGTTGATCGCTGATTTTTTGAAAATACAAATTTGAAATTTCTAAAATTTCGCTCTCTTTCACCTCTCTTTGTTTGAAAATTTCTAAAATCGCTTTGCTTACTTTCTGCAAATCGCCGTAAATCAAATTTGTAAATTTACTTATTTCCGGAAAGACGTATAGCTCGCCGCGGATTTCTCCAAAATGCCTATTGACACGGCCTGCGGTCTGTATGATCGAGCTAATGGGCGCAACTTCTCGAAAACCCACGTCAAAATCAAGATCCACTCCCGCCTCTATAGACTGCGTGGAAATTAGTAAAATTTTACTCGCGAGCGGATCGTCTTTATTTGTATTTATTGCACGCCTTACCGCCTCGATAGTAGCGCGTTTGTGATCATCATACATATATCCGTTTAAGCAAAAGCAGCTAAATTTATCTCTTAGTTTTACGAATAGCTCCTGCGCTTTTTTGATCGTATTTACGACGACGAGGATATTTTTATCCCTTGCGGTTCCGCAAATTTTCTCCAAAAGCCCCTCTTCGCCGCTTATATCAAGCCATTTTATGACGTATCTATCCTGCTTTGAAAAATAATCCAAATTTGAAATTTCTTTAAAATTTTCGCTTTTAATAACCGGCATCGTCGCCGACATAAATATAAAAATAGTGCCGAGCCGCTGCGAGATGATCTCGCAAAGCAGGATAAAATCTTTTCTAAAATTATATGGGATCGCTTGCGCCTCGTCGATGATAACGACGCTATTTTTGAGCTGGTTAAATTTGACGTTGTCTTTATTTTTGTTGCCAAATAGCGCAAATATCAGCTGATAAAGCGTAGTTACGTTTATCTCGCCGCTAAAAGATTCCATCAAAAATTTGATCTTAGAATACCTATCATCTTCGGTTAGATTTTCTTCATCTATCGTCGTTTTGTGATGAGCCTTGCTAACCAAAATATCGCTATTTTTATAAATTTTCGCGATAATATCGTAGGTTTGATCGATTATCGAAGTAAAAGGAAGCGCATAAATTATGCGAGATTTATTAAATTTTAGGGCAAAATTTAGAGCAGTCAAGGTCTTGCCGTATCCAGTCGGCGCAGTCAAAGTAAAAAGTTTATAATTTTCGTCAAAGTTGTTTAAAACAAAATTTCTAAACTCATCTCGCTTTTTATTTGGCGGTAAACTTTGGATATCACTCTCTAAAACATCTATCGGTATATCTTTGGTTTCCTGCTTTGGCACACTAAAGATAGCTTCAAATTTATCGCTATAAACCAAATTTGAGTATAGGCTTTTGAAATTTATGAAATCCTCATAAGTAAATTTGTATCTGTACTGCGATAAAATTAAGTATTGGCGAAGTTTTTCCGCTCTATCTAAAAACTCATCCTTTTTTGCGGATAATCCCGAGTAAACCTCGATGTTTTTAGCGGCGTTAGCTACTTCTTCCCAGTACTCTAGCTCTTTTGAATTTTTAAAAAATTTATTAGCATCTCGAGCTAATGTCATTAAATTTACCGCATCACCATGGTGCGAAACGATAGCAAGAAAGCCAAACAGAGTCGGTATTTCATCAAATTTTGAGTTTAGCAAGAAAAAATATGCCGATAGAAACGAATGGTTTTTGTCCAGCTTGTCGTTTGAGGCATCTCTGATGTAAATTTGAAAATTGTTTTTTAGTTTTGCGATGTCATGATAGAGCTTGACCTGCTTATCCAGCTCTTCATCGCCAGCAGAGATCATATTTTTTATATGGTTTTCTAAAAGTTTATTTGGATGAGACCAAAACTCGTCAAATAAAATAGACTCTTTCATCGTTTATCTGATATATATTTCCATGGTTTTTAGATTTTATAGCTTCTTTGCCGTTTATTTCCATTACAAAGTCTCTAAAATCTTTAAAAATTCGTCCATTTTCGCAGTCGCAAGGCATTTTAGCCGTAGTTAATTTCGCATTTTCATTAATACCATCAAAAACAAAGTCGTCCATAAGCGTAAATGTATCTATAAAGCTTTCATCTTGCGATATTTTCTCGCATATTTTTATATCGATCCAGCTAAAATCTGCTATACAAAAATTTATCCCAAGATACGGAGTAAAGGCGGTTTTGTGCTCTTTTAAATTTGAAATTATTTTATCCTGATAGCTTTGCTCTAAATTTTCTAAATTTAAAAATACGATATAAGACGGCGAGCAAATAAGCTCTCTGTAAAATTGCTTTTTCTCCTTTGCGTTTTGATAGCCTTCCTCTATATGCATATTGCTTGAGAGGGCAAATTTTATGCCGTTAAAAACAAAACTCTTTTTTAAAATTTGCCTATCTATTTTTACGCTGTATTTGATGCTAGATAGCTTAAAATACTCCTCCTCGCCTATAACGGCGCCTAAAAAGCCCATTATAGCTGTCTTTGGCGGCACCGGATAGGTTAGGCTAGAATAAATCGTCGCCGGATGTGAGAAATGAGCGTAATCGCCGAACAATCTAAAAGCAATAATGCTCATTTTATGCCTCTATCTTTTTCCAGCTACTATCAAAATTTTCTTTGTTTATCGCTTCAAAATCATAATCGCTCATATACTCTATTTTTTCTATATTTGTAGCATATCTTGCGAGTTTATTCTTTAAATTTGTAAAGTCGATAGCGTATTCGTTGATACTTCTTATCGCCCTATCTTCTTTTTCGCTTTTTAGGCTTATGCTATTGTTTAGATCGCCCGCAAACGTATCGTCTTTATACGTGATGATTAGCATAAACCTTGGAGTCTGGCCGATTTTAGAGCGAGTCGTTAAGTTTTTAGTACCGTGCCACAAAGCTTTTAAAATTTTAGCCTCATCGGCTTCGTTAAAGCCCGTTTTTGCCGCATTATAATTATCGATAATGCCGTAAGTAGCAAAAATAGCGTATCTTAAAAATTTTTCCTCTCTAAAAGTCGCTTGATCTTTTTGTTTTTTAGGATCGTTTGGATCGTAATCGCTAGCAAAAGCGCCGGTTCCTCTTACGTGCTCTATCTCAACCTTGTTTAGGGATTTGCTTAATCTAAACTGCACCGGCCCCGTAAACTGAACGCCAGCGGTTTTTATCTCTTTATCCTGCTTCATCTCGTCTTTATCCGAAATCGGCAAGACGCCGCCAAATGCGCGAATATCGATAAATTTAGAGAGAATTTCTTTTTGTAGTTCGCTTTTACTTTGCTTTATGTTTATGCTTTGTCTGATCGCCGTTTTAGCGTCTAGTACGGCATCTTCTATCCTATACTCCTTTATAAAAATCGACGCCTCGTCTTTTTTCATAATCTCGTCTCTGATAGTTCTTTTTATGCGCACGTCCGTTACTTCGGCTATGCCGGTTTCATCATCGCATCTTGGAGCGTTATCTTTTAGCATATCGCCGTTTGGATTCCAGTTCTCTCCGTCCCACAAAAAAAGTATCTCTTTTTTCTGCATTTTATTCTCCTTTTATTTCGTTTTATCTTTTAGAAACTTACGATAATCGCTTCCGCCCATAGCAAAAGCAAGCGTGGTATGTGAGCTTTTTACTATCTTGCCTTCTCTAAAAAAGACTTGCGGCAAAATTTCAATCAAACACTCTTTTATATTTTCAACGTTAGAATTTGGCTTGCCAGAAGCCGCCTTAAGCTTTCTAATCATCTCATCGCACTTAGTCCAAATTCGCTCCAAATTTTCCCTACTTATCGAGCCGCAGTCATTGAGCCAGTTGCTAAACGATACGCCGCCATTAACGCCAAACTGCCAGTTTATCAGAGCTGCGCTTAGCATACCGAGCAAATAAGCGCTAATAAGCGCGTCATCTTGATTTAAAAATTCGCTATTTTTGATTAGCTCTTTAATCAGTTCTTTTTTATCGGTTAAATTTTCCAAATCGCACTCCTTTTGAAACACTAGTTTTTTATTTAACGCGTCGATCTCATTAAAAAAATTCTGATATTTTTTAATAACATCAATCGTTCTTTGCCTGTAAAAATCGTTAAAATATTTACTCCACTCTAATTTCTCCGCATAGTCCTTATTGACGCTACCGTAATAAATCAGCTCGCTATATCTTTCTATCATAATCTCTAAATCAAATTTATTTCGCGACAGCAAAAAACTCATCACGCTTAGCCTATCTTCAAACAAATTTTGAAGATATATCGTCTCATCGGTTCCGCTGTTTTTTTCATAGAAAGCTTTAATATCAAAATCGCCCATTAATTTTGAAATATGGGAGATAAAAGAGGGCAACACATCGTCTATCGCAAGCTTTAAATCGATAGCTGCGTTGCTTTGCGTATAAAATAAAATCGTATTTAAAACAGGTAAATTTTCCTGCTTTTTAGCGGCGATTTCAAGATAATCGTTTATACTAAATTTTATAACTTCTTCGGCGATTTCGATATTTTTCATATCGCTTTTTGAAGTTTCTTCTAGTATTTTTACAATCTCTTCTAAATTTACCGAGCTACCCAAAATCGTCGGCAAAATCGCCATCTTCATACCGTAAAAATTATGCGATAGCTTATCTTTTATCACTTTAAAGCCGTTTTCTACCTTTTTTGCGCTAATGGCGCTTAGCGGCAGAAGTTTTGGTTTGATAAATTGCATATTAGCGGGTAGCTCATTTACCGAGCAAAATGCTAAATTCGCATCGCCGCCTATACCTTTTTCATTTGTCAAAATATCGTATCCATAGGATGATTTTTGCTCTTTTATGCTGATATGATTTTCAAAAATTTGCTTAAAATAGGCAGAAACGGGCTTGCCCTTGTATGAGAGCGAGAAAAAAGTGGCTACTTTTTTACCTTTTTCCTTTTTTAGCTCATCAAGGCCTTTGATCTCATCTATAATATCGGCAAAATATTCTTCATTTATACTGGGTAACATAGACAAAATAGCGTCTTTTTCTATGTCGCTCGGCTCAAAAAACGAGAGCAAATTTGCAACCGATCTCAAAACGCCTTTTATAAATTTAGCTTCGTCTTTATTTACTTCTTTGTTTAAAAATTGAGAATTTGGAAAAAGATTACCTGAATTTGCGCCTACGCCGAATCTACATATTATCAGATCGTCTTTGCTTATGTTTAAATTCGGCTCTATTCGCTTGGTTTCTATGTCGCAGAGATATACCTTGATTGTATCGTATTTGTAGGCTTCGTTTTTGAGACGCTTTTCGTCTTTTTGATATATTTCGCCTATGTCGGCGAAAATTTTAACTATATCGCCCAAGAGATTCCCCTAAATTAAGTTGGCATAATTATACTGCAAGCAATCTTTGATGTCAAGTTATTATAATTTACATAGATTTTACTTGATTTTTTGAGTATGTTTTTATAAAATACTCTTTGAAAAGCAAGTATTACTTGTTCTCCTTATAGGCTTTTAAATTTATATTTTACTTAACTTGCTTTTCCTTTGCTATCTCCACAAACCCTGCTCCGCAGTTCATGCATCCGCTTCCAATGCCCACATCAAGGATCAAATTTATAAGCTCAGGCTGCGCGCAAATTTTCCATTTCGCTTGCCAAGCCTGAACCGGCGAGCGGTTATTGCCGTAGTAAAAATTAAATGGATTTTGCAAATTTTGCCAGAGTAGATTTAGCTCAAATTTACCGTTGTATCTGCGTCCGGTAAGCGTTTCAAATCTTTGCAAGGCGTTCGTTTTCATCATCTCAAGATGCCTGGAATCTTGCGGTTGCAGGTAAATTTTATGCCCCAAAAGCCCGCCTATAGCGCATGCTACGCAGCCTTGTAGCACCGCTTCGCTTTGTGCAGTTCTATGTTCGCTCATCGCCACCGTCGTATCGCACAAGCAAAGCTCGCCCAAGCTTAGCCCGTCTTTTAGCACGGCAAGCGCGATTATTTTTTCGAATTCCGGCTCGTAAGATGTAAACCTAATCCGCAAATTTGCGCCCTTTAAATGAAAGTCGAAATTCGTTCGTTTAAAAATTTTACCGCTGGGCTCATGTCTATACCCCTCGTGCTCGGCGCTTGGCAGATAGCGGTAGATGTAGCCTTGGATGAGTTGAGGCAATGCCCTTGATATTTTTAAATTTGCGCTTGGCAAACGTGAGGTTATCGTGAGCATTTTTGTCCTTAAATTTAGTAAATTTTAGACGTAATTATAAAAAATCTCGCATTAAAAATCGGTTTTGCGCAAAAATGCGGCGAAATTTCAAATTTTACCCGTCAAATTCGCTAAAATATCCGCAAAAATCACGCAAGGAGAGCAAATGAAATACGATTTTGACGCACCAGTAGATCGAGGCGGGACGTATTCGTCAAAGTGGAAAACGAGCGGCGATGAGCTGCCGATGTGGGTGGCGGATATGGATTTTAAGGTTGCGCCCGAAATTTTAGAAGCGCTGCAAAAGCGCCTGGATAACGGGGTTTTTGGCTACTCGTACGTGCCGCAGGAGTGGAGCGAGGCCATTTGCTCGTGGTGGAGCAGGCGCCACGACGTCAAATTTGACCCGAGCTGGCTGATTTTTTGCACGGGCGTGATCCCGATTATTAGCTCCGCCGTGCGCAAATTTACGAGCGTAGGCGATAAAATCGTAGTCCAAAGCCCCGTCTATCACGTCTTTTACCGCAGCATCGAAAACAACGGCAGGGTCGCGCTCGCAAACGAGCTAGCCTACGACGGGCGCGGCTACGACATTGATTTTAAGGACCTCGAAGAAAAGCTCGCCGATCCGCTAACGACGATGTTTATCCTTTGCAACCCGCACAATCCCGTAGGTAAAATTTGGAGCGAGGAAAAGCTAGCCAAAATCGGCGAACTATGCGCTAAACACGGCGTTTTGGTGATCTCTGACGAGATACACTGCGACATCACGAGCCCCGGCAAAAGCTACGTGCCGTTTATCCGCGCGAGCGAGACTTGCAAAAACATCTCGATCACCTGCGTTTCGCCGACCAAAGCCTTTAACATCGCCGGCTTGCAAAGCTCCGCCGCCGTAGTGCCAAACCCAAAACTGCGCGCCAAAATGGCAAAAGCCATCAACGACGACGAGGTCGGCGAGGGCAACGCATTTTCTTGTATCGCGGCGATCGCGGCGTTTGAGCGGGGCGAAGCGTGGCTCGAGCAGATGCGCGAATACGTAGAACAAAACCGCAAAATCGTGAGCGACTTTTTGCAAAAAGAACTGCCGCAGATCAAGCTTGTGGAGCAGGACGCCACGTATCTGCTCTGGCTTGACTGCCGCGAAATTTGCGACGACGCGAGCGATTTTCATAAATTCTTACGCCAAAAAGCGGGTCTTTGGCTAAACGACGGCAACGCGTACAGAGGCGTGGAAAAATGCTTCTTGCGCCTTAATATCGCCACGCAAAGATCGCGCGTGCTGGAGGGGCTAAAACGCCTAAAATCAGGCGCTCTGGCCTATGCGAAAAGTAGGGAATAATATATTTACGAAAAATTGGGATAAAATTTAGACCTTTTTGGTATGATTTGCGCGTCCGACAAGAAAACCTCCTTTTTGTAACGGCGCCTCGGCTCCCCCTGCCGAGGCGTTTTTGTCTTATTCATTAAGCTTTTTTAGTTATAATCCTTCTCATAAATTTACCCTGCCTAACTCAAATTTAAGCAAATTTAGCGTTTCAGGCGAAAGGACGAAAATGCTAACTCACATAGACAAAAACAACCGCCCAAAAATGGTCGACGTAAGCGACAAGGGCGTAACTACGCGCATAGCCGTAGCAAGCGGCATCATAAAAATGTCGCGCGAGGCCTTTGACGCGATCAAAAACAACACCGGCAAAAAGGGCCCAGTCCTGCAAACCGCCGTCGTAGGCGCGATAATGGGCGCGAAAAAGACGAGCGAACTCATCCCGATGTGCCATCCGCTACTAATCAGCGGTATAAACTGCGACATTGAGGAGCTGACCCAAATCTGCGCCTACAAGCTAACCGTTAGCGTCAAGATAGACGGCAAAACCGGCGTCGAGATGGAGGCACTAACAGGCGTTAGCGTTGGGCTACTAACGATCTACGACATGATAAAAGCGATAGATAAAACCATGCAGATAACAGACATCGCGCTAGAAAGCAAGAGCGGAGGAAAAAGTGGCGACTACGTGCGATCTAAATAAAGAACCAGAAATCATCTATCCAAATTTCTGGGAATACAAAATCATCGTGCTTGAAAATGAAAATGCCGAAGCTATCGCACAGGGCGTCGTAGGCGAAAGGCAGCACAAGATAACGCCGTCAAAATCGAGCAAAGAGAGCAAATACAAAAGCTACAATCTAAGCGTTTTGGTTAATTCTAACGAGGAGCGATTAGAGATATTTTCCGCGCTAAGACGCGTTTGCAAATACGTACTATAAGGACTTTCATGCAAAATTTAGTCTTCATCCAAACCATAAAAGAGAACAAAAACGACCCGCAAATTTCCGTTTTGATTAGGGAATTTGCGTTAAGCGAGTTTAGAAAAAGCGTCAAAGGCGCAAAAAACGGCGACGCAAACGCGGCTCTGGCTAAAGAATTTGAACAAATTTGCGAGGCGCTAAAAGGCGAGGATCTGCTAAACCGCCAAAACGTCGCCAACCTCATCCAAAGCGCGGGCGACGCGCTAAGCGAAGCAAAAGAGCAGTACATCCACCGCCTAATCTACGAAAAAGAGCAGATCGAGCGGCAAATTTATGCGCAAAAAGACGAGATCAAAAACGACGTTCGCGAGCTACTTGAAAATATGGAAAATTTCATCAAAAACAGCGACCTAGCCGATAAAGATGAAATTTTAACCGCGATAGACGAAAAAATGCTCTGCGAGCTGCAAATGCTGGGCATCCTAAAAGAAACCACCGAAGCGGCGTTTCTAACCGCGATCGAAAAGGGCGACGACGTGAAAGACACCGCCTGGCAAATCTCCAAAAACGTCGTGCTTAGCGCGATAAACGAGGGCGAAGCGAGCAAAGAGCGCATCCTGGAGATCGCAAGGACGGTCTGCGAGGCGGCGTGCGAGATAGCTGACGTCGATCAGGCCTCTGCCAAAGAGCTAATAAGCGGCGCTATTGGAGGGGTAAAAGAGACGCTTAGCAAAAGGACGGAGAAGTTTATCGAGGAGATCAAATTTGCCCCGGACGGCCAGACGCTGCTGGGCGAAGCTAAAGAATTTATAAGACTCGAGGAGAGGTTCGTAGCGATGCTACGCGATATGGCGCGCTCGGATGAGCCGTCTGCTACCGTGATAAACGAAATCCTAGACGAGTCCATAGATAACTACTTCGCGAAATTTAAGCGGCTACAAAACGACGTTTCTCGCCAGATCGAGCTTCAGCTAGAGGAGCTAAAATTTAACGAAAATATCGATAAATTCGCTAGCCTTGCCGGAGCTAAATTTGAGGAGCTAAAGCGCGAGGTAACTCAAGCCGGCGATAAGCTTAAGGAAAATTTTAACGCCAAAGAACGCATCGAAGCACTAAAAAAAGAGATCAGCGACTTTGAAAAACGAACCGAGGAGAAGCTAACCGAGATAAATGCTAGCGAGATCGGCGAAAATCTCAAATCAAAATCAAAAGAACTAGGCGAGAAGCTCTACAAAGCCGCCGAAAATCTCATAAAAACCGCCAAAGAAAAGATCGGCAAAAAAGAGGACGAGAAAAAAGACGAGTGAGCTAAGCTCGGGCGCGTTTAGTTAAATTTGCGCCCGGATTTTACTTACCCGCTACAAACGGTGGCAAATTTGACGCGGTAAATTTACGCTCAAATTTGACTCCGCCAAAATGCTACGCGACGCTAAATTTAATATCAAAGGAACAAAGATGAGTATCACCTTTTTTGTTAAAAATAAAAAGAAGTTTCTAGTCGGCCTTGCGCCCGTGATGAGCGTGGAGGAGGCGCTGCGGCTGGTGCCGAATTTATCGCAGTTTAACGCCGACGAGGACGATGAGGAGTTTGACGCCGAGGGCTTTTACGGCGCAAAGCTTGACGAGTTTGACTGCCTAGTTGCCGGCACGGACGGGCTTAGCGGACTCGGCTTTGAGATCGGATACGAAGACGGCGCCTATAACGTCCGCATCGGTACGCCAAGCACCCGCGCGGACTGGAAAATCGCGCTAGAGTACCTAAAAAACCTAGCCATAAAAATGGACGGCGAAATCGTGAGCGAGGACGGGGAGAAATTTAGCGCGCAAAATATCGAAAGCTTTAACTATGAGCACGACATACGCGCGGGGCTAGAGGCGATAGAGCAAAATTTGCAAAAAGAGGCGCAAATCAGCACTATTTACGGCACGCGAAACGAAGTGTCGTTTGATAAAAAGATCATAGCTCGCATACTTGGTACGAAGGATCCCGCGGACGAATTTGGCAAATTTGTAACCGATATCCAAAACTTGGATGCGTATTTTGCAAATCAGATGTTTTACCGCAGGAACGATAGCGGCGAGATCATCGGGCAGTACGCCCTGTCGCAAGGCGTCGTTACCGTGCTGCCGTATGAGCCTAGCGTGGAGTATAAAAATTTGCAAATGCTGGGCGATGAGAAAGTCGCGCGCTGGTCGGTCGCGATATTTGGCGGAGAGGGCGACGATGAGGAAAAATACGAAATCCTAGCAACGCTGAAATATGAAAGTTTCATCCAAAATTTGCCAAAAGAAAAGTACAAATTTATCGACGCGAAAAATATCGTCGTAAGCGCGTTTAGCAAGGCAGAATTTGACGAGCTAATCGCAAAATGCGGCAAAGAGGGGCTGGCGGACTAGGCTGTTTAGCTAGCGGCGGAGATTTGCCTGCCGTGCTGTAAATTTAGCGGCAGAGTTAAAATTATGGCCGAAATTTGCCCGCCTTTTTGCTCTGAAACGAAGCCAAATTTGACGCAAGATAGATCAAATTTGGCGTCAAATTTAAAACTCCGCAAGGCTGTAAATTTAACCGCAAACCCAAAATATTAACTTGCGCCGTACCCTTGGATAAAATCGGGCGCAAAAATCAAAAGAGATCAAAAATGCGAAAAATTTTCCTGCCGCTTTTATGCGCCTTCCTGCTAGGCGGATGTACTACGTACGGCATCGGCCCCTCTAATATATTTCTAGAAAACAAAGAGCTAACTCAGCTAAAAGGCCGCCATATCCTAGATATGGAAAAATACTCCGGCGGCTGGTCGCATATCGAGATAGGTGTGCTTTCGAACAAATTTTATATGCAGCACGAACCGCGCGAAGTGCTATCGGTTAATAGATCGTGCAATTTCTGGGGTTGCAGCGTAACGGGTGTGAACTACAGCACCTACGGCTTTGTTTACTTTACTACCGACAAAGACGGCTATATCACGGACTACACCGAGGACGGCGACGCGATAAGGAGCGTCAAGCATAAATTTAAAGACCTGCTAGTACTGGAGAACTAAGATGAAAAAGACGGTAATAACACTATGCGCGTTTGCGATCACTGCGGCGTTTGGGCTCTCTAACGAGGATTACGATAAATTTATAGTGCTAGATGATAGCGGAAAATACAAAGAAGCGTTGGCATTTATTAAGCCAAAGGCCGATAGCGGCGATGCTAGAGCCGTCACGCTCGTAGGCTACCTATACGAGGTGAGGATGTCTAGCATCGGCGAAGGCGTAAAGTGGTACAAAAAAGCCATGGGACTAAATGATTCGCTCGCCCACTCGAATATGGCGCGGATCTATTACCGCATGACGGACTATAAACTAGCCGCGCAGACCCTTGAAAAGGCAAGCAAACTAGGCGACACGGGCGCGGACGCAACGCTAGGAAATATGTATCTAAACGGAATACACTTTAAAAAAGACTATAAAAAAGCGCTCGTCTACATCCAAAAAGGCGTTGCCGATGACGATCCTCAGGCTCTAACCGATCTAGCTATATGCTACGAGAACAGCTACGGCGTCGCAAGGGGTATGGATAAAGCCATAGAGTTCTACAAACGCGGAGCGGCGCAAGGTAACGAATACGCCAAAAGAGCGCTAGAGAGGTTGCAGTAGCCAGTGCATGGCTACCTGAGTTTTGACGATACCGACTTTATCCGTCTGGTAGCGGCGACTCGGGCGGCGACAGCTTGGGCCACCTCCCAAACCCGCTCGGTTTAAAATTTAGTTTTCGGTAAACCGCCAGATATCGGCCGGTTTACCCGTTTAGCTTTCGCCTTGCGAAATAACTCAAATTTGGGCAAATTTAAAACCCAAGCCCAAGTCAAATTTAATAAATAAAAAGCCCCGCGTCCTTTGCTTCGCCGACCTTGTCCGTTTTCACCCAAGCCGCGATATAGATGAAAAACGAAGCCACGAGTAAAAAGAAGCCAAATACCGCCAAAACGCCGCTCGCCCACAACAGCTCTCCCGCAAAAAACGTGCAAACGTAGACGCGAAAAAGCCCGTTTCTAGTTAGTCTTGCTAGCTCGAAAAAGACCTTCCCCCACACGAACGCGACGTAGCCAAGCAGCAGTAGCGCGATGATGGCGACAAGCTTAGCGAGCGGATGAGCCGCGTCCGCCATATAGGACGCCAGCGTCGCCGTGACGTGAGCGACGAACATCACGATCATCGCCTTGCCGTAGTTTACGTGCAGATCCTCGCTTTGAGCGAGCCCGGCGACTCCGCCTAGCGCCGCGTAGGTTAGCAGTGCGGCTGATATGACGGCGAGATTGTCCGCGATCTGTAGTGCTAGTCCCGCGTAACTCGCGATAAAATACGCGTAGATCTTGATCACGGCCGGCACGATACCGGATGCTATGCCTAGCGTCCTAGCTCGGTCAAACGCCGCGCTCTCTTTTAGCGCAGCCTTCGTCTCCTCGCTTCTGACGTCTTTCGTCGCGCGCTTTTCGCCCTCGTCTGCGATCACAAACACATCTCTCGCAAACGCCCCGTCAGGTCGAAACGCCGCTCGCTCGCCGCCGCTAGGTCGCCCCGAGCGCACGTCCTCGAAGCTAAATTTATAGTATTTGCCGTCATCGCCGATTATCGTCGTTTCGTTTATCGCTACGCCCTTCACCAACTCTCCTTTTTGCGTTTTTGCCGCCCTGTTTCAGATTAACCCGCTCGTTTGCATTTTTGAGGTACGGGTTATGCCGCCCGTCAAATTTGACGCCGCACTCCCTAGTCCAGCCAAATTTTACGGTTTAGCCGCAGCTCCTCCACGATACGAAGGAAGCCGCCGATCTCGTCTTTGTAAAATCTATTTGCCCCTTTGCCCACGAGCGGACGGCGCAGATCAGGCTCGAAGTTATCGCGCCCAGTGCGGATCGCCATGCAGATTTTGTCGCCTATTAGCACGATGTTTATCGGGCGGTGAAATCTCGTTTTTAGTAGCTTTAGATTTTCCATCAGGCTAGGCGTGAGCGCATATCTAGCCTCGATCTGATCGGTCGTATAGACGCGAAATAGCCGCTCAAACTCCGCGTCGTCCATCCTCGCGCGCTTGCCGCCGTAGTCCCTAAAATCATCCGTCCCGCTGCAAATTTGCGTAACGCCCTTTAGCCGTTTAGGAAAATCCGCGACAAATAAAATCCCCGCAAAAAGTACTCTATGCGTCTTGTTTCCGTGTAGATCCTCTTTGATACTTATCGCCTCTACGTCGCTAAATTTAACCCGCACGCCCTCTATCTGTCCGAAAATCAGGTCGTTGCCCGAGTATTTGTCGATGTCAAAATCATAAATCATATAAAGATAATCGCTCTCTACGTAGTCGCCCGGATAATACGTGAGACCGCAGTCCTCCACGATGCTCCTCACGACCTTTCGCTTAAATTTAAACGTAAAGCTATCGGTAAAAATACTCTCGAAAAAATAGTACATCGCAGTCCCGCAGACCACAAACGCGACCGCGCTAAGGGCGGCGTTTTGCGCGGCTAGATATAGCAGCCAAGCCGCCGCGGCGGCGACAAAGACGCAGGTGAGCTTTAGCCTAAAAAGCGAGCGCAAAACCTTTTGTCGCTCAAGCTCTAGCAAGACCAGATCGTCCATTTATGCTCCTGTTTTTAATCTAACGCCGTTTTTATAAATTTGGCTATTTTACGGGCTTTCGTCTTTAAATTTGCGTTTTAAACCGCTTAAATTTAAGCTCTTTTCTGTGGGCGGCGACGCTCAAATTTGGATCAAATTTGCCGCCTAAATTTACCACCCGCGCCGCTTTTTGCGTTCAAATTTAGTAAGTCCGCTTGCATTAAAAGCGCGAAAAGCGCCCGATTTAGCTCAAATTTGACGAAGCGAGCGTAAATTTAGCGGTTAAAAAGCTCGTGCACGTCGTGCGGATCGTCTTGACCTTTCGGCACCTCGAAAAACGCCGCCTTATGAAACCTCGCCCAGCTAGCGACGAGGTTTGAGGGAAACATCTCCACGGCGTTGTTATAGTCGGTCACTGCGGCGTTGTAGGCGCGGCGCGCGGCGGAGATCTGCTCCTCGATCTCGTTTAGCGTCTTTTGCAGGTGCATAATGTTTTCGTTGGCTTTGAGCTCGGGGTAGTTCTCGACGACGACGTTGAGCTTTGAGATGAGGTTTGACAGCTCGCCGTTTAGCGCAAATCTCTGCTCGTCGCCCGCGGCCTTTTGGATGCCGCTTCTAATCGCGGAGATATTTTCTAGCAGTTCGCGCTCGTGCGTGAGATACTGCTTGACGGTGGCGACTAAATTTGGGATGAGATCAAAGCGCTTTTTTAGCTGCGTATCGACGCCTGATTTGATATTTAGGACTTGGTTTCGCTTGCCCACCAGCGAGTTGTAGACCGAGATGACGATGAGCGCGAGAACGGCGATGATACCTAGGACGATGTACATTTTTGCTCCTTTGATTTAACTTTTATTTTGATTATATCAAAAAACCGCTGAAGCCGGAAAATTATACTCGTTTTTAACGCGCTAGATGCTAGGTCGCTCGGGATTTGCTACCAAAATGCTAAATTTCGCTTGTCTTTGCAAAAGCCGCTTTGCGAGCAAATCTCGGATACAAGGGCTAGTTACCGCAAAATAAAGACGCGCGGCCGATTTTACGCTTAAATTTAGGCTTAAAAACGCAAAATACGCTTTTAGCTTTACGTTACGGGCGGTTAAGCCCATTTTTAAACAAAAATAAAAGATATGCGTAGGCAAAACGGCTCGGCGCAAGCCCTTGCCGTGCGGCGGCAATCGGCGAATAAAATCTAGCCTATAAATTTCGCCTGTACGGGCGGCACGGCCTTTTGCCGCGATAAATTCGTATCTTTTGAGGGCGATTTTACGCGACCTAACGGCTAAATCATCGCAAATTTAGCGTCGTTTAAGCCGCAAGAGCAAAACTGGCTTTAAACGGCAAATCGCCGAGCCGTCAAACCTATCCCGCGCGTTTTGCGTTTAGGCAAGGAAATTACCGCTCGCACTCTATGCAAAATTTAGCTATTTTGCCGATTTTGCCGGCTGCAAGTAGGCAAATTTACGCTTACTGGCAAGCCTAGAGGGCAAAAGCGCGGATTTGCGCCGCGCACAAACGGCAAATTTGCGACTTTGCGCCGTAAAGCAAAAACCAAAACTAGCCAAAAGGCGTAAATTTAGGGCGCGTATAAAAACTAAACCAAAGTGCTTTAGCATTTTAAAGCTCGCAAAGTTTGCCGCAAACCCGCTTTTACCGCGTCTTGCGCGATAAATTGCGGGATAAATCCTAGCAAATCACCACTTCATACCCGCTTCCAGCCAAAAGTTGCGGCCAAGGCCGTACTCATAGTAGTTGCCTTCGTTTGAGGCGATAAATTTTTTGTTTAAAAGATTATTTATGTCAAGATTTACAAACGCTCGAAAATCGCCGGCCAGCCGCCTTTCGTAACCTATACGCATATCCCACGTCGCGTATGCGGGCAGCTTTTGGCGCTCGTAGACATACATCCCGCGAGTTCTATTCCAGCCACCTAGCAGCGCGTCCGTTTTGCTCGTATAGTTTATGAAATTTGAAACGCTAAAGCCGCTAAATTTAGCCGAGTGGCGAAATTTAGCCGAAAAGGGAACATGGTAATCAACGACCGGTAGTTCGCTTTTTTTGATGATTTTGCCGTTATACGAGACGTCGTCGTTCATCTCGTCGTCTTCGTAATCCGTAAAGCTCCTGCTTTGCTTCGTAAAGCTTAGCGAGCCTTCAAAATCGTTTTTTATGCCCCAAATTTCGATAGGAGCGATGTTTGCCGCGCTTAAGGTTACGATATCGCGCTTGCTTTGCCCTTCGTTGGTAAATATAGAATATCCGTTTCCGTAGCCTGCTAGCGGCTCTCTTATGTATTTCGTCGCTACTTCGTCGCGGCCTTGGCGTCTGACGTATTTTAGATTTAGCCTCGCGTTGCCGACGTCGCCGCGATAATACGCGCTAAATTCGTCGTCGTAAGGCGTCTTTAGCTCCCTGATAGGACGGCGGTTATTAGCTAGTCCGCCGCACGTATACGCGCCGCCGTACGAGCTTCTCTCGCAAGTCTCATACATCTTATATACGCCGTTATACATCTTGTACGCGAAAAAGTTTCGTCCGTAGTAGCGGTTTAACCCAAGGCCTATGAAGTTTTTATCTGCAAATTCGTATTCGGCTAGCAGCCTCGGGGCTAAATTTACGTCGTTATTATCGCCGTTTCGCTCGATGCGAAGTCCGGGACGAAATTTAAACGCGCCAAACCTCATCTCGTCTTCGAGATAAAGGGCGAGATTGGTTTGCGCGGCCTTGGTTTTTACGGCGTAGTAGTAGGTTTTTTTCGATAGATATTGACCGACCGCGCCCTGGGATGCGAAGCTATCGTCGATGACGCAGGTTTTATCCCCCGCCTCGCAAGTGCCGCTCATTAGAGCTTTTGGATTGCCATTCCAAACGTAAGTATGCGGTATCTCGTAGCTTCCTATTTGTCTAGTTATTTCAAAGCCACTTTTTATATTATGCAACGCACCAAATGCGTCAAATTCTTGCACGCTAGCGTCAAATTTATACGCAAGCTTCTTTTGACGTTGGATAAAGTCATTATATCCGCCTATGCCTGAGTTTGAGATGCCCCAGTTTTTGATATTTGAAATTTTGTAGTTGTAGTATTCCGTGTCGTGCTCGTAGTCTCTGGTTGTTTGCGAAGACGTGAAGCTAAGGCTTTGCTCCAAAAATACGCTATCAAGGTCGATGTCGGCTTCGAGCATAGCGACGTATCCGCCGTAAATGAGATCAAGCTGGGAGTTTAGATAGCGTTTTGCCGAGGTGTGGTTTGTGAGCGTGGAGTAAAGAAAGCTTGGCTTTAACGTTACTCGCTCGCCAACGCCGATGACACCCTTTACGTAGTAGTTGTCGTTAGTCTGCTTGTCGTCTGGAAATGAGTAAAGGCTGTGGTTGATTTGCTTTTTATTATAATGATTTTCGATCACGGAGCGGTGTCTGGTGTAGTCAAAAAGCAGTCCAAAATTTGACGTCACGTAGCCCTCTAGCCCGATGCGGTAGCGACGCTTTTTAAAGTCGCTCATATCGGCTAGCTCGCCGTCGTTATATTTTGTATCGACGCTGGCGTCTTTAAAAATTTTACTCCAACTTCCGCTTGTGTATGAGTAGCCAAGCACCCCGTGAAATCCCGCTCGCGGGTCTCTGGTCTTGGCATTTACCACGCCTCCTTGAAAGCCGCCGTACCTAGCCGAGACCGCGCTATCTAGCACCTCGACGCTACCCAGCAGATCCGTATCTACGCTCATGGCTTGCGAGCCTATCGTGCTGTCGCTCCAGGTGTTGTTGTGGTTATTCCGCGTGCTTTTTTTAGGGTCTAGGTCGTTATTTATGCTTGCGCCGTCTAGGGTAAAGTTGTTTTGATAGTAGCTCGCGCCGTTTATGCTCACATCTTGGGGCGCGATGTCGCCGGCGTTTATGCCCTTGTTGTTTTTCGCGCTAAAGGCGACGTTTGGATTGCCTTTTAAAAGATCGGTTATGCCGTGATTTTTAGACGTTATCAAATCCATATCCGCGCGCGTTAGTTTTCCCGGTTCTTTCGTAGCGTTGGCGTCGGCGCTGACCTCGACTTTATCTAGTTCGACCTCCGCGGCGTTTAGCGTACTAAAATTTAACGCTTTTAAAGCGGTTAAATTTAAAGAGCCTTGATGGGCGTCGCGACTCGCGGCCAAATGCGAAAGCGGCAAATTTAACGCCGCAGCCGCCACCAAAAGGCTAGCCGTTTTTTTCATAATTATCCTTAGTTAAATTTAGTTGTCGGTTTTGGACGTTTGCGTCAAAACCGCACATTTTAGGCGGCGATAAATTTTACTCGCCTTACGTTTTAGCTTTAAAAAGTCGCTAAATTCGGCTAAATTTACGCCGCAAAATTTGTAAAAAGGCGGCTATTTGCGGTTCATCTTCGCAGCGATTAAGCTTTGTTTTTAAACGCGCTTTAAACCGCAAATTTAAACAAAAAACGCCTAAATTTAGTCGCCGATTAAAAAGCTACGCCAAGCAGATTTGCTAAGCTCTAAAGGCGCTTTTGCTAAAAATATAAAAACCGCGCTAAGAGCTAAATTTGTCCCGCGCAGGCGTTATTTTTCAGATTTTAAAACCGCCTGATAGCCTTGTTTTTTGAGCGCCTCTACGACCGTATTTTCGGCAAAGTCGTCCTCTACGACGATATCGGCCGTTTTAGCTTCCAAATTTACATCAAATTTCTTAACGCCCTTAAGCGTATTTAGCGTCTGCGTGATGACTTCGTAGCAGCTCACGCAGGCCATGTTTGGGATCTCGTAAACCAAAGTCTTGTCCGCAAATGCTGCCATGCAAAGCACCAGCGCTAGAGCTAGCTTTTTCATTCTTTGATACCGACTTTGTATTTTTTGGCTTGGATCGCGTGCACGATGTCCATCACGTTTACGCCGCTATCTGCGGTGATGTTTACGTCCTTGCTTTTTAGATCAAAGCTCACTGCGGTGACGCCCTTGACGCCTTTTGCGGCATCTTCGATTTTCTTGGCGCAACCGCCGCAGTTCATATTCGGTACGTTTAGTTCGTAGGTTTGCTCTGCAAAAACAGCGCCGCAAATCGCCGCTAAAAGTAAAATTTTCTTCATCATCGCTCCTTGAAAATAATATTTGATATGAAATTGTATCACTATATTTCTTATATATTTATTATTTTCTATTTATATTAAAATGTAATATAATTTACTTTTTTCTTATATTTCAAACCAAAATTTGACGATAAATTCGAGCGGACTTAATATGGGTAAAAATGTGCGAGAGAGTATCTAGAAGCAAAATTTAGCCCACAAAAGTGCAAATTTGCAGGCTAAATTTATAAAATTTATTCTTTTGTTTTTGCCATTCTGCGGCGCATAGTAGGATCCAGATAGCGTTTGCGTACGCGTATGTTTGTCGGCGTGACTTCGACTAGCTCATCCTCCTCGATCCACTCCAGAGCGCGCTCAAGGCTTAGCTTTCTAGGCGGTACGAGCTTGATAGCGTCGTCAGAGCCGCTAGCGCGTACGTTGGTTAGGTTTTTGCCTTTGATCGGGTTTACGTCCAGATCGTTTGGACGGCTGTGCTCGCCGATGATCATACCCACGTAGGTCTTAGTCTGCGGATCTACGAAAAGGATACCGCGATCTTGTAGATTCCAGAGGCTATATGCTAGCGTTACGCCGTTTTCCATCGACACTAGAGCGCCGTTGCTGCGGTGCTCGACGCTACCTATGAGCGGGCGAAACTCGAGGAAGCTGTGGTTCATGATACCCTCGCCTTTCGTATCGGTCAAAAACTGGCTTCTAAAGCCGATTAGGCCGCGCGCAGGGATCTCAAACTCGATCCTCGTCTGTCCGTCGCCAGTCGGGTTCATCGAGACCATCTCGGCCTTTCTGCGTCCAAGTTTTTCGATCACGGTACCGCTAAACTCGTCCGGCACGTCGCATACTAGTAGCTCAAACGGCTCGCAGCGCACGCCCTCGATCTCTTTGATGATGACTTCCGGACGCCCGAGACAAAACTCAAAGCCCTCTCGACGCATGTTTTCGGCCAAAATCGTGATTTGCAGCTCGCCGCGGCCGCTAACCTTAAATTTACCCTCGCCGATGTTTTCGTAGCGCATCGCGATATTGGTTTTCATCTCGCTAGCTAGACGTTCGTCGAGTTTGTTTGAGGTTACGTGCTTGCCCTCGGTGCCCGCTAGCGGACTATCGTTTACGCTAAATACGACGCTAAGCGTAGGCTCCTCGATTTTTAGCGGATCAAGCGGCATAGGGGAGTTTGGATCTACGACGCTATCGCCGACGTCCAGCGCCTCAAAGCCCGCTATCGCTACGATATCGCCCACCTGTGCCTCGTCGATGTCGCGGCGCTCAAGACCCAAAAAGCCGATGAGTTTTGAAATTCTGCCCGTAGTTTTTGTGCCGTCGGCTTTAGCGAGCATTACGTTTTGGTTTTTAGAAATTTTACCGTTAAAGATGCGCGCGATGCCGATTTTACCGACGTAGTTGTCGTAATCAAGCGTGAAAACCTGAAGCTGCAAAGGATTATTTATATCGCCGCTAGGAGCTGGGACGTGAGACAAAATCGTCTCAAAAAGAGGCTGCATATTTACGTTTTCGTCGGCCAAATTTAGCTTCGCGTAGCCGTTTCTAGCCGCTGCATAAACGACTGGGAACTCCAGCTGCTCGTCGTTTGCCTCAAGCGCTACAAAAAGGTCGAAAATCTCGTTTATCACGCGATCGGGATCGGCTGCGGGTTTGTCGATTTTATTTACGACGACGATCGGGCGAAGGCCGAGCGAGAGCGCCTTTTTCACGACGAATTTAGTTTGTGGCATTACGCCTTCTTGCGCGTCTACGAGTAGCAAAACGCCGTCGACCATCTTTAGCACGCGCTCTACCTCGCCGCCAAAATCGGCGTGGCCCGGGGTGTCGATGATGTTGATCTTGGTGTCTTTGTAGCGGATCGCGGTGTTTTTCGAGAGGATCGTGATGCCGCGCTCGCGCTCGATATCGTTGCTATCCATCACGCGTTCGCCGACGGCTTGGTGCTCGTTAAAAGTACCCGATTGTTTCAAAAGCTCGTCAACCATCGTAGTTTTGCCGTGATCGACGTGAGCGATGACGGCGATGTTTCGTATCTTTTCCAAATTTTTCTCCGTTTTAAACTTTTAAAGCGCGGATATACGCGTTTTGATAAGAGACCGATTATACCCAAAACTTGCTAAAAAAAAATTTATAACCGAAATTTAATCTAACATTTAGCTTTATACGGTTATAATATTTAATATCAATTAAACGCCCTAAGGTAAATTTATGTTGAAAACCCGAAACGTCGGCTTTAAAATCTCAAACAAAACGATACTAAATCAAATAAATTTAGAATTCAAAAGCGGTAAAATTTACGGACTCATCGGACATAACGGCTCGGGAAAATCTTCTCTTATTAAAATTTTAGCCAATCAGCAAAAAAAATATTCCGGAGAAGTGCTTTTGCTGGATAAAAATATCAAAGAATATCGCGCTAAAGATTTTGCCAAAAAGCTCGCGTATTTACCGCAAAATTTACCCGATGCGGCCGACGTTAGCGGATTTGAGCTCGTATCGATGGGCAGATACGCTCATCAAAGCGGCTTTTTGCGCGACGAAAAAAACGACGAACGCATAGTTTTGGAGGCTTTGGAGACGACCGGAACGCTTAAATTTAAAGACCAAGAGGTGCGCACCTTATCCGGCGGCGAGCGTTCTAGGTTGTTTTTGGCGATGCTACTGGCTCAACAAAGCAATTTTTTGCTTTTAGACGAGCCTTTGGCTCCGCTTGATATCTCTTTTCAGATCGAGGTTATGCAACTTATTTCCAGGCTGGGCAAAGAACTCAAAAAAGGCGTTATTATCGTTATTCACGATATAAATTTAGCCGCTACATATTGCGATTATCTCATAGCCTTGAAAAAGGGCGAGGTGATCTTTAACGCCGATGCAAAAGAGATAATGAATAGCGAGCGCCTGGCGCAAATTTACGGCGTAAAGGCGAGCATCGTTCCTCATCCTACCCAAAACCGACTGGCGGCGGTTTTTTGATGCGCGCTTTTTTCGTATTTATTTTTACTTTAACCGCCTTAATCGCTCGAAATTTACCCCAAGAAACGGAAAATTTAAGCCCTAAAATCGTAGCGGTAGATTGGACGGCGGCGGAGATATTGAGGTCTATCGGATACGACGTAGCGGCTATCGGAGATAAAAGAAACTATGAAATTTGGGTCAAAGAACCAAGCGTAGAAAACGCGGTCGATCTAGGGCTTAGAATGCAGCCCAATCTAGAAGCGCTAATCAAGCTAAAGCCCGATTTTATCATCATTCCGTCCTTTTTTGAATTTAACAAAAACGCCCTAGCCCAATACGCGCGAGTAGAGGTCGTAGACGCGTATAAAGAAGGGGATTTATACGAAAATATTTTGGACGCGACGCATCGTATCGCCAAAATCGCAAAAAGAGAAAAAGAAGCACAAAATCTCATACGAGAAAACGAAGAATTTTTTAAAAATTTACGCGCCGAGCTCGCGCGTTTTTCAAACGAACCTATCGCGACGATCCAGTTTATAGACAGCAAGCATTTGAGAATTTACGGAGAAAACAGCATATACGGAGTAAGCCTGAAAAAAATGGGGCTAAAAAACGCCGCGCCTAAAGAATTTACGTTTAATTTGTGGGGTATAGCCACGGTGCCGATCACTTCGCTTTTTAAGCTTCCTAAAAACTCGCGACTCGTTATCGTCGAACCAAATCCGCTCGATATTAAGCGCGAGCTTAAATTTAACGGGCTGTTTCGAGCTCTAGGGTTTTTTGAAAATAGTATTCAGACGAGTCCGATTTGGAGCGCGGGCTCGATTTTAAGCATGCGGCGCTTTGCTACGCAGCTGGCTCAAAACCTAAATCAAGATCCCCGAAAATGAAAAAATTACTTACGATTTTTTCGATCGGTTTCGTCGTTTTGGGTATCGCCGCAGTCGCCTCGCAGGCGATTTTACTGGAAGATTTCGACCAAAACGTCAAAAATTTAGTCGTTTTAAATTATATTTTACCGCGAATAGGCGTCGCGTTTTTAAGCGGACTGTTTTTATCTACGGCTACGGCTTTGATGGCGCAAATAACGCATAACCCGCTAGCAAGCGATAGTACGCTCGGAGTGGGTAGCGGCGCGGGATTTTTTATGCTAGCGGGCGCTCTTTTCTTTCCGCATCTGGGACTTAGTGCCGTCGCGAGCTCTTTCGTCGGCGCGGTCGCGGCGCTAGCAATACTTTTCGCATTATCTTCGGGGCGCGGATTTTCGGTATTTACCACGACGCTATCGGGACTTATAATCGGTTTATTTTTCGGATCTTTGACCTCGCTTTTAATGATCTTTTTTCAAGAAGAGAGCTTTTTCGTCGCGGTTTGGATGAGCGGGGATTTGGCGCAAGACGGCGCGTTTAATTTTTACTCCATGCTAGTTTATTTTTTGCCGGCTTTAGCGGCTATTTTATATTTTCTCGCTCGTTTCACCTTTTTGTTTTGGGCGATAGCGCTTGCAAGGCTCTTGGCGTAAACGTAAATTTAATACGCGCGACGGGGCTTTTGATAGCCGCTTATCTCACCGCTTTGACGGTAGCTTTCGTCGGCATCATCGCATTCGTAGGGCTTGGGGCTTATACGCTAGCAGATAGATTTAAATTCGATAATTTCGCAAAAAAGCTAATTTGCTGCGGCTTGTGCGGCGGGTTACTTTTGGGCGTTACGGACGAAATTTTGATCGTGATTTTAAATTTAACGGGCGTAAATTTACCGGCAGGAGGCATAAGCGCGTTTTTAGGCGCGCCTTTGCTTTTATGGCTAATAATACGCGGCGTCCATAAAAACGAAGTATCCGCAAAAGACGGCGACGCGGGCTCGGCAGTAAAAGCAAACGCCGCTTTCGTATTGCCCGTTATTTTAGCTGTTTTGGTCGCGGCCTGCTTGTTTTCGCTATTTTTCGGGGTCGGAAATTTTAGCCAAGAGATACTAAGCGTGCGTATAAACCGAGTAGCGGCCGCGCTTTTTAGTGGCGTGATACTGGGCGTCGCGGGAACGGTTTTACAGCGTCTAAGCAAAAATCAAATGGCTTCTCCCGAGCTTTTGGGGATGAATTCCGGCGTGAGCCTTGGCGTATTGGCGGCTATGTTTTTAGCGCCGTTTTTGACCGTGCCGCTAGGTATCGCTGGCGCTTGCGCCATGCTTTGCTTTACCGTAGCCGTAAACTACAAAAACGAAATGTCGCCGCACAAGGTGATTTTAACGGGCATAGCTATAATGGCGTTTGTTAGCTCAGTAGAGAAAATTTTGCTCGCGACGGGAGATAGCAGGATTTATAACTTTATGAGCTACGCGTCGGGGAGTACCTATTCGGTTACGACAGCGTGGGCTGCTGCTCTATTTATCGCGGCGGTAGCTAGCGTTTTATTCGCGCTTTATTATTCCAGGCAAATCGAGCTTTTAAATTTAGGCGACGCGACCGCTTCGAGCTTGGGAGTAAACGTCCCGGGATACCGAACGATACTGTTTTTATTTTGCGCGGGCATAAGCGCGTTAGCGGCTCTTAACATAGGCCCGGTTAGTTTCGTTGGCTTGCTAGCTCCGCATATAGCGTCGTTTTTGGGCTTTCGCAAGCCGCGCTTGCAAATCGTAACCGCGTCTGTTATCGGCGGGATATTGATGGTAACGGCCGACTTTTTAGGCAGGACGCTTATTTTTCCTTACGAGATACCTTCGGGGCTCGTCGCTACCATTATCGGAAGCGCCTATTTCGTATCGGTGGCCAGAAAATTAAAATAAACTTTAAAAGGAGACAAAATGAAAAATAGTTTTAGGCTGGGTTTAGCCTTAAGTTTGAGCGCGGTCGCCGCTTTGGGCGCCGATAGCGTAGCTCTCGAAGAAGTAAGCGTCGTGGGCTCTGTAGCCAAAGGCAGCGGAAAAATCGACTTTATGCAGCCCGGAACCACTACTGCGATAATGCAAGATAAAATTTCCGAACAAGGCGCAAGCCAACTCGATAATGCCGTTAAATACGAAGCGGGCTTCATAAATCCCTACGGAACGGATTTGGATACGACCGATTGGCTAAAGCTAAGGGGCTTTAACGCGACGGTTACGCTTGACGGTTCTACGCCTTACAAAGGCGGATATTTAGGCGCTCAGCACGATATCTACGGGCTTGAAAGTATCGAGGTCGTAAAGGGCGCGAATTCGCTTTTATACGGCGCCTCAAGCGCGGGCGGAGTTATAAATTTAGTCAGCAAGCGTCCGACGGCTAAGCCTTTTGCCGAGGTCGGATTTAAGATCGGCAACAAAAATCAACGCGGAATTTTCTTTGACGCGAGCGACGAGCTTTTTACCGATAGGGTCAAATTTCGCTTAGTCGGAAATTACGAGAAAAAACACGGCGACGTCGATTTTACGCACAACGAACACTATTATATCGCTCCGTCTTTACTGTTTTTGCTCGGCGACGAAACGACGCTGACGCTACTTTCAAGCTATACCAAAGATAACGGCACGGGCGTGACGGCGTTTTATCCCTATCCGAACGTAACGAAAGTATCTCGCAGCGTAAAT
Organism: uncultured Campylobacter sp.; assembly: GCA_963528285.1. Lineage (GTDB taxonomy): Bacteria > Campylobacterota > Campylobacteria > Campylobacterales > Campylobacteraceae > Campylobacter_A. Next base: position 76,246 of record CAURVK010000002.1, on the reverse strand, counting down.
CCGAGCTCAAGCAGCGACTTTTTAAAAAGAGAGCAGTATACGGCCGGCTACGAGCTAACGCATAATTTTACGGACAATTTAAAATTCGCGTCGAGCTATAAATTTAACAAAGAAGACAAAGAGCAGCTCGCTACGCTATACGTGGGCAGTTTCGGCGTTACGTTAGTCGATGCGGACGTGAAGTCTCATACGTTCGACAACCGCTTGAGCTATGAATTTCAAGGCGAAAACGTCAAAAATTTAGCCACGTTCGGCTTTGATTACCGAAAAATAAAAGCGGACGGAATTTACGGCTTTTCTAGCACGACGCCTTGGACTATCGGCGATAGAGTAAGCGTAGCTAGACCTAGTAGCGCCCCAAGATACGACGTAGATCAGTCGCAACTGGGCTTTTATTTTAGCAACCAAGCGACGCTTTTTGACAACCTCATCCTAAACGCTGCCGTTAGACGCGACAAGCTAAAAGAGGACTCCGATACGCTAGGCACGAAAAATAACTACGAAATATCCAAAACCACTTATCAAGCGGGCGTAATGTATAACTTCGACGCGATCGGATTGATGCCGTTTTTTAACTACTCTCAAAGCTTTACTCCCATCGTAGGAAGCAACAGCGCGGTCGGATACAAACCTATCGAAGGCAGACAATACGAAACGGGCGTAAAATACTTGCCAGAATTTATAGACGGAGAATTTAGCCTCGCATACTTTGATATAGAAGAGAAAAACGCTCTGGTGGGCGGTATGGTCGGGGGCCTATATATCCAAAGCCAAGCCGGTAAAAAACGAACCAAAGGCTTAGAAATAAGCTCGAACGTAAATTTAACCGACGATATAAACTGGATCGCGGCCTATACGCATTATTTTAGCGCAAAAACTCACGACGGAGTAAACGGCGATATCGTAACTCAAACGGCTCTAATACCTAAAAACACGCTCTCTTCATTTATAACGTATAAATTTAGCCTAACCGCCGACCAAAGCCTAAAAGTAGGCGCGGGCGTTAGATACGTAAGCTCTATCCCGGACGGCTCGGCAAGCGGCTATAAAAGCCCTTCTTATACCCTGCTAGACGCTATGGCGGAATACGAGTATAAAAAATTAAGCGTAAGACTAAACGTCAATAACTTAACCGACAAAGAGTATTTTTCCGGTTGCGACGGATATTATTGCTACTACGGCGAGGGCATTAGAGCGACGCTAACGGCTAAATATAAATTTTAATCTCCGATTTTAATCTCCCAAACTCGCCTCAAACGAGGCGAGTTTTTCTGCGAAACGATTAGGAACGATTTTTGCATACCCTTTGAAAGTTAAATTTAAAGGGTTTTTATGCAGACTACTCAAAACGATATTTTGTCCTTTGACGCGAGTATCAAAGGCGGCGTGAAAAAACAGAGTAAAAGCTCGCAAAAAGGCGGTAAAGAAGACGGCGCATTTCTCTCTATGGTGCTAGACGCGGCCGCTAAAAAAGGCGAAAATTTAAGCGAAAAAGATCTAAAGGAGATGGCAAAAGCCGTAAATTTATCCGCCCAAACGGCTCAAAACGGGCAAACCAAAGCGCCTATTCAAAGCACGGACGTAAAAGAAATTTTAGGCGAAGAAGCGGCGGAAAATTTGTTTGAAAACGCGACTTTTATGCAGCTTTTGCAAATTTTAGAGATGCTTAGCGGCGGCGAGAAAATCAGCAAATTTCCAAATTTCGAAAACCGCTTAGCCAAAGCACTCTCAAGCGAAACGACGCTAAACGAGCTAAGGGGAGCCAAAAATCTAAACGAGCTCATCGAGATCACAAACAAGCTAAATTTAGGTCTAGAAAATATCGAAGTAACGCAAGCTCAGGCCGACGAGCTAGGCGAGATGTTTCCGAGTTTGGCAAAAAAAGATTTCTTTGAACCCGTAACTCCTAAGAAAAATTTTGTATTTAGCGAGCTAAAAAATAAGGTCGAAGAGGCCATAAACGCAAACGAGCCAGAGCCCAAAGATACGCTAAATAAACTACTCGCCGCCGTACAAGAAGAGCAAAACAAAGCCCAGCCCAAAGACGCCAATGCAAAAGCGCAAGACGTGCAAAATTTGGCTCAAAACTCCAAAATCATAAAAGAAGCGGTAAAAAACGATGGCGAAAAAGAGACAAATTTAAAAGACGATAAGCCAAACCTCAAAGCCGAAAGCGAGCTAAATTTAACCGCCGCAAAAAGCGAAAAATCTGTGCTCGGTCAAGACTCTAAAAAGATAAATTTGCAAAATTTGCTATTTCCCGAGCGCGAAAACGCCGAGGAGCAAATTTTAACCGAGACCCAAAGCGATAACAGCGAAAACAGCGAGCTAAACGCGATGGTAAAAGACGTCATCTCAAACGCCAAGGCGCAAAGCAGAAATTTCCAGGCCGTGCGCGAGACGTTTGATAACTTTAGCTCAAATTTAAAAGAGCAGGTTGCAGCCTACAAATCGCCGTTTATGCGCTTTAACATCACGCTAAATCCGCTAAATTTGGGCGAAGTCGAGATCACGATGGTAAATCGCGGCAACAATCTGCACATAAATTTTAGCTCAAACACGCAGACGATGAACCTGTTTTTACAAAATCAGGCCGAGTTTAAAAACAGCCTCGTAAATATGGGTTTTACGGAGCTTGAGATGAACTTTAGCGATCAAAATCAACCTAAAAAAGAGCAAGGACAAAAGAGCTACAAAGGCTCCAAATTTAGCTCCGACGACGCCGAGCAAAGCGAACCTGTGGCACCTCGTTTAGAGCTCGTAGTTCCACGCTACGTGTAAATTTGGAATCAAATTTGCTTGAGATATAAAAATTTAAAGGATAAAAGATGTCAAACGGACTAGAAACCAATAACTTCACGGTAAACAACCAAGCCGCTAAAAAATCGGCGGACGCCCTACAAAAGGCCGCAGGCACCAATCCAAACGCCCAGCTAGACAAGGACGCTTTTATGAAACTTCTTTTGACCGAGCTTCAGTATCAAGACCCGACAAGCCCGATGGACACGGAAAAAATGCTAACTCAAACTAGTCAGCTAGCCTCGCTTGAAATGCAAGAAAATACGAATAAAATGATGCAAAAGCTAGCCGACCAGCTAAAAAATAGCACAAATATGTACGCCGTCGGAGTGCTTGGCAAGATGGCTAAAATCGGCGACAGCGGCATAGTAAAAGAAGAAGGCGCAGGCGTCAAATTTGCGGGATTTTTAGAAAGCGCGGCAAAAGGCGGCACGATAAACATAAGAGACAATACTGGCAAACTCGTAAGAACGCTAGAGTTTGGCGAAGCAAAAGCGGGCGCAAATACCTTTGAGTGGGACGGCAAGGATAGCGCAGGCAACGACGCAAAAGCAGGCACCTACTCCGTAGAGATAAACTACGTCGATCACGCTGGCGGCGCTAAAACCGGCGGCGTAGGCAACTATCTCGTAGAGGGCGTCAAATTTATCGACGGCGTCGCACAGGTAAAGGTCGGCGGACAATACGTCAGCATCGACAAAGTCAAAGAATTTACCGAGCCGAAAAAAGGATAAATCCATGGTAAGAAGCCTATATAACGGCGTTAGCGGCGTCAGAACGCAGGGGTTTAGCATGGACGTTTGGGCGAACAACATCGCCAACATAAACAACGTCGGCTTTACCGCTTCGATACCTGAATTTAAGAGCATTTTTTACCAAACCTCCTTTGCTGCGGGCAATAATCCGACGCAGGATCAAGTCGGCCTCGGTGCCACCGGCATGACGACGGCGCTTAGCTTTTACAAGCAAGGTCCGTTTATGAAAACCGATAACGTATTAGATATGGCGATCGGTGGCAAGGGGTTTTTTGGCGTAACGAACGGCTCTGGCACATACTATACGCGTGCCGGTAGCTTTGGCGTAGATAAAGAAAGATATCTCGTAACAAATCAAGGCAACTACGTACTAGGAACGCAAAATACGCTAACGCAAGTCACTCCAAGCCAGGGCGCGATAGAGGCTTTCGGTAGAGTAAACAGCACGGCTGCAGTTACGCAGGCCTACACTCTAGGCGCCGATACTACAGACCTTGACGTCGGCAACATCGGCTCCCAGGGTAAAATTCGCTTGCCTGAGTTTTTGTATCTACCGACCAAACCGACTTCAAAGGTAACCTTTAAAGGAAATCTCGACTCATCTTTTAAAACCGAGCCAACCACTTTGCCAGTCGATAACGCTACATATAATAGCAGTATAGATAACCCCTCTAGAACTATAAATTTACGCGGGCGAGTCACGGCTGACGATACGATAACCCGCCCTAGAAAAGGCGATCTGGTCACCGTAACAGCAACCGACGCGAACGGTAAAACGGCTGAATTTAGCGCTCCAATCGATGAAAACGGCAACTGGAGCATAAGTCAAAAATTTGAAAGAGATTTTGATCTAACGACCGCTCCAAATTTGACTGCAAAAATAAACACTACTAAAGAAGCGGCAAATCAAGAAAAATTCGTAACCGAGCTTTTAAATGCGGACGGCACGAAAAATAAACTTGAGCTAACGCTAACAAAACGCGTACCTCAGAGCGCTAACGGTACGGTTTGGGATGCGGCGGCGACCGTAAAAGACGCAAGCGGCGCAGTAGTCTCAAATACTAACGGCGAGCTAAATTTCGATCACGAAGGTAGACTTGTTAGCTCTACTTTAAGCGCTCTAGATAATAACGGCTCGCAAATCGAGCTAGACTTCGGCACTCCCGTGGCTGCGGGTCAAATTTACTCAGGCGTCACTAGCACGTCTCAAGCCAAAAGTATCTCGATCGCTCAAGACGGCGTACGCGAGGGTATTTTAAAGGATTATTACACCAACGATTCTGGAAATATCTTGGCGCAGTTTACAAACGGCCAAGTCCGCTCCGTCGGCAAAGTCGCTCTCTATCACTTCCAAAACGAGCAAGGCCTTGCAAAAATGGGCGATAATATCTATTCGCAAAGCGCGAATTCGGGCGCCGCCTTTTTCTACAAGGACGCGGGCGGCAAAAGCATCTACGGCGCCAAAATCGCCAGCAGTACGCTCGAGCAGTCAAACGTCGATCTAGCCCAGGCTCTAACCGAGGTCATCGTCACGCAAAAAGCCTACGATGCTAACGCCAAAAGCATAACCACTAGCAACGAAATGCTCCAGCGCGCAATCGAGCTAAAGCGCTAAATTTAACCCGCAAATTTGACGCGGGTTTTTTAATTTTAGCTGCAACCGTAAAGCCAAATTTAACGCGATAAAATAGTCTACTTCAAGATATCTAAATAATTTTTTAGCTAAAATCAGCCCCGAAAATTTACCAAATAAAGAAAAAAATTATGAACCGAAAACGAATCTACAACCCTGGCTCAAATGAAAATTTGACCGACAGAAGAGTCTTTAACGGCAATCCGCACGGCATTTTAAATTTCACCAAGGCAAAATACCAGTGGGCGCTAAAGCTCTGGGACCTAATGGAAGCTAACACGTGGTTTCCAAAAGAGGTCGACACAACCGACGACGTACGCGACTATGCCTACAACCTCACACAGGCTGAAAAACGCATGTACGACCTAGTCTGGAGCCAACTCATCTCGATGGATAGCTTCCAGACAAACAACCTAGCCGACAACATCAACCCATACATCACCGCACCCGAAATCAACGCCTGTTTAGCGCGCCAAGCCTACGAGGAGGCCAACCACTCCAAGTCCTACGCCGTCATGGTCGAGGCCATCTGCGACAACACCGACCTGATCTACGAGATGGAAAAGCACGACGAAGTGCTACGTGAGAAAAACGACTATATCTCAAGCGTTTACGAGGAACTAGCGGGCGAGGTTACGGACGAAAAGCTACTGCTAGCCATGGTGGCGAATCAAATTTTAGAAGGCATTTATTTTTACAGCGGTTTTACGGCGATTTATGCGCTGGCGCGTGCGGGCAAGATGCTAGGTAGCGCGCAGATGATTCGCTTTATCCAGCGCGACGAGATCACGCATCTACTGCTATTTCAAAACATGATAAACAGCGTCCGCACCGAGCGTCCCGATCTTTTCACGCCTGAAACGGAAGCTAAAATTTACGATATGTTCGAGCGCGCGGGCGAGCTTGAGATCAAATGGGGCAAATACATCACGCAAAACCAGATCATGGGCTTTACCGACGACATCATCGAGCAATACATCCGCTACCTCATCGATCAGCGCCTAGTCGCGATCGGGCTAAAGCGCCGCTACAACGTCCCTCATCCGATCAAATGGGTCGATGATTTCGCTAAATTTAACGACCAGAAGTCAAATTTCTTTGAAGCAAAAGTGACCAACTATAGCAAAGGAAGCATCAGTTTTGACGACTTTTAGTCCAAATTTATGCCCTATCGTCCTAACTGCGCCTACCTGCCAGCAAAGACAAGACGAACTACTAGAAAAAATCGCTGCCGCACCCAGAAACTCGGTCATCTTAGCTAGCGAGCTGTGCGTGAGCGGGTATGACTTCGACGGATTTTTTAGCGGCGCAAACCGCGCGATGCTAGGCGGCTCTATCGGCAGCTTTGACGCTATACTTTTTGAAGCCATGCAAGAAGCGCTAAGCCCTGATAAATTTCTCGGACTCACGCATCTAACGAGCCTAAACCGCGCCAAAGGTCTAGCGCAAATTTCGATCACGCAGGCGCAAAAAAACGAAATTTACAACGAATTTATCCTACTAAACAGCCAAAACGTCTTTTATGCGCAAAATAAATCAAAGCTTTTTCGCCCAAATTTAGAGCACGAAATTTTTGCCGCGGGAGACGAGTCCGCGATAAAGCCTTTTGATTTTAAAGGGCTAAAAATCGGCGTTCTCATTTGCTTTGAGCTTAGATTTGCCCATCTTTGGCAGCAGCTAAAGGGCTGCGACGTCATCCTAGTGCCAGCCATGTGGGGCGAGGCGCGAGAGGACGCATATCTTACGCTTTGCAAGGCTCTAGCGCTTGCTAACAGCTGCTACGTCGTAGCCGCAAGCTCGCTTGATTTAGAGTTTTCGGGCGTGTTTTTGCCGAGCGGCGAATTTGCGAAAGAGGCTAAATTCGACGCAAATTTAATCCTTGAAACCAAACGAAATTTGGGACTTTTATGACCGCTCTAGAAAAATCAAAATGCACAAACATGGCCGATGAGATCGGCGATATACTCACTCTGACGCCCTCGCTTTATAAGGCGCTTTGCGACACTCCGCGCGAGATCTTTGCGCCTGTCACGCGCCACGCGTACAGCCTAGACGCCCAGCCAATCGGCGGCAATCAATGGATCAGCTCGCCTCTAACGGTAGCCAAAATGACGCTAGCGCTCGAAGCCGAAGATATCGACAACGCCCTAGAGATCGGCTGCGGTAGCGGCTATCAGGCGGCGATTTTGTCGCATTTGGCGCACAGGGTTTTTAGCGTCGAACGCATCGAAAAGCTCGCGAGCGAAGCCAAAAAACGCTTTGAGGCGCTTAAAATCCACAACGTCCACGTGCGTTTTGACGACGGAAACGTCGGTTGGAAAAGCTACGCGCCATACGACAGAATTTTACTCTCGGCGGCGACGCAACAGGTGCCACAGACGCTTTTTAATCAGCTAAAAAACGGCGGCATTTTAGTAGCTCCTATCAAAAAAGACGGCAAGCAGTTTATCGTCAAATTTACAAAGGACGCTCGCGGCGAGATAACGCAAAAAGCGCTTGATGAGTGCTTATTTGTGCCGCTTTTGGGCGGGATAGAGTAGCGCCGAGCGGCAAATTTAACGCCGTTATTTTATGAGTGCGGCTTTTAAATTTGACTACGCAAACCCGCTCGCCGCGAAATTTTGCCATACGTTAAACCTAAAACTGTATAATCATCATACAAATTCTTAGCAAAGGAGCTAAAATGGCAACAGATCGCGAGTTGGTTAATTTCTCAGAGGAACACGAGCTAAATACGGTGCTAGCAAGGCACGGCAAGGCCCAAAGCATCGCAAACCGCGAGGTGCTTTGCGAGCTCGGTAAAGAGTGCAAGGAAAAACTAGGCAAAAGAGTGCTAACGCAAGATGAATTTGACGAGTTTTTAAAACCCGTTTTAAGTCGCTTGGAGAATAAAAGAGCTTAAATTTCGGGGGCTTTCCCCGAAATTTCTATCAAATTTTCTAGTTAGATATTCCGCCATTTTTAAATTTATTTCTTTACATCACTATAAAAATCTCCAAATTTGCCAAATTTAATGCTCGCTTTGGTTAAATTTGACTTCAAATTTAAAAACCCGCCAAAATAAACAAAATATCGCCAAAATCCCAACGCGGCAAATTTAATATTAGCATAAATTCGGCGCAGTTCCGAGAGAAAATAATCCAAACCCAAACCGCACCGAATTTAACCAAGCTACGCCTTAAAAATGCACCTTAAATTTCGCCCAAAAGCTTCTACCCGGCTCATAAAGCCTCGTGCCGTTGGGGATAGTCTCGTAGCCTGCGATACCGCCGCCGTAGCCGCCTTTTGAGTTATGATAGGCATATTTGGCGTCGTTTAGGTTTTCCGCCGCTAGCAAAAATTGATAATTTTTGTATTTATAGCCCGCGCTTAGCCCCAGCGTCCAAAAGCTATCGCTCTTGCCCAGGTCCATGCCGCCCACGTCGCCGTAGCCTTTTTGCGCGCGGTTTTGCGACGCGTTAGTGTAGAAGTCGGCTTTGACGAACCAGTCTGGCTTTTCTAAACCGGCGCTTAGTTTAAACGCTAGAGGCGAAACCTTAGGCAGCGCGTCGCCGTCTTTTAGGTCTCCTGCATTTTTAGTCACCTTGCCGTAGACGTAGGATACTCCCGCCCCCAGCCTAAACATATCAGCTAGCAGCGTAGTGCCCTCGATCTCGCCGCCGTATAGCAGGGCGTCGGTATTAAAGGCGTCTGAGGACATGCCCATAGGATTATATTTTAGCATGATATAATCATCCATCTTTGAGACGAAGAAATTTGCGCTTAGTTCGTAGTTTTGATCTTTTAGCACTGCGCCAAAATCCAGCTGAGTATTTCTTTCTTTACGTAGCTCTAAGTTCGCGTCCTTATTTGTTTCCCAGTGATCGGGCATCCTTTGGGCGTGCCCTAGTCCTGCATAAAGCGTTAAATTTTGCAGATATTTTTCGTATCTAAAAAAGCCTGCGAATAAATTTTCTTTTCTGCTCTTATGCGTTTTTAACAGTTTTCTCTCGCCCGCGTCCAGCCTAAGTCCGCCAAAAAGCCCGTAGTCGTTTTCAAGGACGTATTCGTTTTGGGTGTATATCGTTTTATACGTTACCTTGCGCTCTTTTACGTGCGGCTTTGATACGGCTGCGTCCATTTCGGCTTTAGATACGCCGGCTCCGCCCGTTCCAGCGCCTCTCCACTTAAATACGTCCTCAGAGTACCCAGCGCCAAGATAGCTTGTTAGATTGTCGAAATTTAGCTCGCCTTCTAGCTTAAAGCCATACATATCGCGTATCGGGTGGCTGATGCTATATCCCTTGCCGCGCCCCGTGCCCGGCACCACCGGACGCATGGTGAAGTTGTCCATTATGTGATCGATTTGATGATAGTACGAGCTTAGCCTGATTTTGTGCTCGCCGACGTCTTGTTCAAATTTGAGTCCGAAAGACTTACGGTCAAACTGTATGCCGTCCCTCATCCTGTCCGCATACGCCGCTTCGCCCTCGCCCAGATCCGCGCTTAGCTGCAAGGCGGTAGTTTCCGTGGGCGTTAGCGTGCCTACTAGCGAGACGCTGTTGCGTTTATAGTGCGTATGCATTTTCTGTCCGCCGCCGCTTTTATAATCGCCGCTCTCATAGTGTCCGCCAGAGACCTCTATACTGCCCAGCTCATTTCCCGCCGCTACGTCCGCAGTAGTTTCAAACCGCTTAAAGCTGCCGCCCAGCACACTTACGTTCCCTCCGAAGCTCGGTTTTGACAGCCTTGCTATCTCCCTATCGAAAAATATACCGCCGCTAATGAGCGCACCGTATCTGACGTCTTGCGGGCCTTTTACGATACGAACCGAGCTGTAGTTTTGCGCCGAGATGTAGGTGATGGGCGTATCCATGCGCATGCCGCAGCCGCCGTTTAGCGTGCTACCGTCGATAAGTACGGGCAGCCTAGCCGCCGTTTGCGAGCGATAATAAACCTCGCTGCCGCCTCCGCCTTTGCGCTCCATCGTAAAGCCGTTCAAATTTGAAAGCGATTTGGCGATGTCGCTGTTTTCCAGTATCGCGTCTTTTCCGGCTATTTGGGCGTTTGTAGGCTCGTCTAGAGCTGATTTTTGCATTTTTGACGAGACGGTAACGGGACTCAGGCTTATCGTCTCCTCGGCGCTAAGCATCAAATTTGACGCCATGGCCAGTGCCAAAACGTAAGAAATTTTCATTTTCGCTCCTGCAAAATTAATATTTAATATTGAAATTGAAGCAAAAATAAACTTAAATAAAGTATGAATATTTATGTAATGTTAATTATTTTGTGTGAAATTTAGCTCAAACCCTGATATTTCGGTCGTTTGCGTTAAGTGTGTAGGAAAGTAACTTTAACGGATTAGAATTATAAATTTAAGTAATCTCGGTTTCATCAAATTTGAGCTAAACGAAACCGAGATTAAATTTACAAAATCTCTTTTACCAGCAGCTGCGGCGTAACGAGTCCTCGAAACGAGTTTTTCGATACCGAAAAAACGAGGTCTATGCTCTCGCCGGCATGCGGCTCGCGAGTGAAGTTAAAAAACAGCGCCTCGAGGCATTTGCCGTCTTTTTGCAGGATGAGTTTTAGGTGATTTTGCTCCCTGCCGATTAGCTTTTTGTTTTTGACGACGGCGGATTTTATCTCAAAGAGCGGGCGCGGATTTTTCTGTCCGTATGGCTCGAAATGCTCCAAAATTTCAAGTAGCTCGAAGTCCACTTCGCCGGCTTCTATCTCGCCCAGAGGCTCGTCAAACGCGCTAAATTCGTGCAAATCCATCAGCATACACGAGCTATTTATAGCGTTTTTAAACGCTTCTAAATTTGCCGGATCTATCACGATGCCGGCCGCCCCCTTGTGTCCGCCGTAGCCCGCGAGTAAATTTTCGTGGCTAGCGATGAGCGAGAGGATGTCTAGCTTACCCACGCTTCTAGCGCTGCCTTTGGCGCGGTTTTCGTCTATGCTAAAGACGATGGCGGGCTTTTTAAACTGCTTTGCAAGACGCGATGCGACGATACCGATGACACCCTCGTGCCAGCCCCTGCCCCACGTCACGATGATGTGCTCATCCTCGCGCACGTCCTTTAGCGAGCACTCAAAAAGCGTGCGCTCCTCCTCCTTGCGCGAGTTGTTAAAGCTCACGATGGTGTCGAGGCATTCGCAGGCGCGGTCTAAGTTTTTAGCACGCAAAAACTCAAAAGACACGCTCGCATCGTCCATACGGCCCGAGGAGTTGATGAGCGGCGCGATGAGAAAGCTGATGTCGTCGCACTCAAATTTATCCTTGCCGTAAAGCTGTTTTATCGCCGTAAATGCGGGCCTGCGCGAGCTGTTTAGGCGGTTTACGCCAAGCTTAACCAGGATGCGGTTTAGGTCGCGAAGCTCCATCATATCGGCTATTATCGCGATGGCGAGGAGATCGAGAAATTTACCCATATCGTAGTTGATGCGGCACACGTCTTTTAGTGCGCCCACTAGATACCACGCGACCTGAGCGCCGCAGATTTCGACGTTTGGAAAGTGGCAATCCTTTTGCTTCGGGTTTATGATCGCATAGGCCTCGGGCAGGACGTCGGGCGGCATGTGATGATCGGTGATGATGAGATCGATGCCTTTTTGCTTGCAAATTTGAGCCGCGTCGTTTGCCGAGATGCCGTTATCTACGGTCACGATGAGCCCTGCGTCCGCGATCTCCTCGACGATTTGCGGATTTAGCCCATAGCCGTCGCTAAAGCGATTTGGGATACGCACGAAATACTCGCTAACGCCCAAATCATCGAAAAACTCGGCCATTATGACGCTAGCGATCACGCCGTCCACGTCGTAGTCGCCTACGATGACAATCTTTTCGTTTCGCTCGATTGCACGCTTTATGCGCTCGGCACCTTTAAATACGTCCTTTAATGCATCAGGCGTAGGAATTTCTGAAAGTTTTTTGTGAATGTCCTTTTCAAATCTCTGGTTCAGTAATTCCTTTATCTTTTCCTTATTTAACATCGTTTTGACGGGCTTTTGCGTAAGCCTCGCCGTCAAATTTCGCCGCCTTGCTACCGTTTTTGCCTAAATTTTCGCTCGCCTCGGGGGTCAAATTTACCCCTATCGCGCCGCAAAAAAGGCTAAATTTTGGTTCAAATTTCATCTTTTTCCTTCTTTTTTATTTTCTAATGCACAAATTATAGCTTTTTGAAATTTAATTTCTTATAATTGTAAACAAAGCGGCGAAATTACGGGTCTGATGCGGGTTTAAGAGCTTTACAGAATTGATACTCTTTACAAATTTAACGTTTTAAAATAATAAACGCGGCGTAAATTTTTAAATTTAAAGGAAAGAAATTTAGAGCCGAGCAGCTCTAAATTTGATTATTTCGATTTTTCTAGGCTAGCCTTGATAAAGCCCAAAACTACGGGATTTGGATTTGTTAGGCGGCTGGTGAACTCCGGATGAAACTGCACGCCGACAAACCACGGATGCGAGTTTTTAGCGCCCGTCGCAGGCGAGCTAAGCTCGACGGCCTCGATCAGCCCGTCGCTCTCGCCGCTAACTATCAAGCCGTTTGCTTCAAATTCGGCTCTGTATTTCGGATTTGCCTCGTAGCGGTGGCGGTGGCGTTCTTTGACGCATTTTGCGCCGCCGTAGATTTGGCTTAGTAGCGAACCGGGCTTAATGTCGCAAGTATACGCGCCAAGCCTCATCGTGCCTCCGACCGGGCTTTGGTGCGTACGGATCTGCGTCTGACCGTGAGCGTCAATGAAACTATCGATGAGATATATGATAGGATTTACGCACTCGGGCTTAAATTCGACCGAATTTGCATCCTCGAGTTTTAGCACGTTGCGGGCAAACTCGATGAGCGCTAGCTGCATGCCTAGGCAGATACCAAGATACGGCACGCCGTTTTCGCGGGCGTATTTTATCGCCTCGATCTTGCCGCTCACGCCGCGCTCGCCAAAACCCCCGGCGACAAGCACGCCGCCCACGTCTTTTAGTAGCTCATCGACGTTTGAAGGCTCGATTTTCTCGCTATCTATCCACTTTAAATTTACCCTCGCATCAAGGCTCGCACCAGCGTGAATTATACTCTCGGTCAGGCTCTTGTAGCTCTCTTTGAGATCGACGTATTTGCCCACAAATGCTATCGTGGTCTCTTTCGTCGGCGCGATGATACGCTTAACCAGACTGTCCCAGTTGCGCATATCAAGCTTCAGTTCGCCCAAATTTAAAATTTCGGCGATCGGCGTTAAGACGTCTTGGTTATAAAACGCAAGCGGCACCTGATAGATGCTGGACGAGTCGATACTCTCGATGACGCAGTTGCGCTCTACGCCGCAGCTGGCGGCTATTTTATCTTTTAACTCGCGGTTTAGCGGCTGCTCGGCACGGCAGATGATCATATCTGGGCTAATGCCGATACGGCGCAGTTCGCCGACGCTGTGCTGGGTAGGCTTGGTCTTTAGCTCGCCTGCAACTTTGATAAACGGAACGAGAGTTAGGTGGATATTCATCGCGCGTTTGCGGCCGACCTCGATGCGAAGGGCGCGGATAGCCTCCAAAAACGGCAATCCCTCGATGTCGCCTACCGTGCCACCGATTTCAACGATCAGTATGTCGTGACCCTCGCCCGCCTTTTTGATGCGGTCCACAATCTCGCCTACGATGTGCGGGATGACTTGGATCGTTTTGCCTAAATAGTCGCCTCTGCGCTCTTTTTCGATGACGGAACTATAAACGCGGCCGGTGGTGAAGTTGTTATCCTGGCTTAGGCTCTCGTCTAAAAATCTCTCGTAGTGTCCCAGATCTAGATCCGTCTCCGCGCCGTCGTCGGTGACGAAAACCTCGCCGTGCTCGAGCGGACTCATGGTGCCGGGATCTACGTTGATGTAGGGATCAGCCTTTAGCATGCTTACTTTTAGTCCGGTATTTTTAAGAAGCGTGGCGATAGAAGCCGCCGCAATGCCCTTACCTAGCGAACTTAGCACGCCGCCGGTTATAAAAATATACTTTGTTTCGTTTAGATTTTTTTGCATATCGCGCCTTTTAAATTTTTAGCGAGATTATACCTTATTTAAAATTTATAAACGCTTGAGAGCATAAATAATTTTATAAAATCAAAACTTTAAAATTATATTTTAAGTTAAATTTCTGTAATATGTTAAGTTATGATTAAAAAATATATTAAAAATATCTCGTCTTTGTATATAGACGGCTTTAGGAACATGAAACTCGGAAAGAGCCTGTGGCTCGTCATAGCCATCAAGCTGCTTATAATGTTCGGGATTTTAAAAGTATTTATCTTTGATGAAAGTTTAAATTCTAAATTTGAAAGCGACGAGGCTAAAGCCGACTTCGTAATTTCAAATTTGACAAAGGAATAAAATGTCTGAAATCGCTTCGGTCGATTGGTCTAGGGCGCAGTTTGCGCTCACCGCGATTTACCACTTTTTGTTTGTTCCGCTCACGCTGGGACTTAGTTTTATCATCGCCATTATGGAGAGCATCTACGTCAAAACCGGCAGCGAGCAGTGGCTAAAAATCACCAAATTTTGGCTCAAACTCTTCGGTATAAACTTCGCCATCGGCGTAGCTACGGGCATCATAATGGAATTTGAGTTTGGCACCAACTGGGCGAACTACAGCTGGTTTGTCGGCGACATCTTCGGCGCGCCGCTAGCTATCGAGGGCTTGCTCGCATTTTTTATGGAGGCGACGTTTTTTGCCGTTATGTTTTTTGGCTGGGACAAAGTTAGCAAGAAATTTCACCTCATCTCGACCTGGCTCGTGGCTATCGGTTCAAATTTGAGCGCGCTTTGGATCCTCATCGCAAACGGCTGGATGCAGTATCCGGTGGGTATGAAATTTAACCCTGCGACGGCTAGAATGGAAATGGAGAATTTCTTCGAGGTGGCACTTAGCCCGGTAGGTATCATCAAATTTTTACACACCGTAACTAGCGGCTACGTCGCTAGCGCGCTTTTCGTGATAGGAATTTCAGCGTGGTTTATCCTAAAAGGACGCCACCTAGTCATGGCTAAAAAATCCATCGTCGTAGCGGCAAGCTTTGGACTCGTTACGTCGCTATTTTTGATGTTTAGCGGCGACGAGAGCGCATATCAGGTCGCTCGTACTCAGCCGATGAAACTAGCCGCGATGGAAGGCCTTTATAAAGGTGAGCAAAACGCCGGCTTAGTCGCGATGGGCGTGCTAGATCCGTCTAAAAAACCGGGCGACGGCAAGGACGCGTTTTTACTCGAACTAAAAGTGCCTTACGCGCTTGGAATCATGGCTACTAGAAAATTTGATAGCTTTACTCCGGGCATCGAGGATTTAGTCTACGGCAACGAAGCGAAAAATATAGAGAGCGTCGCAAGCAAGATGGCTAAAGGCTCGCTAGCCGTTAGCGCGCTAGCTAGCTATAACGCCGCTAAAAAATCGGGCGATAAAGCCGCGATGGAGCAAGCCGAGCAAACTCTGGCTCAAAATATGAAATTTCTAGGCTACGGATACCTAAAATCCCCGGAAAGCGCAGTACCGCCGGTCGGCATTACGTTTTATAGCTTTCACTTGATGGTGGCTCTTGGTACTTACTTTTTGGCTTTATTTTTGGTCGTTACGTATCTTACGATGGCAAACGATATCGAAAATTTCAAAAAGCTACTGTGGGCGTGCGTATTTAGTATCCCGCTAGGACTAGTGGCGATCGAGGCGGGCTGGATAGTAGCCGAAGTAGGGCGCCAGCCGTGGGTCGTGCAAGACCTCATGACCGTGGGCGTGGGAGCGACGAATTTAGCCGACACCAACATCAAAATTTCGTTCTGGCTATTTGCCGTTTTATTTACGGCGCTTTTGATAGCCGAGATAAAAATCATGCTAAAACAGATAAAAATAGGATTTGAAAACCATGCTTAGTTTAGAATTTTTACAAATTTACTGGTGGTGCGTAGTTAGCTTGCTAGGCGGTTTGCTGGTGTTTATGATGTTCGTTCAGGGAGGGCAGACGCTGCTTTTTGGGCTTTGCAAAAACGAGCTGCAAAAGGACATGGTGATAAATTCTATCGGGCGCAAATGGGAGCTTACGTTTACTACGCTCGTAATGTTTGGCGGCGCGTGCTTTGCGGCGTTTCCGCTGTTTTACGCGACAAGCTTCGGCGGCGCGTACTGGGTGTGGCTGGCGATTTTGTTTTGCTTTATCCTCCAAGCCGTAAGCTACGAATACCGCAAAAAACCGGACAACTTCCTAGGTCAAAAAACCTATGAAATTTTCCTTTTCATAAACGGCTCTTTGGGCGTTATTTTGATCGGCATGGCAGTTAGCACGTTTTTTTCGGGAAGCGACTTTTTACTAAACGAACACAACTTCGTACAGTGGCAAACGCCGTTTCGCGGTCTTGAGGCGCTTGGCAACATCATGCTCTATCCGCTAGGCATCGCGATGTTTTTCCTAGCTCGCGTGGGCGGAGCGCTCTACCTCATCAATAACATCGACGATGCGGAGATAAGAGCCAACGCCAGAAAAGCGGCGCTAAAAAATACTATTTTATTTTTGCCGTTCTTTTTGATATTCATCGCTTGGATATTTACAAAGACCGGTTTTGCATACGACGAGAGCGGCGTAGTGAGCTTAGTTGGCTTTAAATACGCTCTAAATTTACTCCAGATGCCGCTTGTTGCAGCGATGATAGTTATAGGCGTCGGACTCGTGCTTTTTGGTATATTTAAGGGTGCGTTTACGACAAGCATCTACGGCGTAGTGCCTTACGGCGTGGGTGTAGTACTAACGGTTACTGGGCTATTTTTGATAGCAGGCCTTGCAGATACGGCGTTTTATCCGTCGTTTTCAAATTTGCAAAGCTCGCTAACTATCAAAAACGCAAGCTCTAGCCACTACACGCTAAACGTAATGTTTTACGTAAGCTTTTTGGTACCCGTAGTTTTGGGCTATATCGTCGCGGTCTGGCGCGCGATGGATAGCAAAAAGATCACGGCCGACGAGATAGAGCGCGATCATCACGCGTATTAAGGATAAAAATGATAGAAGCGATAGTTTTTCTTTTTCTTTGGGTTTTGGCGCTTTTTGGCGGATATAAATTCGTCCATTTTAACATCAAGCACGTCGAGAAAAACGACGACAAATACTTTGGAAATTTGCGCGAATAAGCGCTGATCCGTAAATCTCGTTCTACTTAAATTTTAGCTTTTATCGCTATAATGAGGCTAAAATTTTAAGGAGAACGAGATGTTTGACTTCACTTTTCACAACCCCACAAAAATAGAATTCGGCAGAGGCAAAGAGCGAAATATCGGGCTTTATATGCGCGAATTTGACGCTAAAAGAACCCTACTGATCTACGGCAGCGAACGCGTCAAAAAAGATGGACTCTTCGATACGGTCGCAGCGAGCCTAAAAGAAAACGGCATAGAGTTTATAGAGCTTGGTGGCGTAGTTAGCAACCCCGTGCTAAGCAAAGTTTACGAAGGCATCGAGCTAGCTAGGAAATTTAACGCCGACAGCGTGCTAAGCGTAGGCGGAGGCTCCTGTCTAGATAGCGCCAAAGCCATCGCTGCGGGCGCGCTATATGATGGCGACGTGTGGGATTTTTTCACAGGCAAAGACCCAAGCCGCGCGCTAAAAATTTTTGACGTCATAACCCTTGCGGCGACGGGCAGCGAGATGAACTCAGGCGCAGTCGTGACAAACGAAGCTACAAAACAAAAATTCTCCATCCACGGCGACGTCCTATATCCGCTAGTCTCAGTCGTAAATCCGCAGCTACAAGCAAGCGTTAGCCGCGAGTATCTAGTCTACTCCGCCGCAGATATCATCGCGCACAGCATCGAGGGATACTTCACGGCTAAAGTACAGCCTGATACCATCAACCTCTACATCGAAGCCAACATCAAAACCGTGATGAAAACGACTGAAATTTTACTAGCTGGTCCCGACAACTACGATGCTAGAGCCGAGTTTGCCTGGGCGGCGACGATGGCGCTAAACGGCCTAACATACGTCGGTACGCACGGCTACTCCTACCCAAACCACATGCTAGAGCACGCCATGAGCGCTGTCGTAAACTGCGCGCACGGAGCGGGTCTAGCGGTCATAATGCCTGCGTGGATGAAGTGGTACAAGAGCCGAAATTTGAGTGCTTTCGAGCGTTTTGCGCGGGAAATTTTCGGCGTAAAATCAGCCGACGAAGGCATCGCAGCATTTAAAGCGTGGCTTATTAAAATCGGAGCTCCAGTTAGCCTAAAAGCCGTCGGCATAGAGGGCGAAACGCTGGACGAAGTCGTAAATTTAGCCTATGACTACGCGGTAAACTGGCGCAAAGACAAGCTCTACACGAAAGAAAATATCAAAGAGATTTTTGAGCTGGCGAAGTAGATTTGAGTAAATTTGCAGCTAAATTTAGCGCTAGCAAGATACGAAAATGCGTCGGTTTAAATTTAACCGCCGCAAGATAAATTGGGAAATTTCGGCGCTTTGGCAAAGCGGAGTCGGGTTTAGGTTTCAAATTTCGCGCTTTAAATTTGCTCCGAGTTTTTCCGGGTTGCGAATTTAAACGCAAAAGTACGAAATACGCGCGCGGCGGGTAAATTTTCGGTATCACGAAAACCGCACGAATCATAAATTTAAGCGCGCAAGATAAGCAAAACGCGGCCGGGCGAACAAAATTTACTTTGCAATCGGCAAACTTACCCACCCGCCGTAGCAAAATAGAGCAGGGCGCGCCTAAACCCTGCTCTGCGCCTAAATTTAAACTAAGGCTTTTTGATGATAAATCTAAGCGTCGGACCGTCTTGCTCGATTTTAAGCACTTCAAAGCCCCTATTTCTCGCGTCGTAAGGGATCGAGTTTATCGCCTGCGGGCAGTCGCAAAGCACTTCTAGCACCTCGCCGCTTTTCATTTTCGGTAGGATTTCTAGCGTCGCGACGGCGGGCATAGGGCAAGCCTCGCCCAGGATATCGAGCGTATAGCTTATTTCAAAATCGTCTTCATGCATCTTAGTAGCCTCCTTTGGCAAAGAAATTTCGTTTATAGATAAACACCAGTAGCAGCGCCGAAACGAATAAACATAAATTTACCGCTAAGCCGCCCAGCGGACCGAATACCTCTAAAAGCTGGATTTTCGGGCCGTCTTTGATCCATGCCGGGATGAGATCGTAGCTAAGGGCTAGCACCATGGTTCCTACGACGTTTGCGACGCCCACGATCATAAAGTGTAGCTGCCCCTCGGTGGCTCTATACGTCCAGCCGCACTCGCATCCGCCCGCAAATACGATACCAAAGCCGAATAAAAACGCTCCGATCGCAACCGCCGGCGAGAAATTCGTAACCTTGCCGACGTAGCCGTTTAGCATCAGCACGAAAACGATGAGCGTGGCGATTATCATGCCGTAAAAAGCGCCCTTCGTCGCGACGTCCCTGCCGAATAAAAACAGGTCGCGAAAGCACGAAGTAAAGCAAATTTGACCCTTTGAGATAATAAAACCGAAAACCAGTCCAAAAAGCAGTCCAAGCGGCAGGATGCTAGCTTTGACTTTTAGATCGAGCGCCGGCGCTTGCATCAAAAGATACGCAAACCAGATAATCGCTAAAATCGCGATAATCACGCCGACGGCGAAATTTCGGTCGGCGCGTCCTTTGTCGTGCGTCGTGCCTTTGCCTTTTGAGCCGAAGTTTTTAAGTTCGGTTTTAGGCATAAAGATAGGCAGCTTGCCGACCTTGACGGCGACGTAGATGCCAAGCACCATAAACACGGCAAAAAGCCACGTATGCAGCGAAAAATACGGCAGTCCTGTGAAAAAATCAAGCAAGTTGCAGCCAAAGGCCAGACGCGCGCCAAATCCCGAAAGCAAGCCGCCGACGATAGCTTGAAAAACGCGAATTTTGCTTGCGGGTAGGCGAAATTTGACTTTATTTGCCATAAAGGCCGCGATCGTAGCGCCCACGAACATGCCTATTAGCATAAGCCCCTCAAAGCGTGTGAGCGGATTGCCGTCAAGGTTTGTGATCTTGTAGTAGGAGTAGCCGCTAAGATCCATCCCGAAAAGCTCCAAAAACTCGCCGCCCCAGCGCGTCATCTCGCCGGTCACCGCCCATCCGCCGCCAAAAATCCCGAAATACACGGTCGCGACGATGGCTAGGATAATCATCGCCTGCCCGACGTTCCAGAAATTCGTTAGATATTTCGTTCTAAATTCTTTAAACATAAATTTTCTTTGTATTAATTTTCTCGCCCCGCGAGACTAAAATTTGAGATTAAACACGTATCTATGAGGTAGTCATCTAGGTATCCTAAAACGTGGTCGTCAAACTTGACGCTAAAAAATAAGAATTGTAGCTAAGATATTATTAAATAAAATTAAAATTTAGCTAGATTAATTTGCGATATTTTTATCTAAAATATAAAATCTATAACCATCTTTTTTGTTTTCGTTTAGATCTTTTACCGCGACTTTCGGCCGGCATCTACCGCCTAATTTTGCTTTTTCGAGGATGTTTTAAGCGGTTCTCTTTAGTTGCTACCGCTTTGCGTGTATTTAGACCAAAGAGAACCTAGCGTTTTGACCAAAATATCTTAGATATAAAGTCCTACGCCTCCAAAATCGCTCCGTTGCTAGCGTTCGTTACCAGCTTGCGGTACATCCGCAGCCAGCGGTACGGTAGCGGTTTTTCTATCGGCTTAAATTTAGCCCTGCGAGCAGCGATCTCAGCCTCGCTTAGGCGCACGCTGATCGCATACGTATCCACGTCGATGTCGATGATGTCGCCGTCCTCTAGCAGTCCGATCATGCCGCCCTCGGCGGCCTCCGGGCTCACATGTCCGACGCTTAGCCCTCTCGTAGCACCGCTAAAACGTCCGTCCGTGATTAGCGCCACGTCCGCGCCGAGACCTCGCCCCATGATTAGGCTCGTTGGGCTTAGCATCTCCTGCATGCCCGGGCCTCCGCGCGGCCCTTCGTAGCGGATAACGACCACGTCGCCTTTGCCGACTTTGCCATTTGAGATGCCCTCTATCGCCTCGTCTTGGCTATTAAAGCAAACTGCCTTGCCGCTAAATTTGCGCTCGCCGATGATGCCCGCGGTCTTGATGACGCAGCCTTGCTCGGCTAAATTTCCAAACAAAATCGCCAGTCCGCCCACGTCCGAATAGGCGTTTTCGACCTTATGGATGACCTCTTCGTCTTTTATGACGCTAGCGCCCACGCGCTCGCCTAGGCTCTCGCCCGTGACTGTCGGCGCGCCAAGGTCTAGCAGCCCGTTATCGCGGCGCGAAATTTCATTTATCACGGCGCTTAGGCCGCCCGCACGGTCGATGTCTTCCATATGCACGTTTGGCAGGCTCGGGCTGATTTTGGCGATGTGCGCGATCTTTCGGCTGATCTCGTTGAGCCCCGCGATCTGTAAATTTACCCCCGCTTCGCGCGCGATAGCCAGGATATGTAGCACGGTGTTGCTGCTGCCGCCCATCGCCATATCGACTACCAGGGCGTTTTGGATCGATTTTTCGTTCACGATATTTCGGATTTTGTATTTTTCATCGAGCGCGATCTGGCAGATACGGCGTCCAGCCTCGCGGATAAGCTCCTCGCGCTCAGGCGTAAGCGCGGGTACCGTGCCGTTGCCTTTTAGCGCGATACCCATCGCTTCGCACAGCGTATTCATCGAGTTTGCCGTAAACATCCCGCTGCAGCTGCCCCCGCTTGGACAGGCATTGCACTCGATATCTTTTAGTTCCTCGGCGCTGATCTCTTTGGTTTCAAATTTACCCACCGCCTCAAACGCCGTGGATAGGTCGATCGGCTCGCCTTTTTTGGTATAGCCCTTTTTCATCGGGCCGCCGCTGACGAATACCGTCGGCACGTTTACGCGAAGCGCGCCCATAAGCATGCCCGGCACGATTTTATCGCAGTTTGGCATGCACACGAGCGCGTCTAGAGCATGCGCGTTCATCACCGTTTCGATCGAGTTTGCGATCAGCTCGCGGCTAGGCAGGCTATAAAGCATCCCGGCATGCCCCATCGCGATGCCGTCGTCCACGCCTATGCAGTTAAACTCAAACGGCACGCAGCCGTTTTTACGGATCTCGTCTTTTAAAATTTCAGAGTATTTGTTGAGGAAAAAGTGCCCCGGGATGATCTCTATGAAGCTATTTGCTACGCCGATAAAGGGCTTTTCAAAGTCCTCGTCTTTTAGCCCGGTCGCTCTTAGCAAGCTTCTGTGCGGCGCGCGCGTATAGCCTTTTTTGATGATGTCACTTCTCAAATTTGATCCTTTTAGTGGAATTTGGGCGATTTTATCGAATTTAGCTTTAAAAAGCTTAATTTAAATCAAATTTGAGTATATTTAAACTCTTTTAAAATAAGGGTAAAAATGCTTTTTAACTCATTTGCGTTTATAGTTTTTTTCTTACCGATTACTTTTGGAGTTTATTTTGTTTTAAATAAACTCAAATTCGTTCAACTCAGTATTCTTTGGCTCACGGCCGCTTCGCTATTTTTTTATGGATATTGGAATTTTATTTATATCCCGCTTATTTTAGGTTCGATTACGTTTAACTTCTACGTCGGTCATCTGCTCTGTGCTCACCCATCTCGCAAAAAACTTATTTTATGGGCGGGCGTCGCGGCAAATTTAGCCCTATTGGCCTACTATAAATACACCGACTTTTTGATAGAAAATTTTAACGGAATTTTCGGCTCCGACGTACCGCTCCACCACGTTATTTTACCTCTTGGCATCAGCTTTTTTACATTTACGCAAATAGCATTTCTAGTAGACTGTTATCACGAAAAAGTAAAAGAGCCCAGCTTCCTTCGCTACGCTCTTTTCGTGACGTATTTTCCGCATCTTTTAGCCGGTCCTATCATCCACCACGCCGAGATGATGCCGCAGTTTGCAAATTTACGTTTAAAGCGCATAAACTATAAAAATTTAAGCATCGGACTTTTTTTATTTTCGATCGGGCTTTTTAAAAAGGTCGTAGTTGCGGATTTTTTCGCTAGATTTGCCCTTCATGGTTTTGACGTGTATACGACTCTTAGCATGAGCGAGGCATGGATCACGAGCCTTAGCTACACTTTTCAGCTATATTTTGACTTTAGCGGTTACACCGATATGGCGATCGGCATTTCATATATGTTTAACATTATCTTGCCGTTAAATTTCAACTCCCCCTACAAAGCGCTAAATATCCAAGACTTTTGGCACAGATGGCATATGACGCTTTCGAGATTTTTGCGCGACTACATCTATATCCCGCTAGGCGGCAACCGCAGAGGCGAATACCGCACTTACGCCAACATTTTTGTAGTATTTTTGCTAGGCGGACTTTGGCACGGAGCAGGTTGGATGTTTATCATCTGGGGCGCGCTGCACGGACTAGCGATGATGGTTTGTAGATTTTATGGCGCGCATTTTCGCCCGATGAATAAATTTCTAGCCTGGTTTATAACGTTTAACTTTATAAATATCACTTGGATATTTTTCCGCGCCAGAGACCTAGATAGCGCGATGAAAGTGCTAAAAGGCATGTTTGATTTTAGCTCGGTTAAGATAAATTTTAACTACTTAGAGTACATAAGCAACTCTCTGGGATACAATCAAATAAATTTTATGGAAACACCGCAAATAGCCATGGGTACGTTCTGCGCTATTATGGGTATTACGCTTTTGGTTACGATTTTTGGACGAAACTCGAATGAAATGGCCGCTAGAGCAAAATTTGGCTTTCTTACCGCACTTTTTACGGCGTTTTTGTTGGCTTTGGTTTTTGCTTTTAGCTCCGGTGCGCAGGAGTCACCGTTTTTATACTTTAACTTTTAGGATTAAATTTGAAAAAATATAAAATTTTTCTTTTGACGCTTCCTATTTTGACGCTAGTTATGATCGCGTTTTATATGGCGTTTGCGATGTTTCTCATCAGGGTTTCGTCGGCTCATCACTACGCGTATAAAAACTACCTCATCTCAAACACAACCGAACAAAACCGTATCATCGTCGAAAGCGGCTCAAACTCCTATCACGGTATCAACTCCCAGATGCTTGAAAATCACTTTGGCAAGCTGGTTATAAATTTAGCCGATCACGGCGGCTATCCGCTACGCCACAGACTCTACCGAGCGGCCAAGCTAGCGCATAAAGGAGATATTTTTATCCTACCTTTGGAGTACAGGTACTACATCAACGATGTTCCGCCCGATACTTATTACTACGGACTTTTTTTTGAGATTCACCATTTTTACGACTATTTACCGTTTTTTGAAAAGCTAAAAACTATATCGCAAATCCCGTTTCAAGCATTTATAAACGCGCTAATAAGAGACTATAAAGAAATAGCGGCATTTGAGATAAATTTCGATAACTTTATCAACAAAAAGCCTCAAGCCGTGCACGATTTTTCGCCGGATTTTAGAAACGGCGAACGCGGCGATTATAAATACATCGGCAAAGTAGAAGAAGCCAAAGACACGCAGATGCCGTGCCAAAAATACATATTTTTCACCGATTTTTCGGGTAGCAAAATCGGTATAAGCGATATTTTCAAAGAAAATTTAAATTTTATGAAAAAACTCGAGCGCGAAAAGGGGATCAAATTTATCTTTACCTACCCGGCCGTCGCAGGCGACGACTGCTACGACCTAAACTACCCGCACGCCGCAGATAATCAAAAATTTCTAAAAGACGTAAAAAAGCTCATCGAAGATAACGGCTTTGAGATGATCGGCGATTATAAAGATAGCTATTTTCCGCGTAAATTTCTGCACGACACGTGGTTTCATCTAGTGCCCGAGGCTAGGGACATGCGCACGCAAAAGCTAATCGAAAATCTCGAAAAGTCAAAATACGCAAAAGAGCTACACGCGAAGTAAAATTTAATATTTGCTAGCGAGCGTAAATTTGAGTTTTTGGTTTATGGCTAGATCAAATTTGAGTAATTTTTACTCACCGCTATAATTTTTCGAACTAGAATTTAAAGTAAATTTAACACAGGTTTTTGAAATAGGAAACCCAAATTTGACGTAGAAAAATATGTAAATTTGAGCCCGAAAGCTCAAATTTAAGCTCAATGCAGAGATTGCTTTGCGCTTATAAAAGGCTAGAGCGATTCTGGTCACTCTAGCCTAACGAAGATAAAATCAATCCGCTACTTTCATCGCGCCGCCCGCGCCCAAACCGCCTTTTACGGTTTGCATTTTGTAGTTTCTGACGGCTTCTATTAGGTTATTCATCGAGTCGGTGAAGGCTGCTACTATGACTTTACCTTCAGGCGTATTAGCATAGGCCCCAAGTCCTCCGCCTACCTTACTACCAAATAAGCCTCCAAGTCCTGCAAAGTCCGTGTTTCTAGCGCTTCCCTCGGCTGCCGCTAACTGTACGCCCGATCGGTTTTCGATTAGCGTTAGAACAGTACTTACGTCGCTCGTGCTAAACCCGCCGGCTACGGTACCTGCAACCGAGCCGAAAAATGCGCCGACAACGCCACCTAGTCCGCTAGTATTGCTCTCGCTAAATGTTATCGTAGGAGTTAAGGTATAGTCCGCGGCGACCATCTGACCTTTTTTGAAATTTGAGTTCTTTCTAAGCTCGCCCGACTCCATCAACGCGCGCTCTTCTAACATTTGGTTAAATGCCTTGCTACGCTCGACGACTACGAAGCAGTTTGACTGCTGAGCTAGGAGCCTAAGAACCGGGATAGTAGATGTTAGTTTGTACTGCCCGGTTACGACGGAGTACCAGTCGCTATTTCTATCCTCATAAATCGTAACCGTACCCATAGACTCGGTACATCTGGTTAGTCCAGAGTTAGTATTGTGCGCGCTTGAACCCGCAGCTGAGCCAGTAGCCGTCGTTTTAGCCCCAGGCGATCCCATACTCATCGACGACATACAACCCGTCAAAAGAAAAGGCAAAGCCAAAGTCGCAATCTTCGATGCGTTAAAAAACGATTTTTTCATTTATAACTCCTTAGATAAATTTACAAAATTGTAATATATTTGCGCTAAAAATTTACTTTATTTTAAATTTGATGTTATAAAATGATTTAGAAATAACCAGAAAGGATTTGACATGAAAAAACTTGTTTTAATCGCTATTTTTTTAGCGCTTTGTTTAAATTTGGCAAACGCTTACGACCGTTATTCAAACGAATCTTTAATAATAATCCCTGATGACAGCTACAAATACAAAAAACGCCGCCACCGAGATAGATACGACGACGATGTAGTGATATATATGGACCCTCCATACGGCGGTTACAGACAAACCGACCGAGGCAGAGACTACCGCGACAAACTGGTCGATCAGTACATAAAAAACAATAACATAAAAAAAGGCGGTTCGAACAAATCCGACGACCGAAGCTACGAGAGAGGCTATGACGACGGATACGATGACGGATACCGCGATAGACGCGACGATTATTACTATTCGCCTCGCCCACAAGTGGGCATCCGCGTTAGATAAATTTGACGCCCGTTCGCCGCTAGTCATCAAATTTGATCTGCGGCGAAATTTGATTTACGAATTTTATTTATAAAAAGGAAAATAATGCTAACCAATCCCGTCGTTATCAGCATCGTCGTGATGACCGCGCTTTGTTTGCTAAGGTTTAACATCCTACTTTCTATCCTCGTCTCCGCCTTAGTCGCGGGTCTCATCTATCATGGCGGATTTGCTGGCGTAGGGGCGTTTTTTGACGCTCTAACGGCTACCACTTCTACGCTGATAACGGGCATGAAGGGCAACCTAGAAACCTCGCTCAGCTATATCCTGCTCGGCGCTCTTGCAGCCGCGATAGCTAACACAAACCTAACGGCGATCCTCATAAATGCCGTTAGCAAGGCTCTAACAAAAACCAGCACCTATTTTGCTTTGATAATCGCCGCGATCGCGTGCTTGTCGCAAAATTTAATTCCCGTGCATATCGCTTTTATCCCGATTCTCATCCCGCCGCTTTTGCCGCTGATGAACCGCCTAGGCATCGACCGCCGAGCCGTGGCGTGCGCGCTAACTTTTGGACTAAAGGCGCCTTACGTTAGCCTTAGCGTCGGTTTTGGCCTTATCTTTCACGGTATCATACAAAAAGAGCTCGCAAACAACGGCGTAGAAGTGCAGATGAGCGAGATCTCAAGCGTGATGTGGATCGGCGGCCTTTCTATGCTAGTGGGTTTGCTTTTAGCGGTTTTCGTCTTTTACCACAAAAGACGCGACTACGCGCATACCAAATTTGAAACGAGCGAGGAGCAAGAGGCGCAGATGGCCGCAAGTCTAAAAATGACGAAAAAAGAGTGGGCGGTGCTAGGCGGCGCGGTAGTAGCCTTTGGAGTGCAAATTTATACCGAAAGCATGCCTCTTGGCGCGCTTCTTGGGCTTTTAGTCATGATAGTTTTGGGCGGTATCGAGTACCGTAAAATCGACAAAATCATGGACAGCGGCCTAGCGATGATGGGCTTTATCGCATTTATCATGCTCGTTGCCGCAGGCTTTGGCTCGGTTTTGCGCGAGAGCGGCGGTATCGAGCAGCTAGTGGGCTTTGCTAGCGAGGTGGTGGGCGGCAAAATAGGCGGCGCGATACTGATGCTAGCTATCGGTTTGCTAGTTACCATGGGCATCGGCACGAGCTTTGGCACGATACCGATCATCGCGGCGATTTACGTGCCGTTTTCGCTATCGCTGGGATTTTCTCCGGCGACCATTATATTGCTAGTTGGTATCGCGGCGGCTCTAGGCGATGCGGGTAGTCCCGCTAGCGATAGCACGCTAGGGCCAACAAGCGGCCTAAATGCCGACGGCCAGCACAATCACATCTACGATACGTGCGTGCCGACGTTCATCTTCTTTAATATACCGCTACTAATCGGCGGCGTAATCGGCGCGATGATTCTCTAAATTTGGCGGCTTGTCTTTCTCCTTTATACTTCGTTAGAAATTTCGCCGAAGCTCGGTTACATACTGCTTGTATGCGCCCTCGCTCGGCTCATTTCCGCCTCGTCTAAAGGAGAAATACGGTGCCTTGGCTTTTTGCGTTCAAATTTGAAGTCAAATTTATAAATTTGAGTTGCCGAGACCCTCATCTTAAAATTTCTAAAAACCATTAATCTTTGCTTATATACTCTTTTTCGCTACTACCTTCACAAATACTAAACTAAAATCAAATTTAAAATTTGGAACGTCTTTTGCTTAAGTCATCTTAAAATTCACTTTTCAAAAAGGATAAAGCTATGATGAGATCACTTTGGTCGGGCGTTACGGGACTACAAGCTCACCAGATCGCTATGGATGTTGAGGGTAACAACATCGCTAACGTCAACACAGTCGGTTTTAAATACAACCGTGCAAATTTCGACGACCTTATCTACCAAACTTCGCGTATCGCCACCGCACCGCAAAATCAACACGGCGGCGTAAATAACATGGAAGTTGGCCTCGGCACGCAGATAAACTCCACTACGAGGATTTTCAAGCAAGGCTCGCTGCAAACCACCGACAAGCAAACCGATATCGCGCTTCAAGGCGACGGATTTTTCATGGTGAGCTCCGACGGCGGCAAAACCACCTACTACACCAGAAACGGCGACTTTTCAAGAGATAGCGAAGGTAACTTTGTCGATAACGGCGGTAACATCGTACAAGGCTGGATGAGAGACGAGGAAACAGGAGAGATCGATCCAACTAGACCTATCGGCGATATAAAGATCCCAGTCGGCCTAACCGTGCCTGCGCGCGCTACGACAAACATAGCGCTAAAAGGAAACTTAGACAGCGGTAACGACGTAGGAAATAAAAAGATACCTATCTACAAACTAGACCAGTTTCATAATGGCGTAGATTTAGATAACGACGGAACTATAGCCGGTAGCGAAGTGCACGACGAAAATAACGTCGGTGCAAATAGATTCTACGTAAATAAAAACGGCGAACAAAGGATGACGGAGCGCGGAGCCGATTTAGGAGTATTATTTAACGGAAACGGCGATGCATATAACCTAAGAGACGCTCAGGGAACCGGCGGACAAGGTATATGGGCTAGCTATGCAGACGCCAAAACCGATGGATTAACCGTAGCTGGTGTAGGAGCTGATGGGTCTTTCGCTGCTCCTGGCAAAAAACTCAATATAACGCTAAATGGGAAAAATATAACTGGTGAAAATATACTAACTATCGGCCAATTAGCAGGTATAATAAACGGTAAATATAGCGAAACCGGCGTAGAAGCTAGCGTAGTAAACGGCAATAAACTAGTGCTAACTAATAGAAATAATCTTGGCACTACGGCAAATATGAAAAATATAAAAATGACCGTAAATACAGGTGGAGTTCCTGCAGATGACACAGGATTAACCGATATAAAAATTATAACTGCGTATCAATACGTATATAATAAAACACACGTATCTGCTACGCATGCTTACGACGATACAAAAGAAAGAGAAGTAACCACTACTGAGGATTTACGTGAAGCTATGCAAAGAGATGCAAGAGAATTTACCAACTATGATCATGTGCAAAATCCAGCAGTAACCGGAACTAACCCATTACCGGCAGCAAATCAAAATAACGGCGCACAAGTTATCGTAAACGAACACGGCCAATATCAATTTAAAAATCCTAGCGCTGCCGGCGCCAAAGACATGAATATTGCCGTAACCGGTTTAACAAACGCTACTAAAAACGTAACCGAAAACGTCAAATTTACAGCATCTATGGCGCCTATTTCAGGATCTTTAAGCGCAGGCGGAGCAACTAGGGTAACCGATAGCTTAAATATGGCTGCCCATAGTTCAAGTACCGATCTTTACGATAGCTTAGGCACAAAACATAACGTAAAAATGGATTTTATAAAACGCGGCTACACAGAAAACGGAGGAACAGAGTGGACGATGGTCATCCAAGTAGCCGAGCCAAACTCTATAAATACCGTAGAACCTAGAAACGTAGTAACCGGTTATGTGAGATTTAACCCGGACGGCTCGCTAGCGACGTATAGTCCTGCCAGTATCACTTTCGGCGCGCAAAATGGCTCGGCTATCGGTCAAAATATCGAGCTAAAATTCGGTACTACGCAGACCACCGACGGACTAACGAGCACCGATAATAACTCAAGCACCGCAGACATCAGTCAAGACGGCTACGCTAGCGGCGAACTAAACGGTATCAGGATAGATCAAAGCGGAACGCTAGTAGGATCATTTACGAACGGCAGAAGCCTAGGACTAGCGCAAGTGGGCGTAGCTAAATTTGCAAACAATCAAGGCCTAGCCGGCGAAGGCGGAAACCTCTTCTCACGCACGGCAAACTCCGGCGATCCTATCATCGGTGCAGCTCAGACGGCCGGACGCGGTAAGATCTCAGCCTCAAGCCTCGAGATGAGTAACGTTGATCTATCTCGCTCGCTAACTCAGCTCATCGTCGTACAGCGCGGCTTCCAAGCCAACTCGAAAACGATCACGACTAGCGACGAAATGCTAAACACGCTGCTTCAACTAAAATAATTTTACCTCATCGGCTCTCTTTTTGAGAGCCGAATTTATCTTTTTATAATTATTCTATCATTATAATCACATTATGAATTACGAATGGAATTTGATCAAAGAACGGCTAAATGTCGCAAAGCACGGGGTTGATTTTGAAGAAGCTAAAAGCGTATTTGCCGACGAATTTGCGTTAGTGCTTTTTGACAAAGATCATTCAAACGATGAAGAAAGATTTTTAATTTTAGGCATGAGTCAAAAGGAGAGAATTTTACTCGTCGTACATTGTTACCGCGAAAACGATACGATCAGAATAATCTCCTCAAGAAAAGCAACGAAAAACGAAGCCAAACAATACAAGGAGCGAAAATGAAAAAAGAATACGACTTCTCAAAAGCGATAAAAAATCCGTATGTAGACAAGCAGTTAAAAAAGCAAATTTCGATAAATATAAATGCCGACACGATAGAATATTTTAAAAATATGGCAAACAAAAAAGGCGTACCGTACCAAACGCTCATCAATATTTTTTTAACCGACTGCATGAATAGAAAACTCGACATCGCAATCGTACAAGGGTAAATTCGTTTAACCATTTCGGTAAAATCAAATTTTTATTGATTTTTAGCTAAATTTACCGCTAAATTTAACTAAAAGAGTCAAAAATGCAAGTAACGCTTCTAAACTACACCCCGCTAAACATCTGCTCGCACGCTATCCGCACGTGTTGGCAAAGCTTTGAAAAAGGCGACAATGGCGGCGAAAAAGACGTCGAGCTCATCGAGCGCGTCGGCAATAAATTTAAACACGCCAGCACGCTCGAGCACCTCTCATACAACTTCTATATCCAAGGCATCTCGCGCGCCCTGCTACAAGAGCTAGCCCGTCACCGCGTAGCAAGCCTCAGCGTCAAATCAACGCGCTACACCCTAAAAGAGCTAAAAAAAGAGGACAAATTTGAGCTTGGCGACTTTGAGCGAGCGGCGAGATTTATAGTATTAACGGGCGACGAAACGGTCGATAACGCAAGCATCAAAGCGCTGGAAAACCTACGCGAAATCCTCGCAAACACGACAAAAAGCCTCGACATCGTCAAATACTGCCTACCAGAGTGCTACAAAACCGAGCTAACGTGGAGCGTAAACGCGCGCAGTTTGCAAAATTTCCTCTCGCTTCGTAGCTCAAAATCAGCGCTTTGGGAGATCAGAAATCTCTCGCTAAAGCTTTACGAGTCGCTACCTCAGGAGCATAAATTTATATTCGAGGATCACGTAAATCAGGAATAATAGAGCGCTTTGCGATACCTACAAGCTACAAGCAAATGTCGCGCGTAAATTTTACGTGTTTTTGGAAAATTTAAGGCAAAATCAGGAGCGATAAAATGGGACTGTTTGGCATTTTTAAAAAGGATAAATTTGACGTCGACGTGCGCCCGGACGGCGTTTTCATCGGCGGCGTAAACTGCGAGTTTGATATAGCTAAACTTAACGAAGCCTTGGGCCAGCCGCGCGTGATTGATGACGGAGAGGGCAAAAGCCGCTATTTTTGGGATGAGGCGGGGATTTTCGCCTTCGTGCGCGCAGGCGAGCTCGCAGAGCCTAAGCTTACCGAGATGATTTTGATGCTTGAGGTCGCAAAGGGCGTGCAGCACGAGGTTCCGCACAAGCTCTACGGCGGCGCATTCATGCTTGAGGGCAGGCCGCCGCTTGAGGCCGTGCCAGAGCAGGAGCTGCGCGGCGCATATATATTTTTGGAGCTTAGCCTGGGCAAATTTGAAGTTTCGCTAGCTCTCGCGCAGGCCGTGCAGGAGCGCATAGGCGCGATGGACTTCGCCGAGCGCTTCGCTAAGCGGGACACCGACGAGATCGCAGATATCGTGCGAGCTGCGAAAATGCCGATAGGGCGCGTATGCATCAATCAAAAAGAGAAAAAGGTAAAGCGAAAGCCGAGCGATAAATTTAAGCTTCCGCGCGCAGCCGGCGAGACGCTAGCGTTTAAAAATTTCAATTTCAAAATCGCCGTGATGAACGAGCTGATGTATGAAAAAGCCCTGCTGGAGCCCAAATTTGACGTGTTTGAGTACTGCGAGGAGCGCGGCATCGACCCGTATGCGGACTTTGGCGCGCTACCGCAAGCCAAAAAGTGGTTTAAGGACTATCCGGTTCCTGCGGATTTGGCGGAGCAGGTGAGCGAACTCTATCTTGACGGCGGGAACGAAATTTACCTGCAAATCGCACCTGATTGGGACGGCGAGGACGATCTTTTCGACATCAAAAACATTGACGCCGCCGAGCTTGCGCCATTTATTAATCTTAAAAAAATCGAGACGACCGGCATCGGCATATCTAAAAAGGCGCGAAAAACCTGCGCAGATGCGGGGATTACGGTAGTTGATTGAGCGCGGAGATAATTTTTCAAGCAATCAAATTTTGCGCTAAAAAAAGGCAAAATTTGAGCTTATTTTAAGCGCAAATTATTCGCATGCGTTAGCGCGATGGCGATGGCGTCGGTGATATCAAGCGGTTTGATCTCCTTTGTTATACCGAGAATTTTTTTAACCATAAAGGCCACCTGCTCTTTGTCGGCCTTAGCTTTGCCCGTTACCGTTTTTTTAACCTGAAGTGGCGTATACTCGGCAAAATCGCCGTGCAACTGCAAAATTTTAAGACTAAGTGCCCCCCGAAACTGCGCGAGCTTCAAAACCGTTTTTGGATTATACGCGAAAAATATGTCCTCGATCGCCACTTCGTCAAATTTGTGATTTTTAAAAATCAGGTCAAGTCCCTCGCAAAGTTCGGTGATTTGATACTGCAAAGAATTCGGTTTTATTTTGATTAGTCCCGCCTCGATCAAAACAGTTTTCACGGGCATCTTTTCGACGATCGCATAGCCGCAATTTCGCGATCCCGGATCGATTCCTAAAATTTTCATCTCGTCCTTTTCAACGGTTTTTCACGCGTTTTTCACGGCGTGAAAAACGAATTTCAACGCCATTTTAACAAATTTAAGATAAAATCTAGCGAATTAATCTTAAAGGCAAAAATTTGGTCGCAAACGAGGTTTTGGAGCTACTTTCCAAAGAAATTTTACCGTCGGAATTTGAATGCTACATCAAGCAGCTTAAATTTAATGAAAAAAGCTCAAATTCGACGAACGTCGTATTTAACGCGCCAAATGAGATTATCGCCAAATTTATCCAGACCAAATACGCCTCCAAAATCGCTCATCTTTTTGAAGTAAAAACCGGACAAAAGCCCGTGATCAACGTCCTAGCCGCGACCAAAACGCAAAGCAAACCGGCTAAAAAAGTGGACGTAAAAGAGATAAAAGCACAAAGCAGCCTGCTAAATCCAAGCTACACGTTTGAAAATTTCGTCGTCGGCGACTCGAATCAATTTGCTTTTTTAAGCGCAAAAGCCGTATCTGAACAGCCGGGTAAAATTTACAATCCCCTTTTTATCTACGGCCCGACGGGACTTGGCAAGACTCATCTTTTACAATCGGTCGGAAATTTTTGTCTAAACGGCGGAAAAATGGTTATTTGCGTCACGAGCGAGCAGTTTATCACGGATTTTACGTATAACCTCAACAACCACTCTATGGAGCGATTTCGCGAAAAGTACCGAAACTGCGACGTTTTACTCATCGACGATGTGCAGTTTTTAGGTAAAACGGATAAAATTCAAGAAGAATTTTTCCACACGTTTAACGAACTTCACGCTAAAAACGGTCAGATCGTAATGACATCAGACCGCCAACCAAAGCTGCTAAAAGGCTTTGAAGATAGGCTAAGAACGCGTTTTGAGTGGGGTATCATCGCCGATATCACGCCGCCGGAGCTCGATACTAAAATCGCAATCATCAAGAAAAAATGCGAGTTTGATAAAATTTACCTCGATAAAGACGTCATAAACTACATCGCTACAAACATGGGCGACAACATCCGAGAAATCGAAAGCGCGATAATAAATTTAAACGCTTACGCAAGGCTCATGAGACAAGAAATCACGCTAGAATTTGCCAAAAATATCCTGCGCGATCAGATAAAAGAAAAGCGCGAAAATATAAATCTAGAAAATATTGTTGAAATCGTAAGCAAAGAGCTAAACGTCAAACCAAGCGAGATGAAAAGCAAATCACGCTCAAAAAATATCGTCGAAGCTAGGCGCATCGTGATATATCTGGCTAAAAATTTGACGCCAAACTCGATGCCCCAGATCGCGCAGTTTTTCAACATGAAAGATCACTCGGCCGTAAGTCACAGCATAAAAAAGATAAACGAGCTAATAGAAACGAACGAATATTTTAAAGTCCGCGTCGAAGAACTAAAGAATAAAATTTTAACCAAAGAGTAAAAACGTGAATAAAAGTGAAAAAATAAGCAGTTTTTTTAACGCCACAAATGCCCTATTTAAAGCAAATAAAAGCAGTTTTAAACTTTTCACGCACCCTACTAATGCTACTAAAAGAAATTTAAAAACAAAAGGAAAAAAATGAAAGTCGCGATTAATAAAAACGCTTTAGAAAGCATCGTAACAAATAGCAATTCTTACCTAGAGAAAAAAGATCTAAGCGCTATAACTTCGCATATATTTATCGGAGCTAAAGATGGTATCCTAAATATCAAAGCAACAGACCACGAGATCGGTCTAGCATATAAGCTCTCAAATATCAAAATCATGGACGAGGGAAATGCTACTGCAAACGGTAAGAAATTACTTGACATCATAAGAAGCCTAAAAGACGAAGAAATCACACTAGAGACAGTAAATAACTACCTCTATATAAAACAAAAAAACTCAAAATATAAGCTTCCGATGTACAAATTTGAGGATTTTCCAAATTTCCCGACAGTAGAAAATAAAAATAAATTTGAAGTCGACGCCGTAATGCTTGGACGAAGTTTAAAGAAAATTTTTACAAGCATAGATAATAATAACCCTAAATTTGAGCTAAACGGCGCTCTTATTGACATTAAGCAAAACTACATAAACATAGTCGGCACCGATACGAAAAGGCTTAGCGTATTTAGATTTGAAACGCCGACTCAGAGCGAATTTTCCCTAATAATCCCAAAAAAAGCTATTAGCGAGATACAAAAGCTATTTTTTGACAAGATTGAAATTTATTATGACGATACGACTCTAATCGCACAAAGCGCAAATTTCGAGTTTTTTACAAAGCTTATAAACGGCAGATTTCCTGACTACAACAGAGTAATCCCGCAAGAAATCAAACGAAGACTAAGACTAAGCAGAGATAAGATGATAGAAGGCATCAAAACCGTCTCAATCATCTCTGAGAGCACGAAAATAGTATTTGCTCCTCAAACCATAAGCTTTGAAAGCATCGTCGAAGATAACTCGGAAGCTAAAACGACGATAGAATTTGCAACCGGACTTGAAGAAGAAATCTACGTCGGCGTGAAAAATAGATACTTGCTTGATTTCCTACAAAACATCGAAGAGGAACATTTCGAATTTGGGTTTAACGACTCAAATTTAGCCTTTACGGTGAGCTCAAACGAGCTAAAAACGGTAATCATGCCGATAAATTTATAAAATAACAAAGGTAAATAATGCAGCAAAATTACGGCGCGGAAAATATTAAAGTTTTAAAAGGGCTCGAAGCGGTTAGAAAACGCCCCGGCATGTATATCGGCGATACTAACATAAGCGGCCTACATCACATGATCTACGAGGTCGTCGATAACTCAATAGACGAGGCGATGGCTGGCTACTGCGATACGATCGATATCGAGCTAACGCGCGAAGGCTCGGCGATAATCAGCGATAATGGTCGCGGTATACCGGTAGGTATGCATCCGACGGAGAAAATTTCAGCTGCAACGGTCGTTTTAACTGTGCTCCACGCAGGCGGTAAATTTGACAAGGACACTTATAAGGTCTCAGGCGGTTTGCACGGCGTGGGCGTTAGCGTCGTAAACGCGCTTTCTAAAAAACTAGTCGTGAATATCAAACGCGACGGTAAACTACACAGACAAGAATTTTCAAAAGGTATCCCTCAAAGTGACCTTGAGGTTATAAAAACTACAAATAGAACCGGTACTCAGGTAGAGTTTTGGCCTGATGACAGCATTTTTGAGGTTACTGAATTTGACGATGAAATTTTAACCAAACGCTTTAGAGAGCTAGCCTATCTAAACCCGAAAATCACGATAAATTTTAAGGATCAAAGAAACGGCAGGAAAGAGAGTTTTCACTATGAGGGCGGACTTGAGAGCTTTGTAACCGATTTAAATAAAAACGAAGCCGTAAGTAAAGCGGTATCTTTTAGCGGAGGCGAAGAGGACGTTTTGGTAGATTTTGCCTTGATGTACAACGATACTTATAGCGAAAATTTACTAAGCTTCGTAAATAACATCAAAACTCCTGACGGCGGTACGCACGAGGCGGGATTTCGCGCAGGCCTAACTCGCGTGATAACGAACTATATCTCTGCAAACGCCGCAGCCCGCGAAAAAGACACAAAAATCACCGGTGAAGATATCCGCGAAGGCCTAATCGCAGTTATAAGCGTAAAGGTACCGGAACCACAGTTTGAAGGCCAAACGAAAGGAAAACTAGGCTCAAGCTACGTAAAACCGATCGTTCAAAAGATGGTTTTTGAGGTACTTAGCAAGTATTTTGAAGAAAACCCGATCGAAGCTCGCGCGATAATGGAAAAAGCGCTGATGGCGGCGCGCGGACGCGAAGCGGCTAAAAAAGCTCGCGATCTAACGCGTAAAAAAGAGGGTCTAAGCATAGGAACGCTGCCTGGCAAACTAGCCGACTGTCAGAGTAAAGATCCAACGATCAGCGAGCTTTATCTGGTGGAGGGCGACTCTGCGGGCGGTTCGGCCAAGCAAGGACGCGATAGGGTGTTTCAGGCGATTTTGCCGTTAAAAGGTAAAATTTTAAACGTTGAAAAATCACGCTTAGATAAAATTTTAAAATCAGACGAAATAAAAAATATGATAACTGCTCTAGGCTGCGGTATCGGAGACGAATTTGACGCCGAGAGGCTTCGCTACCACAAAATCATCATCATGACCGATGCCGACGTCGACGGTAGTCATATTCAGACGCTGCTTTTAACGTTTTTCTTTAGATTTTTACACAAAGTCGTGGAAAACGGTCATATTTATCTAGCTCAGCCGCCTCTTTACCGCTATAAAAAGGGTAAAAAAGAAATTTATCTAAAAGACGAAAGAGCGCTCAATGAATTTCTAATAGAAACTGGCATCGAAGGTGTCGAGTTTGAAGGTATCGGAAACGCTGATCTTATAGACTTTTTAAAGATAGTCGCAGCTTATAGAAGCGTATTAAAAGAGCTTGAAAAACGCTTTAGCGTGATTTCTGCGGTTAGATATATGATCGAAAATCCAGATATCGTTTCAAAAAGCTACAGCGAAATTTATGAAATTTTGAAAAATTATCTGGAAGCGCAGGGACACAATATCCTAAACTCATACGTCAGCGAAGAAGAAGCGCGAATTTACGTACAAACCGAAAGTGGCTTGGAAGAGCTTTTGGTAAATGAAAATTTGTTTACAAATCCGCTTTACGAGGAAGCGCTTTATATCAGTCAAAAGATAAAAGAGCGCGGCATCGAGCTAAAAGGCGACGTAATAGACGTGTTAGAGGAGATAGAGAAAAATGCCAAAAAAGGCGCCTACATACAGCGCTATAAAGGCCTTGGTGAGATGAATCCAGAACAGCTATGGGAAACGACGATGAACCCGGAAAATCGCCGTTTGCTAAAAATAAACATAAACGATGTAGTAAGCGCTTCGGATACGTTTAATCTCTTCATGGGCGACGAGGTCGAACCGCGAAGAAACTACATACAAGAGCACGCAAAAGACGTGAAACATTTGGATGTATAAATGCTAAAATCAGAACTAAAAGAACGATCAAATAGGTTTAAAACCGCGCTCGAGGTATCCTCGATATTTATTTTTAGCGTTGTCATTTTGGTCTATATTTTTGTTAAAAAAGACGATATAAAATTTGACGCTGATGATATTATTCTGATTGCAATTTTGGTTTTGTGTCAAGTATATTTCACGGCTTATAAAATTTACCAGAGCTTTCAAACGAGCGTACTCGATCAAGTAACAAAAGCCTATAATAGAGACGAAATTTTAAGACTTTTATCAAAGCAAGCTTCTAAATTTAAAGGCAAAAGCGGTGGCAATATGCTAATGTTAAAGATCGAAAATTTAAACGATATAAACGAGCGTTATAGTTTTGTTAGCACCGATATTTTGCTCAAACGACTAGTCGAGAGACTGGAGAAATTTTTAAACGAAAAAGTGTCTAAAAACACTCTCATCGGTAGATATTCAAACGAGTATTTTCTGATCTTTTGCGAGAGTAAAAGTACAGAGCTAATCCATCTTTTAAACGTTTTTGAAAAAAGCATTTTAAGCGACGGAATCTACAATATCGAGCTAAAGATCAAATTTGACGCTATCGATATAAATCACTCGGCAAGCCTCAAAAACTCGGTTTCTTATCTTATCCAAAAGCTAAACGAGAGCGATAACGAGGATAAAGTGGACATCACCGACGATCTTGAAAAAGACGTCTGTAACTGCATCGATATGCAAAGATTTATCTTCCAAACTCAGCTTGTTAAAAGCCTTCGTTTCGGACAAAATTTGAAAAATATCATCGTAAAAGTTTACACCGATAAGCAAGGTCTCGTCTCAAAGGCAAAAGTACAAAATATCGCGAACAAAAACGGTTATGAGGTTCTTTTTGACATAAACGTCATCAAAAAGCTATCTGAGCTTAAATTTAAAGACGAAGATCCGATCGTGATCGAAATTTCGTCGGTTTCGATTAGAAATTTGAAATTTACGAATTTTATAAAAGAGTTCGTACAGCTAGGCAAAATCGATCCAAATCGCGTTATTTTCGAGTTTAGTGAGAAGCTAGTATATGATGAGATAAATAGATTTAGAGAGATTTTAACGGAGTATAAAAATCTAGGTTTCCGCTTTGCGCTTAATAAATTCGGCGGCAACAACGCGAGCTTTGAGTATTTTAAATATTTGCCGATAGATTTCGTTATCTACGATATCGAATTTAACAAAAATATCAAAAATGACAAATTTAAAACGCTGTTAGAAAATCTAAATTTGACCGCAAAAAGAGTAGGCGTAAAATCCATCGTGAGATTTGTGGAGGACGACGAGTTTTACAATATCGCGGAGCGCTATCAAACCGACTTCGCGCAGGGCTTTTTCATAGAAAAGCCAAAAGAAATTTAAAGGAAAAAAATGCAAGAAAACGAGGTCGTAGAGCCAAAATACGGCGAGAAAATAATAAGCGAATTTGACGTAGAAAAAGACCTGGAAATCTGGGAAAACAAATATGAACGCGACTACAAGATAAAAATAACGCTACCGGAGTTTTGCTGTTTATGTCCGCGCTCGGGGTATCCTGATTTTGCGACGATATATCTTGAGTACGTGCCGGCTAAATTCGTCGTCGAGCTAAAAGCGATCAAACTCTACATCAACAGTTTCATGACGCGCAACATCAGCCACGAAGATAGCATAAACGAAATTTACGACGTTTTAGAGCGAAAGCTAGCCCCAAAATGGATGAAAATCACGGGAGACTTTAACCCGCGCGGCAACGTCCATACGGTGATCGAAATTTGCTCTGACGAGATAATCAAAAAAACGCAAGAACAAAGCTTTGAAGCACCAAAATTTGAGAAATTTTCGCGAGATAGCGAGCGTAGTTTTGATAGAGGCGGTTACGGCGGACGCGAGTCTAAATTTAGCAAAGACGGCTCTCGCGGTAAGAGTTTCGGAGCCGATAGAAGAGATACAAAAAGCGGCGATAGAAAACCTCGCGCGAGTAGTAAAGATAAATTTGACGATAAACCGCGAAGAACTGGCAGCAAAGAGGGCTTTAAAAAGCCTGAATTCGCCGGCGAAAAACGCGCCCGCGTCGTAAAAAAATCATCGGAAGATAAATGATAAGCGCGCAGCTCATCGAGCACATCTTTAAAGCCGCGTCCATCTCGCGCTGGAACGACTATCCGAAGATGACGAATTTAGTCGAGCTTGATAAGCAGGCGCATAAATTTATCATCGCGTATTTTATAGCAAAGCTCGAGCACAGCGCCGATATGAACTACATTATTGAGGCAGGCATTTTCGAGTTTCTCGCGCGAGTCGTGGTCACGGATATACGCCCCGATGTGTTTCATCAGATGCAAAAAACCAAAAACGAGCAGATAAACGCTTGGGTGCTAACGATCCTAGAAGGGCTCGTAAAAGACGTCGAGGGTGGTAAATTCTTAGAGCGGATGCGCCGCTACCTCACGCACAAGGACAAGGCTCACGCCAAAGAGCGCCTGATCCTAAAGGCCGCTAGTTATCTCGCGACGCGCTGGGAGTTTTCGATCGTTTATCAAACGAGTAAATTTCTAAGCGACATAGACGAGCTAAAAGCGCGCGTGGAGGAGGAGCTGGAGGATTATTACGAGCTAATAGGCGTGCGCAAAATCGTGATGAATCAAAAGCTGGCCAAGCTAGTCGATCTAGCCGGCAGACTGCGCTTTCAAAAGCGCTGGGCGCAGACGCCTCGCATCCCTGAAACGGCGGTTTTAGGCCATATGTTAGTCGTGGCGATTTTGAGTTATTTTTACTCGCTTGAGGTTAAGGCCTGCAAAACGAGGCTAGAAAATAACTTCTTTTGCGCGCTCTTTCACGATCTGCCAGAGTCGCTAACGCGCGATATCATTAGCCCCGTAAAATACGGTATCGAAGGACTAAACGAGATAATCAGCGAATACGAAATGCGCCTGATAGACGAGAAAATTTTGCCTTTCGTACCTGAAAATTTTAGAGACGAGTTTAGCTATATCCTCGGTATCCGTATGGAAAGCGGCAAATTTATCAAAAACGAGTTTGAAAACAGGATCTGCGAGAAAAAGCCTCTACATCACGAGGGCACGATGGAGAACGTAAACGAGGATAAATTTAACGCCATCGACGGCAAAGCGCTTAAATTTTGCGACAAGCTCGCTGCATTTTTCGAGGCCGGGATATCGATCAGCTACGGTGTGAAGTCAAACGAACTAACCGAAGGCTTTAATAATATGGATAAATTTTTTCAGAAAAATCAGAGCTTGGACGGAGTGAATTTTTCAAAAATCTGCGATGATTTTAAGGAGCATTTTTTCGCTTTTGCAGGTTTAAAAAACCCTCTCTCAGATGACTGCGGCACACGCCTAGCCTAAGTGCTCTGCTGTGTTCCCACCCTGAAGCGGTGCCTAGAAGAGACATTGCACAGGTCTAAGAAAGGGCAAGAGCGATTTTACTCAAATTTTACTTAAATATATTTTAGGCGGCAGCATGGGGTTTGATATAAAAAGTAAATTTTTGTCGTTGTTTAGGGAGTTTTTGGT
Organism: uncultured Campylobacter sp.; assembly: GCA_963528285.1. GTDB lineage: Bacteria > Campylobacterota > Campylobacteria > Campylobacterales > Campylobacteraceae > Campylobacter_A. The sequence continues at coordinate 34,172 of CAURVK010000002.1, read as the reverse complement.
CTATCACCACCGCTCGCTGGAGTTTCGCGCGAAGATATTTGCGGCTATCATCTCGGCAAAACTCAATCCCGAAGAGGACGATTTTGCAAATTTATACGATATCTCGAGCGAAATTTACGGCGGCGACGAGAACCGTAAACGCGTACTTATCGAAACCACCAGAGAGTATGTTTCCCGTATCAAACGCAAAGACCCGATGACGCTTGATAGCTTGCTCTTAGCGATCGATCAGGCTATCAGAGCAAACAAAAACTATGCGCTAAAGATCGACTTTGAGCACCTACGCAGACTCATCGACGCCGACGAATACGAAGGCCTCGTGCAGCAGCGCGTGTATGATTTCTTGCTATATGAGGTAAAAACTTACGCGCCAAACAGATAAAACCTCAAATTTGAAGATCAAATTTTGCCTATTTTTGCTGCTCTTTAGCGGTGTTTTTTATGTGGCTTTTTATTATGGATTTGATTTTTTTGGTGACGACGCGTTTACGAAGCGGTTTTGCCAGAAGTTTACAGCTGCTAAGCTGGCTGGATATTATGGTTATACGACGCAAGGCGTCCCTGAGCCAATTGGCACGAGTCAAGAGGAAAAGCGGCCTGTACGGGCGAAAAAATCTTGCTAAAAGTAGCGCTAAAATCCATGCAAAACCGTGAAATAAGCTACGCAAAAAGCGGCGAAATAAACGATCTAAAACAAAATTTAAGCGCCCTAACCGAAACGTTTGATCTGTCAAAATACGGCGCGACTTCATGGTACAGCGCGCCAAATGGAGGCTTTGCGCACGATAAAGTTTTGCTCCGCGCAGAGCTTGAAAAAGGCGAATATAACATAAAAGTACAGGCTCTAAGCGACGTGCCTGAGCTAAAGAAGATCGTGACATTTATTAAAATTATCAAATATCACAACTGGAAATAAAAACTTACCGTTTTGCAAGTCAAATTTGACTAAAAGTACTAAAAATTCCTAAGCCCTATTTCTAAATTTGAACGGATCAAATTTGGATCAAATTTAGCCTTTGCTTGCGCTAAATTTCCAAAATTTTCGCCCGTGTCTAGGAAATTTTGCAGGTAATAAACGCCTCTATATCCGTGATCGTACAATATCTCGCTCATCGCCGAGATATCGCCCTCATCCAGCAAGTCCACGTGTACCGTCGTTCTAACTTCAAATTTAAGGTCGGTTTGCAGCAAAAACTCAAGCGTTTGCAAGAAATTTTTATACAAATTTGAGCCCGCAACCTTGAGAAATTTCTCTTTCGGCGCTTTAAAATCAAGCGCGATATAGTCGATCAAATTTATCGAGATAGCCTGCCCAAGCACGCTCAAATTTGAGCCGTTAGTATCAACTTTGAGCGAAAATCCGCGAGACTTTACCTCGCTAGCTAGCGGTAAAAACGCTGGGCTAAGCGTGCATTCGCCGCCGCTAAAAACCACACCGCTAAGCTTGCCTTTGCGCTTGTCTAAAAATTTGATAAACTCGGCGCAGCTGATCTGTCCCGTGCCCGTGACGATAGGGACGTTGTAGCAGTAGGCGCAGCGCATATTGCAGCCCGCAAACCACGCTATGCAGGCCGTTTTATCGGGGTAGTCAAGGGTCGTAAAGGGGGTGAGCGAGTAAAGCGGAAAATCGTCGTTTTTCACGTTTTACTCGCGGTTAGGTTAGGCTTTGCGTTCGCAAAATTTGACGCGCTCTTTGTGCTCGCCTTTTTTGCCGAGGTTAAAGCTCTCTACAGGGCGGTGGTAGCCCATTACGCGGGTGTAGACGACGCATTTCGTGCGCTTTGCTTCGAGCGAAGCTAGGATTTCTTTGTCGCTCATTTGTCACTCCTTGATAATTGATGTCAAATAGTATAGCACTTTGTAGATAACTACCGTCTTAAATTCCGCTGTATGCTTTTGTTTTTCAGCCATTGTTAAAAGTATGGTAATATTCGCGTTACGATTAAATTTAAAACAAAGGAAAAACATGGCAAAAGTCAAATTTCACGGCGCGGACGTCGCGCTAAAAGGCGAAGAGGTATTCGTAGGCTCGTATGCGCCAGAGGTCGCACTAGTCGGGCAGGATCTAGGCGAGTTTAAGGTCGGCGGCAACAACGGCATCGAGATCCTAGTCGCCGTTCCGTCGCTAGATACGGGCGTTTGCGCGACTGAGACGCGTAAATTTAACGAAAAAATGGCAGCAAAACAGGCGATCAAGCTAAGCGTGATTTCGATGGATCTACCGTTTGCGATGGGTAGATTTTGCTCCACGGAGGGCATCAAAAATTTAAAAGTCGGTAGCGACTTTAGAGCTAGAGAGTTTGGCGAAAAATACGGCATAATCATCGGCGAAGGGCCGCTTGCGGGGCTTTTAGCCAGAGCCGTTTTCGTTATCAAAGATGGCGTCATCATCCACAAGCAAATCGTTGCTGAGATCACGGAGGAGCCAAACTACGACGCGGTATTTGACGCTATAAAATCAAGCGGAGGCTGCGGTTGCGGTTGTATGTAAGCCGCTAAGTTTAAAGGCCGCAAGAGCGGTCTTTAAAATAATTATTTTAGTAATTTTAACATATTATATTGATTGCGTTGCTTATAATACAACTGCAATTCTTTTTTTGTAGTACTTTGTATATTGCTTTTATTCTTATTCCAAGTATTATTGGCGGCATAGCTTTGTCCTAGACTAGATCCAATATAACTGGAAACTGTACCCAGATTGTAAGCCATGCTTTCAAATAAGGCTGGAGACATTTTACTAAACGGAATTTTAATCAATATATCTAGTATAATCAAAAGAAATTCGTTATACGCTTCAAAATTATTTCTTTCTTTTGCCCTGTCCCAGCATTCATCAAATACTTTTGTTAAGAATTGTAGAAATGCTTCTATTATAAATCTGCTATTTTCTTGAATTTTGTTAATATAATCTGTCCTTATATTTTTGTCATCTATAAAAGATTTTATAAGATTATCATCAGCATTAATTAATTTGCTTCTAAAGTTATTTATTTCAAGTTTTTCTTTGCTGTATTTTTTTTATTTCTTTCTATAAAATCACTCAACTCTTTCATTATGTCAAGAATGGAGTCAATTTCTAATGTAATAATTCCATTTTCTTGAATTATAGGCTCAGGATTTGGATTGTCTCTTTTGTACAATAACTGTATTATTCCATTTGGATAATATTTTCTACTATTGTCTTTGTATATGTTTTCTGACCAGTCTAATGCTGTTAAAACATTCGTATCCCCGAGACTATACCCGATAATTAATGTGGTAGACTCTTTAAAGAGCAAAGAAAGCTTTTGTAATCTATATTCATTTGGTCTAAATAATTTTGTATAATCCTCTTTTGTTATAATGATTGAACTAGGATCCGTTCTTATTCCATGTAGGTGATATATAGGAATTTCAAATTTTGGCGACGTTAATATATCATTTGGGCCTAGCGAAATTGAGTTTTCGGGTAATAAATTTTCTAGTATTAAATCATAATTTGTCGTAATTATATAATTTGGTTCCAAATTTTTTAAAATTTGAGAATAATCGTCTCTTTGTTCTTGATTCGGATACCAAGCTGTTAAAACACTTATTTGTGCTTTTAATTCATTACTCGCTTCTTCTAAAGTTTTTAATTTATTACTATTGTTTTCTAAAATTTTTTGACTTATTTTTGAAGCTATTTCTGGACATGAACTATATTTCTTATCTTTGTCATCTAATATAATTTTTTTCTTTTCACATACCTCATCCAATAATTCTATCCATGACAGCGGCCTTTCTGTTATAGAATTTTCAAAAACAGACATTGAAAATCCTGCACCAATAAATAAATTTAAATTTCCGAATAAAGAAGCATCTGCTATTTTTTGAAACAGCTGCTCCCTAGTTATATTTTCACCAGTACTTTCCATTACTGACACCCCTCGCACTCGATCGAGCGATCGGCGACGTTGTTTAGCTTTTCGCTATCAGGGCTTTCGGAGCGTAGATAGTAGGTTGATTTTAGTCCCAGCTCCCACGCGAGCGTGTAAATTTCGCTCAGATATCCGCCGCTAGCTTTGTCTAGGCTCATGAAAATATTTAGGCTCTGGCCCTGGTCGATCCACTTTTGGCGGATGGCGCCGGCACGCACGAGTACGCGCTGATCTAGCTCGTAGGCAGGTGTGTAGAACTGCCACGTCTCAGGGCTGAGATTTGGCACGACGTTTGGTATCATGCCGCTTAGGTTGTGCTCGAACCATTTGCGCTTATACACGGGCTCGATCGTCTGCGTGGTGCCCACGAGTATGCTGATGCTCGACGTCGGTGCGATCGCCATCAGGTAGCCGTTTCGCATGCCGTCTTTTTTGACCTTTTCGCGTAGTTTGCTCCAGTCGCAGGCGTTCTCGTCAAATAGCCCTCCTCTGTCGTTTAGAAGCGCTTTGGCGTTTGCATTTGCCGTGTCGATAGGCATCACTCCTCTGCTCCACTTTGAGCCTTCAAAGAGCGGATAAACGCCCTTTTCTACCGCCAAATTTGAGCTGGCATAGATGGCGTTGTAGCTTATGTTTTCCATCACGCTATCGATCAGCGCTAGGTGCTCGTAGCTGCCCCATTTCACGCCGCGCTCGGCTAACATCTGCGCCTCGCCCATGACGCCAAGGCCGATCGAACGGGAGGCTAGGTTGGTGTGTTTGACCTTTTTGTGCGGGTAAAAATTTAGATCGATGACGTTATCTAGCATGCGTACGGCGATCGGCACGACGCGCTCGATGTCCTCTTTTTTGTTGATTTTGCTTAAATTTATGCTCGCGAGGTTGCACACGGCGGTTTTGCCCTCGACGCTTTCTTTTTCGACGATGAAAATTTGCTCGCCGCCGATACTATCTAGCGCGCTTAGTTTTTTGGCTTTTTTGGTTATGCCGCTATCGACGGTGACGTCTTCTTCCTCGTCAAATAACCGCTCGGAGCCGTTATCAAACGTGATCTTGATCTTGTAGTAGTTTGGTTGCGTATTTTGGAAAATTTCGGTGCACAAATTTGAGCTTCTGATGATGCCGTCGTGGTCGTTTGGATTGGCTTTGTTTGCGTTATCTTTAAAGCACAAAAACGGCATGCCCGATTCAAAATAGCTAGTTAAAATTTTCTTCCACAGCTCTTTTGCCATGACGACGTTTTTTTGGATCTTTTCGTCGTTTTCATATGCTAGGTAGCGCGCCTCGAACTCATCGCCGTATAGATCGCACAGATCGGCGACCTCTGCGGGGTCAAAGAGGCTCCAGCGCGCGTTTTCTTTGACGCGTTTCATGAAAAGGTCGTTTATCCAAAGCGCCGGGAATAGCTCGTGCGCTCTGCGGCGTTCTTCGCCCGAGTTTTTGCGTAGATCCAAGAAGTCGCTCACGTCCATGTGCCACGGCTCGACGTAGACGGCTATCGCGCCCTTTCTCGTGCCTAGCTGATCGACGGCGACGGCGATGTCGTTCGTGACTTTTAGAAACGGTATGATACCGCCGGCCGCGTTTTTATGTCCGTCGATGCTGCCGCCCATAGCGCGCACTTTGCACCAGTCCCAGCCGATACCGCCGCCAAATTTGCTAAGTAAGGCCATCTCTTTGTAACTATCGAAAATTCCCTCGATATTATCCGGCGTGCTTCCTACGTAGCAACTGCTTAGCTGATGGCGCGTTGTGCGGGCGTTTGAGAGCGTAGGGGTGGCTAGCATGACTTCAAATTTAGATATGAGGTCGTAAAATTTCTTCGCCCAGCCTTGACAGTCTAGTTCGTTTTGCGCGAGGAACATCGCTATAGCCATAAACATCTGCTGAGGTAGCTCTATCGGCGCGCCGCTGCGGTCTTTGATGAGGTAGCGGTCGTATAGCGTCTTGATGCCAAGATATGCAAACTGCAAGTCGCGCTCTGGCCTGATGTAGTCGTTTAGGTCGTCCAGGTCGTATTTTTCTTTTAGCCCAGGGATGATACGGCCCGCTTTTTCGCCCTTTTGTAGGTAGTCGCGTAGGTGGTTATAGCCGCTAAAGCCCGTGACCTTGTGATAAAGGTCGTATAAAAATAGCCTCGCCGCAACAAATGTCCAGTTTGGGCGGTCGATGTCGATCTTTTCGACGGCCGTTTTGATGAGGGTTTGCTGTATCTCCTCGGTCGTTATCATATCGCGAAATTGAATTTTCGCGTCCACCTCAAGCTCGCTTAGGCTCACGTTTGCTAGCCCAGCGACCGCCTCGCTCGTGTATTTTTTGATCTTGCTTACATCAAGCTCTTCCGTGCGTCCGTTTCGTTTTAGTACTTTCAAATTTTTTCCTTATCTATAATTTTATAAACCAAGTCCGGCAAAATACGGCAAACAAGCGATAAAAGCATCAGCAGTTTTATCTCCAAGCCATTTAACGACTTCCATTAGCTTCGATTTTTTCTCTTGATTATCTTTGCAATCCTCAAGCTCGCTAAGCATTCCCTTTAATTCATACTTTAAATTTTTAGCAAGAATTTCATCTGGAATTTGATTTATTTTTTCCATCGTATTTTTGATACTTATATTTTGAGTTATATTGGCGTTAGTTGTATTTGTATTGTTATTATTTATTGTAACTGAATTTGATTGATTTGAACTCATTGTTTTTTCATCCTCATCTTGTAGTTTGGCTACATATAAATTTAATCTATTTATTAACCTTTCAAGATATTCCTTGTATTTACTATAGTCTATAGGAGTATCATAGTAAAGGCTGATTGCAGCTGGACGGACAGGAATATAGATTTCTTCTATATTCTTATATGTTGCATTTAAATGATTAAAAAAAACATAAATTTCTTTAGGCTCTTTATTTAAATAGCTTTTTGCTTCTATAATATGTTTTTCTATTATTTCTATCCGTTTTTTATTTGCCATTTTTACCTCTAAGTTTTTTACTTTCCGAATACTCTCGCAAATATCCCGTCCACGTGCCTGGCGTAATACGCATAATCAAAGCACTCTTTGATCTCGGCCTCATCCAAGCTAGCGCGCAGCTCCTCGTCGGCGAGCAAATTTTGTAAAAATAGGCTCTCGCCGTTTTCGTTTATCGCTTTTTTGCCCTCTTGTAGATCTGCCCAGACCTTCATCGCGTTGCGCTGTACGATCTTGTACGCATCCTCACGTGAGATCCCGCGCTGCGGAAGTTGTAAAAGCACTCGCTGAGAAAAGACGAGCCCGCCCGTTAAATTTAGATTTTTCATCATATTTTCGGGATAAACTACTAAATTTGCGATCAAATTCGTAATGCGCGCAAGCATAAAATCGGCCGTGATAAAGGCATCCGGCAGGATAAATCGCTCGACCGAGCTGTGGCTGATATCGCGTTCGTGCCAGAGTGCGACGTTTTCGAGCGCCGGCGTCACGTATGAGCGTAGCATCCTACAAAGGCCGGTGATGTTTTCGCTAAGCACGGGGTTACGCTTGTGCGGCATCGCGCTGGAGCCCTTTTGGCCGGGGCTGAAGTACTCCTCAGCCTCGTAAACTTCCGTCCTTTGGAAGTGGCGCACGGCTACGGCGATCTTTTCGCAGGTGGCGGCTAGGACGGCGATCGCACTGATGACGTGGGCGTAGCGGTCGCGCTGGATGACCTGATTTGATGCTGGGGCGGGCTTTAGACCAAGCTCGGCGCAGGTTAGCTCCTCAAACTCGAGCGGTGCGTGAGCGAAATTTCCCATCGCGCCGCTTAGTTTGCCGTAGGCTGCGACCTCTTTGGCGTCCTGCAGTAGTTTTAGCGCGCGCGCGACCTCGTCGTACCAGACTGCAAGCACGAGCCCGAAGGTGATAGGCTCGCCGTGGATACCGTGGCTGCGGCCGACCATCATCGTATTTTTGTGCTCCTGCGCTCTGGTTTTGACCGCGCTCATTAGGCCCCTTACGTCCTCTATGATGAGCTCCATGCTACTTTTGATCTGAAGCGCGACGGCGGTATCGATGCAATCGCTGCTAGTCATGCCGTAGTGCACGAAGCGGCTCTCCTCGCCCAGGCTCTCGCTCACGCTCGTTAGAAACGCGATCACGTCGTGCTTGGTCGTCTTTTCGATCTCGTCGATGCGCGCTACGTCAAATTTAGCGTTTTTGCAAATTTTATCGCAGTCCGTATCGCTGATAAAACCTAGTTTATTCCACGCTTTGACCGCGGCCTTTTCGACCTCCAGCCACGCACTGTATTTTGCCTGCGTATTCCACTTCTGCGCCATCTGTTCGCGCGAATATCTCTCTACCATCTTTAGCCTTTTTTATGCGAATTTTTGTATAATTTTTTAAGGAAAGATTATATAAAAACTGGGCTGAAAAGGCGGTTAGTATCCGCTAAATTTGCCCTTAAATTTTAGATTTAAAGAGTGAAAATTGCCTTATATTCATAAATTTATCGCGCATGCCAGAGGGCAAAAAGCGTATGAAATTTTACTGCAAAACGGCTATAAAATGCGCGAAGCCCAGCGCCTAATCGACAAAGGCAGACTTATCTGCGACGGCACGGTCGTCAGCGAGAAAAACGCATTGCTAAGCGGCGAAATTTGTCTGATAGAGTACGAGACGAATCCGCGCGGGCTAAAGCCGATTTTTGAGTGCGATAAATTTGCGGTTTTTGATAAACCCAGCGGCGTGCTCAGTCACCCAAACGGCAGGCACTGCGAGTACTCGCTAAATGATGAAATTTGGTCGCTCTACGGCCGCGAGGCCTCAGTCGTACATCGCTTGGACTGTGAAACTAGCGGACTCATCGTCGTGGGCAAAGATAAAAATGCAGTCGTAAATTTGAAAAAACTTTTTGAAAATAGGCAAGTTTATAAAAGTTACGTCGCGCTCGTGCACGGAAAAATAAGCGAAAATTTGCGTATCGAAGCGAGTATGGATCTAGCAAACGACTATGACGACGTAAAAATGCGAATGCGAATTTGCGAGGACGGCAAAAGCGCTGTTACGGAGATTTTGCCGATAGAGTATTTTGCCGATATCGATGCGACGCTGGTTCGAGCAGTACCGCTCACGGGCAGGCAGCATCAAATTCGCTTACATTTGTTCCACGTGGAACATAAGATTTTAGGCGAACCGCTCTACGGTCTAGCGCGACCGCAAATCGAGAAAATTTTAGATAAAGAGATGAGCGAAGCCGAGCGAATTTTGATAACCGGCACGCCGAGATTGCTGCTGCATTCGGATGAAATTTACTTTAAATTCGACGGCGTAGAATACAAAATAAAATCCAAATTTGATGCGAAAGATGAATTTTATAAACTTGTAAAGCACGGATAGATTTTGAGCCGATTTGCTAGGCCATTTTTTATTTATATTAGGAAGCTTTATAAAATATGACAGCATAAAGACGGTAAATTTTAGATATGTAACATCCGCTAGTAATAGCGTCAAATGCAAAACGATGCCATAAAATTTAACTACTATTGGGCATGATGCGCCCCACATAAAAAGCGTTTTTATTTCGGCTATACAGCATTGCGCGCTTGTTCGTTTGCTTGGTAACCCTGCTCTACTTCGCTTTTAGTAAAAGATGTAAGGGATAAACTAACGTAATTTCGTTAGTAAATTTGGCCTTGTTAGTTAGCGCGCGGTTAAATTTAGACGGCTGGAAACGGGCTTTAGCACCGATTTTTTGGTGCTATCTTTACGGCTTTGTTTATAGCGCTTATGTATAACGGGGGCGATAAGCGAATTTTTAGCTATGTTATCTTTATCGCAAACACCTTTTTGTATCCATATTCTCGCTTTGTTTATGAGAGTGTCATCGATTTCATGGAGATAACGTATTTTTCGTAAATGCGCTATTTTTACTTGTAACAAAATTTATAACTATGCTGCTTTGTTACGGTTTTGCTTTTATTATCGCGCCGCTGGGACTTTTGTATTTATACTTTTATCATACGAAAAACAAAACCTTTGACTAGTAAAAATCAACTTGTGCGCGGCGGCCGGGCAAATTTATAGTCAAAGGCTAAAAGCCAAATGCCGTCTCGCCGCTGCCGATTTTTACGACTTTGCCGCTTTGCGTCATCACGCCTAGGCCGTGCTCCATATCCCATGAGCAGCTAAATTCAAAGCCTATTTTTGCGGTTTTACCGCTAAGTAAAATATAGATATTTTGTAGCTCCAAAAGCCTACCAAGCTCGTGCGGCGCGTAGATATTTGGCATAAAATCACTCTTTGTCTCGCTCGGATAGTCGTAAATTTCTTGCCATTTTGGATAATTATTGAAAATCTCGGTAAGAATTTCATTTAAAATTTCCTCCTGATTTTGCCTTAAAAAATAAACTGCATTTGAGTGCGTGCGGCTTGGTTCGTATACCTCATCGCCTTTTTTGTTTAGAAACGTGCAACAAAATTTTGCCTCTTGCTCTAAAATTTTGCCGAAACGCTCGAGTTCTACCTCAAACCCAAAATCGTTAAATTCATCTTCATCGCACTCTTCTTCTATAAATTCAGGCAAAATTTCAGGATTTGCAAGATAATCTTTAAAAAATTTAGCGATTCGTTCATCTCGGGTAAAGACATAATCCCTGTCCGCTTCGTAGCTTTTTTGCAGATATTTTAGTGCCGCTTCTTTTTGACCGCAGGCAAGACAGCGCTCGCCTCTATAATAGTCCTTCACGTAGGACGGTCTATCTTTTGCCTTATCGCACTTATACATCTCATCAATCCAGCGCAGGACGTTGGCACAGTCTTTCAGCTCTTCGTATTCGCTTATCATGCGGTGCGCGTAGATGTACGCATCGTAGATTTTGTACTTTTCCTCGTCTGCTTCCACCCATTTTGCTTCTATGAAATCCACGATTTGCGCTTTGGTTATCTTTGATTTTTTAAGTAGCGATTTGCTTAAAAATACGTCGATTTCGTCCATTATTTTTTGCGTATTCATTGTTACTCCGTTATAAATTTCCTACTGATCTGCCTTATGATCTGAAAATAATCGCCGAATTTTTCCTCGACTTTTTTGAAGTTTTTTATCTTATACATATCCTTTTTATCGCGATGACAGAGTATCAAATAGGTCGTAAAATGCAAAATATCTAAAATTTCGGCCCTTAAATTTTTATCCTCTATCTCGGTTTTTAGGCAGATTTTTAGGATTTTCTTAAAAACTTTCTTATCAAAATAGCAAAAATCGTAGAGCAAAACGAAAAACGAGTCGTCGTTATTTCTGTCTATTTGATCTCTTAAAAATGCTATATCATCGGTTTCGTTCGTCATAAAAAGCCGTCTTTATAATAAGTCCGAGTCCCGCAAAAACCACAACGCAGACGAAAACTATCTGGGATATATCAAGTAGAGTCATTTTGCCGTCTTGGCTAGCGTTCTGCCATTTGTTTGATTGTCGCGCTCTTTTAGCTGTCCGCACGCTGCGCTGATATCTAGCCCCTTGCTCTGCCTGATGGTGCAGGTTACGCCGTGATCGCGCAGATACGTCTGAAATGCCTCCATATCGGCTGTGTTCGGACGACCGTATTCGCTGCCCTCGTGCGGGTTAAAGTAGATCAAATTTACCTTTGCCTTGATACCGTGCAGTAGTGAGACGAGCTTTTTGGCGTCTTTTATGCCGTCGTTCATGTCTTTTATGACGAGATACTCAAACATCACTCGTTTGCGCATATCTATCGGAAAGCCCCTCACCGCCTCCATAACGGACTCGATTTTGTAGGCGTTATTTATAGGCATCAGTTTGCTGCGAAGCTCGTTAGTAACGGCGTGCAAAGATATCGCTAACAGCACGCTCAGATCCATCTCACCGAGCTTTTTTATCTGGCTGCCTAGTCCGCTCGTACTAACGGTTTGGCGGCGCGGTGCGATAGCTAACCCATCGTTTTCTTTTAAAATTTTTATGGCTTTACTAACGTTTTCTAGGTTGTCCAGAGGCTCGCCCATGCCCATATATACGACGTTTACGCGGCGTTCGTAAGGGATTTTATTTTCTCTTTTTATCCATAAAATTTGCCCTACGATCTCGCCCGGCGTTAGGTTTCTCGTTAGCCCGCTCTTGCCCGTTAGACAAAACGAACAGCCCATGCGGCAGCCCACCTGCGAGCTAACGCAGATGGTATAACGAGTATGGCGCGCTACCTCGCCGTTTTCGTTGCTGATCTCTTCTTTCATCGGCAGTAGTACGCTTTCTATCCGCAGCCCGTCTTTGAGCTCGAAAAGATATTTGATAGAGCCGTCGGCGCTCTGCTCAAATTTGACGCATTTTAGCGGATTGAGGTAGAACTCCTGCGCTAAATTTGCACGTAAATCTTTAGGTAAATTCAGCATTTCATCAAAACTAGTTGCGTTTTTCTTGTATAGCCACTCGAAAATTTGCTTCGCACGAAACGGCGGCGAGAGCTGCTCTTTTAGCTCATCTAATGTAAAATCAAGCAAATTTTTCAAATGATTTCCTTTTGTTTTAAGTATTTTTCGAGCTCTTTTTTAGCTTGCTCGTGATTTTTTATAAAATCGGCATGTGCGTTTTTATCGCAAAAATTCGTTGCTACGAATATGCCGTAAGCGGGGATTTGAAGTTTTTGCGCGACTTTGAGGACGGCAAAAAATTCCATATTTTCTAAAAAATATCCGCGCGCAAAAAGCTCGTGAGCCAAATTTTGGTCGGTCGTGATGAAATTTGAGGAGTTTACCTTGCATGTTCCACGTGGAACAACAGAAGTAATTTCACTCTCTATCGGCGAATAGCTCTTGTTTTCTAGGCTTGAAATTTCGATATTTGCCACAGACGAGCTCTCGTAAATTTCAAAAATTTCACCTTCCTTGTAAAGTCCTGCCGAGCCTATAAAAATGATTTCACTCGGCAGCGCATTTAAAATTTTATCCGGATTTTGTGCGGATTTCGCGCTTTGCAAAATAGGCGAATCAATCAAATTTAGCCTCTCATCAAGTTGTCGGTTAGTCGTCAAAATTTGCTCGTATCTAACGCAACCATCGACCATAGCTCGCTTTTGCAAAAGCGCTGTCAAATTTATGCTCATATCCACTAGCCCCACACCCATGGGTAGTGCGAATGGAAATATCTCGTTTCGTCCCGCCGAAATAATCACGCCCTGCCCTCTTGCGCGCTAAATTTGAGCTCAAATTTCATAGCCTAACCTCGATACCGTTTTGTCTGAGGTATGTTTTAAGCGCCCTAATCTCGATCTCTCTAAAGTGAAAGATAGAGGCTGCCAAGCACGCGTCCGCGCCAGCTAAAAATGCGTCCTTAAAGTGCTCCATATTGCCCGCACCGCCGCTTGCGATGACGGGGATATCAAGCGCGCTGAAAATCCGCGTCAAATTTAACTCAAAGCCGTTTTTAACGCCGTCGCAGTCCATCGATGTGAGTAAAATTTCACCCGCACCGCGCTCCTGCGCCTCTTTCGCCCACGCTAGAGCGTCCTTGCCCGTATCTAGCCTGCCGCCGTTTATAAAAACGCTATAACTCTCGCCCGTCCTCTTTGCATCGATTGCAACCACGACGCACTGCGAGCCGAATTTATTCGCCGCTTCGTCTATCAAATTTGGATTTTTTATCGCGGCGGAGTTGAGACTGATCTTGTCGCATCCGACGTTTAGCAGACGCGAGATATCGTCGATCGTACGGATACCGCCGCCTACTGTTAGCGGGATAAAAAGCTCGCGTGCGACTCGTTCCACGACGTCCACGATCGTATCGCGCTCAAGGTGCGACGCCGTGATATCGAGGAAGCACAGCTCGTCCGCACCCTCCTCGTTGTAGCGTTTGGCTATCTCGACCGGATCGCCCGCGTCCACGAGACCTACGAAATTTACGCCCTTTACCACGCGTCCGTCTTTGACGTCTAGGCACGGGATTATGCGTTTTGCAAAATGATTCATCGCTCTTCTTTAGCTAAAATTTGGCTTTATTTTAGCTAAATTTGACTTATCTAATCATTACATAAGATATTTTTGGGTAAAATCGGCGAAATTTAGGAAAAAAATGGAAAATATTAAAGCAAAAAAATGCTTCGGACAAAATTTTTTACACGACGAAGCGACGCTAAACAAAATCATCCAAGCGATTCCCAAAGATACGCAAAATATCGTTGAAATTGGGCCTGGCTTAGGTGATTTGACATTTAGAATTTTGCGGATTTGCGACGTAACTAGCTACGAGATAGATACCGAGCTTTTTGCGTTGCTGCAGAAAAAATTCGCAAACGAAATTCAAAACGGACGATTGAAACTTTTTTGCAAAGACGCGCTGGATCAATGGAGCGAAGACAGCCTGAGCGATGAGCCGTATTTTTTAGCAGCAAACTTGCCCTACTACGTCGCTACGAAGATGATCCTAAATGCGATCGAAGACGAAAAATGTCGCGGCCTAGTCGTGATGATACAAAAGGAAGTCGCGCTCAAATTTAGCGCGAAAAGCGGCGATAGAGATTTTAGCTCTTTGGCGATTTTGGCTTCGCTTCAAGGTAGCTGTGAGCTGCTTTTTGACGTGGCTGCGAGCTGCTTTAATCCGCCGCCCAAGGTGACTTCCTCGGTTATAAAACTGCAAAAAAGTAAAAATTTAATAGGTGAAACGGGTATATTTGAGAGTAAATTTGAATACGAAAAATTTAAAACTTACCTCAAAATCGCCTTTAGCGCGCCTAGAAAAACGCTGATGAAAAATTTGAGTTCAAGCTATAATAAGCCTGAAGTCGAGCGAATTTTTAGCATGTTAAATTTGGGCGCAAGTATCCGTCCGCACGAACTAAATGTCGATCTTTATCTAGAAGTTTTTAGAAATTTAAAGGAAGATAATGAACGACAAAAGCGAAGAAAAAGCGGTAGTTTCTCAGGGCAAGAGCAATAAAAAGCGCAGATTTCGCCCGAGAAATAAAAATAAACAAGAAAATTTAGACCAAAACGTACAAAACGGCGAGCAAAAAGCTAGCCAAAGCGTGATAGATAATTTCTTTTTAGAGCCTTTTGACGGCGGCGAACAGCACGCGCAAAACGGCGAACAACCTAACGCTAACAAACAAAACGGTAAAAGAAATCGTAGTAAAAACAACAAACAAAACTCTCAAAATAGCGCGCAAAACGATAATAAAAACGCTAACAAACAAACCGCTAACGCCGAAAATCAAACGGGCGAAGCTAAACCGAAAAAACAGCGAAAACCGAAGAAAAATTTACCCGCTAAGCTAAACGGCAACGAGCAGTGGCAGCAAGATATAGCTAGCGCCATGGAGGCAAACAAAGCCGTCCACGAACTACGCCTCGAACCGATGAAATACCTAAACTCGACCGATCACAGGATTCGAGTCACGCCTCTTGGTGGGTTGGGCGAGATAGGCGGAAATATGACCGTATTTGAGACCGACACGAGCGCGATCATCGTGGATATCGGCATGAGCTTTCCTAGCGAGAGCATGCACGGCGTGGATATCCTGATCCCCGACTTTGACTACGTGCGTAAGATAAAAGACAAGATAAAAGGCGTCGTCATCACGCACGCCCACGAGGACCACATCGGCGCGGTGCCCTACTTTTATAAAGAATTTAAATTTCCGATTTACGCCACGCCGTTACCGCTTGGTATGATAAATAACAAATTTGAAGAGCACGGACTAAAACAGGAGCGTTCGCTTTTCCGCTCGGTTGAAAAGCGAAAGCCGTATTTGATAGGAGATTTCGAGGTCGAGTGGATACATATCACGCACTCCATCATCGACGCTAGCGCGCTTGCCATCACGACAAAGGCCGGCACTATCATCCACACGGGCGACTTTAAGATCGACCACACGCCGATCGACGGCTACCCTACTGATCTGGGACGCCTAGCCTACTACGGCGAACGCGGCGTGCTGTGCCTCATGAGCGATAGCACGAACAGCTACCGCGAGGGCTTTACTAAAAGCGAAAGCAGCGTGGGTAAGACCTTTGACGCGATATTTTCCAAAGCCAAAGGCCGCGTGATAATGAGCACGTTTAGCTCCAACATCCACCGCGTCTATCAGGCGATCGACTGGGGACTAAAATATAACCGCAAGGTCTGCGTCATCGGCCGTAGCATGGAGCGCAACCTCTACACGGCGATGGAACTTGGCTATATCAAGCTCGATAAGAAAATTTTTATCGACGCTAACGAAGTCGGTAAATTTAAAGATAACGAAGTGCTGATCGTCACTACCGGCTCTCAGGGTGAGACGATGAGCGCGCTGTACCGCATGGCTACCGACGAGCACAAATACATCAAAATAAAGCCGACCGATCAGATCATCATCAGCTCAAAGGCGATCCCGGGCAACGAAAGCAGCGTCTCTACGGTGCTAAATTTCCTCATCAAATCAGGCGCTAGCGTTGCGTATCAGGACTTTAGCGAGATACACGTGAGCGGTCACGCGGCACAGGAAGAGCAAAAGCTGATGCTGCGCCTAATAAAGCCTAAATTTTTCCTCCCGGTTCACGGCGAGTACAACCACATCGCAAAGCACAAAGAAACGGCCGTAGCCTGCGGCGTGGACGAGCGAAACATCTATCTGATGAGCGACGGCGATCAGATGGAAATTTGCCAAAAGTACATGAAGCGCGCCAAGACGGTAAAAACGGGCAAGGTCTTTATCGACAATCAAATCAACAAGCAAATTTCAGACGACGTCGTGATCGATAGGCAAAATTTGGCTGAAGCGGGCGTCGTGATGATCATCGCGCAAATCTCTCGTCACGGCGCTAAGCTCATAAACAAGCCTCGCGTTATCAGCTACGGGCTCGTGGGCGATAAGCAAGACGGTGAGTTTAGAAAAGAGATGGAGGGTGTGCTGGAGCAGTATCTAAGCAACGTCAAAGAGGAGCTTTTAAAAGACGGCAGGATACTCGAGGGGCAAGTGCGCCAGGTCATCCGTAAGCATATCTTTAGAAAAGTCAAAAAATATCCGACCATCGTGCCGATCATATACCTGATGTAAGGGCGTAAAATGAGCGATACAATCAAAATAGCCGCTAACGTGCTAAAAACGGAGGCTAACGAACTAACGAGAAATGCCGAGATTTTAGACGGCGAATTTGAAAAAGCGGTTGAGGTTTTATACAAGACCAAAGGCAAAGTCGTAGTCACGGGCGTAGGCAAGAGCGGACACGTCGGCGCAAAGATCGCCGCGACGCTTGCTAGCACGGGCACGCCTAGCTTTTTCATGCATCCGACCGAGGCGATGCACGGCGATCTGGGTATGATCGGCAAGGACGATACACTACTGGCTATCAGCTTTAGCGGCGAGAGCGAGGAGCTAATCAAAATCCTGCCTCACGTGCAGCGTTTTGGCGTACCGATAGTTGCGATGGCAAGGGATAAATTTAGCACGCTCGGTAAATTTAGCGACGCATTTGTGAAACTTGACGTTAGCAAGGAGGCCTGCCCGCTAGATGCCGCGCCAACTAGCTCGACGACGCTAACGTTAGCTCTAGGTGATGCGTTAGCCGTTTGCCTAATGGAAAAGCGCGGATTTAAAAAAGAGGATTTTGCGAATTTTCACCCCGGCGGAAGTCTTGGCAAGAGACTATTTCTAAAAGTAAAAGACGTGATGAGAAGCGAAAATTTGCCGATAGTTCGCTGGAATGCGAGCCTAAAGCAGGCGATCGACACTATGACGCACGGTAAACTCGGCACCGTCCTTATCGTTGATAAAGACGGCGTTTTAGATGCGATTTTAAGCGACGGAGACCTTAGGCGCGCGCTGATGAGAGAGGACTTTGATCTAAACGACGCTGCTATCAAATACGCGACGCTAAAGCCAAAAGAGCTAAATGATAAAGAGATGTTAGCGATAGATGCGTTAGCGCTCATCGAACGCTACAAGATCCAACTCTTAGCCGTCGTGGAAAACGGCGTTCCGGTCGGCGTTTTACACATACACGACCTTGCAAATTTAGGACTATAAAATGCAAAAAAGCAGACTGAATAAATTTATATCGCATAACACGAGTTATTCGCGTAGAGAGGCCGACGAGCTCATAAAACAGGGCAAAGTTAGCGTAAATGGCAGCGTCGTTAGCGAGCTAGCCACTAGCGTTAGCGAAGAGGATAAAGTAAGGATAAACGGCCGCATAGTAAGGCTAAAAAAAGAATTTACCGTGATCGTTTATCACAAACAAAAAGGCGAACTCGTTAGCAAAAAAGACGACCGCGGACGCAAAACGATCTATGATAGTTTGGATCGTCAGTTTGCTAAATTTGTTAGTATCGGGCGGCTTGACTACGCTAGCGAGGGGCTGCTTTTGCTAACGGACGCTCCTGCGATCGCAACCGCGCTTATGAACAGTGACGTCGAGCGCGAATATTATCTTAAGGTAAAAGGTGAGATAACGCCCGAGGTAATAACGGCGATGAATGAGGGTTTTTTCGCTGCGGACGCTACCAAGGGCGCGCATGCTAAAACGGCGATAAAATCGATGGAATTTAAGCCATTTTTGGACTATAAAATTTTTGGCTCCAGCGGCGGCTTCACGAAGCTAAAAGTCATGATAAACGAAGGACAAAACCGCGAGCTACGCCGGTTTTTCGGATATTTCGACCTTGAGGTGATGGATCTAAAGCGAGTTAGTTTCGGCCGCGTGGATCTTGGTATGCTAAAGCCAGGTAAATGGCGATACTTTGAAAACAGTGAATATGAAGCACTTAGGGATTTTTTGAAGGTAAATAACGTTAGGTACTAACCTTTTGTAAAACGTTAGCGGTTAATTATGTAAAATTTATAGTTAAAAATTAACGTTAGCCAATAGTTCATCGAATTTTCAAACTGGCGAAAAAAATTGATCAAATTTTTGGAATACGTGCAAATTTAACCGACAAAGATGAAATTTCAACATTTACCGTTAATAAGTCATCTCCGGCAGCAGCAAATTTACTAACATTTAAACGCCTGTTTGGACGTCAAATTTACAAACTATGAGTAGGCTCATTAAGTTTTTTACTAAATTTTAGCCGTAAAATGTGGGCAAATTTAAAATTAAATCCGTCAAATTTAACTATTTTACTTTGTAGAGATAATTTAGGAGAATAAAAAACAAACAGGCTTTAAAAGCTAAATTTTATTCTCCGAAAGTAAGATAAAAATGAGCGGATTTATCAGCGTTTCTCCGCGTGCGGCATAGAGCATGACGTCCTCGAAATAGTTGTCGTTAATGCCGTAAACGTGGTATTCGTATGCGCCGATGCCGTATCCCATCGGAGTGATGTCTACGCGCGAATACCAGGCATCTTTAGCTAGGATGTAGCGGCTTGTGTCTTGCGAATACACCCACAGCACGACGTCGTCTTTATTTTTTTGCCGCATGAGCCACGTAAACGAGTTTGAGATGTCGTAGAAAAAGTACGTATCGCCGTTTGGCATCACCGCCTGAGCCGTGTTGTTTAGGTCGCTGATGAGAACCTTGCTCTCAAAACAGAGGTATTTGTTTAGCTCGATATCTAGCGGCTTTTTTTCTACGTTGCCGTGGCGAACTACGATTTTACCCTCGCTAGTATCCACCGAAAACGCGAGTAGCGCCACCACGCCGATGAGTAGCACGGCGGCGAAAATTTGCTTTATCATAATAAAACTCCTCGCAAAAGGTAGTATTTAGCGACGAAAAAGCTGCAAACAAGAGCGTTTACGATTAGCCAAAAAGATGAAATTTTGAGCAAATGTTCGTAAGGTTTTTTCACGATTAGCTCGACCAAAAACGCCGATATGCCGTAGAAAATGCCTAAAAACAGCGAACCCCAGATGAGGTAGCCGACGTAAAAATACTCGCCTTTTAGCATGCAGTACGGGCATTTGTGATTTGGTTGCTCGTAGACGTAAAGCCCGAAAAAATAAGTAATCGCGTAGTATGCGATAAATAAAAACAGCAGGTTGCAAACAAAGCTCGCCATCGTTTGTTTGAGCAAATTTAGCGTCAAAATAACCGCAAAAATAGCGTAGTAAAATATGACTAAATTTAACTTCGTGTAGCCAAACGGTAGCTTTGGCGCCTGAAACACGACCGAGCAGCAAAAGACGGGTACTTTTAAAGGCACGTTGCTAAAAAACAAGATCTCGGCGGCAAATTCGATCAAAACGGCGATAAAAAGTATCGTGAAAATGACGTATTTTCGCTTTAAATACGGAAAATTCGTCGCCTTTAAATCAAGCGAATTTATGATGAGCCACAACCCAAAGCCAAAGATGAGCAGCAGTTTCAGCAGTAGCAAAATGCCGCCGAATTCGTTTGATCCGATGACGCCCGCCGAGCACATGGCTCCCGGCACTACGTCTGCTAGCTCGTTTAGAGATAGCGCGAAAAATACGAACAAAACGATCTTGCAAACTACGGCGAAAAACAAAATCGTATTTACGAGGTAGTTGCGTTTTTCAAGATCGTATTGTAAATTTGACGTCGAGTTAAAGTCCCACAGGCGCATGATGCGCACGACGAAATACTGCGAAATGCCCATCAATACGATGATGATGAGCTCGATCAGTAAAAACGCGATAACTTCGTCGGATAAAAATACGCTCACAGCATCTCTCCGTCCTGCATCCTCACGTAGCCGTCCACGAAGTCCAGATCGTCAAACAAAATGTCGTGCGTGGCGACGACGACGGTCTTTTTTAGCTCTTTGAATTTTTTCAGCATTTCGATGAAGATGAGCGAGTTTTGTTTGTCCAAATTTGCCGTCGGCTCGTCGGCTAGTATGACGCTAGGATCCATCGCCAGGGCCCTTGCTATCGCGCATCTCTGCTTTTCGCCGCCGCTTAACTTTGAGATGATTTGATCTTTTTTGTGCGCGATGTTAGCGAGATTTAGCGCGCGCTCGATTTGCGAATTTAGCTCAGCTTTTTTTAGGCTAGTTAGGCTTAGCGGCGCTAGCACGTTTTGATAGACGCTAAGGCCCTCGATCAGGTTAAAGGACTGAAATATAAACCCGACCTCGCTGTGCCTAAAATTTGAGCTCATGATGTCGGGTAGTTTTGAGACGTTGCAACCGTTGATTAGCGCTTCGCCGCTGCTTGGTTTGCTAAGTGCGCCGAGTATTCCTAATAGCGTGCTTTTACCGCTACCGCTGACGCCTTTTAGGATGACTAGATCGCCGCTTTTTACCGTCAAATTTATATTTTTCAGCGCGTGAAATTCGTTGGGTTTGTTTTGATTGTAAATTTTGCAGAGATTTTTTACTTCTATCGCGTTCATTTTACAGCCTCGCTCATGTCGCTAACGGCGATACGCCACGACGGGATGATGACGAATGCCAAAAACGGAATCACGCTAAAAACAAAGATCAAAAATAGCATATTAAAGTCTATTATCGGCGTGAAATCCGTAAAATTTGCCACCTCGCTGCCCAAAAATATATCGCGTAAAAACGGCGCGCCGAACAAAAACACGTATAGATACGCTCCCGCAACGCCTAGCAAATAGGCGCTAAAAGAAACGACGATGTTTTGGATAAATTTAAGCGCGATGATATTTCTCACGCTAAAGCCGATACTGCGCAATATCGCGATCTCCTTTTTCTTCTCGCCGTAAGCGAGCGAAATTTGATTTTTCAGCAGGATGAAAAACGAAACCATCGCCACGACGTAAAGCACCATGAAAATGCCGCCTTTGTAGTAGTAAAGGTGCCTTATTTTGGCTACTCCGTCCTCGATGCTCGTAACCTCGGTGTTCGGATAGACGTTTTGGATCTTTAGAGCCACTTCACTGATCTCGTTGACGTTTGGCACCTCGACGTAGAGCCTCGTGTATTCGCCCTCCTTTAGACTTAGTACCTCGCGCGCGGTAGCTGGATTCATATAGATAACGTCGTTTGAGACGATGCCTGTTTCATGCGGTGCGGTTTTGTTGATCTTTATCGGGATCATTTTTTCTTCGGTTAAAAAGTTAAAAACATCCTCGTAATAAAGCTCCGCCATCTCTTTTTTTACGCCTTCGCCAACGATCATCTCGTTTTCGTCCAAATTTTCATCGCCGACGATGCGAAACCAGACTCTTTTTTGCGCGAAATAATACTCTCCCTCGACCGCTCCCTCGACGCTAGCAACGCCTGGGATCTTTGAGACGTCATAGATGTAGCCGTCGTGTATCAGGTCGCGTTTGCCCGCGCGCAGAGCCTCGACGACGACTTCTGGCTTTGAGCGGATCAAATTTGTAAGGTCGCTTTGGATAGAGCTTGAGACAAAAAGAACCGCGCTTAAGATAAACACGATAAAAGCGAAGATAAAAAAGCTAAAAGCGTGATCGGCGCGGTCTTTATAGAGCAGCGTAACGGCGTAATCGATAAAATTTTTACTCGGCATAGACAAACTTCCCATACTCTTTTGAAATAAAATTCGTCGAAATTTGCGCGTCTTTGACGGATTTTTGGATCAAATTTAGCTGGGCTTCCTTGCCTGCTCTATCAAAGCCAAGGTAATGCGCTCCGATACAAACGTAAAGAATCGCAAAAAAGCCCGCTAAAACGCAGATGAGTCTCACATCAGCCTCTCTACTAAAAGAGTCGTGATCTCGTCAAATTTGACGATCTGTTTGCCGCCATGATCTTTGGCAAAGGTCTTAGCGTCCTCTTCGCTAGCAAACGGTATAAGCTCGTTGCCCATAGGTCCGAGTACGTTTGAACCGGTTACGTAGTAGGCGGTTCTGGCGTCGATTTTGTTTAGCTTGTAGTAGTCGCTAACATAAATTTGATCGTCTTTTTTGCCTTTTTCAAAATAATACTTCATCATGTCCTTGACGCCGTCAAAGTAAAGCTCCTCTTTGCTTGTTTTCATCATCGTCGCCCACTGCGGGTTTTTGCCGATCAGCATACCGCAAACAGGGCAGCGAGCGCCTTTTGGCACGACGATTCTCTCGGCTTTTTGCGTTTTTTGTTTAGACTTTGAGGCTTGATCGCTAGTGCCTAAATTTGCCGGAGCGTCCCATAGGTAAAGTGCCGCAGCTTGCAGGTGTTTGTCGTATTCAGGTGCTTTGCCGGCACCCTTTGCGTCGCATGTTTTTTTGAGATGAGCTTTTAGCTCTGAGATGGCTTTGAAGCTTTTTGGATCGACTTTCTCGCAGTTTGCTTCGTAAAATTCCTTACCGTGTGCGTAAACGCCGCCCTCGCGTTTAGCTTTGATCATCTTGTTATCGCCCTCAAAGTCCTGTCCCGCGATCTCGTATGCTTTGGCAAAGTCCATTATCTCGCCGCCGTTTTCGGCTTGGAACTCTTTTGCGTCGGCCTCGGTTGAAAAGGCGTATTTGCTATTTCTAGTCATCGTGCCGCCGATTTTGCTGCCGACGACGTAAAAGGCTTTATTTGCATCGATCAAATTTAGATTTTTCGTATCCACGACCTGCGCGTCGCTTGGGATTTTTCCCTCCGTTAGTTCGTATAGGCAGTGTAGTGATGCTACTTGCTTGCCGTTATAAACGTGGTTTGTTTTGTAAAATTTAACCAAATTCATCCCGCAAACGGCGCAGTACTCTTTATCCTCGCCGCTTCCTACTAGCGTAGCTTTGCTTGGATCCACGCTTTGAAACATCGGCTTCATCTTGCCTGCTTGCTCGTTTGCTTCGGCGCCGAAAAGTAGCGCCGCCAGTAGCGCCGAACCCAAAATAGAACGTAAAATCATATTATCTCCTTAAACTATTTAGTTTTATTTGTTTCCGGTTTTAAAAACTCCGCATTCTCGCACGCGACTTTTAGGCCTTTTGCGCAGCTTTTGTCAAAGAGCTCTTTAGCCTTAGCGACATCGGCCGCGACGCCTTTGCCCTCGGCGTACATTATAGCTAGGTTGTTGCAGCCTTTGTCATAGTTTAGGGCGCATGATTTTTCGTAAAATTCTTTAGCTTTGACGTAGTCTTGCTCTGTGCCTTGGCCGAATGCATATAAAAAGCCGAGGTTGTCGCAGCCGATACCGACGCCACCCGCGCAGGCTTTTTCGTAAAATGATTTTGCTTTAGCGTAGTCTTTTTCTACGCCCATGCCCTCAAGGTGCAGGTAGCCTAGGTTATTGCAGCCCATCATATCGCCGTAGTTGCAGGCTTTGGTATAGAGCGAGATCGCCTTTTTGATATCGGTTTTGACGCCCGCTCCGTTTGCGTAAAGAAGTCCTAGCGCGGTGCAGCCTTCGTCATCTTGGCAGGCTTTTTCGTAGTATGCGGCTGCTTTAGCAAAGTCCTGAGTCGCTCCGTTGCCACTTTCGTAGATGTAGCCTAGGTTATTGCAGGCAAGCGCAAATTTGGCGTTGCAAGCTTTTTGGTATAAATTTATCGCCTTTTCGTAGTTTTTCTCCACGCCGCCAGTGCCTTCGAAATACACCACTGCAAGGTTATAGCAACCAGAAGCCTTGTTTTCCTCGTGGCAGGCTTTTTCGTAGATTTCGATGAGTTTTTTATGGTCGCCGCTTTGCTGAGCTTGCATGCCCTCCTGGATAAAGCCTGCGTTTGCGCTAGCGCATAAAACCGCCGCCATTAGTAGTTTTTTATACATTTTTTCTCCTTTTAAATCGTTTTTACGTCGCGCCCTCTAAAGGCTAGCGCGGTTATCAAAAGCATGCAGCCAAGCGCGATATAGACGCTAATGTGCACCGGCGGCAAATCTCCGCTGGCGTAAGAGTGCATGCCTGTTAGGTAAAAATTTACGCCAAAATAAGTCATCGCGATCGAAGCGTAAGAAAACACCGATGCGATCAAAAATACGTAGAGTGAATTTAGCTTCGGTATAAAGCGCAGATGCAGCGCGATCGCGTAAACTAGGATCGAGACGTACGACCAAGTCTCCTTGCTATCCCAGCCCCAGTAGCGCCCCCAGCTCTCGTTCGCCCAGATTCCGCCGAAAAAATTTCCAAGCGTTAGTA
This sequence comes from uncultured Campylobacter sp., assembly GCA_963528285.1. GTDB lineage: Bacteria > Campylobacterota > Campylobacteria > Campylobacterales > Campylobacteraceae > Campylobacter_A. The sequence continues at coordinate 9,395 of CAURVK010000002.1, read as the reverse complement.
AGCAAAGACCGATGATGAGGCTTGCTTCATCGATCGCCGCGATATATCTGATCTGCTCGTTTAACCGAGCTTCGCTAGCTTTGTTTTTAAACGCCATAAGCCCTAGCGCGATAAGACCCAGTACACAACCAAGGCCCAAAAATCCGTAGCTAGCCGTGATAACCGATACGTGGATACTGAGCCAATATGACTTTAGTACCGGCACAAGGTTGGTAATCTGCGGATTTACGAAGCTCATGTGAGCCACCAGCATCACGATGCCGGCCAGCAGCGCAGCCGCCGCAAGCGCAAGCAGCGAACGCCTAAAAAATATCATCCCCGCTAGCGCTCCGGACCAGCCGATATAGATCATTGATTCGTACGAGTCGCTCCAGGGCGCGTGTCCTGAGACGTACCAACGCAGAGCTAAAGCTGCCGTATGCATGGCAAATCCTAGCGCAAACGCCGCTAAAATCGCTCGCTCAAGCGGTAAAATTCGCCTTGATAAAAATACGGACGCAAGTCCTAGCGCAAGCGCGGCAAAACCCAAAATCCAGTAGAAATAAACCAGCTTTTTAAACACCGAAGCGCGGTTATAAAAGACCTCGGCATCGACTCTGCTAACGCTAGGTAAAATTTTCGCCGAAGCCGTTCGCTGGTAGTTTCTTAGCGCGGCTAGCGTGGAGTCGGCCTTACTCCAGTCGTTATCCGCGATGCCCTCTTGCAGCCCCATGAGGTAGTCGTTTAGCATGTTTTTTGCGTCCAGAGCGACTCGCTCGTCGCTAAATGCGTCGTTTGGCGAGAGCCAAGCGTGTTGCGGGTCGTTTGCTGCCGGGATAAATTTAAAAAACGTGCCCTTAAACGTGAGATACGCGATGTTTAGTCGCTCGTCAAATTTGATGAGGTCGTTATCGAGCGTGCCTCGTTTAGAGAGCGGTTTTTCGTTTGCGGCTTCGACCTGCGCGGCTAGTTTATACTCGCCGTTTGCATCAAACGCATCTCTGAAACTCGCGTAATCTCCGCTCAAATTTAGCATTTTTTTGATTTCGCCGTTTTTTATCTTGACGATTTTGATCTCTTGCCAGAGCGCGGGGTTTATATTCATCCCAAGCACCATTTGTTCGGCGCTTAGGCCATAAAGCGAGTCTGTGCCCGAGATTTTATTTACGATCTCGCCCGCTTCGGTGCTTAGCGGCTTTATCCTGCCCGCGTAGTCTTGCACTAGTAGCTTTGCAAATTCGCCGTTAGCGTGAGCGGCGGTGTTTGCGGCGAAAGTTTTTAAAATCTCGCCCTCATTTTGCTCGGCCGCGTTTGTATTAAAATTTAAAAAACCAAGCGCGATAAACGCCACGACGAGAGAAAAACGGCTGTTTTTTATGAAATTTATGAGCTTTAAAAATCGGCTATTTTTAGTAAAAAAGTTGCCGATGACTCCGACGCAAAGCAAGAAATATCCGATATAGGTCGGAATTTTGCCCGGGTCGCGGTTAACCTCTAGTACCGTGCCTTGCTCGTCCGTGTCATAGGAGGACTGAAAGAGCTTAAAACCTTGCAAATTTAGCGGGTGATTCATGTAAATTTTATACTTTGCCAAAATCTCGCCCGCGTCAGAGAGCGCCTCTACTTCGCTAGAGTATGAGGACGGGCTTTGCGAGCCGGGGTAGCGCTCAAGCTCAAATTTAATAAGCTTTATCGAAAACGGCAAGCTAACTAGCTTTGAGCCCCAGGTTAGCATTATCTCCTCGCCGTCAAAATTTAGCATACTAGGCTCGCCAAGCCAGCCTACGCCGCCGTGGATTTTAGCTGTTTGTTCGCGCTGCCCTTCGAAACCGGCTTTTACTACGAGAGTGCCGCGCTCGCCTTTGGGTGCAGGTTTATAGGAGTCAAATTTGACGGTGAAGTTTTTGGAATTTATACTTTGCGTGAAGCTAAAATTATTATCGCCGATTTGGGTTAAATTTAGCGGATACTCGAAAAATGCGTCTTTGGTGCGTATTTGCAAAAACGGTTTTACGCTCACCATCTCGTTTCCGCTCTCGCCGGCCCTTACGTGCAGTACGCCCTCGGTGCCGAAATAGCGCGTCAGCGCCGCACCGATAAAGATAACGATAAATGCCGCGTGAAGGACGAAGGAGCCAAAGCGGCGCCACATTTTGGTTTTTATGATTATTCCTAGCAGGCTCAGCGTCGCAGCGCCCATGACGCACTCGTACCAGCGCGCCTCATAGACTAAAATTTTAGCCGTTTGGGTGTCGTAGATGCTCTCTAAAAAGGTTGCGATGCCAGCGCCTGCGGCTAGGATAAAGAGGAGGCAGAGCGCAAATTTGTAAGAAGTTAAAAATCTAAAAAAATTTACGCCCAAAATCGCTCTCCGAGTTTTTTACATTATTATATCGTAAGTTTGACCTGCGTATAGTATAAACATTCTAAGAAGTAATACTCCGACCACGCTAGCAAGCGCGCTAACGTAGAACGCAAACGCGGTGTGAGCGATCTTTTTGCCCAGTGCGAAATTTAAAACTAGCGGTACGCAAAATCCTACGCCCACGACGCCTAGCCAAAATAGCTGAGCGTAAACGCCCTCGCTAAATGCGACGCTCGCGGCTTTTTGTACGTCGCTTCCGGTGATGAGCGAGACGAAAATCATGCCGATTAGTAAAATTTCCATCGCTAAAACCGGCCACTCGACTGCGTGTAGGGTTTTTAGATCGCCTCCGTGCAGCTCAGCTTTAAAGAAAAGCGCGGCTATCAGGCTTGAGCCTGCGATACCAGCCGATAAGCCCGACGCCACGAAAAGCGCAGGTAAAACGGCGGTATTAAGGATAGGAAATCTAACTAAAATTGAGATCAAAAAGCCCGTATAGGCGCAGATCGCAACCGCAAAAAGAAGCGTGAGCGCAAGAAGCAGCGGACGAAGCGCATTTACGATTTTCATCACAAGCTCGAAAAGGCCTTTTAGAAAGCTAAGATTGCGCGTCAAAAACTCTCTTAGGCAATCTTCAAACGCATAAAGGCAAGCCACAAAGCTAAGCGGGATATAGACGCAAAGCGCCGCCACGCCCACGGACATAACCGAGGTGAAGTTGTAGTTGATCAAAATTTTCCAGAAAAGTAGCGGTCGCTCAAGATCGGCTACCAGGCAGACCATACCGAGCAAAATCGTGACGAAAGATAGCAATGATGCAGCTTTAAATAGCGGCGTGCTTTCGGTCTGTTTTTTGTAAAATTTGACGAGGATCGCGACTATCAAAGCGCCGCCGCTCATACCCGCTAGCAAAAGATAGACCGCGATTGGCCAGCCCCACTCTACGCCGTGCGAGAAGGTCGCAGTGAAATTTATAGCTCCGTTCATATCACACCCCCAATTTAACCGCAGGAATATAGCGCAGGCTCGGCTTCGTGCCGCACTCAGGATGCATGCGCAGGCTGTCTTTTACGCGAAGTAGCTGGCTGATGTGCGAGTTTTCGTCGTTTAGATCGCCAAATACGATCGCCTCGTATCTGCACGCCTCGATGCAGGCCGGCTCGTGGCCGTCTTTTAAATTCGTATCCAAGCAGAAGTTGCAGCTCTCTGCGGCTCTTGTTTCGTGGTTTATGAAGCGCACGTCGTAAGGACAGGCTACGATGCAGTATTTACAGGCGATACAGTCGTCGGTGTTCATCGTCGTGATACCTGTTTTTTCGTCCTTGTGACAGGCTTTTGTAGGACATACGGTCACGCACGGCGCATCCTCGCACTGCTGGCAGGAAACTCTGACATAGCGCTTTTCTTTCAAATTTAGCGGATCGGTTTTATCCTGGATAAAAAGCCTCATCTGGCCTTTTGGGACCAAATTTATCTTTTGGCAGGCGACCTCGCAGTCGGTACAGCCGACGCATTTGTTCTGATCAAAGATCATGCCGTAGTGCGGCTTTTTGCCGTTTTCCGTAGGGGCGTCTAAATTTATACTCTTGCCCAGTACGCTAGTCGCTCCCGCAACCGCCGCGCCCGAAGCAAGGAATTTAAAAAACGTCCTTCTTGTATTTTGCTCTTTCATATTCTTCTCCATCCGTATGGATTAAATATCCTAAATTTATCTACCAACGCTACTTCCGTGGCTATGCGCGCCATGGAAATTTCGCGGCTGAGTTTCGCTTAGTTTTTTGGCTGCGCCGGCTAGCTCGCCAGGTTTTAGCGCCTTTACTAACTCGACTTCAAAAATCAGCGTCGAGCCGCCTGGTATCTCGTCTGCGCCCTCATCTCCGTAAGCTAGGTGAGACGGGATGACGAATTTATATTTTGAGTTACCGTTCATCATCATGAGGCCCTCTTGCAAGCCGTCTATCAAATTTACCATAGAAAGGATCGCAGGCTCGTTTCTAGAGTACGTGTCGTCAAAAACTTTGCCGTTTATGAGGTAGGCTTTATAGTTTAGCGCGACTACGCTCTCAGGCCTTGGCTTGTCGCCGTCGCCGACGGCTATGACTTCGTACTGAAGCCCTGATTTAGTCGTTTTGACCTTTTTGTTTTTGGCGTTTTTCGCCATAAATTCTTCGCCCTCTTTTAAATTTTTTTCAAGCGCTTTTTTTAGCGCGTTTTGGGTTAGCTTATTTAATTTTTCATCCTTTTGATTAAGTAGGGAGATTATTTCTTCGTCCGTTAGTTTTTGTTCTTTTTTAAAGGCGTCGGCAAAGCCGTCTAAAATGGACTTGCTGTCAAATTTAACGCCTAGGCTTTCTTGTTTTTTTAGTTGTTCGGAGATATAGGTTCCGGTTGAAATTCCGATACTGTATGATTCTTTTTGCTCTTGCGTCATCGCCTCTTTATCTGCCGCGCTTGCGCACAAAACGCAGCCGGCCGTTAGGCAAAGAGCTAAAAGCGGGTTTTTGCTAAGTTTAAAACGCATAAATTTTACCTTATTAAATTTGGACGCCGCAAAAGCGCGGCGTCCGTAATCGCATCATAAATTGTTGTTTATGATTCTTTGGGCTTCTTTGATGTACTCTTTAGAAGCGTCGAGTCTTTGTTTTGTATATTTAAAGCCGTGCATACCCCATGAGCCGTCTTTTTGTAGCAAGTCGACAGTGTCTTGCGCTTTTTCGATTAGCTCATAAACTCTCGTCTTATCGCTAGGGCTTAGTTTCTTAGTTTCTAAGATAGCATAAAGTCCCTCAATACCGATTTTGACTTGAGAGAAGTCGTTTTTAACAGGAGTTTGCCATCCCATTACTTCGTCATAAACCTGTTTTTGGTTCTTGAAGTGTAGGGTAGGTTTTAGCTCAGATAAAACAGGGCTGTGGCAACCTTTAGTATCTTGCATATCTTTATCCGCCCAAGACGTTCTAGCGCACGCCCACATAAGGTCAACGAAGTTATGTCCGTTTTTATCTCTTTGGAAGTGCCAATCTTTAGTGTCTCTCGGTCCTTTAGCCGCGTCGCCCGCAACTAGAGATTTTCTAGCAGGATCTACGTCGATCTTCCAGATGTGAGATCTTCTTTGAGTATCAAATCCAGCGTTGTCTTGGAACTGGATAGCGTAGAAGTTCTCGCAGCTCATCATGAACGGCATGTGGCAAGATGCGCAAGTGTTATCTTTGTGCGTATCGGCTCTAGAAGCGATGTATGCTTGCTCTTTGTGGCAATCTTGACAATCTTTTCTGATTTTTGGTTTAGTGTAAAGCGCACTTAGGTAGCCTTGCTCTGAGTTATAGTTTACGCCTTTGATAGTCTTATCGCCTACAACCGGACCTGTGTTATCGTGAGGATCGTGGCAAGTGGTGCAGCGCATACCTTTATCGTAGTGAGCGGTAAAGTATGATTGTGAACCCTCAGATCCGCATCCTGGTCCCATTGATTTAAATTTAGAGCTTAGAGATAGGTCAAGCTTGCCTTGGTTTAGAGGATTGGCTCTAGCTAGGTCTGGGCTATAGTTAAATCTTTGGTGACAGCGTTCGCAGTTTGATGTTCTAAAGTTTGTAGCTCCGTCAAGGTGACCGCCGGCTCCGTGACACTCCTCGCAGCTTACGCCTTTAGAGATAGTGTGTTTTTGAAGCTCTTTGGCATTACCAAGAGCCGCATAGAACTCTTTCTTAGTTTTAAAGTCAAATTTGAACGGGTGGCAAACTTCGCAGTAAGAACCGTTTGCTTGGAAGAACATTGACTTTTTGTATTTAGCGGCATATGAGGCTAGACCTCTGACGTATCCGCCGTTATCGCCGTAATCAGCTAGAGTTTCCGGAAAATCAGGAACAAAATCTTTGATTTTCTTAACCGTTTCAGGAGTTAAATTTAACGCCCAAGTTCTTTGGAATTGGTTACCGCCGGCTACGACTTGACCCGTGCCGTCTTTTAGGTTACCGCCTTCGATATGGTAAGTACCGCGTAGTAGCCACGCATCGACGAAGCCAAATTTGGTTCTTAGGTGTCCGACTGTCGCGTAAATAACGTCCGGAGTAATACCTTGAGGCAAGATAGACGCCGTATCCGGGCTAAATACCGGATCGGTTAGGTTGTTGTTAACCTCAGGGTGCTCGCCAGGGAAGCGGATAGTAGTAGCGTGGCGCGATCTGCTCCATACCTCGTACTGCGCAGGGTGGCACTCGCCGCACTTTTCGGATCCTACGAATTTGTTAGGAAACTGCAAAGACGAACCCGCAGGTATCCTATACATCATAGAGCTGTAGCCTTTACCGCCGTCTCTTTTACTAGCTTTTGACATGTCAAAGCCGTGACCTTCGGCAAGCCACTCAAGTCCACGGTCGTGAACGTCTAATTTACCGACTGTTTTACCGCCGTATTTTGTGAAAATCGGGTGGTTTTTAAACAGCCACTCATACATCTCTTGCTCTTCTACGATGTAGTCTTGCAAGGATATTACGCCTCTACTTTGAAGCGTACCTTTTGGGTTTGCTATGACGTCTCGCGCTTGTTGAGACATCTGCATGTTGTGTTCTTCGCAACAGGCTTGCGATGCGAAGACGCTAACGCCCATAAGCAAACCTAATAAGGTTTTACTTAAATTCCTCATTGCGCCCTCCTTATAAATTTTGGATCTAAAATCAAAAAGATTTCATACTGATAATGCTATCGTAAAAAAGGGGGCGAAAAAAGGGGAAATTTAATAAATTATGAATTTTTAAATTTAATAGTAAATACTACGCCGTTATTTATATTTTGCGCATAAATTCGGGCGTTATTTTTTTCGGCTATCACCTTACTCATATATAGCCCAAGCCCGCTGCCTGACTTTTTCGTAGTAAAATGCGGCTTGAAAATTTTATTTATCACCGCTTTATTTATATTACCGGCGTTATTTTCGAGCATTATCGCTCGCTCACCGTTTTGCAAAAGGGCTGTTATTAAAATTTGCATTCGGTTTGCTTGCGCCCGCTCTTGCGGCAGATTTAAAAATGCTTCTTTGGCATTATTTATAATGTTAATTAAAATTTGAATAAGCTCATTTATGTTGCCGTAAAGCGTAAAATTTTCTTTTATCTCAACTTTTACGTCGATGACATGCTTTTTGAGCGTCGCGTTTAAAATTTTGCAAGCCTGCTCTATGGCTTGTTTTACCTCAAATTCGCTCTTTGGCATATTTGGATTAAAGAAATTTTTAAAGTCCTCGATGGTGTCAGACATAAATTTGACTTGCTCGTTTGCCTCCTCGATAGCCTCTTTTAGCCTCTGTTCGCTTAGTTTGCCTCGCTCGGATTAAAGCTCCAAATTTACCAGAGTCGAGCTGATTTGCGCTAGAGGCTGACGCCACTGGTGCGAGATATTGCCGATCATTTCGCCCATCGAGGCTAGGCGGCTTTTATTTATCATCAAAAGCTCGTTTTGCATCTTGGTTTTTTCGTTGCCTTTGTGGATTTTATAAACGAAAAATAAAAACGCCGCAAAGATCGCCGTGATCGCCACGCCGCTAACGATAAATTCCTGTTTATGATAAAGCAAAATGCTTTTTACCGGGATTTTAAAGCTCACCATCGCTATCGTGTCGCCGACTTTGCCCTCGAAATTATTTAAATTTCCGTATTGTTCGAGCATTTTTTTAGGCGCGCTGTTTATGTTATGGCACTCGACGCAGGAGGGGTGGGAGTTTTTGACCGGAAGGCCGACGAAAAAGTACGAGGCGTTTTGGTCTTTGATTACGTCGGAGTAGACCTCGTATTTGCCCTCTTTAAACCCTTCTAAAATTTCATTTTCAAATTCCGTACCTTCGTGCTCGGGATTTAGTGGATTCGTCGCCGTTAGCCTGTAGTCGTAATTTATGTTTTTTTTGGCGAGCTGGATTTTGTAAATTTGACGCGTGATGTAGGATGAGGACATGAGTCTGGGGTCAAAAAGGTCTTTGTCTATAGCGCCGTGATCTTTTAACTCATCTATGAGCGGGCGCTGGACGGTAGAGATGTAGTCGCGTATGCCGTTCATCGCATCTAGCACGTAAACTGCCTCCTGCTTGGCGTCTTTTAGGGCAAGATCGCGGTAAAAGTTAAAAACCAAAACGGTAATGGCGCCGTACAAAACGACGAGCAGCAGGATGATAAATTTAAATTTGGACTTCACATAGATATCCTACGCCGTACAAATTTCTGATCGTGTCCTTGCCGATCTTGCGGCGCAGCTCTTTTACGATGGTTTTGATGGCTTCTTTGGTCGGCTGTTCAAATTCCCACATGTAGTCAAACAGCTGCTCGTAAGTGATCGTTTGATTTTTGTTGTTTAAAAAATACTCCAAAAGCTTGCTCTCGCTTTTGGAGAGGCGACAGGCCTCTTCCTTTATATATATGATTTTTTTACTAAAGTCGTATTTGAGGTCGTCGTTGATACTAAACATCGGCGTATGATCGATGAGCTCCATCGCGACGTCTTCTAGCGCTTTTATAAAAGTATCTTTATCGTATGGCTTTGAGAGATATCTCGTGATCTTTAGCTCCACTGCGCGCCACAGATACTCTTGCTCAGTGTGGCTTGAGATGATGACGATAGGGATTTTGCGGTTTGCACAGCGGATCTTTTTGGCTACCTCTAGTCCGTCCATGTGCGGGACGCTGACGTCTAGGACGAGCGCGTCGTATGAGCCGCTCATAGCCTCATCTAGCGCCTCGATGCCGTCGCTTACGCCTTTTACTTCGGCAAAAAACAGCTCAAGGGAGTCGATCATATTTTTTAATATATAAGGTTCGTCTTCTAAGCAAAGGACTTTTTTGTTGGATAAAACGTCTAAAACGGAGTAATCTTGCATCTTTTTCTCGTACTAAATTTTGCCGATACTAACACAAGCAAGCTTAAAATACTATTTTTAAGGATTGAGATATTAACCATAAAACATAAATTAATCAAAGTTTTTGATGATGTAAAATTTGGGGAATAAATTTAAAGATGGTGGAGTTAAGCGGGATCGAACCGCCGACCTCTTGAATGCCATTCAAGCGCT
>CAURVK010000001.1:0-236936 GCA_963528285.1 uncultured Campylobacter sp. | reverse complement strand
TGATACCGGCTGCTAGTCCTGCAAAACCAGAACCAACGATGACTACGTCCCACTCCTCGTCAAATTTGACGTCTTTAGTGTTAACGGCTGCTTGCGCATTTACCGCACCTAGAGCCAAGGCTCCAGCACCTACCATACTTAACTTAACAAAATCTCTTCTTGAAACGTTTGAGTTTTTCATAGCTTCTCCTTTAAATTTATGTTAGCTATCTACTTGTAAATCTTTAATTTACGACTCTACTCTAAATACCTTTATTACTCTTGGCGTCTTTTGGGCGTCCTCCTTAGATTAAATTTATTTTAGCTAGTGTTATTATAGGACTTAACTTTAAAGAATAAGCTTAAATGAATGTGTAATTTGGAATTTATTTGTAATATTTAAAGATTTATTTAGCCTAAAAACGTGACTATATCGGGATAGGGGTAGAACTAAAATAAATTTGAATTTAGTCTAATTAAATTGATTTATTATGCAAAATTTAAAGATATAAAAATATATTTGATCAAATTTCGGCGATAATATAAAATTTAAGGGCAGGGTAAATTTAGAAAATCGGCAAAATTTATAGAGAAAAGGCGGCAATTTGACCATATTTGCCGCCTGAAAGCTAAATTTAGCCTAGTCTTTTATGTAAAATTTGAGAAAATCCCCATAGGTGTCTAGCCTGCGCGAGTTCGGTTTTTTCGAGTTTTGCCACCATCATCTCTTCGTTTTTACCTAGGCGAGAAACCACCTCGCCAAACGGGCTAATCAGCATCGAATCGCCGTAAAAGCTCCACTGCTCGCCGCTAGCAGCCTTGTGGTTACCGACACGGTTTACGCGCAGGACGTAGACGTTGTTTGTAAAGGCGCGGGTCTTTAGCAGCTCCTCCCAGCGCATCTCGCTAAAAAACGTGCAAGCGGTGGGAACCACGACGGCATCGACTTTCTTGCGCGCCATATACGCCCATGCCGTGTCAAAATGCGCCTCAAAGCCAAACATCACGCCGATTTTAAATTTTTCGTAGCTAAAAACTGGCAAATTTAGCTCGCCTTCAGTCTTGTTTGCAAAAAATTTCGCCTCGTTCCAGTGCGGGTAGGGCATCAATATCTGCTGCTCGTGAAAGCGCGACGATGTGGGGCTAAATCTCGCCGCGACCTTGACGAAGCCTTTGCCTTTGGGTAGTACGAGCGGGGCTAGGATTTCTAGATTGTATTTTTGCGCCATCGCCGCAAGCGCGTGTTTTTTGCGCTCGCTTTGTTCTTTGATGAGGCTTTTTGGCATGAGCTCTAGCTCTTTAAAAAAGCTGTTTAGCACGTACTCTCCGAGTACCACGAGCCTAGCGCCTTCACCCGCGCAAATCCTAAAATAATAATCTAGCCTCGACTCGCTCATAGGCTGAGTCGGCAGCTGTAAGGCGCAAACGGCTGCGCTACTCATCGTCTGCGTCCTTCACCACTAGCTTTGCGTTTTGCAGGATTTTGTCTGCTTCCTCGAGCAGCTTTTTGCCCTCTTTGTGCAGCTTGACGCTTTGTTCTAGGCTTAAATTTTCATCACCTAGCTGTTTTAAAATTTCATTTGCTTTGGCGAGTTTGCTTTCAAAATCCTCGCTTAAATTTTCACTCATCTAAAACCTTTTTTATGATTTTTTCAAATTTATCTACTTCGACTAAAAACGCGTCGTGGCCGTAGTCGCTGTCTATCTCGTGGTAGTCGCACGCCTTGCCGATATCCTGCAGCGTCTCGTACATCTCGCGCATACAGCTTGGCGGAAACAGCATATCGCCGCTAAATGAGACCAGCGTAACTTTAGCGCAAATAGGCAAAAGAGCGTGCGCTAGGTCGTCGTAGTGGCGCGTACAGTCAAAGATATTCATCATCTTTACGATATAAAGGTAGCTCAGCGGATCAAAGCGCTTTGGAAAGCCGTGGCCGTTGTACTCCATATAACGATCGATCTGAAACCGCCCCGTAAGCTCGTAAAGACCGTCAGTTTCTACGTAGTTACGGCCAAATTTGGAGTCCATGGAGCTAGGCGAGAGAAAGCTGATGTGCCCCGCCATACGCCCTAGCGCCATGCCGGTTAGTCCCTGCGCGGCGATGTCGTTTTCGTCGTATTGGCCGTCCTTGAATCCTGGATCGCGCAGTATGCCCTCGATCGCGATTTTGTTAAACGCGATCGCCCAGGCCTTGCTCTGATAGGTGCTGGCTAGGATTATGACGTTTTTAGCAAAATTTGGAAACTCGATCGCAAAACAAAGCGCCTGCATGCCGCCTAGGCTGCCGCCCACGACCGCATGCGCGCGCTCTATGCCTAGATGTTCAAAAAGCCTCATCTGTGCCTTTACGACGTCGCTGATGGTTAGCACCGGAAAGCGCAAACGATACTGCTTGCCCGTACTTTTTTCGATACTTAAGGGATTTGTCGAGCCGAAATTTGAGCCGAGGATATTTACGCAGATGACGAAAAATTTGCTCGTATCTATGCCTTTGCCTTCGCCGACGAGCGCGTCCCACCAGCCAAATTTCTGCTCGTTTTCATACCTGCCTGCGGCATGGTGGCTGCCCGTTAGTGCATGACAGACGACTATGGCGTTGCTTTTATCCTCGTTGAGCTCGCCGTAGGTTTCGTAGGCGAGCTCAAATTCGGGTAAAATTCGGCCACTCTCCAGATAGAGCGGCTCATTAAATTTTACTTTGCCGGTTTTTAAATTTAGCACTAATTGACTTTGTAGTTAGGGGCTTCTTGCGTGATGACAACGTCGTGAACGTGGCTCTCTTTTAAACCTGCGCTCGTGATCTCGACGAACTGGGCTTTTTCCTGAAGCGTTTTGATATCCTTTGAGCCCATATAGCCCATCGCGCTTCGTAGGCCGCCAACTAGCTGATGCACGACCTCTTTTATGCTGCCGGCAAACGGTACGCGGCCCTCGATACCCTCAGGCACGAGCTTGTCTTGTGCGGTGCCTTCTTGGAAATATCTATCGCTGCTGCCTTTCGTCATCGCGCCTATACTTCCCATGCCGCGGTAGACTTTGTACTGGCGTCCTTGGAAAGTTATCACCTCGCCCGGAGTCTCCTCGCAGCCTGCTAGCAAGCTACCCGCCATCACGCAGCTAGCGCCTGCGGCTAGGGCTTTAGCCACGTCGCCCGAGTACTTTAGTCCGCCGTCTGCGATGACTGGGATACCATATTTTGCAGCCTCGGCCGAGCAACTATCTACGGCGAAAATTTGAGGTACGCCAACGCCCGCTACTACGCGAGTGGTGCAGATAGAACCCGGTCCTATGCCTACCTTGATACCGTCGGCGCCGGCTTCTGCTAGGTCTTTGACGGCAGCCGGGTTTGCGATATTTCCAGCGACGACATCCACTTTTAGCTCGGCTTTAACCTGTCTTAGCGTGTCTAGTACGCCTTTTGAGTGGCCGTGAGCGGAGTCTATGACGATGACGTCTACGCCGGCTTCTGCTAGGGCCTTTGCTCTGTCCATTTGACCTACGCCGATGGCTGCTGCCACGCGGAGTCTGCCGTAGGCGTCTTTGTTTGCGTTTGGATACTCTTTGCGTTTTTTTAGATCTTTTATGGTTATGAGGCCCTCTAGATGGCCGTCTTTATCGACGATAGGAAGTTTTTCTACGCGGTTTTGAGAGAAAATTTTCTCCGCGTCGTCTAGCGTGCAGCCCTTTGGAGCCGTGATTAGCGGAGCTTTGGTCATCCTGTCTTTTACGAGGACGCTTCTGTCGTTTTCAAATCTCAAATCGCGGTTGGTTAGGATTCCTATTAGTTTATTTTCCTCGTCTACAACGGGAACGCCTGAGATGTGTAGATCCGCCATCATATCAAGCGCCGAGCCCACGCTAGCATTTGGCGAGATGGAGATAGGATCGATGATCACGCCGCTTTCGCTTTTTTTAACGCGGCGAACCTCTTTGACCTGGCTTTGTATGTCCATATTTTTATGTATGACGCCGATACCGCCCAGACGTGCCATCATGATCGCCGCGCGGTGCTCGGTGACGGTGTCCATCGCAGCCGATACAATCGGGATATTTAGCTCCACGTTTCTGCTAAAGCGCGTTTTTATGTCTACTTGTTTAGGCAAAATTTCGGAGTACTGCGGGACGAGTAAAACGTCGTCAAAGGTGAGAGCCTTCGTAACTATCTTCATGCGTTTATCCTTTTATAGAGTTTTCTAAACTAAGTGCGCCTTCTAGCAGCGTTTTTTCGTCCCACGCCTTTGCAATGAGCTGAGCAGAGACGTTTAGGCCGTCCGCGTCTTTTGCCACCGGAACCGAGATGGCAGGCAAGCCGGCTAAATTTACGCTGATCGTATAGATATCTGATAGATAGGAATCTAGCGGGTTTTTTAGCTCGCCGAATTTATACGCCGTGCTAGGGGCGACAGGCATCAAAATGAGGTCGCATTCGTTCAAAATTTGCTCATACTTGGCCTTAGTGTGGGCGCGAGCTTTTTGTGCCTTAATGTAATACGCGTCGTAGTAACCGCTGCTAAGCACGAAAGTACCAAGTAAAATTCGCTTTTTTACCTCTTCGCCGAACCCTTCCGAGCGTGAGTTGATGTAGAGCTCTTTTAAATTTTTAGCTTCGGCTCTGCGTCCGTATCTTATGCCGTCAAAGCGGCTTAGATTTGCGCTAGCTTCGGCTGTAGCGATGATGTAGTAGGTTGCGATGTCGCATTTTGAGTTTTCTAAATTTTTATAGATTATCTTGTGGCCTGCGGCTTTTAAAACATCAACCGCTTTTAAAAGCGCTTTTTTGGTCTCTTCCGAGGCTTCATTTATGTAGTTTTCGATGACGCAGATCGTGAGTTTTTTATCCGCGTTTAGCTTATCTGCTATGCTCTCAAATTTTATATCCGCGCTCGTGCTATCCTTGTCGTCGTGTCCAGCGATGATATCGTATAAGATCGCGGCGTCCTCGACGTTTTGCGTTATCGGGCCGATCTGATCTAGCGAGCTGGAGTATGAGCCCAGACCGTATCTACTGACGCGTCCGTAGGTCGGCTTTAGTCCCACGCAGCCACAAAATGCAGCAGGCTGGCGTATTGAGCCGCCTGTATCGCTTCCTAGAGCAGCCACCGCTAGCCCAGCACTCACTGCGGCAGCAGAGCCGCCCGAGCTACCGCCTGCGACTCTTTCGCGGTTTAGCGGATTTAGCGTTTTGCCGTAGTAGCTGTTTTCGGTCGTATTACCCATGGCGAATTCGTCCATATTCGTACGGCCAAAAGGCGCTAAGCCCGCCGCTAGCAGCTTTTCTATAACCGTCGCGTTATAAGGCGCGATGTAGCCTTGTAAAATTTTAGACGCGCTCGTTACGCTCCAGCCTTTTACCTGGATGTTGTCTTTTATAGCGATCGGTACGCCCGCACCCAGTTTATCAAGCGGCAAATTTGCCAACTGCTCGACATAGGCGCCAAGCTCTCTATCTGCGAAAATTTTCTTTTCCAGCTCGTTTCTAAGCTCGGCTACTTCGCCGGCGCTTAGCTTTAGAGCTTCTTTTAAAGTTATCATTTTTTATCCTTAAATTTTATTACCGCTACGATGCCAACGACCGTAACCGCGAGTATGGCCGCAATGGTCGCCGCGACGAACCAAGCGGAGATGGGCTCAGACATTTTTTAGTACCTTTTCGCATCTCGGGCAGGTTTCTCCGTCGTGCTTAGCGGTAAATTTCCAACATCTCGGGCATTTGTGACGCATCGATAAAACGAGTTTAAATTTATCGTTTCCGACGTCAAATTCGGCTAGGCTGTCGCTACCGTCTAGGCTCTGGACGTCGCTAACCATATACCAGTCGCTTATCTCGTTTATGTCTTCGCTCAGGATCAAATTTGAGCTGGTTTGTAGTACGAGCTCAAGGGTTGATTTTATCTTTTTGTCTTTTTTGAGTACGTCGATTAGCTCGAAAAATTTCTCGCGGCTAGCTACTAGCAGCTCGTCGTCTACGTTAAATTCAAAATCTAGCGGCGCATATTCTAGATCAAAGGCGTCAGTAGCGCCATTTTTGATGATCTCAGGCGCATAATCCATCACCTCGTCCACGGTGTACGTGAGCGTCGGAGCGATGAGCGGTAGGAGCGCTCTAGTGATTAGCGCCATGGCGCTTTGAGCCGAGCGGCGAGTGTCGCTATCTTTGGCGTCGCAGTATAGGCGGTCTTTGCAGATATCAAGATATATACCGCTTAAATCCGCGCTTAGGAAGTTCATCAGCAGGCTAAAGCCCTTTGAAAAGTCGTAGTTTCTAAACGCCGTTTCGGCCTCGTCGAATGCCTTTTTCGCGCGGCTTAGTATCCAGCGGTCTAGGATGTTGAAATTTGACGTTTCGATATCTTCTAGATCGTTTACGTTGGCTAGTAGAAATCTTATCGTATTGCGTATTTTTCGGTATTGTTCGCTTACTTGTTTTAGGATGTTTTCGCTGATTTTTAGGTCGCTGGAGTAGTCGCTAAGTGCAACCCAAAGGCGTAAAATTTCCACGCCGTATGTTTTGGCGACATCTGCCGGAGCTACGACGTTGCCCTTGCTTTTACTCATCTTTTGACCGTTTTCATCGACGGTAAATCCATGCGTGAGCACGCTTCTATACGGCGCTCGTCCTTGCGCGGCGCAGCTTAGCAGTAGCGAGCTTTGGAACCAGCCTCTGTGCTGATCGCTGCCCTCTAGATACATATCGGACGGATAGCTACCCGCATCGTAGTCGCCGCTTTTTAGCACCGCAGCCCACGTCGAGCCGCTGTCAAACCAGACGTCTAGGATGTCCATAACTTTTTCTAAATTTTGCGGCTCGTATTTGCAGTTTGCTGGCATGAGATCCTTGATCTCGCTATCCCACCACGCGTCAGCGCCTTTTTGCTCAAATATCGCCGCGACGTTATCTAAAATTTCATCGTCAAATATCGGCTCTTTAGTATCCTTATGTCTAAAAAACGCTATTGGCACGCCCCAGTCGCGTTGGCGCGAGATGCACCAGTCGGGACGATTTTCTATCATCGAGCCTATCCTTTTTACGCCGCTTGCAGGGTAAAATTTGACGTTTTCAAGCTCTTTTAGCGCGACTTCTCGTAGCGTTTTGCCCTCGATTTTCGGCTCGTCCATAGCGATAAACCACTGCTTCGTAGCGCGGTAGATGACCGGCTTGTGCGTTCTCCAGCAAAATGGATATGAGTGGACGAATTTGCTGACTTTTAGCAAATTTGAGCCTAGAAGCTCTAAAATTTTCTCGTTTGCTTTAAAGATATGCATGCCGATTAGCTCGTCCGCTACACCGTCTGGAAATAACTTTTTGGCCTTTAGTGTCTCGTCGTACAGACCGCCTTCATCTACAGGCATGATGACTTCGATGCCGTATTTTAGGCTCACGTGGTAGTCGTCCTCGCCGTGCCCCGGAGCTGTGTGCACTAGACCCGTACCGCCGTCCATCGTGACGTGATCGCCTAGGATAAATAGTGATTTTCTGCTGTTTAGAGGATTTATAGCGTGCAGGTTTTCAAGCTCGGCTGCGGCGAATTCTTTTAAAATTTCGCCCTTAGTTAGCCCTTCTTTTTCCAGCTCGCTTAGCATCTCTTTGGCAAATATCAAATTTTCAGCTGTTAAAACGTAAATTTCATTTGGATTTAGCGAGATGGCTTGGTTTGCCGGCAGCGTCCAAGGCGTAGTCGTCCAGATGACCGCGCGGGCGTCTTTTGCGCCTATTTTCGCCGCAGCTTCTTCGCCTAGCTTAAACGCGACGTAGATGCTGTAGTCCTCTTTGTCCTCGTACTCGACTTCGGCCTCTGCTAGAGCGCTTCTAGCCGCCCAGCTCCAGTACACCGGCTTGCTTCGCTCGATCAAAAGTCCGCGCTTGGCGACTTTGCAAAGGGTTTTGTAAATTTCGGCTTCAAATTTAAATTTCATCGTCAGATACGGATCATCCCAGTCGCTGGCGACGCCAAGCTGCTTAAAGCTCTCCTTTTGCACGTCGATAAATTCTCTGGCGTGTTCGCGGCAAAGTTCGCGGATTTGCGTTTTGCTTAGGCTCTTTTTCTTGTCGCCCAGCTTTACCTCGACTTGCTGCTCGATAGGTAGTCCGTGGCAGTCCCAGCCTGGCGTAAATCTCACGTTTTCGCCGAAGAAATAGTGCGTTTTTGCGATGATGTCTTTTAAGGTTTTGTTTAACGCGTGTCCGATGTGGATGTTGCCGTTGGCGTATGGAGGGCCGTCGTGCAGAGTGAAGCTTTTTGCGGCTTTTTGCCTTTTAGCTTTCATTTTTTCGTAGATTTTTCTATCGTCAAACCACGATTTTAAGCGTTTTGGTTCGTTTTCGGGCAGGTTGCCGCGCATGGGAAATTTGGTGTTTGGAAGCAATAATGTATCTTTGTAATCCATAGGTTCGCCTTGAAGTAAAAAATTGGTAGATTTTATCCAAACGGTGATTAAATGCTACTGAAAAAACGCTATTTTAAGCTAAATTTATGTAAGATGTTTTCGGCTTTTAAAGGAGAAAACAGTGAAAAATGCACTACTGATCATCGGCGAAGATATCGGCGTAAACGCGCCTTTTTTGGATTATATTTTTTGCGCTTACAAGCGGCATTTCGGCGAGCTTGGCGAGTTTAGATTCGTCAGTAAAAGTGACAAGGAGCTGCCGTTTATCATCGAGCATCTTTGTGCACGCTCGGACAGCCTTTGTATCTACGCGTCGAGTCAAAACTGCTCTGTCGCGGCTAAAATTTTAGCCACTCTAAGCGGCGATATTTTGGAGCTAAAATCCCCGCAAATGCTAGCTCCTAGCAGGGCCGAGAAATTTAGCGACGAGGGCTTTTTGATCAAACTAAATCAAACTTACGTAAATTTGCTAAAGGCTGACGCGAATCAAAAATTGCCTGCTATCGAGATCAAAACGCAGCGAGATTTTGGATATTTTCATCTAGTAGATATCGACGAGGAGAGCGCGAAAATCCTGCTCGAACCGCTGGCAAAAACGTATGAAGTGCAGATTTATTCGTCTCAAATTTTGTCAAATTTGGCGCTAATCAGAGTGGAGGCGAATAAATTCGGCCAAACGAGCGGCTTTATAAACGGCGCAAAAAATCTTTTCTCGGGCAAATTTTTTGAGGGCGAGGATGTTTTCCGCCACGTTGCAAGCACGCTTATAGCAAGCGGGCTAAAGCTTACATTTGCCGAGTCTTGTACGGCCGGGCTTGCCGCGGCAAAATTTGGCGCTTTTGCCGGAGTTTCTGCTGCGTTTAACGGCTCGCTAGTGACCTACGCAAACGAGATGAAACGCGACTGGCTGGGAGTTAGCGATGAGATTTTACAAGCCTACGGCGCGGTGAGTGAGCAGTGCGTGATGGCGATGCTAAAAGGCGCGCTAAAAGCGAGCGAATCGGACTTTTCGCTAGCTATCAGCGGTATCGCGGGGCCTGACGGCGGCAGCGAGGCAAAGCCCGTGGGAACGGTATTTGTGGGAGCCTACGCCAAAGACGGCGAGTGCATGATCGAGAGGTTAAATTTAAACGGAGATCGCAACTATATAAGAGAGCAAAGCGCGCTGGCGGCGTACGTTTGCCTGCTAAAGCTAAAGCCGAGACTGTTTTTGGCGTAAATTTGGGTTAAATTTGATGAAATTCGTCAAATTTGCGCTCGCTAAAATTTAAGTTGTATTAAATTTTGTAAGAAACGGTGACAGTTTTTGTGTTAAGTACGGTGGCGAGTTTAAATTTACTGCCGTTTTTGACGGGAGTAGAGCGACAAATCAGCTCCGCCAAACTTAAAATTTAGCGCAAATTTAAGCTTAACGGACGAAATTTATAAAGTAAAAGCGCGGATTATTTTTGATACGGCACAGTTTCGTAGCCTTGATTTATGAGGCTACCCATGCCGCCGTCAAGATTTATTATATTTAGCTCCGGCGAATCTATCATCATAGCCGCCGCAGCACTTCTGCGTCCGCTTCTGCATATGAGCGCGACCGGTTTTTTTAGATCGACATTGGCTTTAAGCTCGTTCAAAAATCCCTCTTTATCGGTTGCGTTAAAAGTGATAGTCTTTGCGCCCTTTATCACGCCCGTTTCCATCCATTCAGCAGGCGTCCTAATATCAACGATTTGCTCGTAGTTTTTGATCGCCTCGGGACTAACTTGAACCGTAGAAATTTCCGCAAAAGCCATCGCCGCAGCCGCTCCTAAAAGTAAAATTTTTCTCATTTTCTCTCCTTAAATTTGACGGCGTGAATATTAGCACTCAATTTTAAATATTTTGTCATTCTAAAATCACTCCGGCATAAATTTTTATTTTTTAATAATTAATATTATTTTCATAGGATAGACGCTATAATTGCGAATCCATATCAATACAAAGGATAAAAATGAAAAAAAGTTTTTTCGCGCTTAGCTTGCTTTCAAGCTTTTTGTTTGCCGCAGAGGTAAATATCTACTCTGCGCGCCACTACGACGCCGACAGCGAGCTTTATAAGCTTTTTGAGCAAAAGACGGGCATCAAGGTAAACGCCACGCAGGCAAAAGCCGGCGAGCTAATCAAAAAGCTAGAAGTAGAAGGGGGTAGCTCTGCGGCGGATATCTTTATCACCGCAGACGCGGGGAATTTCTACACCGCAAAGACTAAGGGTGTGTTGCAAGCGGTCAAATCTGAAACTCTGGAAAAAATCGTACCTGAACAGTATAGAGATAAAGACGGTCAGTGGTTTGCTATCTCAAAACGCGCTAGAGTCATCGTTTACGACAAAAGAGACTTCGATCCTAAAGGCATCAAGGACTACGAGGATCTAACAAAACCAGAGCTAAAGGGCAAACTTCTAATCAGAAGCGCGACGGCTCCGTATAGCAAGTCGCTGCTAGCTGCTATCATCGAGGCTGACGGCAAAGACGCGGCCACTAAATGGGCGGAAGGCACGCTAAAAAATCTTGCCCGCGATCCAAAAGGCGGCGATAGAGACCAGGCTAAGGCCATCTATGCAGGCGAGGGCGACGTAGCGGTTATGAACACCTACTACATAGGCCTCATGCTAACCTCTCCGAAAGCCGAAGACGTAGAGGCTGCGAAGAATCTTGGCATCATTTTCCCAAATCAAGACAACCGCGGTACGCACGTAAATATCAGCGGTATCGCGCTAACCAAAGCTGCTAAAAATAAAGAAAACGCAGTTAAATTTATGGAGTTTATGGTGAGTCCTGAGGCGCAAAAGATACTTGCGGGTATAAATTTCGAGTATCCGATCAACGCAGAGGTCGAGCCTAGCGACATCGTAAAGGGCTTTGGTAAATTTAAAGAAGACTCCACTCCGCTTTATAAAAGCGTGCAAAACACGAACGAGGCTATTAAAATTTACGACGTAGCCGGCTGGAAATAATGAAAGTAAAATTCGGGGCGATCTTTATCGCCCTTATCGTTTTGATCCCCATTTTTAGCATATTTTTCGAGATCGCTTTGGGCGATTACTCCTTACTCGAGCATTTTTTTAAGTATCTTTTTATGAGGTATATCCAAGGTACTTTTGCGGTTGCGGCGGGCGTTTTGGCGCTTAGTCTCGTTATCGCCTTGGTTTCGGCGTGGCTGGTGGCGAACTACCGCTTTGCGCTATCAAATTTCTTTGAATATGCCCTCATCCTTCCGTTTGCGATTCCTGCTTATATATTTAGCTTTTGCTACGTCGGGATTATGGATTACGGCGGATATTTTCATCAAATTTTCGGCTTTAGGCTGGAGTTTATGAATATCTACGGAGCGATTTTCGTGCTGTCGTTGTCGCTTTATCCGTACATCTATATGTTTGCTAAAACCTCGTTTAAAACGCAGTCCGCAGCGATTTACGACGTTTGTAAAATTTACAAGCTCCCAGGCCTGGCCGTGTTTTTTAGGGTTGCGATATTTCTGTCGCGTCCGGCGATCGTGGGTGGAGCGATGCTCGTGCTCATGGAGACGCTTAGCGATTACGGCACGGCTGCATATTATGGCGTAGAGACTTTTAGCGCGGGCATTTTTAAGCTATGGTTTGACATGGGCGACTCGTATTCGGCATCCGTGCTAGCAGGGCTTTTGATGATGTTCGTGTTTGTTTTGATGATATTTGAGCACGTTAATAAAAACTCTAAAAAATATAGCTTTGCTACTCATGATACCTCTAAATTTACGCAAAAGCGTGAGCTTGGTAAAATTGGCTCAGCGGCGGCGTTTTTGTGGTGCGCGAGCGTGTTTTGTCTGGCATTTGTGTTTCCTTTTACCTGGCTTTTGTATTGGAGTATTCACGAGCTAGATAGCTTTAAATTTGAGTTCGTGCAGATGGCTTTAAATTCGCTTCTGATGGCTGCGGGTGCGGCGATACTCATCACGGCGGTAAGCTTTTTTCTCGTTTTTGCGACTAGACTTATAAAAAACAAAGCGCTAAATACCTTTTTGCTAAAATCTGTCTCGCTAGGCTACGCGCTGCCTGGCGCTAGTATCGGGCTTTGCGTGATGATAGTTTTTGGTTATATTGACCGAAATTTTGACACCCATCTGCTCTCGTCGAGCTTTGTAGTGCTGATTTTCGGATACGTCGTGCGGTTTTTGGCGACCTCGATATATGCTGTTGAGAGCGGATACGCTAAGGTCCCGGCAAATATCGACGACGCCGCGCTTTTGCTAAACGGCTCGCGGTTAAATTTGTTTTTCAAAGTGCATTTTCCGCTGCTTCGCCACTTTTTCTTTCTCTCGCTCATCGTCGTTTTTATCGACATCATTAAGGAGCTGCCGCTTAGCCTCATTTTGCGGCCTTTGGGTTTTGAGACGCTTAGTATTAGAGCGTTTTTTTACGCGGCTGACGAGAGGCTTTATACTGCGGCTCTACCGTCGTTTCTCATCGTTTCGATGTCGCTAGTCGCCGTCCTTTGGCTAGAAATAATCTCCAGAAAAAAACAAGAAAGATAAAAACATGGCTGAAATTTTAAAAATCGTAAATTTAAACAAGAAATTCGGAAATTTAGAGGTTTTAAAGGACGTAAATTTAAGCCTTAACGAGGGCGAAATTTTAAGCATTTTAGGCGATAGCGGCTGCGGCAAAAGCACGCTTTTGCGCATTATCGCGGGGCTTGAGACGCCAAGCGGCGGGCAAATCGCCGTAAAAGATGGCTGCGGTACGGCGATGATGTTTCAGAGCTACGCGCTTTTTCCTCATTTAAGCGTTTGCAAAAACGTGGAATTTGCGCTGTGGCGGCTGCCTAGCGCCGAGCGAGCCCAAAGGAGCGCGCGGCTGCTGGAGAAATTTAAAATCGCCGAGCTAAAAGACAAAACTCCCGATCAAATTTCGGGCGGTCAAGCGCAAAGAACGGCCTTTGCCAGAGCTGTGGCTAACCGCGAAAAGCTGCTTTTGCTCGACGAACCCTTCGCTAATCTCGATCGCAACCTAAAAAGCGCGCTAAGAGGCGAGCTAAAACAGATGATAAAGGCAAACGGCATCAGCGCGGTCATGGTAACGCACGACAAGGAGGACGCCTTTTTGCTAAGCGACAAAATCGCGCTGATAAAAAGCGGCAAGGTCTTGGCTTTTGGCGCGCCTAGGGAGCTGTATTTTAGCCCAGCTTCTTACGAGATCGCCTGCTTTTTGGGCGATATGAATTTGATCGATGAGCGGGATGCGCAAAATTTGCCGGCCGAATTTAGATTGTGGCTGGAGGGGAGAAACTTTATGTTTCGCCCGAAGCTAATCATAAGCGGCGAAAAATACGAAGCAGACGTGGTAGAGGCAAAATTTTTAGGCGCATTTTACGAGTTAAATTTGGACTTTTGCGGGGTCAAATTTAAAGCCGTCGTTAGCTCAAATTTGCAGATTTGCGATAAATTTAAATTTGACCTAGCTTAAATTTGGCGAGAAACAATCAAATTTTAAATTTGACTTTCTGGGTTGCGGTTTTCGACGTAATCCACTCTCGACCAGGCAAGCACATAGATAAACCCTAGCGCCAGGTAGATACCAAGCACCGCAAACTCGATAGGGTAGGGGTCGCGCAGGGCTTTGGTTAGTAAAAGCTTTAGCGCCGCAGCGATTAGCGTGCCGACTACGCAAAGTACCGCGTAGCCTGAAAATAGGGCGTTTTGCGTGACTGCGCCGAGTTTAAAATTTATCTTTATCCAAAGCAAAAAGGCAAGCACCGCCGTGCCGCAAATGACGAAAAATAGGACCTTGTGCGTGCTGGCTGGTGCGTAGTTGGTGCTAAAACTCAGCAAAATCATCGCACTGCTAATAGCGATAAAAATGCGGTAAAGCTTAAACACGCCTCCGCCTGCGAGTCTGTTTACCTTTGATATAGCGCCGTAAAGGCAGATAATGGAGACGAACAACATCGCTACGCGCGCGCTCGTTGCGATATCAAAGAGGCTTTTTGGTAAAACCATCTCTTGCGAGAGCAAATTTAAAATAACCAAAATCCCGGACGTCATACCAAGCGCCCTTGCCGTGCTTATGCGTCTTATAAAGTTTTCTTGCATATTTTGCCTTTTATTAATTTAATAAAAATTTTACACAAACAAACTTAAAATTTTTATTAAATTTGGTCCAATTGAGGCTTTAAAGGCAGCTTAAATTTAATCCAAGCGAGCAGATATATGAAAATCGGCGCAAAGTATAAAATCAGCGACGCAGCGAAGCTGTATCTGTGGGTGATGAACGCAAACTCGAAGCTAAATATCATCAGCGCGTTAAAGGCCGCTAGCGTAAGCACGCAAATAATTTGCGCTACGACATAAAGTATAAAATATAAATTTTTACCCAAACGGCTTAATTTAACGTTTATGACGATCCAAAAAATAAACGCCGCAAGCGCGCAAATGCCGAATTTTACGGCTAAAGCTCTATCTACGTTGACTTCGGGCAATCTAGCGTAAAACGCCATCAAAATCAAGATAACGACACACGCTAAAAAAGCCAAATAAAATTTAAAAACATTGCTTTCAAAGATCGCTCCTATGCCTTTGATCGCGATCCAGCCGCAGACGAAAGAGGCAATCTGGATGCAAACTAGCAACACCAAAAACGCTGTCGCAAGGCTATCCGTAATGCTTGAAGCGGAGTTTAAAGCTACGGTTAAAATAGAAACCGCAAGCCAAAGCGCGCTTGAGACGATACCGTAAAATTTGATGCGAGCCGGGTCATAAAATTTGACGCG
The DNA here is from genome assembly GCA_963528285.1 of uncultured Campylobacter sp. GTDB lineage: Bacteria > Campylobacterota > Campylobacteria > Campylobacterales > Campylobacteraceae > Campylobacter_A. The sequence continues at coordinate 221,798 of CAURVK010000001.1, read as the reverse complement.
ATCGACGCTTTCTTGCGCTAACTTTTGCGAGCTAATATCACCAAGTTTATAAAAAGCGGCCGCTAAAAACGCGTAGCCGATGCATTTAAAATTGTCCCAATATAAAACATAGTAATAATCCAACACATCTTTATAGTCTTTAAAATCAAACCTTTCAAGTATCAATATTGCTGCTTGGAGGGCAAATATGGTGCAGTATCCCCAAAATAGATTATTCGCTACCTTTGTAAATTTAAACATAGCTAAAATTAGAAATATGGCGGGAATGCAAAGCGTCCAGCTCGTGAAACTAGATATCAATAAAACCAGAGAAAATAAAAACTCTGTAAATTTGCCGACTCTTGCATCAAAATCATCCGCAAATATCGTCACTATAAAGAGCGCAAAGAAGTTTAAAAGCAAAATGATGCCGTAAGTCGCGGCAAATAGCGTAAAACGTTCACATATTTTGACGCCGCCCGCATACAAAGTAATACATCTGAAAGCCGCGTATATCGGGGCTAGCGAGGCTATCTCGCAGATCACTTTAAGGACTCTAATATCAAAGTAAGAATGCAAAAAGGAGATTTCCGTCCTACCGAAAATAATAATAGATACCACCGTTAGCGCAGAAGCCCAAATACCAAGCCTTCTGGCCTCTGCTGGCGTTGTAGGCATTTGAGAAATGGCATTTAAGACAGAGTTTAAATTTTTCAAATTTTTCCTTCTAAATTTTGATTTGTTTGAGTCGAATTCGGCTGATTTTTGTGGTTAAATTTGCTTATTGTTAAATCATTATTTTAACTTTTTAGCAAGAAATTTGAGCTTAAATTTAGGACGATTTTACGAGGTTTGGCGGCTTAAATTTAAAATCAGACAATGTTTGGAGTTAAATTTGCGGTAAATTTGGTTACCCAAAATTTAGTGTCAAATTTTGGGTAATCGTAGTTTTTGTAAATTTGTCGTAGTATCTATCGTCAGTGGTTAAATTTAAAACCAAAAGAGCGCGGGCATTTATCTCACCTGCGCGCTGAAAATTTGCGTGATGCTGGGGACCTGCTCGCCATCTATGTCAAATTTCGTCGTTTTCATCCGCACGCGGTAAAGCTCGTTTAAATTTTCCTCGTTTAAAACCTCGGCGCTAAGCCCGTAAACGTAGCTAAGATCGTCCTTTAAAATGAGCGTGCGATCGGCGACCGCAAGAGCGTGGTTTGGCTGATGCGTGGTAAAAACGATGCTGGCGTTACTTTTTTGCTTCAAATTTACGATGAGGCTTAGCACGCGGTCTTGGTTTTTTATATCAAGCGCGCTGGCAGGCTCGTCCAAAAACAGAATTTCGCTTTTGCTCGCGATCGCTCTGGCAAAGAGCACGAGCTGCTTTTGACCGCCTGAGAGCGAGTTGAAGCGCTTGTTTTTCAGGTGCGAAATTTCAAGGCTCTCAAGCGCGTCCAGGCAGATCTGCACGTCGCGTTTGCTCGGCTTTGAAAATAGCGAAATATCGCGCACGCGCCCCATCGCCACGATGTCTTGCACGCTGTAATCAAACGCCACGCTAAAGCTTTGCGGTAGGAAGCCGAATTTCGCCTGAGTGCAAAGCTGCCCCTCTTTGAGGTCCAAAATGCCCATCATGCACGACATCAGCGTGCTTTTGCCCTGACCGTTTAGTCCCAGGATCGCTAAAATTTGACCGCGCTTAATCTCAAAGCTCAAATTTCTAAAAAGAAATTTGCCCTCTTCGTAGAAAAATCCCGCGTCTTTGATCGCGAGCAAACTACCTTCTGTTCGCATCGGCGCTCCTTTTTAAGAGGATGGCGAATATCGGGCTGCCGATGAGCGCGGAGATGATGCTAAGCGGCACTTCGCTAGAGCTTATCGAGCGCGATACGTCGTCGATGGCGAGCATAAAAACGGCTCCCGCGACGAAGCAAGCGGGCATAGAGCGCAAGTGTTCGCTGCCAAATATCATCCTAGCGACGTGCGGTACCACGAGGCCGATCCAGCCGATGTTTCCGCTGACGCTGACCTGCGCGGCGACTAACAGCGTGCAGATGACGAGGATGACCGAGTGCAGCCGCACGATATTTACGCCGAGCACCTTTAGATCGCCGTCTTCGAGGCTTAGTAGATTAAATCTCCACCGCATCGCGATGAGCGCCGCGACGCAGGGCGCCGAAACGGCGGCGAGCATGACGAGCTTGTCGTAGTCTGCGCGCACGAAGCTGCCAAGCAGCCAGTAGATGATGTTTGGCAGCACGTCTTCGTTGTCGGCCAGATACTGCACGAGGCTAGTTAGCGCGGCAAACACGCCGTTTATGACGATGCCTGCTAGGATGAGTGAAAATACGTTGCTGCGCGAGACGAATTTGGCGATAAAATAGAGCATAAAAAGCGCCGCGAGCCCGAAAAAGAAGGCAAAACCCACGATAAAGTAGGAGCCAAAGCCAAGCATGATGCAAAGCGCACCGCCAAATGCCGCCGCTGTGCTCACGCCCACGATGTGCGGACCTACGAGCGGGTTTTTAAACACCGCCTGAAGCGCGAGGCCGCTAAGCGCCAGTATCCCGCCGCAAAGGCTCGAAAGTAGGGCGCGCGGGATGCGGATATCAAGCACGACGCTCTTTGCCGTCTCGTCGGCCGCGGAGCCGATTAAAATTTTACCCGTCTCCTCTAGGCTAACCGGATACTGCCCGATGCCCAGCGATACCGCAAACAGCAGGATCCAGAGCAGCAGCAGGGCGGAAAATTTCATTTATAGCTCGTGCGGTAGAATTTTTGATAAAATTCCTCCACTTTTTTGTTAAACTCCGCCTCGTCAAAGTGCGCTGGATAGAGCTTCATCGCTAGCCACCACTCGCCAAGCGCCATGGCTTCAGCAGTCGGATAGCCCCACGCTTTGGCGTATTCTGGCATCATGTAAATTTTATCCTCTTTTACCGCGCTTAAATTTGCAAGCTGCGGGTTGGATTTAAGCTCGGCGGACACCTGCGGGTAGCGATCCTGCACGAAGATCATCTGCGGCGCCCATGCTAAAATTTGCTCTGCAGATACCTGCTTGTAGCCCTTGATGCTCTGCGCCGCGACGTTTTGCGCGCCGGCTCGCATAAACATTATGCCCGTGTATTTGCCACTGCCGTAGGTCGTGAGGTCTGGATTTGCCATGTAAATTTTAGGTCTTTTATCGACGATGAAGTCGCTAAATTTAGCCTTTAGCTGCTCTTGCGAGGTTTTGACGAAGCTTATTAGCTCGGCGGCCTCTTTTTCGCGGTTTGCGACCTTGCCAAGAAGCTCGATCCCGTCGTAAAAGCCCTCGGTATAGGCCGCCTCATCGTCTTTGAAGGTCGGATTTAGCTTGCCCTTATCGGCGGCGTCGCTGCGCTGGAAGCTAACGGCGACGACTGGGATTTTGAGCTCCGTCATTTTGTCGATGTATTCTTGCGGGATGTAGTTCGTGACGATCACGACGTCGGGCTTTAGCTTAAGCACCGCCTCGTAGTTGATCACCTTTAGATCGCCAGGCGTCGGCATATCTTTGAGACTCGGCGCTAGGCGGATGTAGTTTTTGCCGAGCGACTTCTCCCACGACTCCTGCACGCCGACGACCTTATCTAGCGCGTTTAGCTCATTCAGCGCGTTTAGGCTTTGGTGCTGAAGCACGACTATGCGCTTAACCTGATCAGGTAACGTGACGTCGCGACCTAGCTGATCGGTTACGACGCGATCTGTAAAAAGCGAACTAGCACACAGCGCAAGGGCTAGTGCGAAAGAGTGAAATTTGCTCATGTTTTTCATTAAGTTTTTAAATTATATTTATTTATAGGCTTAAAATTGGTACTTTTAACCAATAAATAAACAGCAGTATATTACAAGAACAGCGATAAATTTAGCATAAATTTGCAGGTTTTGTTTTACGGGTAAATTTGAGGGGCGGCGTTGGTGTAGTTTTTAATAAAATTTATTAAAACGGCAAGCGTGGTAGCTGCGATGAAATTTGAAATTTATAAATTTTAAGGCTGCGCAAGAGCGATATTTTTGATTTTAGTCCAAGTCGCTAGTTCGCAAAGCGGGATCAAGAGCGCTATCGTAAGCAGTGCATATGGAGATACTAAACCGTTAAGGGACGAAATATCGATAAGCTGAAGCGCTATGCTCATAAAAGCTAAGCCGGAGTAGAAGTAGAAAAATTTACTTTGCGTGTCTTTGCCAAGCAGGTAATACGACGCGCCAAGCATAAACCAAAAGTAGATAGTTAGAATAGAGTCTGTGGTAAGAAATATCGTAAGGGGCGTGCCTTGTATATTTAAAAAAATATTTGCGACTGCACCGATTATGGCATAAGCATTGTTGGCAAAAGAGCCTCCGATCTGCGCCGAGGCATACTCTACCGCGCTAAAACCGACTTGACTTACCGAATACAATGACATAGATAGCCATAAAATGGCTAGTAGCGCCGCCGTGACTAGCGCGGAGAAGGTTTTGGTAAAAAGTTTGCTTGCGGAGAGTTTGGAAATTTGTCTAGCGGCAAGAAGCCTAAAGATCGTCGACGCAAGAAATATAAGGCAAACGAAAAACACGGCGGTCAAAAATCCAGCTAGCGAGACGCGGCTGCAAAATTCGCACAAAGCCCAAATAGATATGTAACCGTCAATCAGTAAAACATTAGAAACTATGCCGTGGAATTTTATCTCGGTCAGGGGTTTCTGATCTATCTTTGCGCCTTTGGATTTTCTTTAAATTTGGTAGTTGTTTTTATTTGCCGATCGGCTATAAAAGAGGAGGGCTAAATTTAGCCCTCGATGTAGTTTTTGAGTTTTCTGCCGACTTTCGGGTGTTTTAGCTTTTTGATCGCAGAGCTTTCGATCTGGCGGACGCGCTCGCGGGTTACGTTTAACTCCTTGCCTATCTCTTCTAGCGTGCGGTCGCTCTCGTCATCTAAAAGGCCAAATCTCATCCTGATGACGGCTTTTTCGCGCTCGTTTAGCTGGTCTAGGACTTCGTCAATCTGCTCTTTTAGGTCGTTTTTTAGGATGTGATCCATAGGGCTTAGAGAGCTTCTATCCTCGACAAAATCTCCAAATTTACCGTCGTCTTCATTGCCGATAGGGGCTTCTAGACTAATAGGCTCTTTTGTGATTTTGATGACCTGTTTTATCTTGTCCGCGCTTAGTCCGACCTCGGCTGCGATTACGTTTATATCCGGCTCTTTGCCTTCTTCTTGTAAGTATTTTCGGTTGATTTTGTTGATACGGTTTATCGTTTCTATCATATGGATAGGTATGCGTATAGTGCGGGCTTGATCGGCGATAGCACGGCTAATAGCCTGACGTATCCACCACGTCGCATAGGTAGAAAATTTATACCCTTTTTTATATTCAAATTTATCGACCGCTTTCATTAGCCCGATGTTACCCTCTTGAATCAAATCTAAAAACGGCAAACCGCGGTTCGTGTAGCGCTTGGCGATACTTACGACTAGGCGTAAATTTGATTTTGCCATCCTGGCTTTTGCTTCGTCGGATATCTTTTTGCCGCGTTTGATCTGCTCTAAAATTTCCTTTAAAAGTATCGGATCGAGGTTGAATCCGCTCTTGCTCGCTTCCTTGGTCGCAAATAGTTTTTTGATCTCCACGTAGGTTGATACCATCGTAGCCTCGGGTACTCGCGCGATGATATCTTCTTTGCTGAGCTTGATGATATCTTTTAGTATCGACTTATGATTTTTCTTTAGCTCGTCGCTAAACATAGGTAGCTTATACTCGAGTCTTTTTAGCTCTCTGTCAAATTCATCATCGCTCTTTAGCGCCGTTTCCATCGACTTTACGATCTCGGTTATGAGCTTACTAGTAGGCCCTAGATCCATTAGCTTGTCTTTTAAAATTTTCTTTTTAAACGCAAGCGTTATCTTTGCTAAAAACTCATCCTCAGTCTCTACTTCGTTTTGTTTATTTGCAGTTTTTAGCCACTCTTTTTTGGCCTTTTCGAGCGCTTTAAAACTCTCGATTACTTTTTCGGCTCGTTTGTCGTCTTTTTTATTGTGTTTTTTTGGCTTGGCTTCTTTCTCTTCGCCTTCCTCGACATCATCCTCGACTTCTTCGTTTTCTTCCTCTTCTTCGACCTCTTCGCTACCTTCCTCACCTTCGTCGTCAAAGCTTCTAAAAAGCTCTTTTACGCGGCGTTCGCGGTTTATAAGCGGCTCTTTGTAGTCAAGAATAAAATCGATAAGGTATGGTACTGAGCAAAATGCGTCAATGATGATATCTTCGCCAAGCTCGATTTTTTTACTGATTTCTACTTCTTCCTCTTTGGTTAGTAGTGCGATTTGACCCATTTCGCGTAGGTACATACGCACGGGACTATCCGAGCGCGACCACTCGAGCAGATCGGTTTCGCTGGCTAGGTCAAATTCTTCCTCTAGATTGTCGTCGGCTAGTTTTGCTAGCTCCTCGCGGCGCTTTTTAGCATCTTCAATGTTGCGCATTTTTGCGATTTCAGCTGAGGTGATGAGCTGGACTTTATTTTCTTTCGCCAGCGACTCTATCTTTTTTGCTATCGCTGCCGTCGGCGCTTTGTCTAGAAATTTAACTAGTTTTTCGTAAGTGATATAGCCTTTGGCATTTTCTTTGAAAAGCTCTTCTATGAGCGACAATGCCTCTTTTTTTGCGGTACTCATTCGGGATTCCTTCTTTTTGTAGAAAAAGAGGATTATACCCAAACTTCTTTAAATATTAATAAAAATACGATTATTCGGGCACTTTTACGTAGGCTAAATTTACTGAAAATTTTATTAAATTTAATTTGGAACGAAAGTTGCTATTTAACGCTCAATAAAGCAAGCGGAAGTAGCTTATGACGCAGACGAGGCGGGTTTTTGCGAGGCGAGGGCGCGTATATATGATACGTAACCGAAGCTGAGCAAAAAACCAACGAAGTATGCGTTTAAGATACGACGCGTAAAATAAGGAAAAGTAAATGAACAACGGCTACTACCAAGCAACCGGCGCCATGGTGACGCAGTTTAACCGCCTAGACGTCATCGCAAACAACCTTGCCAATATAAATACTATCGGCTTTAAACGCGACGACGTCGTAGTGGGTGATTTTGAGAGGATTTTTAAGGAGTATCGCGACGAGTTACCGATAGAAAATCACACCAAAGATGCGGCGAAATTTCTAAACAGAACTATCGACAGGGTGCCGCAAATCTCTGAGCAATACGTGGATTTTAGTCAGGGCGGGCTTAAATTTTCAAACAACGACCTCGACTTTGCGATGAAGCGCGAGGATCTGTTTTTCTTAGTCGAGGTGAAGCCCGGCGATGTGCGTCTAACCAAAAACGGCTCGTTTAACCTCGACGAGGACGGATTTTTGGTAACAAAAGAGGGCTATAAAGTACTGCCGAGCGATTATTTTACGAACAATTTTCAAGGTATCCAAATCCCGCAGGGAGAGCGCTTTTCTGCGGATAAAAACGGCAATCTCTACTCAAACGAGGAACCACTAGCTAGACTTTATATTGCGCAGCCAAAAGAGATACGAAATTTAACCAAAGAGGGCGACAATCTCTATGTTTTGCCAAATTTAAAGGAGCTTGAAGACGTGGGCGGCGAGATAGACGCGGTCGCGTGGAAATACACTCAAATCTCCAACGTAAACGCCGTAACTGAGATGGTCGGACTCATCGAGACGCAGCGTTTTGTCGAGATGTATCAAAAGGTGATGACGTCGCATATGGACGATCTAAATCAGGAAGCTATAAGTAAGCTTGCTAACACGAAAGTCTAAATTTAGCGTTATCTCTTTGACGTATTTGCGAGAGATTTAATTTTTACTCGCGGCGACAGGCTACATGCCTAGTCTCGTTCGTAAAAATTTGCACAACTCGCAAATCCGCTCAAAGATATTTCCGCTAAGATTTTTAAATTTTAATAAACATAAATCGCTATGCATTAAAACCCTGCCGCTAATATAAATTCAAAATACTTCCGCCAAAATATTTTCAGTTTTTCCCAAATTTGCAAATTTGGAACGCCTTTTGCTGAACAGTTAAGAAATGCCAGAAATCGCGCCGAATTTGTAAAATTTAGACGCTCGCCAGGCATAAAACAGTCGGCGACGGTTTTATGCAAAAGCGTAAAATTTAAGACTGCAAATTTGGAATATTTTTTGCAAATTAAACAAATTAAAGATAAGGCGCTCAAAGCTAAGGTAATGACTAAGCGGAAGCGATTTGCGGATTAGACGAGGCGGGTTTTATTTTGGCGAGGGAGCATACTGGGCGTATGTGACCGAAGTCAAAATAAAACACAACGACGTATAAAACCAAAGCGCGACGCGCCTGTAGAAAGAGGAAAATGAAATGATGAGGTCTATTTATTCTGCCGCCACCGGCATGATCGCCCAGCAAACCCAGATCGACGTTACGTCGCACAACATCGCAAACGTAAACACTATCGGCTATAAGAAAAACCGCGCCGAGTTTGCCGATCTGATGTATCAGGTCATGGAGTATGCGGGTACGGCAACCAGCGCCACGACGAAAAGCCCGACGGGTATCGAGGTGGGTCTAGGCGCGCGTCCGACGGCGATAACGAAGATATTTTCGCAGGGGTATTTTAAAGAAACTAGCAACAACCTCGATATGGTTATCGCTGGTAACGGCTTTTTCCAGGTGCAGCTTCCAGACGGTACGACGGCGTATACTAGAAACGGCGCCTTTAAGCTAGATAGCGAGGGCACGATCGTAAACTCCGACGGCTACGTGCTCCAGCCTCAGATGACCATCCCTGCTGATGCCACGCAGGTATCAGTCGGCACCGACGGTACCGTCTCAGTATTGCAACCGGGTAACACCGAGATGACGCAGGTGGGCCGCATCGAGCTAGCAAACTTCATAAACCCGGCAGGTCTGCACTCTATGGGCGACAACCTCTATCTGCCTACGGGATCTAGCGGCGAGGTCGTGGTCGGCACGGCAGGTCTTGACGGTCTTGGTACGATCAGGCAGGGGTTTGTCGAGATGAGTAACGTCCAGCTGGTTGAAGAGATGACCGACCTCATCACTGGTCAGCGCGCATACGAAGCCAACTCAAAGGCTATCACGACGAGCGACGATATGCTCTCTATCGTAAATAGCCTAAAGAGATAGCCTAAAATAGGCTAAATTTGAGCCGCCTAATCCGAGATTTGTTTTGCAAATTTGACGGAGTGGGCGGCTTTTTAAATTTAATTTATTAAAACGGCCAAATTTGAGTTAAATTTTAGCCGTTTTGTAATGGCTCTTTATTTGCTTAGGATTTTGTAATTATCGCAACCTTGTTTTAAGCCCATATCGCAAGCTTTAGCGTATAGCTCGCTAGCCTTTTTATAGTCTTGTTTTATGCCTTCACCACTTGCGTACGAAAAGCCAAGATTATAGCAGCTTCTTGTATCTCCACCGTCGCAAGCGTCTTGCAGCCTTTTTGCGTCATCGCCCGCTCCAAACAAAACCGCCGCGCATGCTACCGCTATGACTATTTTTTTCATGCTTTTGCTCCCATAAAAAGATTAGCGCCATTTTATAAGATTTATTATTAAAATCTGGATAATTTTTATATTAAACGCTAAATTTGGTTTGGTTAAATTTGCCCAGCGCGCCATCGGCTCAAATTTACTCAAATCCCCCGCCTTTATCCGAATTTTTTAAAATTTTAGATATTATCGCGCTTTTATTAAGGAAAATTTTTGCATTTTAGTTACGTTTTTAAGCTTAGCGTTCCGATATTTATGGGCTATTTCCCCCTCGGCGTCGCCTTTGGGATACTGGCTAAAAGCATGGGCGTTAGCGCATTTATCGCCATCGCTCTTAGCACGCTAGCATACGGCGGCGCGGCGCAGTTTATGATGCTCTCGCTTTTTAGCGCTGGCACGGGGCTTTTAGAGGTTTTTATCGTCTCGTATCTGGTAAATTTACGCCATACTTTTTATGGACTCGCGCTTTTAAAAGAGTACAAAGATCTCAAATTTCGCCTTTTTAATATCGCGACTCTTACGGACGAAACCTTTGCGATATTTAAGGCGCTTAAGATCACGGACGCAGCGGAGCGCAGTTATGTTTTTACGCGTTTAAATTTGATCTCGTGGCTCTACTGGGCGGCGGGAACGGCGGTCGGATGCCTAGCCGGCGGGCTGATAAAGGTCGATACGAGCGGGCTTGAGTTTAGCTTGACGGCGCTTTTTATCGTGATCGTGATGGAGATGTTTAAAAACGATAAAAACTATAAGGTGCTAGGCGCGGCGTGCTTTTTCGGAGTCGCCGGCGTAGCGCTGATGCCCGCTAAAGCGATGCTGGTAGGCTCGATGGCGCTTTGCTTTATTTTTATTTTAGTTTTTAAGGATAAGCTTTGATAAGCGTGAGTTCTAGCGAGTGGGCGATATTCGCCGCCGTTTTGCTAAGCGCGTTTGCGACCTTTTTGACGCGTGCCGCGCCGTTTTACGTCATCAAAAACTATAAGCCTCGTCCGTGGCTTAGCGCCGTGGAGCGATACATGGGGCTGATGATAATGGTTATCTTGGTGTGCTACGGGCTAAAGGACGTCAAATTTGACGTTTATCCATACGGACTAAACGAAGTAGTAGCCGTTTTTACCGCGGTTTTGATTCATCTGAAATTTAAAAATACCTTGCTTAGTATCGCGGCTTCGACGGCGATATATATGACGCTTATTAGGATTATTTAACTGAAAATAAAAATTAATAGTTAATAATAAATTTAAGCAATAAACGCTAAAATCCTCGTAACATCTCAATACAAGGAGCAAACATGCGTTTTGCAGTAAAGGCGGTGATTTTCATGCTTTTAGGAGCGACTTTGGCTTTTGCGAAGCCTACTATTTACATTTTGGCAACTGGCGGCACGATAGCCGGCAGCGGCTCAGGTGCTCTTGATACGAGCTATACGTCTGGAACCGTTACGGTCGATAAACTGATCGCCGCGGTACCCGATATCAACAAGATAGCAACCATCAAAGGCGAGCAGATCTCAAACATCGGCTCTCAAGAGATGAACAACGAAGTTTGGTTTAAGCTAGCAAACAGAGTAAACGAGCTGCTAACTAGTGGCAAGGCCGACGGCGTCGTCATCACGCACGGAACCGACACGATGGAGGAGACTGCGTATTTTCTAAATTTAGTCGTAAAAAGCGATAAACCTATCGTTATGGTGGGCGCTATGAGAAACAGCGGCTCGCTAAGCGCGGACGGCCCCCTAAATATCTTTAACGCCGTAAACGTCGCGATGAATAAAGAAGCGGCAGGCAAGGGCGTAATGGTAGTGATGAACGACGAGATCCACGCGGCTAGAGAGGTGACTAAAACCAACACTACCGCTGTCGATACATTTAAATCTCCAAACAGCGGCAAGATCGGCACCGTGTTTTACGGCAACGTCAAATTTTACATGAATCCTACACGCAAACACACCGTAAATTCAGCATTTGACATCACAAAGATCAAAGAGCTTCCAAGAGTAGATATCATCTACAGCCACTCAAACGACAACCCGGACTTTGTAAATTTAGCCGTCAAAAACGGAGCTAAAGGCATCATAAATGCAGGCATGGGTAACGGAAATCCATTCCCAAGCGCGCTCGAGGCTCTAGGCGAAGCGGTTAAAGCCGGCGTAGTAGTCGTGCGCGACTCCCGCGTAGGTAGCGGCGAGACCACGCTAAACGGTGAGGTAGACGACGGCAAATACGGCTTTTTAGCTAGCGACAACCTAAACGCGCAAAAAGCTAGAGTGCTTTTGATGCTTGCGCTTACGCAAACAACCGATAAGGCTAAGATCCAGGAGCTTTTCCTAACTCACTAAGCGCGCGGCGTCTCGCGAGCGCTTTTGAGAGAGCTAGTAAAATTTTGGCTTGATGAACTATGTGTTCTATCTGCGCCAAAATTTTACGTCGCAACTCTAAAAATCATCTCGCGATATTTGCGCTTTATTTCTATTTTTATTACGGCAGATTTGCTAAATTTACGACTTGCCGTCTTTTTCATAAAATTCCTTTTTCTGCGGCTTTTGCTGCGATGAATTTATCTTAAATTTGCGTTTAAATTTACCGCGCTAAACGGCGGAAACCCGCCTAAAAGCGCGATTTGCGAGCGTAAATTTTAGCTTTCGTTGAGTATAATCAATTATTTTAATTTAAGGAGCAAAAATGGGAATGAGCGCGCACTACTACGCCTATGCGCAAGACGTTATAGAGGCGATCAAAAACGGCGGCGACGGCGAGGCGCTGGACGAATATGACCTAGATAAAATGTGGGACGCGATGCATAAAACGCTAACGGGCAAAAATATGTTTGAAGCGATGAGTGCGGGCGAGATTTTCGCGACGCCAAACCCGCTTAGTTGGGCGATATTTGGACGCGGCATGGCTGGCGAGGAGGGAAGCGAGGCTGTATCTTACGTGGACGCAGATGACGTAAAAGCCGTAGCTAAAGCGATGCAGAGCACCGACATCGGCGCGCTTTTAGCAAAAGTAAATTTTACGGGCTTCGGCGAGGCTGGCACATACCCCGAGATATGGGAGTACGAGAGTGAATTTGAGGATATCAAAGCCGAGCTAAAAGAGCATTTTAACGGGCTTTTGGGTTTTTATCAAAATGCCGCGGGCAAATGCCTTGGCGTACTGATCGTGATAGTATAAAATTCAAATCTTAAAAAGGCCAAATTTGGCTGGAAGCTCTGATAAAAAGCAGTTTGAGTAGCGATTTTGGTGTAGTAAATTTTAGAAGTAAATATATGAGGTAAAATAAAATGAATCAAAACAAAGATAACGAAACAAATATTAAAGAACACAATCTTATAAAGAATGTATTTTTGGATACTAATATTTTTTCATCTGCAAAATTTAACTATAATAGCGGTAATTTGTGTAATTTTTTAGAAAATGCAAAAGAACATAGTATACAGGTATATATTACGTCAGTGGTGGAAACAGAAATAAAAAAACAAATAAGAGATTTTTCTCAAAAACACCACGAGGCGATATATAATGCTATATTAAACGGCGTAATTAAACACGACATGGAATTTACTAGAAGTAATGATTTTTGTGACTATATGGAGAGTAGATTGTTGGAATTGTTTAGTAATATGATTGACGATTATGATATAAAAATTATTCCATGCAGTCTTAATGTGGGTGATACTGATTTGTTGATGGATATGCATTATGATATAAAACCACCTTTTACGAAAGATAAAAAAAGCGAATTTAAAGATTCTATTAGCTTGATTAATATCTTAAATTTTATACGCAAAAAAGATAGCTGGCATAATACTATATTTGTCACTTTGGATAGTGGTTGTATTTTGTTTTGTAAAAAAAATGAAATGAAATATTGTAGGCATATAAGTAAAGTATCAGATATTATTTTGAGTCAAAATGATCATGATAAATTTATAGAAAGAAATAGAGATACTATTTTTCAATATTTGAGAGCATATTTTAATGACATAAAAATTGACTACTGCATTGAATCAAATTTGTGGAATAGTGAAGACTATATTGATATAAGGGATGATCAAATAGTTATTAATAATATTGAGTTGGTGGATTTTTATATTAACAATATTGAAAACGAAGGAGACTGTAATGATACTATTAAAATAGTAGATATTTCTGTGGATATAAAAGTTGATTTTAAAATTACAACATACCCATATGGAGATGATGATACTGCATTTCATGATAAAGAAGATGGATGTGATCAATGGTTTTATTGTCAATATATAGAAACTACTTTTAATGAAAATATACTTTTTAGAGATAAAAGCTTTTCTATATTTTACAGTGTTAAAGATAAAAAAATAGATAGTATAGAACAAAACGATTTAATTGAAATAAACATAGAGGGATACATTGGAGATTATCGACAGAGAGAAGGAAGTTTTGATCATATATTAACTGATAATGATGAGTAACTCCGATTAAACATATGAGGCATTAAAGCCTAAATTTATCAAATTTGATTTACTATTTCTTTAAAATTTAAGGCGCTTTATGAACTACCTACTTTTTGCCGTTACGTTTTTCCCCATCAGCCTGATGCCGGGCATCAACATGACCTACGCGATGAGTATCGGCATGAGCCTAGGCTACGTGCGCGCGCTGCCGATGATGTCGGGGCAGCTCGCCTCTCTGGCCTTCGTGGGTATTTGCTGTATGCTGGGAGTGGGCGCCGTTTTGGCGCATTATAGTTTCGCGTTTAAGGTTTTAAACGTCATCGCGGGGCTTTATCTGCTGTATCTGGGCGCTATGCTGTTTTTTAGCAAGGGGCAGCTTAGCATCACGAAGGTCTCGCAGCTTCCGAGTAAAAAGCAGATGTTTTTAAACGGCGCCGTGGTCTGCATCTCAAATCCTAAGGCGTGGATTTTTCTATCGGCTTTGCTGCCGACTTTTTTGGACGCGAACGATCCCTTTAGCCTGCCGCGCATACTCTCTATCACGGTTACGCTCGTTTTTATCGAGTTTTGCTCGCTTAGTATCTATGCGCTGGGCGGAGCGATACTAAAGAAATTTTTGCAAACTCACCTGCGCCTTTTGGAGATTTTTACGGCCGTTATCATCTGCGCTATCGGCGTTTTGATGATGCTTCGCTAATTTTACTCGCCCATTTCTCGTTAAATTTGATAAAATAGGACAAAATTTATCGCCTTGCCCGTTAAATTTGGGGCAAATTTAAGGAAAGCAAATGTTTAAAATTTTAGTCGCCGAGGATGACGAAAATTTAAATAAAATAATCTGCCTAAAGCTCGCTCAGGAGGGCTTTTCGCCGCTTGCGGCTTTTGACGGAGAGCAGGCTATAAAGCTGCTAGAGAGTGAGCGCGCCGATCTTGTCGTCACCGATATCATGATGCCCGGGCTTAGCGGATATGAGCTAACCAAGCAAATCAAGCTGTTAGACGAGTCACTGCCGGTGCTGATGATAACGGCAAAAAGCGGCATGGAGGGGATGGAGAAGGGATTTATCACGGGGGCGGACGACTATATGAGCAAGCCTTTAAATTTAAAGGAGTTGATTTTACGCATAAACGCGCTTTTGCGCCGAGCCAAGATCGCTAGCGGCAAGCGGCTGAGGTTTAAAAACTCCGAGCTAGACTATGCGGCACTTAGCCTAAAAATCGGCGGCGAGGTCGTGGAGCTAGCTCCAAAGGAGTTTTATTTGCTATTTTTACTGCTCTCAAACCCTGGCAAAATTTTCACTCGCCTAGAAATCATGCAAGAAATCTGGGGCTACGACACGGATAGCGACGAGCGCGCGGTCGATACGCACGTAAAAAAGCTACGCCGCAAGCTAGAAAGCTGCACGGACTTTGAGATAGCTACGGTACGCGGCATCGGCTACAAGGGCGAAATTTACGAGTGAGAGGGCGGGTGAGATAAAGTGAAAATTTTAAAAGCTATTTTCGCGGCGGCATCGGCGGTTTGCTATCTAAACTCGGCCGTTTTACCCGAAAGCGACTGGAGCAAAAAGGATCTAAAAGGCGAGGTCAAAAGCATGACGTCTACGGAGTACGAATACTCCTTAGACGGCTCCGGCGCGCTAGAAAATACGCGCGTAAAGCGGACGGAGTTTAACGAAAACGGCTATATAGTGCAAGAAACCGAACACATAAACGGCGTACCAAACAGCTCAGTTTTGTTTGAGTACGGCAAAGACGGGCTAATACGCAAAAAATATCAAGATAGCGCCGTTTATCTCTACGAATACGAATTTGACGGCGAAAATTTAGTCGCGACGGCTAAAGAGCAGCATGTGGAGGATAAATTTTACCCGCGCACGGAGAAAACCACTTACGGCAAGGACGGCAAAATGATCGCTAGGACGGTGTATTCCGGCGGGACGCTAGTGATGGACGATAGCTACGTCTACGACGAAAATGGCGTTTTAACGCGGATAGAAAATAATATGGAGCCGCGGCACGGCATAGAGATAAGCTTCGAGCGCAAGCCAAACGGCGAATACGAAAAAATAACGCAAGCCCCGAACTCAAAATGGGTTTATTATTACGCCGCAAACGGCGACGAGATGGAGTATACGTCGGTAAATTACTTCGGCTCTGAGGCAAAAATCTGGCAAATTTTGCAGTTTAAAGACATAACGAGGGACGAGTGGGGAAATTTGACGCGTAAAACCTCGGTCAAATTTAAGCCCGCGGACAAATACTACGAAAACGGCGACATAAAAGAGATCGGTCTATACAAAAAAACGGAAATAAAATATGAATACTACGCAAAATAAGAAAAAATACCTAATCAGCTTAAAAACCTACACCGCGGCGATGTTTATCTTCGTCTTTTGCGTGCTTTGCGTCGCGGCGTCGGCGGCGATCCTGGCTTACGAGCGGATATTTGAGATGAAGCTTGGGATGTTTTGGGGCATTATCAGCTTTTGCGCTATCGTGATGGGCGCGGGCGGAGCGATATTTTACGCGGTATCGGCTTATTTTTTGAGATATGTCGAGAGCTTTAGACTGGCAGCCGGCAAGATCGCTAGAGGCGACTTTGCCGTTAGGGTCGCGCGCAAAAACTGCAAGCGCGGCGCAGATAGCGAATATCTGCACGAGCTAGACGAGCTGGCGGCAAATATAAATTTGACCGCGGCGGCGCTGGAAAAAATGGACTACATGCAAAAGGATTTCGTCTCAAACGTCTCGCACGAGCTAAAAACTCCCCTAAGCGTCATCAGCGGCTACTGCGAGATCGCTCAGGACGAGACGGACGAGGCGCGCAGAAACGAGTATCTGAGGCTTATAAAAGAGCAGGCAAACTCGCTAAGCAGGCTGTGCGAGGACATGCTACTACTATCGCGTTTAGATAGTCAAGCGGGCGTAAATTTAGACGAAAACGTGCGAGTAGACGAGCAGCTACGAAAGGCTGCGGCGATGCTGATGCAAAAGTACGATGGGCGTGAGTTTGATCTAGATCTAGCCGCCGTAAGCGTACGTAGCAACGCCTCGATGCTAGCGCAAATTTGGGTAAATTTGATGGATAACGCGCTAAAGTACTCAGCCGCCGATATCGGCGTGAGCTGCCGCGAAGAGGGTGGCGGGCTTGTCGTGTGCATTAGCGACGAAGGGGCGGGTATCGAGGCAAAAAAGCTAGAAAAAATCTACGATAAATTTTATCAATGCGAGGAGTCGCACAAGGGCAAAGGTAGCGGCCTGGGGCTATCTATCGTGCGGCGTATCGTTCATCTTTTAGGCGGGGACATAAGCTATGAAAGCGAGCCAGGACGCGGTACGACGGTAAGCGTAAAGATCCCAAATGCGCGTAAAATTTGAGGCAAAGCGCGGCTAAATTTAAGCAAATTTACGCTTTTGTGGCGGGCAAATTTATCTATCTGGGCGCATTAAATTTGACTTGCGGGTACGAAATTTGACGAAAAAATTAATTTGACGCGAGCAACGCAACCGAATTTGCGGTAAATTTGATGAAATAAGCACAAAATTTCAAGCGAAATTTTAAAAAGTCATACAAAGGACACATTGAGGACACAAAAGGTTATTATAATTCTCCAAAAATAAAGGAGAAAAAGATGAAAGATTCTACAGTAACTCACGCAACTATGGCTATCGGAGCCGTGCTTTGGAGCTGTCTAACCGCAGCGGTGGTTTTGTTTTAACCAAACGTAACGATTTATAAAAGTAAAAATCTACGGACGAGTATCCTAGCGATATCTCGTCCAACCTCTAAATCAAATTTAGCCACGGTCTTCGCATCAAAAAACTCAGCTAGTTTTCGTCTCGTCACGCTTGTTTTTGTATCAAATTTGAAATTTGACTCGCAATCTTAAGCGCTAAAATTTAACCTTAAATTTACACGTTCTAACCGCTACCCTGCGCGCCTTGATTGTTTATTTAGCTTTTTTTGGATAAAATCGCCCAAATTTAATCTTAAGGCGAATCATGAAACAAGCAAAAGTCTGGAAATTCGGCGACAATATCGACACCGACATCATCATAGCCGCGCGCTATCTCAACACCTCGGACGAAAAAATCTTGGCCACTCACATCATGGAGGATGCCGATCCCGAGTTTAGCAAAAAAATCTCCGTCGGCGACGTCATCGTAGCTGGCGAAAATTTCGGCTGCGGCAGCTCGCGCGAGCACGCTCCTTTGGCGCTTAAGGCCGCAGGCATCGGCGCTGTGATAGCTAAGAGCTTTGCTAGGATTTTTTATAGAAATAGCTTTAACACGGGACTTTTGATACTGGAAATCAAAGAAACCGACGAGATAAACGCGGGCGACGAGCTAAAAATCGACGTGGATAACGGCGCGGTCGTAAATTTGACGAGCGGCAAAGAGTATAAATTTAGCCCGATACCGCCGTTTATGCAAGAGCTTTTAAAAAGCGGCGGCCTCATAGAATACGCGAAAACAAGGATATAAAATGGCTAAAATTTATAATATCGCAGTGATAAAGGGCGACGGCATCGGCCCTGAGATAGTTGACGAGGCGATAAAGGCGCTAGATGCGGCTAGCGCGGAGTTTGGTTTCGAGCTTAGCTATAACTACTACTTGATGGGCGGCGCTGCGATCGACGTATTTGGCGAGTCTTTGCCTAGCGAGACGCTAAACGGCGCTCTAAACTCGGACGCTGTGCTTTTTGGCGCCATAGGCGGGCCTAAATGGGACGGCATGCCGCGCCATCTGCGCCCTGAAAGCGGGCTTTTGAAGCTACGAAAAGAGCTTGGCGCGTATGCAAATTTGCGCCCGGCGATGATATTTGACGAGCTGGTTGATGCTAGCACGCTAAAGCCATCCGTCCTTCAGGGTGTCGATTTTATCGTGGTTCGCGAGCTAACCGGCGGGATATACTTCGGTCAGCCGCGCGAGAAAAAAGAAAACAACGCATATAACACTATGACCTACACGAGCGAGGAGATCGAGCGTATCGCAAAGGTCGGGTTTGAAACCGCGATGAAGCGCAAAAAACGCGTCTGCATGGTCGATAAGGCAAACGTGTTAGAGACCAGTCAGCTCTGGCGTGAGGTCACGAGCGAGGTAGCAAAGAGCTATCCGGAGGTAAATTTGGAGTTTATGTACGTCGATAACGCGGCGATGCAGCTGGTGCGCGCGCCTAGTAAATTTGACGTGATTTTGACGGAAAATCTCTTCGGCGATATCCTAAGCGACGAGGCTAGCATGGTGTGCGGCTCGATCGGACTGCTACCGAGTGCCAGCATCGGGGGCAAGGTAGGTATCTACGAGCCTATCCACGGCAGCGCGCCCGATATCGCGGGGCAGGGCATCGCAAACCCGGTCGCTACGATACTAAGCGCCGCGATGATGCTTAGGTATTCATTTGGCGAAAACGAGGCTGCAAAAGCGATCGAAAATGCCGTAAAAGCAGCGCTTGCGCAAGGATATAGGACGAATGATGTAGCGGAATTCGGCGCTAAAGAGATTTGCTCTACGAGCGAGATGGGCGGCATCATCGCCTCGCTGATAAAAAAATGAAAAATACTATCACAGAAGCCCTAATCTACGAGGCTCAAGGGCTAAAAGACGATGCGCTGATAGTTTATAAAAACATCCTAAAGCGCGAGCCTACAAACGCCGCCGCGATCGCCGCGATAAGGCGCCTAAGCGGCCTTAGCAGAAAAAAAACGGGCGTAAACGAGCAGATGAAAGATTTTTTTATTAAAATGAAAACCGACGAAGAAATAACCGAATTTAAAAGGTGGCTGATAAAACTATGAAACTAGAAGAAATAGCGAAAATGGCGATAGACGAGGTGGCGATGGAGCTAGAGCGAATGGACGCCGCGCGCGAAAAACAGGACGTATCGCAAGAGGCTTGCGAAACTAAAGACGGGATAAATTTAACAAATACGCCCGTATCAAGCGGCGATGTAAATTTAACCAACGCCGCGGGTCTTGCAAATTTAGTTAGCGAGATAAGCGTGGACGAGGCTAGCGAGTTTGAAGCTTTTTTAGAAAACGCGGCAAACTCGCAAAACGTCGCGCCCGAATTTGACGGCGTAGAGGAGATCGCCGCGACCGCTGCGCCGCAAAAAGCCTTTGAAGTCGAGGTTGCAAATTTCACGGGCGAGGAGATATTTCTAAAAAACTTAAAAGAGCGCGTTTTGGTACTTTTTGAAGGGCTAAACGCGACTAGTGAGGAAAATCTGAAAGACAGGCTCTCGCTCGCGCTTAAATTTTTAGAATTCGTACTGGCAAATGTCGAAAATCGGCTCGAAAATCTGCAAAAATAAAAATCTAAAATGGCTGCGAGATTTTCTAGCACCCTACACTAAGCGCGCGTATATCGTGGGCGGCTGCGTTCGCGACGCGATGCTTGGTAAAAAAATCTCTGACTTTGACGTTGAAATTTACGGTATCGAGCCTGCTAAATTTGACGCGCTGATGGCACAAATCGGCGCTTGCGGCGTGGGCAAAAACTACTTCGTTTATAAATTTAAAAATTTCGACCTTTCTTTGCCGCGAACCGAAAATAAAACTGGCGAGGGACACAAGGCCTTTGAGGTGGCCTACTCAGATGACGAGCGTGCGGCGTCTTTGCGCCGAGACTTTACCGTAAATGCGATGATGATAAATATCTTTGACGGCTCGTTTTTAGACTTTTACGGCGGAGAGAGAGACCTAAAGCGCGGTATCTTGCGCCATATCGACGATGAAAAATTCGCCGAAGATAGCCTGCGCGTACTGCGAGCAGTGCAGTTTAGCGCGCGGCTAAATTTTCGTATCGCGCGGGAGAGTTTGGGGCTGATGAAACGCCTAAGTATCAGCGATCTTAGCCGAGAGCGCATAAACGGCGAGCTAATGAAGCTTTTTGGCGCCAAATTTCAAGAGGTTGGCTTTTTGTATCTTTATAAACTAGGTCTTCTTGGTAAAATTTTCGGCCTAAATTTGAGCCGAGCCGAGGCGGAAAAATTTGCCGCAAAACTAAAAAGCGCGGTCAAATTTCTACCCAAACAAAACGGCAAAAAAGACGAGCGCGAGTTTTTATATCTTTTAAACGGCTTTTTTGGCATTAAAAATTTTTACGACTTAGGACTTCCTAAAAGCTTTGAAGCTTGCGTTAAAGAACCGTTTTTTGCGTGTCGTCCGAGCGATAAAGATTTGCTAAAAATCGCCCTTGATAAACTGCTAAAAAGCTGGCTCGGGCTAAACTCGCCAAGCCTCATAAAAAGAGCTAAAAATTTAGGCGTTTATGAGGCTAAATTTGAACCCACTATCGACACGGCTGAGATTTTAAAACTGGGCTTTAAAGGAGCTGCAATAGGCGCTGAGATAAGGCGTAGGCAGGATATAGCGATAGATAAATTTTTAAACGAAAAGTCAAGCTGTGCCTAAAAATTAACCTAGTTAAAAGCGCAAATTGGCTAAAATCAAGCCCTATTTTAAAGAGGCGAAAGTGGAAAAAACTTCAAATATAAATTTTCAAAATAAAGATATTCTTTTTAATATAAGTTTTGCAAAAAGCCTAAATTTGAACAGCTCTGCAAATGCTTGCGCAGCTGTTAAAACGCAGGCTAAGGCGGCTTTGTAAATGTTCAACATCGTCCTCGTTCATCCTCAAATCCCCCAAAATACGGGCTCGATCGGACGCATGTGCGTAAATGCAAACCTTAAGCTTCATATAATCAAACCGACCGTTTTTGACATCAGCGAAAAGGCCGTTAGGCGCGCGGGACTTGATTATTGGGCGCGGCTAAATCCCGTGATTTGGGAGAGTTTGGATGAGTTTTTGCACGCAAACGCCGCTTACGAGGATAGATTTTTTTACGCGACGACGAAGGCGCATAAATTTTACTTTGAAGCGGAGTTTAAAAAGGGAGATTTTTTGTTTTTCGGCGGCGAAAGCACGGGCCTGCCTATGGAGCTGATGGAGCGAAATTTCGCAAACGCGATCAAAATCCCGATGGGCGAGCATGGCAGAAGCTTAAATTTAGCCACGAGCGTGGGCATCGTCGCCTATGAGGCCATCAGACAAAATTTCGCCCAGTCAGGCTTTGGAAGCGCTATATGAAATTTGCGGCAAATAGGCTTTTTGCGGTCGTTTTTTCGGCTCTGTTTTTTGCTGTTTTTGCGGCGGGCGCCGAGCTAAAGATCGCTACGTTTAACGCGCAAAATTTATTTGATGCGAAAAACGACGGCAGCGAGTATAAGGATTTCGTCGTCGGCAAATCGGAGTGGAGTGAGAAAAAAGCGAGCGCCAAATTTAAAGCCGTAAGCGTAAAGATAAAAGATCTAAATGCTGATATCATCGCGCTTCAAGAGATAGAAAACGAGCAAATTTTAAAAGAGCTGATGAAGGAGGCGGGCTATAAATATTTTGCATTTTCTAAAGGCAAAAACGGCCCCGTGGGCCTAGCCGTGCTGTCTCGCGTAAAGCCTGGAAAAACGCAGATCTTTAGCGTGCCAAACGTAAAAACAAGAGATATTTTAAAGCTTGATTTTGAAGTGGAGGGACAAAAATTTAGTCTCTTAAATTTGCATTTTCCTGCTAGAAAGAATCCTCTAAAGCAGCGAAAAACTGCCTTTATCACGCTAAAATCGGCTCTTGCGGATACCCAAAAGGTCGTGGTTTTGGGCGATTTTAACACGCCTTACGGAGATAAAGAGCTGCTGGGCGATTTTGAAACTAGTAAAAATTTGGCTAATCTCTGGGCGTTTTTGCCAAAGCACGAGCGCTATTCGCATACGAGTCTAAACGCGCTCGATCACGTCCTGCTCTCAAAGGACGCGCTTAGTCAAAACTACGTTTTAAATAGCTTTAAGGTTGAGCGAGACGGGGTGCAAATTTCGGATCACTTCGCTCTGGTTTTTAGGCTAAATTTTGATAAAAATGCCAAAAATACGCTGCAAAATATCGCCGAAGCGCGGGTTGGCGAGCTATCAAAGAAGTCAAATTTGCCCGTTTTGCTAAAACGCGCTACGGTCGTGCAAAAAGATAAAAAAGGCTTTACGCTAGCGCAAGATAAGCGCGGTATATATGTGTACGAGCCAAAAAACGACGCAAAGCCCGGTCAAGTCATGGACGTAGCGGTAAACCGCCTAGACGAGTTTAAGGGAAATCTTGAGATTAGCTCGCATTACGCTGTAAAAATTTATGACGAAACGCAAGACCCGCATGAGCAGATGCTGGAAGCCAAAAACCTAAAACAAGCGCGCGCGGGCGACGTGTTTAGCCGTATCGGCGGCGAAGTGCGAAACGGCAGGCTTTATACGCCGTACGGAGATATCAAAATTTACGGCGCAAAGGGCAAGCCGCGCAACGAAAAAGAGGCGGTTTTTACCTCCGTTCGTGTCGTAAATTATAAAAACGAACCTCAAATTTGGATAGAAAATGAGAATAATTGACGCGTTGGTGCTGGGCGCATTCGTGCTTTTTACGATATTTTTGATGCGCGGATTCGTTACGCAGACGCTTGATAGAAGTAAAAGAAGACAAAATTTAAAAAAGGATAAAAAATGAGCGAAACAAAAGAACTGATCGTGGAGATCGGCGTCGAGGAGCTGCCGGCGATCCCGTTTTTAAAAGAGTGTGGCAACGTCGCGGCGAAGTGGCGTGAGACGCTAGCGCAAAACGGCCTAGATAGCGAGTGCGAGTTTTATTACACGCCGCGCAGGATCGCGTTTTACCACCCGAAATTTGCGGTGCGTCAGGAGGACGGATTTAGCGAGTTTATCGGTGCGCCCAGGCAAGTCGCGCAAAAAGACGGCGCATGGACGCCGGCTGCGCTAAGCTTTGCTAAAAAATGCGGCATCGAGGAGTCCGAGCTCGAATTTGAAACAGTCAGCGGCAAAGAGGTGCTCTACTATAAAAAGCCGGTTGCCGGCAAACCAAGCTCTGAGCTTCTGGGCGATATGATCGAGAAGTTTTTGCTCGGCTTAAATTTTGGCAAATCTATGCGCTGGGGCGAGGGTAAATTTGAGTTTATCCGTCCGATTCGCTCGTTCTTGTGTTTGCTTGGAGACGAGGTCGTTAAATTTAACAAATTTGACGTGGAAAGCGGCGACAGTATTTTCATGCACAGAAGCGTTAGTTATGATAAATTTGCCGTCAAAAACGCGAAAGATTATTTTGCCGCGATGCCTAAAATCGGCGTAATCCTCGATCAAAACGCGCGCCGAGAGAAAATTTTGAGCGAATTTAAACAAATCGAAGCCAAAAACGGCGTAACGGTCGAGGTGGACGAGGCACTGCTAGACGAGGTCGTAGCGATCACCGAGCATCCGACCGCGCTGCTGGGTGGATTTGAGCGGGAGTTTTTGGAGGTACCTAGCGAGGTCATCATCACTTCGATGAAGGAAAATCAGAGGTATTTTCCCGTTTTTGAGGGCGGCAAGCTCGCTAATCGCTTCGTGGTCGTCAGCAATGCCATCTCGCCAGAGCCCGCGCTCATCGTGAAAGGCAACGAAAAGGTTTTGCGCGCGAGACTTAGCGACGCGATGTTTTTCTGGCGCAGCGATCTGGCGCATGAGTTTGGCCCCGAAAAGCTAAAAAACATCACCTATCTAAAAGAGCTTGGCAGCACATTTGATAAGAGCGTGCGCGAGCTGGGCGTCGCAAAGCGGCTGGCTAAAATCTGCGCCGATCGTCTAAAAGCGTGCGCGGGAGAGGGCTACGAGGAGCTGCTGGAGCGCGCCGTGATGCTGAGCAAGGCTGATCTAACCACGCAGATGGTGTATGAGTTTACCGAGCTTCAAGGCGTGATGGGCGGCTACTACGCGGCGGCTAAGGGCGAAAACGAAAACGTCGTAACCGCGATCAAGGAGCAGTACCTGCCAAGCGGCGAGGCCAGCGCGCTACCTAGCACCATCTTTAGCTCCGTCGTCGCGCTCGCGATCAAGCTCGAGACGCTAATAGGGCTCTTTAGCGCGGGCAAGATCCCAAGCGGCAACAAGGACCCGTATGCGCTGCGCCGCGCGGCTAACGGCGTCATCAAGATAATCCAAAACGAAAATCTAAACCTTGATATCGCGGCGTTTTTGCGCGAGACGGCGGAGGGGTATGCGAAATTTGACGTTGAAGCGCTGATAGGGTTTATATTTGACAGGCTTTATACCTTCTTTGATGTGAACCCGTCCGTCGTAAAGGCCTGCCTAGCTAGCAAAAAGGGTGACGTGCTCGCGCAGTGCGAGGCGATCGAGGCTCTGGGCGCTATCTGCGCGGCCGATGACTTTAGGCAAAATTTCAGCACGTTTAAGCGCCTTGCCAACATCATTAAGGACGAAAATTTCGGCTCGGTCGATGAAGCTAAATTTGAAAACGAGAGCGAGAAAAAGCTAAATAATGCGTTTAAGACCGCGGTAAAAGCCGGTGGCTCATACAGCGAACGCCTAAAAAATCTTTTCGGTCTAAAAGCTGCGATAGACGAGTTTTTTGACAACGTAATGATAAATGCCGAGGACGAGCTCGTGCGTAAAAACCGCCTTGCGCTTGTTGGGCAAATTTACGCGGAATTTCTTAAGATCGCCGATATAAAAGAGATAAGCTTATAAACGCTAGAAGCGGTGATGCCGCTTCTAAATTTGGCTTGGGGTATAACGTTTAGGTATGATTTGCGCAGGCGTAGCATTTGCTATGTTTGGCAATCCTGAAAAAATCAACCTCGACCTCACGCAGGGTGCGGTTTTGCTGTGGCTTGGTATCGGAGCTAGCGGTCTAGGATACTTTTTATGGAACAAAGGCGCATGCGAGGTAGATAGCGGAACTCTAGCCATCATGAATAACACTCTCATACCTGCAGCCATCATCGTAAATTTAGTATTTTGGCATAAAGATGCGGATATACTAAGACTCTGCCTAGGCGGTGCGGTGATTTATATCTCGCTACTCATTCATAACAAAATCATCGCACACTACGAGCTAGCAAGCATAGCGGCAAAATAACCTAAATTTGAAGCCAAATTAGGCTAAATTTAAAACTAGCGCGACGTTTAGGCTTGCTGTCGTAGCGGTTGCTTAGTGGTTTGATTTGCAACCGTAAATCCATATTCTTTAATTTAAAAAATAGAATTTAACGAGTTTGGAGATTATTATGAAATGGCTTGAGGCTTGCAAAAGAGTTTTAAGGCTCTAAAAAACTCTAGCCTCAAATTTTCCCTCTTTTCTGAAATATTTAAAATACACGTAAATACAAAATGGCGGGATAGAAATATACCAAAAAGCGCAAATAGCAAGAAAAAGAAGCCCGAAAAACATAAAAGCAAAATAAAATACGACGCCGATAAATAGATCGTTCATTTGAGCGTCTCCGTTGTATAAATTTGCATCTCAATTTTAATAATATAAAGATAAAAAAGGCTGAAAAATGATTAAAAACTGCACTATACGCGTAGGCCGACGCGCCGACGTGTGCTTTAGATGGGTCGAGGGGACGAAATCCCTCGTCGTAAGGGCGGGCTTCACTCGTCCGCGAAGTTAAAAGGAGCGTAGCGGGATGACAAAAAATACAACTATGACCTTTGGAATAGACCTAGAGTTATGTAAACAATTTTGGCGACAATCAAAACATACATAAAATGGTTTTACGGTAGTTAAAACAAAATAGCATATGTGTTATGCTTTACTAAAAGCACAAAAATTACACTTTACCAGCTGGTAGTTGGTTTGGAATATTCTATTTTACTTTTTAAACATTATATATGTCGAGAATAGTGTATTTTTGGATATTTGTAAGTTTATATGGTGCCCGAGGTCGGACTCGAACCGACACAAGGTTGCCCTTACCAGATTTTGAGTCTGGCGCGTCTACCGGTTTCACCACTCGGGCTAATTAAAGAAGTGAGATTTTACCTTGAAAGATATAAAAAAGAGATTAAAAAACATGAAAGCCCAATCTTGAGCTTTCATGAAAGGGTGATTATTTCTTTTTGCCTTTTTTGCCTGCGCCTGCTACTACTGCTTCTTTTAATTTTTTACCTACTTTAAATTTAACCGCTTTGCTGGCAGGAACATCTATAACTTTCGTAGTTCCCGGTACTCTTGCTTTTCTAGCGGCTCTTTCGGCAGTAGCGAATGTACCAAAGCCTATAAAGCTAATGCTATCGCCGTTTTTAAGAACCTCTTCGATAGTCTCTAGTGCGGCATCAACTACCTTTAGAGAATCTTTTTTAGAAAGACCGGCCTTGTCGGCAACAGCTTGAATAAAATCAGCTTTTTTCATAGAACCATCCTTAATAAGAAGTGATATGCGGGCATTTTACAACGTTTTTATAAAAAATACAATAGTTTTTAGCCGAAAATTTAACGATTTTTGCGCGAATTTGACTAAAAAGCTCGAATTTTAGACTATTTGCACCAAAAACTCGCTTTTTAGTCCAGTTTTTTTGATGTCTATAAGGTGCAAATTTTCTATATCGGTTTTGCAAAGTTCGCTGAAGTTTTTTACCCCGTTTTGCGCTACTTGCCTCAAAACTATCCCGCGGTATGCTTTGGCATAGTGACTGACGACTTTACCGTTTTTTAGAAATTTAAAGGTTGCAAATGGTTTTTGTATGCGGTAAAATTTCTCGTAAAACTCGGCTCTAAGGTCTAAAATATCGTCATCCCCCAGCCACTCATCTATCTCGTTGCTAAAATTTTGCCTATAAAATTCCTCCAAATTTAACCCGTCTATGCGCTCGCCTTGCTTTAGTTTGTATTCAGGCAGTGCATCCGCTGCCGTCACAGGACCGAATAAATTTGAAAAAATCAACGTATTTTTATCTATAAACTCCTGTGCCGCGCTATCAAGGTTGCGGTAATCAAGGTGTTTGTAGGCTACTCCGTCATATCGCAGGATTGCTTTTACCGCGCCTTTTTTAAAAAGGCTTTCGCGCAGGCTCGGCTCGTCGGCCAAATTTTTCACGCCGAAAAGTTTTGAGATTTTTTCCGCGGTAGCCGTTTGTAAAAAATCATCGTAAATTTTTAAAATTTCGCACCGCTTTTCATATAAATTCGGAAAAACAAAATCGTTCCTACCTATAAATTTATTTGGACTTACGGCGGTTTTGGCTTCGCTCGGCGAAAAGAGGATTTTCATTTATACTCCTTAAATTTGGCAAAATCATATCTAAAACTAAATAAATTTTGAAATTTGACGATATAACGAGTGGAACTTTATTTGCTTGCAAGAGTTCAATTAAATTTAAGGAAAAATGCGATGAGAATGACAAATCAGCTGATGAAATTTACGAATAACTACGACTATCAGACCAATATGAAAGCGCTTTACAAGCTAAATACGCAAATTTCAAGCGGTCTAAAAATCCAAAATTCTTTTGAGGATAGTAGCGTCTATAACGACGGCATGAGGCTTGATTACGAGGTTGCGACGCTTGAGCAGGTGCAAACGGCGACGTCAAAGGCGCAACACTTTTCAAAAAATACAGATAAGGCTTTGGGTGAATTTAAGCAGCAGCTTGAGACTTTTAAAACGAAGCTAGTTCAGGGTGCTAACGAAATCCACTCGCAAACTTCGCGGGAAGCCATCGCAAACGACCTTCAGGGCATCAAAAATCACCTAGTAAACATCGCAAACACCTCGATCAACGGGCAGTTTTTATTCTCTGGAAGCGCTATAAATACAAAACCTGTAAACGGCGATACAAATGAGTATTTCGGCAATGCGCAAACTATGAAAGCTGTAGGCGGAGCTCAGGTAAATTTGACCTACAACCAAAACGGCCATGAGCTATTTTTGGGCAAGGACGGCGACTATAATAAAAAAGTCACCTCCAACACAATGCTAAAAGCGCAAAATTTAGACGATAAAAATAAAACCGTTTATATCGATAGTGAACACAAAATGCGCGATCTAATCGGTTTTAAATATGTAAAAGACGAAAAAACTCTAACCAATCAAGATTTTACCGGAACCGGCGTTAGGCAGTTTCAGGATACGACGTTTTTCTTGCAGGGTAAAAAGCCAAACGGCACGAGCTTTACGAGTAAATTTAAGATGACTTCGGACGCTTCGATAAACGACCTGTTAGAAAAAATCGGCACCGAATACGGCAACATTCCTACTAATAAAGTCGTCGAAGTAACGATAAACAATCAAGGCCAAATCAACGTAAAAGACTTAAGCAAGGGCAATCAGGTTATCGATTTTCATATGATAGCGGCGACGAAAAAAGTGGCAAATGCAGATGCTCTAGCGGGCGGTATAGCAGGAGCATCTAGTGCGTTTGATACGATAGATAGCCTAACTAGCGGCGCAAATCCGCTCGAAGCTATGGTGCAGGCAAACCCAGACGACTATGAAATCACTGAATTTGTTAAGAGCAAATATGAAGACTTAGACGGCGCCGTTACAAACGCTTACGACTACGACAAGATAAACTTTAAACAAGAAGGCAGAAACCTAATAGGCACTGTATCGCAAGTAGAGCGTGGTAGCGGTAAATTTGCCGACGATAACACTACTCTAAGCCAAGTCGTGGGCTCAAAAGAGCTATATCCTGGCGAAAGAGACAAATATGATATAAACGACCAAGCCTTAAAAATGCAGATCAAATCTAAAAGCGGCGGAGATTATAAAGTGGACGTGATTTTCGGTAGCGCCGTACCGCCTGCAACATCAGGCAATGCTCAGGTAAGCATAACAAGGCCTGACGGCACCACATATACGACCGAGGTTTGGGATAGTTTTTACAACGACACCACAAACCCGCCGACCACCGAGGGTAGAGAAACGCAGTCAAAAAATATGACTTTTAGGCAGCTAAACGACATTATCGGTATGGTAGCTAGTGACAATGTTCCTGCGGGTGTCGGCGGTAGTGCCCAGGCTGATTATGTCGCCTACAAACAAGCTATAGCAAAATCGCAAGGTAGCGTAGAGGCAAACATGGATCACCGCGGCCGTATAAAAGTAACCGACAAGCAAAATGCCGTCACGCCGATAAAAGTCGGAATTTACGACGAGGTAAATTCTGATCAATTTTACGGAGATAGCACCGGTACGACGCCTGCAACCACGCAAGGAGACGGTTCACTATGGAACTTTTCGGCAAACAACGGTATCGAAATAGATAGCCCGAGCGTGGATATTTTTGATGACCTGGATAGGATGATAGAGGCCGTAAGAAGCGGTCAATACCGTGCCGATAGCGAGAGTGAACATCCGCGAAACTCCGGTATCCAGGGCGCGATCGAGAGACTGGATCATATCGCCGATCACGTAAACAAAATCCGCACTAAAGTTGGAAATCAAACAAATACCCTAATACAGACCAACACGCAGGCTAGCGTCATGGAGGTAAACGTAAAAACCGTCAAGGCCGATATCACAAACGCAGACCACGTCGAGACCTATATGAACCTCATGCAAAAAATGATGTCGTATCAGGCGATGCTGCAGTCCGTAGCTAAGATAAACCAGCTTTCGTTATTAAACTATATGTAAAAACTCGCTATAATCTACGGTTTTATTAAAGTTTCGTTATCAAAGCGGGCGGAGCGAAAATGGAGTCAAATTTTGATAAATTCGGCCCAAATTTAGCTCTCCCGCAAATTTAAATTTACTAAATTTAAAAGGACGCGCCATTTTAAGAGAATCGGTTTTAGTCGTAGTCGTTTGTTTTTTGATATTTTTTGGGATCGCTACTATCGCGCCCGCGGCAAATTTTGTCGGTAGCTTTGGCAACGCGATAGGACTTTGGAACTTCAAGCTTTTTGGCTTTATAGCTTACGTTTACCCTTTTGTTTTTATATTTTTCGCGTATTATATTTACAAATATTTTAACGGCTTTAACGCCGAATTTGTCCAGACGACACTTGGAGCGACGCTGCTATTTTTGGCGTTTTTGATGTTTCAATCAGGCGCGGACGCTAGCTACGGCGGACTGGTCGCAAACAGCATAAATGATGCGCTAAAAGACGTCGCCGGCGTGATAGGCATGTGGGTTTTTATCTTGATGCTTTTTGTACTTAGCTTTGGTCTCATCGCGCAGGATAACATCATAGCTATTCTAAAAAAGGCTTTCGTCGAGCCCAGTGCCAATGAAGATAAATTTGAAAACCAAGCCGAGATTAAGCAAAAATCGCAAAAAAAACCTAGGCAAATCAAAAAGCCTAAAGCTCAAAGCGAGTCAAATTTGAGCGAGGAAAACGGCGAAAAGCCAGGGGATGAAGACGATCCGGACGATGAATACGATGCGCAGGATGAAAGCGAGTCAAATTTAGAAGAAAAAAGTACTACTATAAACGGCGTCGAAATTTTAAATGAAGTCGCCGAAAATAAAAAACTGCTCGAACAAATGGAAAAAGGCAAGGTCGAAAAACCTAAGGATTTCGCACTACCGCCGCTTAAATTTTTAGCCGATCCGCCTAAAAGATCAAACAGCGTAAACGAAGCCGAAATCGATCAAAAGATCTCCGATCTACTCGATAAACTGCGCAAATTTAAAATAGACGGCGACGTCGTGCGCACCTACACGGGTCCTATCGTCACGACGTTTGAGTTTCGTCAGGCACCGCACATCAAGGTGAGTAAAATTTTAACTCTGCAAGACGACCTCGCGATGGCTCTACGCGCACAGACTATCCGCATCCAGGCGCCGATCCCCGGCAAAGACGTCGTAGGTATCGAGGTGCCTAACAAAAACATCGAAACTGTCTATCTAAAGGAAATTTTAGATAGCGAAGTTTTTAAAAACTCGAGCAGTCCGCTAACTATCGCGCTGGGCAAGGATATCGTCGGTGCGCCCTTTGTCACAGATCTAAAAAAGCTGCCTCACCTACTAATCGCGGGCACGACGGGATCCGGCAAGAGCGTAGGTATAAACGCGATGCTACTAAGTCTGCTATATCGTAACAGCCCGCAGACGCTGCGCCTGATGATGATAGATCCAAAAATGCTTGAGTTTAGTATCTATAACGACATCCCGCATCTGCTAACGCCCGTCATCACGCAGGCCAAGCAGGCCATCACTGCGCTATCAAACATGGTCGCCGAGATGGAGCGCCGCTACAAGATCATGAGCCACACGCGCACCAAAAACATCGAAAGCTACAACGAAAAAATGAAAGAGGAGGGCGGCGAGCAGTTCCCGTACATCGTCGTGATCATCGATGAGCTGGCTGATCTCATGATGACTAGCGGCAAGGACGTGGAGCTATACATCGGGCGCCTGGCGCAGATGGCTAGGGCCAGCGGCATACATCTCATCGTAGCCACCCAGCGCCCGAGCGTAGACGTCGTGACGGGGCTCATAAAGGCAAATTTGCCTAGCCGCATCAGCTACCGCGTTGGTCAGCGTATCGATAGTAAGGTGATCCTAGATCAAATGGGCGCGGAGAGCTTGCTAGGACGCGGCGATATGCTATTTACACCTCCTGGAAGCCCGGGCGTCATCAGGCTACACGCGCCGTTTGCGAGCGAAAAGGAGATTGACACTATCGTAAATTTCCTAAAAGCGCAGCAAGAGGTGGTCTATGACGAGAGATTTTTAGCCGAGGAGGGCGCTAGCGGCGGTGCGGGCACAGGCTCTGGCGCCGTAGCAGGCGAGCTAGACGAGCTCTATGAAGAGGCAAAAGAGATCGTGCTAAGCGAGCAAAAAACCTCGATCAGCTACCTCCAAAGACGCCTAAAAATCGGCTATAACCGCGCTGCTACGATCATCGAGCAAATGGAGCAAATGGGCGTGCTAAGCCCGATGAACGCAAAAGGGCAGCGGGATATTTTGTAAATTTGGCTCAATTGCAGACAAGCGCTGACTATATTTATTTTTAGGTTAGCGTCGTTAAACTTGAAAATAGGCGTCCGTTGGGGGCGACAGGCTTTGCGCGGCGTTGCGGTATATTTAAATTTGCCGACCGAATTTACGGTCAAATTTTAAGCTCGTCGTTGGCGAAATTTACTGCCGAAGTAAAATCATTTATAAACGTCAAGGCTTAAATTTAGCTCGTCTATGACGCGTAATAGCCGCGTGATTTCGTCTTTTATGGCCTGTGCATCAGAAAGGCTTAGCGGCGGGTCTAATAGTGAACTTTCAAAACGGTTTTTTGCACCGTTTAAAAAGAGATAGAATTTATTGTCCATAAACGCCGCGCTTAGCGATACGGCACTGTCAAAACCCTGCTTAACCTCGCGTAGGCGTTGCATAAAACCGGGGCTCAAAAGATAGCGCGCTTCTATTTTGTCGTCGGTAAATACGCGAAATTCGTTGTTAAACTCCGTATCATCAAGTACCTCTTTTTCGCCGGATATTTTCGTATTTAGCACCTTCTTATCGGCTAGTATCGTTTGTCCTTTGAAATTTTTATAAAACTCGCAGACTAGTACTGTACCGTTAAAGTCCATATATTCGTCGTATATGACTTTGCTTACTCTCAAAAGCGCCAGATAAGGGTTTTTTGAGCCGTTTGAGTCATATGTTTTTTCTACTTTTATAGCCTCGCTTAATTGAAATTTGACATTAGCGTAAGTACCGCTTATTTGGTCTTCGCCGTAAAAATTTACGCGCCTGTATATTCCGCTTTTATAAAATTCGTTTGCGGTGATGCCTTTTTGAGGCTCGTATGTAAAATTGCTATCTATATCGGCAATTACCGTGGTAACAAAAACATTTTTGTAGAAGCTTCTATACTCTTCCAGCGTTTTTTCTACTTTTGGAATCCTCGGCGTGACGTATATTGGGATGACTGCAAATAAAAGAAAGAATATTTCAAAGCGTCGCTCCATAATAATAAAAATTAGTATTGGTGCGACAAATGTCGTTATAGTCATAAATGTAGCGTATTTTTTGACTATTTTTTTAAACTCATTTTGCTTTTGCGTTACGGCAGCGATAGCTTCTTTTATTTTTTGATTTCTCATTCGTAAAAAACTCGGTTTAAATAAAGACCGTTTGGCGGTGCGGGGATGCGCGTTAGCGGCTTTTGCTCGTAGATAGCCTGGCGCAAAAGCTCTTTTGCTTTGAGGAAATTTTCATCTCGGCAGTTGTTTGCGACTTCGTTTAAATTTGAGTTTTTAGCGTCAAATTTTGAGGCGACGCAAACCGCATGTTCGGCGGTTAAATTTGCGCCTTCGTGGCTTTTCGTCAGGATATTATCGTGGCTGTTTTTGTTTAAATTTGCTCTCAAATTTGCCGCCTCTGGGCACTCAAATTTAAACTCCTGTGCCTGCGTTTGTCTAAATTTACCGCTTTTGGCAAGCTCAAGCGCCTTTAAAACGCTAGCGACCATGAGGCGAACCTGGGCGCGCAAAAAGCCGTTTGCTTTAAAAACGATAATCGTTTGTTCGCCGCGCTCGTAACAAAACGCTTTTGCGACGCGCCGCACTGGACTTTTGATATCGCTACCAAGCTTCATAAACGCGCTAAAATCGTGCTCTCCGACAAAAAGTGCGAGTAGTTCGTTTGCTAAATTTAGGTCAAATTTTGGTAAAAAAGTCTCGTAAGACGATAAAAAAGGAGAAAACTCGCCGTGATTGATGACGTATCGATATGCGCGCGCCTTAGCGTCGTAGCGCGGGTGAAAGCAGTCCTTGGCGCAGCTTATAAATTTGACGTGAATAGCCGGATGGGCGTGGCGGTTGACGAGTGATCTTAGGCGCACAAAGTCCTTAAAATGCTCGCCGCACTCCACGCAGGCGACTTGATTGTTTGCGTGCACTCCCTTGTCTGTGCGCGAGCTGGAGATTATTTTGCTAAAGATCCCTACATGCGCTAGGGCTACGCCCAGAGCGTCCTCAACGCCGTTTTCGTGCGGCTGAGTCTGTGAGCCTTGAAATTTCGACCCGTCGTAGCTAAAAACGAGTTTAAGCCGCACTTAGTATCTTTTTAAAATTTTAGCCCCAAAGCTAAAAACCGAGGCGATAAAAAATAGCAAAAATATCGCCGCAATCGCGATAAAAACACGCGAGCTAAAGAGCATAATGAGCGTAAAATACCCGAATAGCACACCAAATATCCCAAAATATACAAAGCCTTTTTCGTAGCGGTAGGTCACGATACCTAGGCTCAAAGCAAAAAGCGTCGTCGCTAGCGGAAAAAGCGCGATGAGAACGTAGGTTGCGAAGTCTTTGGCGCGCTTTTTATCCTCGCTCATTGCCTGCCAATACTGCACAAACGACTTAGTTTGCGCGACGCTGTCCTCTTGGGCGGTGCTGATTTTCATCGTGCCAAAGTCGGTTTTATGCCACGAGGCGTCTCTCATATCGTAAATTTTACCCTCTGATAGCGTAAACTCAAGGACGGCGTTGTTGTTGGTTAGGCGAGCGTTTTTAGCAAGGACGAACCTATGCGCGCCTTCTTTTGGCGAATAAAGCGTCACACCCTCGTAAAGAGTGCCGTTCTCGTCGTTTTTTTCATTTTGGATAAAGACCATCCAGTCGGAAAATTTTTGTCCGAATTCGGTTGTTTTTAAATTTAGCTTGGCGACGGTTTTTTTGTAAGATACGAAATTTGAGTTTAGCTCCGCGGCCGTAGGGATCAGTACTATCGCCGTGACGATGAGAAAGGCTGAAACAGTGCCGCTAACGATGAGGAAAAATTTAGCGATCTTAACTGGCGAATATCCGAGCGTAAAAAGCACGATGCTCTCGTTTTCGCGCGAAAGTCTGAAAAACATGAGCGCAAGCGATGCGAAAAACGCGATAGGAACGGTAAAAAGCAGTACTCTAGGCAGCATAAACATATAAAGTTTAAAAAGCTCTATAAACGTAATCTCGATGTATGACGTGATACGCGCGATCTGGATGAAAAACACGATCGACATGATGAGAAAAAGCGTCGCAAATAGCGATGCAAACGTACCTAGGAAGTTTGAAAAAAGATAGCGCGCCGTCCTATCCATAAATCAGTCCCAATATGTAGATAAACTGCTCCTTAAACGCGCAAACAATGAGCGTAGCAAGGCTCAAAAATGGCACGAAAGGCAGCTCGTATCCGCGCTTTCGCACGATGACGTAGGCTGGCAGCGTCAGTAGCGCCGAGACATAGATCGCCATGAGGCCAAGCTTGATGCCCAAGATCGCGCCCATAACACCCGCGATAAAGATGTCCGCAGAGCCCATGGCTTCGCGCTTGAGAGCTAGGCTAACGACTGCGCGCAGTAGCCAAAAGGCAAACATAAAAATCGCAGCGTTTATAAACGAATCAAATGCAAATAAAAGCCCATCCGAGTCAAAAGAGGCGGGTAGATTAAAACCGTAAAGTAGCGAAAATGCGACGCTGGCAAAAAGCAGCGGATCCGGAACAGCCTTGTAACGAAAGTCGATCAGGCTAAGCGCTAGTAGTAAGATAAAGCAGACGCCAAGCATCGCCGCCTTAAAAATCGCGGCGTAAAATCCGTCCGTAAGAGGCTCAAGTCCGTGCGTTTCAACGCAATACGCAAGCACGCAAAGCAGGCCACTAGCGAGTTCTACGAGCGGATACTGAAAGCTGATTTTTTCGCCGCAAAACGCGCACTTGCCGCGCAAAAACAGCCATGCAAAAATCGGGATGTTATGATACGGTTTTAGCGGAGTTTTGCAACTTTGGCAGTGCGAGGCGGGGAAATTTATGCTCTCGCCGCGCGGCATGCGGTAGATCAGGACGTTGCTAAAGCTGCCGACTACGGCGCCCAAGATAAAAAATAATAAAATAAAAAATACAACGGCGAAAATCATAACTCTCCTATTTAATTTATAATGCATTTGGCTGCTTGCGGTTGTTTTTGAGCTAGCGGCGACGTTTTTAAGCAATGTTCGCGCAAATTTGCCGCGCTGATTTGATCTAAAATTTGCCTCGTCTTTTGCGCCGCAAAAATATAAAATGCAAAAATTTAAAGGCGATTTTAGCGAAATATTGCCTTGAATGATTTTAAATTTAAAGATTTGGGTTAAAAACTTATGCAAAACGGCGCTGCGGCAAGGCTTTTGGCTTGTAAAATTTAAAAGCCTTTTTTTGCGAGCGGGTAAAAATAAAAAGACGTAAATTTAAAAGAGGGCGGCAGCTAAAAGCTCAATTAAAGTCCGCCAAACCTTCTATCTTTTTTCTTAAATTTTGTCGTTATCTGGGCTAGCTCCTCGCGCGTAAAATCGGGCCAAAGCGTGGGCGTAAAGGCAAACTCGGCGTAGCTAGCCTGCCAAAGCATGAAATTTGATAGTCTCTGCTCGCCGCCGGTGCGCACGAGAAGGTCGATGGGCGCGGGCTCATCGAGGCACTCTTGCAAGCTATCTTCGCTTAAATTTTGAGCTAATTTTTCGGCGTCAAATTTGCCGCCGTTTTTCTCGCAAAATCTTCTAAAAGCTCTTAAAATTTCATCTTTTGCGCCGTAGTTTAGGGCTAAATTTAGCTTTAGCCTCGAGTTTTGCGCGGTCGCGTTTTTGATCTCATTTATCTCGTTTTTTAGTTTATCGCTTAGGGGACTTTCGTCACCGATAACGTTAAATTTGATACCGTTTTTGATAAAACTCTCGCGTTTTGAGACTAGAAATTTGTGCAAAAGCTCCATCAAAAACGCCACTTCGCTCTTTGGGCGCTTCCAGTTTTCGGTGCTAAATGCGTAAAGACTCAGCACCGCCACACCCTCGTCGATACAAAACTCGCACATCTGCTCCACGACGTTTGCGCCCGTTTCGTGCCCTTTGGTACGTAGCAAACCGCGGCTTTTGGCCCATCTGCCGTTGCCGTCCATGATGATCGCGAGGTGATTTAGCTCGTTCATTTTAGCCCTTAAAATCAATTATTTTGCCGCTTGGATCAAAAAAAGCGGCGATGTTTTGCGTCGTTTGCGCTTCGCAGCTAAACTCGTCTCGCAAGAGCCTGGCAACCTTGTCAAACGGCGTTTGAGCTCCGATTATTTGAGTGCCTTTTAGCGTAAAAATAATCGGAGCGAAATTTGAAAAAATAAGGTAAATTTGACTCGTTTTAGCGCCGTCAAATTTCATCTGAAAAACCCCTTTTGCACCGTTATAAACAAACAAAATATTAATGATATTTTTTTGTAGCGCAAGCAGCATTTGAGCTAGATTTTCAAACGATTCCCGCGAGTCTGCCGTGCTAAGCCCGTTAAATATATATTCATAAAACCAGTTTAAATCTGGCTCGCTTATCAGTCTTTCTATTAGCGCGAGTCCCTCAGGCGCGGCATAGGCTAAATTCGGCTTTTTAAAGAGATTTCTTATCACGATATTTTCGGTGCCACTTGCGATCTCGCCCCAGTATTCGCCGTCCACGTCGAGGCTTTTCATGCTTTTCGTGCTTAGGATTTTGTTGCCCATTTTGAGATTGTATCGATTATAGCCCGTCTTTTCGGCGACTTTGATACTGATGGGTAGGCTCGCGTTTAGAGCCGTGCCGGTACCGCCGCTTGCGATTTTTTGCACTCGTGAGACGGGATTTATCATAGCTTGGTTGCTAAATTTACGATTTGCCGCGCCGCGTCCTCTTTGGACGTTAGCGCGATATTTTGCGCGTCACGGCTCGTTATAAAGGTTATTTGCGTGCTATCAGAGCCGAAATTTATATCGCCGCCCAGCACGTTTAGGCAGACGGCGTCGAGGCTCTTTTTTTCAAGCATATTTTTTGCGTTTTGCATGGCGTTTGCGGCGTCCGTTTCCATTTTAAAGCCGATTTTTTTGACGTTTTTAAAATCCGCCATCGAGCCCAAAACATCGCCATTTTGCGCTAGCTCTAGCGTCCAAATTTCACCTAAGTTTTGCTTTTTTAGCTTGCCTTCAAATTTGGTTTTTGGAGTGTAGTCGCTAACCGCAGCCGCCATCGCGAGTAAATTTGCGTCCGCCAAATTTGCGCGTAGCAGTTCTTTTAACTCCGCCGAGCTTTGAAATTTGAGCGTTTTATAGGGCGCGTTCGCCGTCTCAAAGCTAGCTATCAGCGTCACGTCCGCACCCGCGTAGTAAAATGCGTCCGCCAGCGCTTTTGCCGTTTTGCCGCTAGAAAAATTCGTGATCGCCCGCACGTCGTCGATCTTTTCGCTCGTGGCGCCGCCCGTTACGATCACCTTTTGTCCTTTAAATTTTGGCTCCGTTAGCATCCTTTTTGTTTCGTAGATGATCGTAGAAACGTCTGCCAGCGCGCCTTTGCCCATGTCGCCGCATGCTAGGGTTTTTTCTACCGGCTCGATAAAACTCGCGCCGTTTTCCGCTAAAAACTCGAAATTTTTGCGCGTGGCGAAGTGATTTATCATTTTGTCGTTGGCTGCCGGCGCGATGAGTAGGGGAGCGGGGCTAGCGATCAGAGTCTGCATAAAGACGTTATCGCAAATGCCGCTTGCAAGCTTGTTTATCGTATTTACGCTAGCCGGAGCGATCAAGATGAGATCGGTTTTGGCATAGGCGATGTGATTTAGTCCGTCCTGCCAATTTTCCGTGCGCGAGGTTAAAATTTTATGCTCGCACAGCGCCTCAAAGCCCGCTTCCGAGCAAAATTTGAGTACTCCTTCACTAAGCATAACTCGCACGTCCGCGCCCTCTTTTTTTAGCGCGGATAAGATCTCATAAGCCTTATAAAACGCGATACTGCCGCAAACCGCGAGCAAAATTTTTTTATTTTTTAGCATTTTCGTCGCCGCTTTTTGCGTCGTTAAAAAATTTATAGAAAAAGCCTTCTTTATTTACCTGTTTCGTGCGGCTGATGGCTAGCGCGCCGCTTGGCACGTCGCTAGTTACGGTGCTTCCCGCGGCGATTAGCACGTCGTCGCCGACTTTTACGGGAGCGACTAGCTGGGTGTCCGAGCCTATAAAGACGTTTTTGCCGATTATCGTTTTGTGCTTGGCCTTGCCGTCGTAGTTGCACGTGATCGTGCCGCAGCCTACGTTTGTGCCGCTACCTATCTCGCAGTCGCCAAGATAGCTCAGGTGGCCTGCTTTGACGCCGTCAAGCCTCGCTGCTTTTAGCTCGACGAAGTTTCCGATGTGGGTGTTTTTGATCTCGCATTTTGGCCGCAGGTGCGCTAGCGGGCCGACGTCGGAGTCTTCGATGACGGAGTTTTCTACGACCGAGCCGCTTTTGATGACGGAGTTTTTGATGACGCACTCTCCGATGACGCTTACGTTTTCTTCGATGACGCACTCGCCTTCAAATTTGACTCTAGAGTCGATATATACGCTATTTGGTAGCCGCATTAGCACGCCGCTTTTCATCAAATTTTTCTTGATTTCGTCCTGCATCAAATTTTGGGCGATACTGAGCTGAAATTTATCGTTTATTCCCATGAAATTTTGCTCTTCGACGTTGATTGCCCAGCACTTTAGACCGCGCTCGTTTGCGATTTTGATCGCGTCGGTTAGGTAGAATTCTTTCTGCGAGTTTTCGTTGCCGATGAGAGGCAAAATCTCGCGCAAAACTTCGCTTTTAAAGCAGTAGCAGCCGGCGTTTGCGCTTTTTATCATTTTTTGCGTTTCGGTCGCGTCTTTTTGCTCGACGATGGCCTCGACTTTACCGTTATTTACGATCACGCGGCCGTATCCGTAGGGGTCTGCCGCCTCAAAAACGCTAAGAGCGATGTCCGCATTACCCGCGCTTAGACGGATTAGGTCGTTGGTTTTTATAAGCGGCATATCTCCGCACAAAATCAGCGTTTTTTCGCTATTTAGCGGGATGTTTTTTAGCGCGCCTGCAGTGCCCGGGAACTCTTTTAAATTTTGCTCGTAAATTTTAGTTTGAGGGAAAATCTCTTTGATTTTGGCTTCGACGAGCTCTTTTTGATAGCTCAAAACTACGCTCACGTCGCTACTGATCTCATAAGCCTTGCGCAAAATATGGATAATCATCGGCTCTCCGCAAAGCTCGAAAAGCACCTTTGGTTTAGTTGATTTCATCCTCGTGCCAAGCCCCGCGGCAAGCACCACTACGCCGATATCGCTCATATTTTTTCCTTATTTAAATTTGAGCGATTTTATCTCAAATTTGCTAAATGCGGGATTAATGCTTTTTGGACTTAACAATTTCTTAAGTATTAATCAATATAATCACGAGTTTTAAAAATAATCAAAATCAAAATTTAAAGGATGCGGCTTGCTTTCGTTTGTTAGAAAACTCTTAAGAAGAAATCAATTTTTGTTTAACCTTCACCTGATTTTATCGATTATTTTTGCTATTCCGTTGCTTGTTGTCGGCGTTACGGGCGGGAT
Source organism: uncultured Campylobacter sp. (assembly GCA_963528285.1). Classification (GTDB taxonomy): domain Bacteria; phylum Campylobacterota; class Campylobacteria; order Campylobacterales; family Campylobacteraceae; genus Campylobacter_A. The sequence continues at coordinate 180,740 of CAURVK010000001.1, read as the reverse complement.
TTTGTCGTATCAGCACGAGCTTGAGGAGCTTATAAATTTAAACGCTGTCAAGGTCGAAAAAACCAGCGAAATGCTAAGCGTTGAGAAAATCTTGCAAAGCTTTAGCGAGCAAACGGGCGTTAAGCAACCCGCAAGGCTCGTGCTACCAAAAAACGAAAACGAAGCGATCAAAATTTATGCTAGTAATAGCGATGCTTATCTGGTCGATCCATATACCGCGCAGATCATCGGCAAGGACTACGGAGTTACTTTTGTGCGCGTAGCGATGTCGCTGCACCGAAATTTGGGCCTTGCGCTAGCGGGCAACAAAACCGCGGGCGAAGTGGGCAAGCAGATCGTGGGCGCTAGTACGGTCGCGATGATAGTGCTCGTGATAAGCGGCGTTTGGCTACATTTCCCGAGACTAAAACGCAAATTTGCCGAGGCGGTGAAGCCAAATTTTAAACTCAAGAAATACGCCCTTTTTCATAACCTGCACACGAGTTTAGGCGCCTTGAGCGCGGTGATTTATCTCGTCATCTGTCTAACCGGACTCATGTGGTCGTACCGCTGGTATAACGGCGCTGTGACGGAGCTTTTCGTTAGCGCGCAAAATTTGCCCAAAGAGACCGCGCAAAAAGACGGAGCGCCCGCAAAAGCAGAAGGCAAAAAGAACGCCGAGTATAAATTTAGCGACGCGCAGAAGGCTTATGAGATATTTAAATCAAGCGGCATAGAGTATAAGGAATTTAGCCTGATGCTTGCGGCCGGAGATAAGATAAACGTCAGATACTACGAGCCGGACGCGCCAAACACCGCTCGTCCAAAAATGGCGACCGTAAACGTAAAAGAGGGCAAGATGGCTGAGCAAAAGCAAACCGAGGGCATAACCGTAGGCATGGTAAAGAGCACGAACTATCAGCTGCATACGGGGTATTTTTTCGGGATTGCGGGTAAAATTTTGTGGTCGGTCGTTTCGCTTTTGATGGCGCTTTTTATCTTTAGCGGCTTTTATATGACGGCAAAAAGGGCGTTTAAGCCGAAAAAGGCCTAGTTAAATTTGCTCTTTACGCGTGCGAGCTATAAAATTTATCAAATTTATAGCTCGCGGCAAGACGCTGCCTTTTGTTTTTGTTTAAAATTTCGCTTCGCTTCTTAAATCAAATTTTTAGAAAAAATTAGTATTTAAATTTGGTCAAGAAAAGTGCCAAAAAAACGAAATATGACCAAAAACGCAAAATTTAAAAAAATTTCACATTGATTTGGAACGCCTTTTGCAAAAAGCTAATCTAAGTTTAACTGTTTTTTCAACTAAAAAAAACTAAAATACAAACTAAAATTTTTAAATAGAAAGTTGCAAGATGGATTTAGGTAGCCTCGTCGGTTGGATAGTTATTATGGTGCTTTTGCTAGGTTCCATGCAAATGGGCGTCGGAATCGGAGCTTACATCGATATTCCCTCTGTTTTGATCGTTTTTGGCGGTACGATTTGCGCGCTGATGATCGGTTTTAAGATGGAGCAGATAAAAAAGCTAGGCACGTTTTACGGCATCGCGGTAAAACCAAAAACCTACAATCTCCCAGAAATTGTAAAAAAAATGGTCGAGTACTCCACAAAAGCTCGCCGAGACGGTATCCTGGCTCTTGAGAGTGATGCAAATAACGAAACCGATCCATTTCTCAAAAAGGGTCTATCTATGGCGGTTGACGGCAACGAACCAGACGCCATCAGAACGCTGCTTGAGATAGATATGGAGCAGGCCAGCTCAAGACACGGCGATAATATCAAAATTTTCGAACAAATCGCGGGCTTCGCGGGCTCTATGGGTATGATCGGTACGCTCATCGGCCTGGTCGCGATGCTCATGAATATGTCCGATCCCTCAGCTATCGGTCCATCGATGGCGGTCGCGCTCATCACGACGCTTTACGGCGCGATGATAGGAAACATCCTTGGCTCGCCCGTGGCAAACATCCTAAGTATCCGCGACAAGGACGAAGGCACGGCAAAAGTGCTGATGCTAGAGGGCATAATGGCGATACAAGCCGGCGACAACCCTAGGACGCTCGAGATGAAGTTGCTATCGTTTTTACCGCCTAAAGACCGCGTCAGTCAGTTTGATAAGTAGAAAAAATGGCTAAAAAGTTAATCGATCCAAGCGACTGCCCCAAATGCTTGCCCGAGTGGCTCGCGGCGTTTGGCGACTTGATGTCGCTGTTGCTTTGCTTTTTCGTACTGCTTCTTTCTATGAGTACGATGGACGCAAAGAAGCTAGAAGCTGCGATCGGCTCGCTAAGCGGGGCTTTGGGTGTGCTTGAGGGCGGCGCGAAACCCGACGTCAGTGCTGAGCAAAACCAAGACGACCACGCCACCTCAAACAAAGAGCGCACGGGCGTGAAGTCGAATTTCGAGCAGACGCTGCGCTCTATCAACGAACTTTTGCACGCTAGCGGCTCGCCTGAGGTTACGTTTGAGGAGAGTGAGAGCGGATTTGTGATTAGGTTGCCGGCAAATTTACTCTTTGCAAAAGACAGCGCCCAGCTGCAAAGCGACGATGCGCTGCTGTTTTTAAAACGTATCGCGATGGTGATAGCCAAACTACCGCCAGACGTCGTAGCAAACGTGATCGGACATACCGATAGCGAGCAGCCGGCGTCTGCCGAGTTTAAAGACAACTGGCAGCTATCGTCGGCTAGAGCTATTAGCGTAGTTAGCGAACTTATAAAAGACGGCGTCGATCCTAAAAAGCTAACCGCATCAGCAAAGGCCGAATTTGAGCCGTTCGCGACGAATTTTACCGAGCAGGGCAGGGAGAAAAACCGCAGGGTTGAGATTCACTTCGTTTCGTTAAATTTAGACGACAAAGCCAAAACGCAAAAAAGCATACTGGACGCGCAGGAGTAAATTTGAAAAAACTGACGTTTTTGCTGTTTTTTATATTTGCGGCGGTCGCGATCGGCGAGGATAATGTAACGATCCCGACCGTAAATCTCAGCCTAAGCGCGCCCACTACGCCTACACAGCTAGTTAGCTCGCTAAACGTTCTGCTGGTCCTTACTGTCCTCACGCTCGCGCCATCGCTGGTTTTTATGATGACGAGCTTTTTGCGGCTCATTATCGTTTTTTCGTTTTTACGCCAGGCGATGGGTACGCAGCAGATGCCGCCTTCTACGGTGCTTATTAGCCTTGCGATGGTGCTTACGTTTTTTATCATGGAGCCTGTGGGTAAGCAAGCCTACGAAGCGGGTGTGAAGCCCTATCTAAGCGAGCAAATCGGCTACCAAGAGGCCTTTGAGCGTGGCGTGAAGCCGTTTCGCGAGTTTATGATAAAAAATACGCGAGAGAAGGATCTGGCGCTGTTTTTGCGTATCAGAAATATGCCAAACCCGCAAAGCTTCGACGATATCCCGCTCACGGTCGTGATGAGCGCGTTTATGATTAGCGAGATGAAAACGGCGTTTGAGATAGCCTTTTTGCTCTATCTGCCGTTTTTGGTCATCGATATGGTCGTTAGCTCCGTGCTTATGGCGATGGGTATGATGATGCTGCCGCCGACGATGATTTCACTGCCGTTTAAGCTGCTTATTTTCGTGCTCGTCGACGGGTGGAATTTACTCGTCATGAACCTCGTTAAAAGCTTTCATTAGGTTTTTTATCGCTATAATCTTAAAAATGCTCCGCGCGCCGCTTAAATTTTCATTTTATTTCACCTACGGCGCCAGACTTCAGGCGGCGCAAACCCGCTCAAATTTAGCCCGCGCCGCCCAGAACTAATAGGGAAGGGTTTAGATGAAAAAAATTTATATATTTTTGAGTTTTTGCGTTTTTTTAGGCGGCTCGGAGGTTAAATTTGAAGGAAATTTGCACGAGCTGATTTTAGCCGCGCAGAGCTCAAATTTAGCTCAAATTTCAAACTACGAACCGCAAAAAGCGCAACTGCAAAAGGACGCAGTAAAAAGTGCGTATATGCCAAGTCTCATGGTTGAGGGCGGATATAGCTTTTTAAGCGGCGACATAAACGTCCTGCGCCCGCAAAGAGCCGCCACGGCAAGGGCGATTTTGGAGCTTGCCGTTTATGACGGCGGCAAGCGCGAGGCTCTGCTAAGTTCGCTTTCGCACCTTAGTGCGGCTGAAATTTTAAAAAACGAGGAGTATCAAAACCTGCTTGCGTTTAACGCGACTAAGCTTTATTTTGGCTTTTTGTCGCTGGGTGAGCTCGCGCTGGCAAAAGAGGGCGAGATAAACTACCTAAAAAACGCGCTAAATAGGCTGGAAAAATACTACCGCGCAGGACTTAGCGACGAGAGCGAGTATGAAGCGGTAAACGCCAGATACGCCATGGCGCTGGCCGAACGCCTCGAGATCTCGCAAAATCAAAACGAGATAAAAAATCAAATTTACGCGCTAACGGGCAGATGTATAGAGCCTGTGGCTGGCTCTAGGATCGCTTTTACGGACGAGGAAAATTCCGTGCCGCCAAAGAGCGCAAAGCCCGAGCTTGAGGCGCTTAGGCTAAATTTTGCCGCGGCTTTGGAGGACGAAAAGATAACCGCGTCCGAGACGAACCCGCAAATTTTCATAAAAAATACCTACACCTTTATGCGCACTCATTACGATAGAAATTTGCTGCCGGCGCAGTATAGAAGTGCGCTGGAGCCGTATTTTGACGACTTTTTTAAGCCAAATTTAAATACAAACGAGCTGATTTTGGGCTTTAGCTGGAAGGCGTTTGATTTTGGCGCGAACAAAAAGCAGCGCGAAATAAAGCGCATAAGCGCGCTGCAAGCGAAGCTAAATTTAGATCAAAAGCGCTTGCAAAACGAGCTAAATTTGACGAATATCAAAAACGACCTAAAGACGCTAGAGCAAAAGATAGCCGCGGGCGAAAGTGCGCTAAACTCGGCGCAAACCTCGCTAAATGCCGTTAGCAAAAAGTACGAGGCGGGGCTGCTCGGATACGTCGAGTTTTTAAACGCGACCGCGCAGAGCTTTAGCGCAGGTAGCGCGCTGGAGCTAAGCAAGAGTAAATTTGAGATCAAAAAGGCGGAGTATCTATACGAGCGCGGCGGCAAGATCGCCGAAAATATCGAAAAAACGGAGCGCAAATGAATAAAATTTTACTTTTTTTACTGAGCGCGGCGGTTGCGCTTTGCGCGCAGGATAAAATTTACGCGAGCTTTGACGTCGCGCCCGCAAAAGACGCGCAGCTCGCGCTAAAAGCCGTCGGTATCGTAAAGGCCGTAAACGTAGAAATAGGCTCTGCGGTAAAGCGCGGCGACGTGCTACTCGAGCTTGAAAACGAGAGCGAAAAGCTAGCCGTAAAGCTCGCTCAAAACGACCTAGAGAGCGCGCAGACGGCAAAAGCCCACGCAAAAAGTGTGCTGGATAAATTTAAGCTCGTTCAAAGCGTGAGCTCGAAGCAGGCTTTTGAAAATGCGGAATTTGATTTTAAAAACGCCGCGCTAGCTGAAAACAGGGCGCATCTGGCGCTAAATTTGGCGCAAAAGCGGCTAGAAGACACGCGACTACTAGCACCTTTTGACGGGACGATCTCAGGCAAGAGCATCGAGGTCGGCGAGGGTGTTGGCGGCGTAGCGCAAAAGCTGATGTTGATTTTTTCGTATCCGGACGTGAAGCTCAAACTTAGCTTTGATGAAAAATTTAAAGACCGCGTGAAAATCGGCAGCGAATTTATCTATAAATTAGACGGTGAAAATAAGGAAAGACGCGGCGAGATCAGCCTCATCTATCCGACTATCGACACGAAAAACGGCAAAATTTACGCCGAAGTACGGGCGCGAAATTTGACGCCGGGGCTTTTTGGCGAGGGATATATCGTCTCAGATTCGCAGGTTGAAACGGATGCCGAGCCTAAAAAAGAGGACGCAAATAAAACGTCTGGGCTTAAATTTGATGGCTTTAAAAACGGCGGGCTTGCGAGCGCGAAATTTGACGATAAAAAAACAAGCCTTGGCGCGGCTAGGTTTTTAAATTTGCGGGCGCAAACGAAAAGTGACGCAAATTTGAACTCAAATTCGGCGTACGGCATTAAATTTGACTCCGCTTCGAAAAATGCAAATTTGATGAGCGGGTCAAATTTATCGTATAAACAAGGCGGCGTAAATTTAAATCCCGAATTTGATGCGGCGCAAATTTTACTAGCCGCTAAACGCCAAACGCTTTTTGCGCAGCAGGGCGGACGGGTAAATTTGACGCAAAAGGCAGTTTTGGCGAAGGCGCAAAATGTATAAACTAGCCATAAATCGCCCGATTACGACGCTGATGTTTTTCGTCGCGCTCGTATTTTTCGGGGCGATGTCGCTTTTTAGGATGCCGGTAAATCTCTTCCCTGAGGTCGTCATCCCGCTGGTTAAGATCACGACCTACGCGCCGGGTGATATGAGCCTCATCGAGAGCAGGGTCACTAAAAAGATCGAAGACGAGGTCTCGACGATAGACGGTATCAAAAAGATCAGGTCATATACATTTAATAACCTCAGCATCGTTTTGGTCGAGTTTAATCTCAAGAAAAACATCGACGTCGCCACGAACGACGTGCGCGACAAGGTCGCAAAGGCAAAGCTCGATGCCCAGCCAGAGATAGAGAAAATCAACAGCGACAGCGGCAAGGTGGCGAGCTTTTTCGTTAGCCGTAAGGATGAAAATTTAACCGCGCTCATGCAAACGGTAAAAGACGAAGCAAAGCCGTTTTTGCAGCGCGTAAAAGGCGTGGGCAAGGTCGATGACAAGGGCTTTTTGGAGCCTGAGATTAAAATTTACCTAGATCCGTTTAAGCTCGATAAATACGCCCTGACCGCAGCCTCGGTCATAAATATAATCAAATCGCAAAATTTAAAAGCTCCGCTTGGCAAGCTCGAAAACAGCGAGTTTGAGATATTTTTAAAGAGCGAATTCGACGCTAAAAGCGTGCGCGAGCTAGAGGAGATCCGTCTGCAAAAGGACGTATTTTTAAAAGACGTCGCGCGCATTGAGCTATCTCATCACGACACCGACGCCGTAGCTATGTATAACGGCAAGCGCGGAGTGTTGCTTGACGCTATAAAAGTAAGCGGCGCAAACACGATCGAGACGATAGACGCGCTTAAGGCTAAAACTGGCGAACTAGCGGCAAAACTGGGTGCAAACTACGAAGTAGAGCGGGTTTACGAAAAGAGCGAAAGCATCCTAAAGCACATAAATCAGGTCAAATTTGACATGATGCTGGGCGTCGCGCTCACGGTCGTCATCGTCTTTTTCTTTTTGCGAAGCTTTAGCGCGACTATCATCGCTGCGCTTGCGATCCCGGCTAGTATCGTGGGGACGTTTTTTATCATCGACGTTTTGGGCTTTGATCTAAATCGCCTCACGCTGCTGGCTTTGACGCTTGGTATCGGTATATTTATCGACGATGCGATCGTGGTCGTAGAAAATATCTCCAAAAAGATGCAAGAAGGCGAGAGCAATCCGCTAAAAGCAAGCTTTGAGGGCGTGCGCGAGATAGCCTTTAGCGTGCTTAGCATTAGCGCGGTGCTGCTTTGCGTGTTTGTGCCGATTGCCTTTATGGAGGGCATCGTCGGGCAGTATTTTAACTCCTTCGGTATGAGCGTGAGCGGCGGTATCGTGGTGTCGTTTTTGGTTTGCATTATGCTGATACCTAGCCTGGCGGCGAGGTTTTTGGGCAAGGGCGAGAGCAAATTTTACCGCGTGACGGAGCCCGTATTTGAGGCTCTGGAGAGCAGTTATGAGCGACTTTTGAAGCTTATTTTGAGGTTTAAAACCGTGTTTGTTATCCTTACTTTGGGCGTGCTGGCTCTTTGCATGAGCCTAGCCGGCAAGGTCGGTATGGACTTTTTGCCCGTCGAGGACGAGGGGCAGTTTGAGATATTTTTAAAGGCAAACCCGGGCATCTCGGTTGAGGCTATGAGCGCTAGAGCCGGCGAGGTCGTGCGCGCCGTAGATAGCGATCCGCGCGTCGAGTACTCCTATATGATCGCTGGTTACACGGACTCAAAGGACGCGTATAAGGCTAAAATTTACGTCCGCCTAAAGGGCTTTGAGTCGCGAAAAGAGCGCCAAACGCAGATAATGGACGAGTATAGAAAAAAGCTTAAATTTGAAGGCCTCAGCGTCAAAGTCCTGCAGATACCATACGTCGATACGGGCAGCGACAGCGAGCCCGTGCAGCTAACGATCACGGGAGATAGCCTAGAGAAGCTAGACGAAATCCTGCCAAAAGCCATCGCCATGGTGCGCGCTATCGAGGGCACGACGGATGTGGGCAGCGATAACGAAGACAAGATAAACGAGCTGCAAATCAGCGTAAATAAAGACAAAGCCAAACGCCTAAACGTCGATCCTAGCGCGGTGGCGCAGGTGATATATGCCTCCTTTGGTCAAAACAGGCTTGGTAGCTTTGATAACGGCGACGCGCAGTACGATATGATACTGAGGTTTGACGACGAGTACCGCAAGGATGCGCAGGCGCTGCAAAAACTAAAGATCAAAAACGCGCACGGCGAGAGTATAAGCCTAAGCGCGGTGGCGGAGTTTAAAACGAGCAAGACCTTTTCCGTGATAAACCGCTTTAACAAACAGCGTCAGATCAGGATCGTCGCAAACGTAGATAACGTCCCGCTAGGCGCCGTGCAAAAGGGTATCGACGAAAATATCGGTCAAATTTTACCCGCGGGTTACGACTACGTGATGACGGGCTTTATCGAGATGATGAACGACACGAACGCGGCCTTTGTCTTTACGATCAGCCTTAGCGTCGTGCTCATCTATATGATCCTAGCCGCACTTTATGAGAGTTTTATTTTGCCGATCATCATCATGATCTCGATGCCGCTGGCGTTTGGTGGCGTGGCAGTCGGGCTGTATCTTAGCGATAACTCCTTTAGCTTGTTTGTGATGGTCGGCGCGATATTGCTTTTCGGTATGGTGGGCAAAAACGCGATTTTAGTCGTTGATTTCGCCAACCGCTACGCAAACGAGGGCGTGGAGCTAAACGAAGCCATCGTGCGAGCTGGCGTCAAAAGACTGCGAGCGATACTGATGACTACTTTTGCGATGATATTTGCGATGCTACCGCTTGCTCTTAGCAGGGGCGCTGGATACGAGGGCAACTCTCCTATGGCGATATCGGTGATCTCGGGGCTCATTAGCTCGACGCTGCTAACGCTACTCGTCGTGCCCGCGCTCTTTGGTGCAGTGTATAAGATAGATAAATTTGTGAGTAAAATTTATAAAAGAGAGGAAATTTAGGGCTTAAATTTGAGTTTGCTTTCGGCGAGACTTGTATCAAATTTGCGCTCGGTGGTTGCTCGACCGTTGGGCGCTGATTTTGATTAAACTAAAAAGCCGATTTTGCTTTGAGACCACATTAAATTGATTTCCGTAATTTAACGTAACAAATTTGTCGTTTTGCATTCGTCTGCCTCTGCTAAACCCTGTTTTTAAATATTCAACGCAAAATATAGATTCCTTATTTATTTGATAATGATTTTAGAAATTATTAATTATTAAAATGCTAAAATCCGCGCCGATTTAAAGTAAATTTTAAAAGGACAAATTTTAAACGTGAGTATACTTGACAAAAAGACGATGTATAAAATTCATACTTATATTTCACTCATATTTTGCATTCCGCTAGTTATCGTTTGCTTTACTGGTTCGGTTTTAGTTTATAAAGATGAGATAAATAATATTTTAATGCCAGGCGTCATCTATGTAGTAGACGGCAACGATAAAAAGAGGCTAAAATTTGACGAACTGAGAGAAAAAATAGAAAAAGAGTATCCGCATCACGAGATCGTAGGTTGGAATATCGACGTAGATCCGCAAAAAACGGACAAAGTTTGGCTACTAGAGCACGGTGCGGGCGAAAAAGAGTGGGCGTGCGTGTATCTAGACGCATTTAGCGGCGAGATAAAAAGCGGTCTCGTGCCGCACGATAGCGGATTTATCGGGGTTATTACAGAGCTTCACGAAAATTTGCTTCTTGAAAAAAGCGGTCAAATTTTACTTGGTCTGACGGCGATTTTTGCCTTTATTATTTCGATTAGCGGCTTTATCGTTCGCCGAAATTTTTGGGCAAATTTGCTGCGTCTTCGGTTTTCGCGCATGGCTACTTTTATGAGTGATTCGCACAAATTTATCGGCGTTTTTTCAACGCCCGTTATCTTTGCGGTCGCGCTTAGCGGTGCTTGGTGGGAGCTTAGGTTTATGTTTATGCCGCCTTTCGATAATTCTAAATTCGTAATCGGTCCGCAAATTTACGACAAAAATATCTCAATCGACGCCCTGGTACAAAAAGCAGCCTCGGATATGCCAGGATTTAGGACGCATTACGTTAGTTTTCCGTTTTATGAGGGTGCAAATATCACGCTTTACGGGCAAAAACCGCAGCAAAGCTTCCTACATAGTCAGTACTCAAGCACCGTTACTTACGATAAAAACAGCGCAAATTTAATCGATGTAAAAGATATAGAGCTAGCAAGCAAAACGGATAAATTTTTATCGACGTTTAGGCGCGCTCACTACGGCGACTATAATGCAGCGACCAAATTTATCTGGTTTTTGTGTGGGCTAGCTCCGCTTGCGCTTAGCGTTTCGGGGATTTATTTATGGATAAAAAGATCAAATTTTAAAAGGAGAAAAAGATGAGAAATAAAATTTTGTTTTCGGTTGCGGCTATAAATTTGCTCGCGTCCGTTCAAATTTTAGCCGCTCAAAACGGCGGGAACGTAGCAGGCAAAGAGACGCTTGATGCCGTCGAGGTAACTAGCGAACAAAGGCGCGACGACGTCAAATATAACGCCAAAGAGCTGGTAAAAAGCACCACGAGGCTAGACCTCACCTCGCGCCAAACACCTCAGTCGCTTACCGTCATCACCGAAGCTAGGCTAAAGGATCAAAACATCAACGACTATCAGGTGCTTTTGCGAAATATCCCCGGCGTCACGCTTAGCAAGTGGGATGAGCGCGTATATCCTACGGCAAGAGGCTTTAAGATAGATTATTATTTGCTTGATTCGATGCCTAGCTTTGGCGGATTTAGCCTAGGCGCAAACGATATGAGCATGTTGCCGTATGAGCGCGTCGAGGTCGTAAAGGGCGCAAACGGCCTACTAGCGGGTGCAGGCAATCCAGCGGCTAGCTTAGATTTCATCCGAAAAAGAGCAAATTCAAAAGAATTGACGGGAAATTTCAAACTAAGTGCGGGCTCTTACGATAGATACGGCGTATCGGGCGACGTGCAGACTCCCGTGACTGTCGACGGTAGTGTGCGAGCTAGGGCGTCTTTTATGCACGAGAAGTCTCGCTCGTATATGGACTACTATAACCGTAAAAACACCGCTATCTACGGCGTTGTTGATGCAGATATCATGGATAGCTCGTGGCTAAGCCTAGGCGCTTTTTATCAGGAGCTAAAGCGCCATGGCATACGCTGGGGAGGAATGCCTGCGTTTTACAAGAACGACGTTAGGCGCGAGTTTAGTAAAAATGAAATTTTCTCGTAGCCTTGGACTAGATGGGATATCAAGACTTTTGACGTTTATGCCGATTTTAGGCACTATTTTGAAAACGAAGCCAGCCTAAATCTCTCCTACTCCTTCCGCCGCGCAAATACGGATACTAATTTGCTCTACTACGGCGGCAAGGTAAATTTAGACGGTACGGGCGATGTTAGCGGACTTAGCGTCTATGCAAACAAACGCGAGGAAAATATCCACAACGTAGACGCCTACGTAAATTTACCCTACGAGGCGTTTAGCTTGCCTCACGAGGCGGTTTTCGGCGCTATGTACAACAACTATAAAAAAAGCTCTGACAACGTCAGTAGCTACTGGAATAGCCGCACGACTCCGGCAGGCCTAGCCTATGCGGCGCGCACTAGGATAGATTTTAACAACCTGCACCTAGACGACCCGAAGCTACCTTACGCCGATCAAAACAACGCCGATAAAACGGTGCAAAAGGCCATATATTTGGCTAATAAATTCTCAATCACGGACGAGCTTAAGTTTTTGCTAGGAGCTAGGATGAGCTACTATAAGTACCGCATAACAGGCGGCAACGGAAATAGAAATTTCACTCAAGAAATCACGCCGTATATAGGCGTCACGTACGATATCGGCGAAAACCACACGCTTTATGCTAGCTATACAAGCATCTTTAAACCCCAAACCGTAAAGGATATCAACGACAAATACTTAGATCCAATCCAAGGTAAAGACTATGAGCTTGGCATAAAGGGAGATTATTTTGACGGTGCGCTATCGGCCTCTTTTGGCGTATTTAAGGTCGTTCAAGATAAACTAGGCGCAAAAACCGGACAAAAGATCCCAGGCACTACGACTGACGCGTACGAAGCTAAAAAAGGCGTAACGAGCAAGGGCTTTGAGGTAGACGTAAACGGCGAGATAAATCAAAATTTAAGCCTAGGTCTTGGGCTTACTCACTTTAACGCCAAGGACGCCGACGGTAAGAAATTTGACACCGAAAGCTCGCGCACTACGGCAAATCTATTTGCTAAATACTCTATAGCGGACTTTAGAGCGGGTGCGGGAGTGCAGTATAAAAGTAAAATTTACGTCGGTAGCGGCGCAAACGAAATCACGCAAAAGGCCTACACGCTGGCAAATTTGATGTTTGGCTACAAGATAAGCAAAAACTTCGACATTCAGCTAAACATCGATAACGTATTTAATAAAAAATACTTCGAAGGCATCGGAAACAACAAGATGGTTTACGGCGACCCGCGAACGTTTAATCTAGGCTTTACGTATAGTTTTTAAGCCCTTTGGATTTTTTGCCGCGTAGCTTGATTTGCGAGCGTAGCGATCTGAGCTATAAATTTGGCGCTTTTTGTCGGTATTAAATTTGTAAATTTACGAATGACGATAGGCGCCGAATTTAGATATAAAACTATGGGTAAATTCGCCTTAATACGCTAAAAATACCCTTTTAACGAGCGATAAATTTGTTACAAATTTGGCTCCGTTTGGTTACTGCCAAGGATTTTAAAGTTTATTTTAAGCGTTATTTTGGCGAGCGTAAGGTAAGATTAAGGCAAAATTTTCTTAAGGCTAAATTTTGAAACGCGCTTTTTTTCAAGCTATCTCGCACATTGCCGTTTTTGCGCTGGTTGCGGCGTTTGCTAGTGGTTGCGCCGCGCCGAAAAAGGCAACCCCCGCACCGCCAAAGCCCGTTACGCAGTCTGAAATAAAAAACATCTGCGACGGCAAAACCCCAAAAGAGTGCAACGATACGGGCGTAAAATTTGAAAACAGTAAAGACTACGAGCGTGCAAAACTCTGCTATCAAAAAGCCTGCGACGATAACGAGGGTATCGCCTGTTCAAATCTAGGATCGCTGCATCAAAAGCTAAAAAGCAAAGAGGAGAGCGAGATCTTAAAGATATTTATGAAGTCCTGCACGCTCGGCAACAAATACGGTTGCTACAATGCGGCTAACTTTTACCGCCTCGGGCGCGGCACGGAGCATGATTTTGCCGCAGCGCGCAGGCTTTATGAGAAGTCGTGCCTAAAACTAAATCATGCTCAAAGCTGTTCAAATCTCGGCGGTATGTATCAGTTTTTGCTAGGCGTAAAAACCGCCGATTCTAAAACGGCAAAAAAATTTTACAAAATGGGCTGCGAGATGGGCGATGAGATAGGTTGTAGGAACCTTTCGCTTATCGGAGACGAGTAAAATTTACTTTTATACTTTCTTGATTTTACCGCCAAATTTGACGATGCTACAACTATCCTAATCAAAATTTGACTGAGAGTGTTTGTGATTTGAGCCAAATTTACCAGTTTGGAGAAAAGCACTGCCGCTTTTATGACGCAAAATCTAAATTTAAGACTTCCACCTAAGCGTAAAGGTCGTTTCTTTGCCAGGTTCGCTTTCGCATGTTACGGATATGGCGTTGTTTTCGCAGGCTCTTTTGACCAAATTTAGCCCGATACCAAAACCGCCTTGGTCTTCGTTAAACCGCGTGTATCGCTCGAAAATTCTATCTTGCTGCTCTTTGCTTAACCCCTCGCCGCTATTTGAGATTTTTAGCTCGCCGTCTTGCAAACTAACCGCGACGTAGCCGCCTTGGTTTGCGTATTTTACGGCGTTGCTTAGTAGGTTATCCACCGCACGTTTTAGCTCATAGCCATTTGCATTTATGAGAGCATCTTTTAAATTTAGCCTTAAATCAAGCCCTCGTTTAGCAAAAAACGGAGCAAAAAATTCGAGTCGCTCGTTTAAAATGTCTCTAAAATTTAGCTCCTCTTTTGGTGCGCAGCGCTCGGCACCAAAGGATAAATACGTGAGGTCCTCATAGGTACGGCTTAGCGTTTTGGCGGCGGTTTGGATGTTGTTTAGGCGCTTTAGATTTCTCTGGCTTAGGCTACTTTTATCTGCCGTTTCGATGCTCATAAGTATGACGCTAAGGGGCGCGTTTATCTCGTGAGTAGAGTCTTTTATAAAGCGATTTAGCGCGGCGATCTTGGCGTGTAGCGGCGCTAGCGCGGTCTTTGCTAGATAAAAAGCGATTATCATGATGATGCCTAAAACGATAAGCAAATTTAGCGCCGTACGCAGCCATAGCAAATTTAGCTCGCTCGCAACGTCCTTACCGCTTAGCGCGATCTTTGCCGTGGCTAGCTCGTCCGCGCCGCCTTCGTCCATATTTTGCAAAGCCTCAAATATCGTTACCTTGCCGTCCGATACGACCGTGCTACTCTGGGCGTCATCAAATTTAGCACAGCCCGCCTCACCGTATAAAATTTGACCGCTTTTAGCTACGATGCAGGCTTTGACGTCTTTTTCGGCGGTAAAGCTTTTTACTGCGCCAAGCCCGTCCATACGCGCTTTCATGTAGATACCCATCTTGATCTCTTTTAGATTTTTTACCTCGTTTGAGATGAGGGCTTCTTTTTTCATTTTATAGTCGTTCGTGAAAAAATATCCCAAAAATAGGGCGCTAGTGATGAGATAAAGCGAGAGGATTTTAGCTATAACGGCGGAGCGTTCAGACATAGATATAGCCGTCGCCGCGCCTATTTATGATCGCGTCCTTGCCTAAAATTCGGCGTAAGTTTTTGACGTAAACCCGTAGGCTCAGCTCGCTTGGCTCCTCGCCGTAGTTCCAAATTTTCTCAAATATCGTCTCTTTACTCAGTAGCGCGTTTTTATTTTCCAAAAATAGCGCCAAAAGTTCGCTTTCTTTGTTTGAGAGGTTTACGATTTGTCCGTTTTGCCTTAGCGTTTTGGAGCTTGGATAAAATTTATATCCGTCGTTAAGCTCGATAAATTCGTCATTTACGTGAGAAAATTTGCGCTTGATTAAAATTTGAATACGAAGCAAAAGCTCTTTTAGCTCGTACGGCTTTTTTAGGTAGTCGTCGCAGCCACTTTTGTAGCCGATTTCTAGGTCTTGCAGCGCGTTTAGCGAAGTGGTAAAGATCGCAGGCGTGTCGTCGCCAAGCCGCCTAAGTTCGCGCAAAAGGGAGAAACCGTCGCCTTTAGGTAGCTTGACGTCGAGGATGAGGATATCAAAATTTCGCTCGTAGGCGGTATCTAGAGCTGCTTTAGCATCGGCGCGAACGGTCACGTCGTAGCCTTGTTCGCTCAGATACTCGCTGATGAGTTCGCTTAGCGTCTCATCGTCCTCTACGAGCAAAATTTGCGTCATTACATCTTATCCTTTTTCATGTCTTTCATATTGTCTTTCTTTTTACCCATATCGTCTTTCATCTCTTTCATGTCGCCCTTCATTTCATCCTTTTTTATCATCATATCGTCTTTTTTCTCCATCATGGCGTCCTTCTTTTCCATCATGGTATCTTTTTTCTCCATCATATCGCCTTTCATCTCGGCGGCAAAGATAGAACCTGTAACGAACAACGCGCTAAGCGCAACTAAAGCTAACTTTTTCATAGCATCTCCTTTAAGAAAATTTATGATGGAAGTTTAGCCAAGAAACGTGAAACGAGCGTGAAATTTAAGCCATCAGGCTAAAAACGTACGATAAAAGCGGCAGGCTAATAAAGCTAAACGCCACTCCCACGGCTACGGCAGCTACTGCTAGCTGGCTATCAAGCTCTGCTTTCATGATCATCGCGCTTGCTAGCACCATCGGCGGCATGGCACACTGCAGGATACCAATCATCCATGTTTGACCAAACTCTACGCCAAAGATAATGGTAGCGAGTATAAATAAAAACGGCGCCACGAGCATCTTGCCGATGATAACGACGGCGGTTGATTTATAGCAGCTTTTGATACTGCGAAAACCAAGCCCGATGCCGATCGCAAAAAGCGCTACTGGAACGACGCTCTGAGCAAAAAGAGTAAGCGCGTCAAATAGCACGCTTGGAAGCGGAACGCCGCGGAGTAAAAAGCCTAAAATGAGCGCGACGAAAGGAGGAAATTTGACCACTTTCATCACATTTTGCACGATCGAAACCTTTGCCGGAGCACCGAAAGCTAATACAAAAGGCCCAAAAATGCTAATCGGGATCGAGGTAGCTAGCTGATCGTAAAAGATAACTTCATTCATCGCGCCCTCGCCGAAAAAGCCCTTAATGATAGGCATACCCATAAATACGGTGTTTCCAAACATTCCCAGTAGCACGGCGCTCACGGTCGTGGCTTTGTTAAATTTTAAAAATTTGCACGCTAAAAATATCGCCGCAGCGCCCAGCATCGAACAGGCAAAACCCGTGGCGATGACGTTTATAAGCGTGGTGTCGATGTTTACGTGGTAAATTTTATCGAAAATCAGCGCCGGAAGCGCGAAGCAAAGCGCGTAGTTTATGAAAACGGAGGCGTTTTTTTGCTCAAAGACCTTAAATTTTTTCGCCCCGTAGCCGGAAGCGATAATGATAAAAATAGATAATAATTGCGTAAACATTTGCGTAATCCGAGTTATAAATTTTAAAAAGGCGATTATACGGCGGCTAGCATTAAAGAAAAATAAAATTTAATTGAATTACTTAACATCGCCTTAACGCATTTTTGTATATAATCTCGCGTTAAATTTAAAAAAGCGAGAAATAATGAAAAAACTTATCAAATTTATCGCGGTTTTCGCCGTGCTAGCGGGGGTTGGTTACTACTTTTACGATAAAAATTTTAACGTCCCGCAAGTCGATCAGTTTATCACCTCAAAAGCCGTTCGCGGCGAGCTCGTAAAAAGTATCGAAAGTAACGGCGAGATCTACGCTACCGAGCTAATCGACGTTGGCGCGCAGGTAGGCGGCCAGATCAAAAAGCTCTACGTAAAGCTCGGCGACGTCGTAAAAGCCGGCGATATGATAGCAGAAATCGACTCCGCGACTCAGCAAAACAACGTAGATACCAAAAAAGCGCAGCTTGGGATTTATGAAGCGAAGTTAAATTCAGCCAAAGTAGCGCTTGAGATTTCAAAGACCAAATTTAAGCGTGAACAAGAGCTCTTTGCTAAAAACGCGACCTCAAAAGAGGAGTTTGAAAACGCTAAAAATACCCTAGCAGCAAACGAAGCCTCGCTAAAAGAGATCGAGGCGCAAATCGTGCAGGCTAAAATCTCTCTAAACACCGCTCAAATCGACCTTGGCTACACTAAAATCACAGCTCCAAAAGGCGGCGTCGTGGTCTCCGTGCAGGTTGAAGAGGGACAAACCGTAAACTCAAACCAAACTACGCCAACTATCGTAAATATCGCCGATCTAAGCAAAGTTCAGCTAAAAATGGAGATCGCCGAGGGCGACATAACTAAAATCAAAGTAGGCTCAAGAGTCGAGTACTCGATCCTATCTGAGCCGAACCGTAAATTTTACGCCCGTATTAGCTCGATTGATCCCGGTCTAACCACGCTAAGCAACGGCAAATACACCACGACTACAAGCTCAGGCTCGACCGCATCAAGCTCCAGCAGCTCTGCGATCTACTACTACGCTAAGGCCGTGGTAGATAATCCTGACGGCACGCTAAGGATCGGTATGACTACGCAAAATACCATCATCCTAGATAGCGCTAAAGACGCCGTCATCGTGCCATCGATCGCTATCAAAAAAGAGGACGGCAAAAGCATAGTCTACGTGCTAAAAAGAGGCGAAAACGGACTAGAAACGGCCGAGCGAAGAGAGGTACAAACAGGACTAATTGATAGCCTAAAAACTCAAATTTTAAGCGGAGTAGAGGAAGGCGAGGAAGTCGTGACGAAGCGAAATTCGGCGGCTGAAATCAGCGAAATGCTTAAAAAAGAAAAAATAAAAATGAAGTTCTAAGGCTAAGTCTTGAAAAATTTGATAGAACTTAAAAATTTAAGTAAGAAATTTAAACTCGGCGATAACGTGTTTGACGCGCTAAAAGACGTAAATTTAACCATAAAAAAGGGCGAGTTTATCGCTATCATCGGTCAAAGCGGATCTGGTAAATCTACGCTCATGAATATCCTTGGCTGTCTGGATAATCCAAGTGGCGGGCAGTATCTGCTAGAAGAGCGCGACATATCTAAATTTAAAGGCGACGAGCTGGCGCGTTTGCGCAGAGAGAAATTCGGCTTTATCTTTCAGCGCTATAACCTTTTATCTACGCTAACTACGCTGCAAAACGTAGCGCTACCTAGCGTATATGCGGGCGTTTCTAAAAAAGAGCGCGAGAAAAAGGCCGGCGAGCTTTTAGAGGGGCTTGGTCTTGGCGACAAGCTGCAAAACTTGCCCAATAAACTTAGCGGCGGACAGCAGCAGCGAGTCTCGATCGCCAGAGCGCTCATAAACGGCGGCGAGATCATCCTGGCAGATGAGCCCACAGGTGCGCTAGATAGCAAAAGCGGCCTCATGGTGATGGAAATTTTAACAAATTTACACAAGCAAGGCCACACCATCATCATCGTTACGCACGACCCAAATATCGCCGCATACGCAAACCGCGTCATCGAGATAAAAGACGGTAAAATTTTGAGCGATACGGTAAAAAGCGATGAAATTTTTGCCTCAGAAAAACCGGCGCCAAAGCAAAAAAATATCTTTAGCTTTTACAAAGATCAGTTTATCGAGAGCTTTAAAATGTCGATAAACGCGATCCTTAGCCACAAACTTCGCTCGGCGCTAACGATGCTTGGTATCATCATCGGCATCACATCGGTTATCTGCGTAGTAGCACTTGGGCAGGGCTCGCAGGAGCAGATCCTCTCCGATATCCGCGGTATCGGCACTAACACGATCGATATCCTAAACGGCAAGGGTTTTGGCGATATGCGCTCGGAGCGAGTGAGAAACCTGACCGTTAGCGACGCAACGATGCTATCTAAGCAAGACTACCTAGATAGCGTCACGCCAAACGCCTCGGCTAGTGGTACGCTCACCTACGGCAATAAATCAGCCTCGGCTACGATTAAAGGCGGTAGCGAGGAGAGCCTAAACGTGATGGGCTACAAGGTCGAGGCCGGACGGGTGTTTACCGCCCAAGAGGTCGCAGAGTCGGCGTCCGTGATCGTGATAGATCAGCCTACTCGTGAGCAGTTTTTTGCAGGCGAAGATCCGCTAGGTAAAACGGTGCTTTTTAACAAACGCCCCTTTAAAATCATCGGCGTAGTAGCCAAAAACGACAATATGTTCGCAGACTCCAGCACTCTACGCACGTTTTCTACATATACCGCTGTCATAAACAAACTAACCGGCGATAGGCATCTCTCATCTATCACGGTTAAGGTTAAAGATAACGTAAATGCGCAAATCGCCGAGCAGAGTTTAACGGAAATTTTAACCGCCAAACACGGCAAAAAGGACTTTTTCACTAGAAACTCCGACACTATCAAAAAAACGATCGAGGAGACTACAAGGACTATGACGCTGCTGATCTCTTGTATCGCCTTTATCTCGCTGCTAGTGGGTGGTATCGGCGTGATGAATATCATGCTAGTCTCCGTAACCGAGCGAACCAAAGAGATAGGCATCAGGATGGCGATCGGCGCTCGCCAGAGAAATATCCTAGAGCAGTTTTTGATAGAGGCGGTACTACTGTGCCTGATCGGCGGATTAATCGGCGTCGGAATGGCCTTTGGTATCGGCTATCTAGCGGAAAATTTCGCGCCCGATATCAAGATGATATTTTCTCAGACCTCTATCGTGGTCGCGCTCGCCGTCTCTAGCGCGATAGGCGTGATATTTGGCTACATGCCCGCTCGTAGCGCCTCAAAGCTAAATCCGATCGACGCTCTTTCAAGGGAATAAAATGAAAAAAATCTCCATAATCCTGGCCACCTTTTTGCTCGGCGGTTGCGCGGTAACGCAGATAAACGAAAACTACGAGCAAATTTTGCTAAAAGAGGACGCAAGCGCCGATATAAAAATAAACCGCGAGTGGTGGACGGGCTACGGCGAAGCGCGCCTAAACGAGCTAATCGAGCTGGGGCTAAAAAATAATATAGACCTGGCAAAATCGGCCGTCGCCGTAAATAAAGCATTGGCTCAAGCAGGCGTCTTGCAAGCTGATCTCGTGTCTAGCTTTAACGCAAATTTGGGCGCGGAAACCGGTAAAAATATAAAAACGGGCGGCAGCTGGAGCGAGAGTTATAAAAGTGGCATCTCGCTAAGCTACGAGATCGATCTGTGGCGCAAGCTCGCAAACTCCGTAGACGCCGCCATGTGGGAGGCTAACGCGACGAAATACGACCTGCAGGCCGCTAGACTCGCGCTTATTAACTCCGTCGCGGACGCGTATTTTGAAGCGAAGTATCAAAAAGAGAGCATAAATCTATACGAAAAGACGCTAAAAAATTACGAAGAGCTAGAAGCCATCATAAAGGCTAAATTTGAGCTTGGCAAAGAAGAAGAGCTAAGCCTAAAACAGGTCAAAAGCTCGGTAATCTCGGCTAAAAATAGAATTTTAAACGCTGGCAAGAGCCTTGACGCGGCGGAAAAAACGCTAAGAAATCTGCTAAACGTTAGGCCCGAGTTTGAGTTAAATTTGGGCGGAAATTTAAGCGATATCCAGCCGCAGGGCGTGAATTTAAACGTGCCGCTTTACGTTATCGGCGCACGTCCAGACCTGCAAGCGGCGATCTCGCGTATCAAAGAGGCGCTTTTAGGGGTTAAGGTTAGCCAAAAGAACTTCTATCCAAGCATCACGGTAGGCGCAGGGCTTAGCGGAAGCGGAGATAGCGCGAGCGAGGGGCTGAAGTTAAATTTCTTAAGCGGAAATATCGCGATAAATTTGCCGTTTTTAAACTACTCTAAGCTTAAATCAAAGTTAAAAATCTCCGAGCTAGAGTTTGAAACGATGAAGCTAAACTACGCGCAGACGCTAACTACCGCGCTAAACGAGATCGATGCCGGCTATAAAAATCTGCAAAAAGACGAGGCGGTTTTGCGAAATTTAAACGAAAATTTGCAAAATCTAAGCGCTATCAGCGACATATATAAGCTCAAATACGACTACGGCAAAACGGAGTTAAAAAACTATCTGGAGGCGCAAAATTCGCTGCTTGAAGGTAGGATCAGCCTGATCGCTCAAAAATATAAAATTTTACAAGACGAAATCGGTATCTATAAAGCTGCAGCTGGAAAAGCGGAGTAAATTTAACTATGCTGCGCGCCTGATCTGCGGTTTTTTGGGGCGCGTTAAATTTGCGGCGAATTTGGCGGCTAGTTAAAGTTAGCTAGCCGTCAAATGACCTTGCAAATTTACTCGCGCCGTTTGCCTAGGAAATAAAACAGTTCCGCTAGCGTCGCAAAAAGAGCAAGCATAGATCCGGCGACGATAGTAGTGCCGTTTTGAAAGCCGTTTAAAAACATCCCGTTTGTATTCATCCCGAAAAATCCCGTGATAAAATTTAGCGGCAAAAATAGCGCCGAAAGTAGCGTCAGGATGTAGATGTTTCGGTTGATTTTGTCGTTTTTTAGGCTCTGTATATGCGCGTAGATATCGTCTATCCTGGCGGCGTTTTCGCAGGCCGCGTTTTTTAGCACGCCGGCTTCGTAGACGTAGTTTTTGAGCTGCTTTTTAAGCTCGGGTCTTTCGTTTTGACAGATCGCCAAAGCCTCGTAAAAGTGTGAAATTTTATTTTGAAATTTGCGTATTTCGTATTTTAAGGCCGCGTGCTTTTTGATAAATTTAGTAAAATCCCTCTTGCCTGCGTAAATTTTCTCGTAGCTTTCAAGCTGGGCGGAGTGCTCGGCGATCTTGGCGCGAAACTCGCTCGTTATCTTTTTTACTACGTGGATAAACTCCTCCGCACCGCTCTCGCTGCCGTCCTGGGCGTAAATTTTGTCGTCTTTAAAGATAAATTTATAGTTTTGTTCGCTACCGTCCGTGACGAGATAGACGTACTCGCACTCCTCGTCGTAAAAGTACCCAGAGATATCGCGCTCGCTCACTGTTTTGCCTTATATGCTCGGCGCGTCTTTACTGCGTTTAGCATAGAAATTTCGCCTAAATTTTTCAAATTCGCCGGCCATTATCGCTTCTCTCATCTGACGCATCAAATTTAGATAATAGTGCAAGTTGTGTAGGCTTGCCAAACGGAAAAACGTCAGCTCGCCCGCGCGGTATAGGTGGCTAAGATAGGCGCGCGAGTAGTTGCGGCACGCGTAGCAGTCACACTGGGGATCTATCGGAGCGCGGTCGGCGGCAAATCTCGCAGACTTGATATTTATCTTACCGAAACTCGTAAATAGCGTGCCGTTGCGCGCGTTTCGCGTCGGCATCACGCAGTCAAACATATCCACGCCGCGGGCTACGTTTTCTACGAGGTCTTCTGGAGTGCCTACGCCCATGAGATAGCGCGGACGCGCCGCGTCGATGTATGGCATCACGGCCTGCACAGTATCATACATCTCCTGATTGCTTTCGCCTACGCTAAGACCCCCGATAGCAAGTCCGTCAAAAGGCATCTCGCACAGAGCCTCGGCGCAAAATTTACGTGCCGCCTCGTCCGTGCCGCCTTGGATTATTCCGAATATATTTTGCGTGAGCCCTTCGCCTTTGTTTTGCTTAAATTTATGATAGTCTATCGCCTCGCGCGCCCATTTTATCGTGCGTTTTATACTTAGCTCCACGCGCTTTTTTTCGGCAGGAAGCGCGACTAGATCGTCTAAGATCATCATGATGTCGGAGTTTAGGTCGTACTGGGTATCTAGCACCGAGCGCGGCGTGAAATAGTGCGCGCTGCCGTCGATGTGGCTTTTAAATTTGATACCGTTTTCGTCCGGTTTTGAGATTTTGCTTAGCGAAAAGGCTTGAAAGCCGCCGCTATCGGTTAAAAACGAGCGGTTAAATTTGGTAAAGCCGTGCAGGCCGCCTAGCTCTTTTACGACTTTACTGCCGGGGCGCAGGTAGAGGTGATAGGTGTTGCCTAGGATGATTTGGGCGCCCAGAATTTGCATCATATCCACGGCATCTAGGCTTTTAACCGCGCCTACGGTGCCAACAGGCATAAACACGGGCGTTTTGATCGTCGAGTGAGCGGTCGTTAGCGTGCCCGCGCGCGCCGCGCCGTCCGTTTTATCTATACTAAAAGTCATTTTGATATAATAGTCCCTTTAAATTTGGAGTTTTAATGAAAAATATCTTGATAGTTGCGGACGGCATTGTAGCAAAACATTTCTTAGAAAGACTATTTGTAAGCAGAAGCAGCACGCATAACTACGTAGTTATCGCTTGCGGAGACGAGGATTACTCGGATGTAAATTTAGAAAATTTTACCTTTTACCGCTTTGATCCGACTAGCCTTGATAGACTGAGGCAAGTAGCCAGCGGTTATTTCAGCCAGTTTATGATAATGCTAAAAGACGGCTTTGATACGGTCAGCGTCTATAACAACCTGCGTCAAATCAGCAAAAAAACGGAAATTTTGATGCTGGATCTCTGGGGGCTTGGCGGGCTAGAGGACGACTCGCACCTAACGGTCTTGGACGCGCGAGCGGTGCTAACGGCTAGACTCATGGACTTTTTACCGGATATCCCCGTAGTAGCCGACAACCTAGGCCTTGGCAAGGGCGAGATAATGGAAGTAAAGGTGCCCATAGGCAGCTCCTTTATGTACCGTCATATCAGCTCGATAACGCAGAAAAAATGGCGCATAGCGATGATTTATCGCGGTTCAAATTTCATGATCGCAAAGCCAAATTTAATGATCCTGCCGGGTGACGTTTTGCTAATAGTGGGCGAACCAAGCGTGCTTTTAAGCGTATTTAGAAGCGTAAAAAAAGAAACCGGGCAGTTTCCAAATCCGTTTGGGCATAACATTTATCTGTTTTTAGATATGAAAAAGATGGGCGAAAAGCTGTGCATAAGGCTGCTTGAGCAGAGTCTAAAACTGCACGAAAAGCTAAACAATAGGCGCCTTTTCGTCAAGGTCGTAAATCCTGCGCTAAATTTAGCCTACGAAAAGCTAAAATCCGTAAACGACGAGATGGCAACGGTAATGTTTGATTATTTCGGGGGCGGAGTAGGGCAGATAAAAGACGACGTTTTTAAAAACGACGTCGGGCTAGTCGTGACGGACAATAAATTTTTCTCCGCGCACAAAAGGCTGCTTTTTGAGCTAAAAAAACCAGTCGCTGCCATCGGTAAAAGCGACATCGACGAGATCAAAAAGGGCGTGGTGCTAAGTAGCGGTTTTGGCGACGAGATAGAGAGTCAATCGGCCGTCATCATGGACTGCTGCTCGCAGCTTGATATGCCCATCACGCTTTATCACTTCGGCCGAAACGGCGCAGACGAGGAGATGGAGGAACATTTTGATAGTTTGGCTAAGATTTTCGGGCGTAAGATCGAGGTCGTGGAGGATAAAAATTCAAATCCGATTTTAAGGCTAAAAAAAGAGCGAAATTTGCTTCAGTTCGTGCCGTTTACGAAAAAGATCAGTAAAAAGGACGCCTTTGCTGCGTTTTCAAATGATATGAACCGTCTGTACGCGCGCCTTAGCGACAACTATCAAATTTTTATACCGATAAATTAGGCTATTTTGGATAAAATAAAAGCGGAGAATAAGATGAAAATAGATATAAAATTTGACGGCAAGCCGGGCTACGGCGTCTATATAAACGAGCTAAAAGAGCTTAAATTTGACGCTAAAGTCGCTATCGTGACAAATGCAAAAGTAGGCGGGCTTTATCTGCAAAATTTACTCTCGCGCATAGATTGTCCGCAAAAATTCGTTATCAGCGTCCCGGACGGCGAAGAGTATAAAAATATGCAAACGATAGAGGCGATCTTAGAGCAGCTTTTCGTCAGCCGCCTTGACCGCAGCAGCGTGATCATCGCGCTTGGCGGCGGAGTGGTGAGCGATATGGCGGGCTTTGCGGCGAGCATTTTCGAGCGCGGGATTAAATTTATAAATATCCCCACGACCCTGCTAGCGCAAGTGGACGCGAGCGTGGGCGGAAAAACGGGCGTAAATAACAAATTCGGCAAAAATCTAATCGGCTCGTTTTATCAACCTAGCGCCGTTTACTGCGAGACTGAATTTTTAAAAACGCTTGAAAAGCGCGATTTTGCCGCAGGGCTTGCAGAAGCGGCAAAGATGGCGATAACCTTTGACGAAAGGCTATTTTCGTGGATGAAGGGCGCAAATTTGACGGATGAGGCGAATTTGCAAAATTTGATCTATCGCTGCGTGCAGATAAAGGCCGCCGCCGTAGAAGCCGACGAGCGAGAAAAGGGCGTGCGCGCGGTGCTAAACTACGGTCACACCTTTGCTCACGTGATAGAAAACGAAACGAACTATAAAAAATAC
Organism: uncultured Campylobacter sp.; assembly: GCA_963528285.1. Classification (GTDB taxonomy): domain Bacteria; phylum Campylobacterota; class Campylobacteria; order Campylobacterales; family Campylobacteraceae; genus Campylobacter_A. Next base: position 155,034 of record CAURVK010000001.1, on the reverse strand, counting down.
CTGCACGGCGAGGCTGTGGCGATCGGCATGAATATGGCTAATGCGCTAGCGGTGAAGCTTGGCCTCATGAGCTGCGAGCAAAAGGCGCGCGTGGCGGAGCTTTTAGTTAAATTTGACTTGCCGATAAGCTACAAGGTGCCAAACGCAAGCAGCTTTTACGAGGCGTTTTTCCTTGATAAAAAGGCGGAAAACTCAGCGATCAAATTTATCCTGCCGCGAGGTATCGGCGCATACGAGATACGAAAAGACGTGCCGCGCGAACTCGTGATGGATGTTTTAAGAGAGTTTGAATGAGAAAAATTTTATTTATTTTATTTTTTGCGATCTTTGCCTATGCGCTTGATGATATACCTAGCGAATTTAACGCAACAAAAGAAGCTCAGCTATCCGAGCTAAACGCATCTTTGGCCTTTATAGAGGACGAGCTAGCAGATAACATCTGGGCGACTCGCTACTCAAACTATAACACCTTTCAAAAGCTAAGCGCGGAGCTCGACGAAATCGAAGCCGCGATAAAAAAACAGGCTAAAAATACCGAAAAAGTGCTTGAGCTACAAAAAAAGCAAAGCACGCTAAAAGAGCAGATGGAGCTTTTAAGAGAGTTTCAAAAAGCGCCGTTTTCTAGCATGATAACGGCTCCAGAGATAGAAATTTTACAAAAGATAACCAATCCCGTAGCCGTGATCTCGGGCTTTTCGCACATAAAGCAGCTAAGGAGCGAAAAAGACGAGTACAAGCGCCGACTAGACGGGCTTTCTAAGACGACCGACGAACTAGCTAGAAAAGAACAAATTTTAACCCAGATCGTAAATTTGAGCGACGACGCGCGCTTTCAAGCGGAGCTTGCCGAGGCTAGGCAGGAGCTGGCGGAATTTAACGCCGCGGCCGATATCGCAAAGACCACATACGGCGTATACGAAAAGCGCGTAAACGAGGCGATAAACCGCACCAGCGAGGATATCAAAGCGCAGATGAAAAAGGCGCTAGATATCGGTATATTTATCGTAGTCGTTATCGGGCTTTCGTTTTTGTTCAAATTTATAATTAAAAAGACGATCACCGACAACGAGCGCCTCTACACGGCGAATAAATTTATAAATCTCGTAAACATTACGCTAATCGTCGTGATTTTGCTTTTTGCCTATATCGAAAACGTGACCTATCTAGTCACGGTGCTAGGCTTTGCGTCCGCTGGTATCGCGATTGCCATGAAAGATATGTTCATGAGTATGCTCGGCTGGACGGTAGTGGTTTTTGGCGGTAGTTTTCACGTCGGCGACCGCATCAAGGTGCGCAAGGACGGAGAGGACGTCGTGGGCGATATCATCGATATTTCGCTGCTTAGGATGACTATTTACGAGGACGTCACGATCGTCACGGTAAACTCAAACCGAAGAGCCGGGCGCATTATATTCGTGCCAAATAATTATATCTTCACCGATCTGATCGCAAACTACTCGCACCACGGCATGAAGACCGTCTGGGACGGTATCGACGTCGTTTGTAGCTTTGAATCAAATCACAAAAAAGCCGCTCACATCATCAAAGATATCGCGCGAAAATACTCCAAAGGCTACACGGAAATCGCCAAAAAACAAATGAGCAAGCTGCGAAATCAATACAGCATAAAAAACCCGAACGTCGAGCCGCGAGTGTTTACCTTTATCGAGCCTTACGGCGTGAAAATTTCGGTCTGGTACATGGCAAATACCTTCGCCACGCTATCTTTGCGAAGCACGATAAGCGCGGAGATCATGGAGGCTATCGCCAGCCACGATGATATCGTGATCGCCTATCCGACGCAGACTTTATACATGGATAGACGCGTAAAAGCAGGCGAGTCAAAGCCGATGGGCGAAGGCGGCGAGGAGAAGCATGAAGCCTAACTCAAATTTGACCCAGCAAGAGCCGCGCCGAGAAAAGATTTTTTTTAAAACCTTCGGCTGCCGCACGAACATTTACGACACCGAGCTGATGAAAAGCTACGTCAAAGACTACGATATCGTTAGCGACGAAAATGAAGCCGACATCGTAGTGGTAAACTCCTGCACGGTCACAAACTCCGCCGATAGCGGCGCTCGCAGCTACATAAACGGTATAAAAAAGCGCGGCGCCAGAGTCATACTAACGGGTTGCGGCGCGGTGAGCAAGGGCAAAGAGCTGTTTAACAAAAACTCGGTTTTTGGCGTGATAGGCGCGAGTAAAAAAGAGGATATAAACGCGCTGCTAAAGTCGCAAGATCCGTTTTTTGAGCTTGGAAATTTAAAAAGTATCGACAAAAATATCGTAACAAACTACGAAAATCACACCAAAGCCTTTATCAAGATCCAAGAGGGCTGCGACTTTGCCTGCAGTTACTGTATCATCCCCGCTGTTCGCGGCAAGGCGCGTAGTATGAATGAGGAAGCTATTTTGCGTGAGGCTAAAATTTTAGCCTATAACGGCTACAACGAGCTAGTGCTAACGGGCACGAATATCGGCAGCTACGGCAAGGATACGGGCTCAAGCCTAGGGCGTTTGCTGGGTAGGCTCGGTAAAATAGGCGGCATAAAGCGCATAAGGCTAGGCAGCATAGAGCCTAGCCAGATAGACGAGAGCTTTCGCGAGATTTTAAAAGAGAGCTGGCTAGAGCGGCATCTGCATATCGCGCTTCAGCACACGAGCGAGGCGATGCTACGCATCATGAGGCGGCGAAATCAAGCCTTTAGGGACTTGGAGCTGTTTTTGGAGCTTAGCGAGATGGGTTTTGCGCTAGGAACCGACTACATCGTGGGTCATCCGGGCGAGAGCGAGGAGATATGGAGCGAGGCGCTAGAAAATTTTAAAAAATTTCCGCTCACGCATTTGCACTGCTTTGCGTATTCACCGCGAAGCGGTACGCACTCGGCGGATATGAAAATGGACGTTAGCGGCGACGTGGCGAAGGCTAGGCTTAAGGTTTTAAAGCAAATCGTATCGGAGAATAATTTTAAATTTAGGCAAGAGTACGCTAAAAAGGGCGGAAGCCTAAACGTGCTAGTTGAGCAGCTAAACGGCGAATTTTACGAGGGTTTCGATCAGTTTTATAATAAAGTAAAAATCAAAACGGATAAGCAAATTTTAAAAGAGTGGGCGGTCATAGATAAATTTGAAGTAAAAAGCGAGGGCGACTATGCGCAAATTTAAGCTAAATAAACAAAAGATTATCGTGATTTTGACGGCTATTTTGGCGGTTTTGCTAGCTGTTGCGGTAGGTAGAAGTCAGCCAAAAAGCATAATGTACGAAAGCTACGAAAAGCTGCTAGAAGGCGATATGATCGCAAGCGCTACCGTAAACGGCGGCGAGCTAGAGCTCACGACTAAGGGTGGCAACAAATATATCATCGTAAAAGATGGCGTGGACATGCGCGCTCTGGTGCAAAAAGTGCCCGTCGATCTAAAAAAAGAGACGCCCGTACTGGATGAAATTTTAGCCGTGCTGGCGCTGCTTGTTATCTGTTTTGCGGGGCTTGCGATTTATGCGAGGTTTAAAAAACAAAAGCTTGCCGCTCAAAACGAAAATCAAAAAGCAAACGTCTACGAGTACGACAATATTGCCACTAGCTCGGTGGCTCCTGCTATCTCAAACGTCAAATTTGACGACGTGGCAGGCATAAAGGACGTCAAATTTGAGCTAAGCGAGATCGTGGATTTTCTAAAAAATCCGACGAAATATAAAAAATTCGGTATCAAAATGCCAAAAGGCGTGCTGATGGTAGGGCCTCCAGGTGTGGGTAAAACGCTAGTGGCAAAGGCCGTCGCGGGCGAGGCGGGAGTGCCGTTTTTTTACCAAAGCGGCGCTAGTTTTGTGCAAATTTACGTCGGCATGGGCGCAAAACGCGTGCATGAGCTGTTTTTAAAGGCTAAAGCGTATGCGCCGTCCATCATCTTTATCGATGAGATCGATGCCGTGGGCAAGGTGCGCGGCGGCAACCGAAACGACGAGCGCGAGGCCACGCTAAATCAGCTACTGACCGAGATGGACGGCTTTGAGGATAACTCTGGCGTCATCGTGATCGCCGCGACCAACCGCATCGAGATGATAGACGAGGCACTGCTACGTTCGGGACGATTTGATAGGCGCATTTTTCTTTCGATGCCTGATTTTAGCGATAGGGTCGAGATTTTAAAATCCTATCTAAAAGACAAAAACACGAGCGTAGATGCGCAAGACGTGGCGCGCATTAGCGTGGGTTTTAGCGGGGCGGCGCTTTCTACGCTGGTAAACGAAGCTGCGATAAATGCGCTAAGACGCGGCGGCGAGATGATAGAGTTTAGCGATTTTGAAAGCGTTTTAAACAAAGTCTTGCTCGGTAAAAAGAGGATTTTAAGCTACAACGACGAGGAAAAGCGCATCCAAGCGCTCTATCAGGGTGCAAAGGCTTTGGCGGCGTATTGGTTCGGGATAGAATTTGAAAAAATTTCTCTCGTCGAGGAGCAGTTTATGCGTCCTGAGCGAGAGATAGAGTCGCGCTCACAGATGTTTGCGCGTATCAAGGTCTGTTTGGCAGGCATGAGCGCGCTAAAGATGGTCAAAGACGATACTTTTTCAAACTCGGGCACCGACATCCAAAAAGCTCGCGAGATCGCGCAAAATATGGTCTTTGAGTACGGTATGGGGCGCGCTTTGATACCAAATGCGGCGGATACCGAGGAGCTACTGCAAGAGGCATATGCCGAGGTCGGGACGTTTTTAGCAGGCATGAAGGCGCAGCTAGAGCGCATCAGCGAGCATATCGAGATTTCTGAGAGTATCGATAAAGACGCGCTAGGTAGGATAATCAAAGAGTTTTACAACTAAATTTAAGGAGAAAAAATGAAAGCAAAAATAGGCATATTGACGCTGAGCGACCGCGCTAGCGAGGGCAAATACGACGATTTGTCGGGCGCGGCGATAAAAGAGGTCTTAGACGGCTGGATAACGAGCGAGCGTGAGTATTTTTACGAAGTGATCCCTGATGAGATTGAACTTATAAAAGAGCGTCTAAAACACATGATAGACGTTCTGGGCTGCGATTTAGTGCTAACTACGGGCGGCACGGGACCTGCTCCTCGCGACGTGACGCCGGAAGCTACCGAGGCCGTATGCGAAAAGATGATGCCCGGCTTTGGCGAGCTAATGAGAACGGCTAGCCTAAAATACGTCCCCACAGCGATCCTGTCGCGCCAAACGGCTGGTATCAGAGGACACGCGCTCATCGTAAATTTACCCGGCCAGCCAAAGGCGATCAAAGAGTGCCTAGAGCCGGTATTTCCGGCGATTCCGTACTGTATCGATCTCATCGGCGGCGCATTTATCGAGACCGATGAGAGCGTGATGAAGGTATTTCGTCCGAAACAAAAGAAAATTTCGTAATCTACGTGCTAAACTTTTTTGAAAATATAAATTTAAAGGCTACGAGGCTGCTTGAGGGCTATTATTCGCTCTTTTGCGGCCTTTTTACGCTTTGCATCGGCGTTTACGCGCTCGGACTAGTTTTTGGTGCAGAGTGGCTTTTGCTTGCCGCTAGCGCTTGTATCTATGCGTGTTTCGTCCTGCTTGCGTTTCGTTCGCTTTTTTGGTTCGTCTTGAGCCTGATTTTCTCACCCGTTTTTGCTATCGTAGTACGCGAGCGTTATGACGAAAATTTACTTTTAGACGCCGTTTTTGCGCTAGTTTGGATATTTTGCTGGTTATTTTTGTCGCTAGCCGTGAGTGAAAATATCTCAAAACTGGGCAACGAAATCGTATCTAAAATTTTACGCATCGCCGCACTTTTTGCCGTGATTGGCGTTTATTACGTCAGTATCGAAAACAGCCTAAATTTACAAGCTATTTTAAAAGATACCGTTACGCTTCGCATCGTGCTTATCGCAATAAACATCTACATGTTTCCTTCCATTATCACGCTTTTAGCGCTTGATTTGCGCGGATACTATTTGGAAAACAAAGACGTAAAAAGGGCTAAATTTTCATTTTTTAATTTCACTAAAGAAGCTTTGAAAGTAATCAAATTTATTGCCTTAAGGCGTAAAATTTAAACGCATAAATCATTTATATAGTCTCTAAAAACGCTACTTTTTGTAAATTTAAGGGATAGAAAACCGCTCTGCTACTTTTGATTGGTAGCGGCGAAGTTAAATTTTAGTAAAACTCCGGATACTTTTTGGCGCGGCGATGGCTTGCGGTTAAATTTGACAAAGTAAAACCCGCAGGCGGAGGTAACATGTATGCGCTCGCGAAAACCGCCGGTTAAATTTAATAAAGTAAACCCGCAGAGCAAAGCCAAATTTAAAATTCGGCTTTGTTTGTTAGCTTATTTTGCGGTTTATTCTAGCTCTTTTGCGCCGATTTTTGATTTTTTACTTAGGCGTTTTACGTAAAAAATATAAAGCGCAGTGAGCAGGCCGACGGCGGCGAGTAGGGCGACCACGATGTGGCTAAAAGTATCTTTATCGTAGTTTTTGCCTAGATACCAGCCCACTGCTAGCAGTACGGCGACCCAGATGCCCGCACCCAAAGCCGTATAGAGGCAAAATTTAAAGATATTCATACGCGCAAGGCCCGCCGGCAGACTGATGTACTGGCGGATTCCCGGTATCAAACGGCAGTTAAAGGTCGAAATCTCGCCGTGCCTCTTGAAAAAGGCCTCGAATTTTCGCATTTTTACCTTCGTTATGCCGACGTATTTGCCGTATTTTAGCACGAGTTCGCGCCCGAAAAAGTAGCATAGATAGTAGTTAAACACGGCTCCTGCAAGGCTGCCAGCCGTACCCGCACACCACGCTAGAACTAGGCTCATCTGTCCCTGATGCGCTAGATATCCCGCCGGGATCATCGCCACTTCGCTTGGAAATGGGAAAAACGAACTCTCTAAAAACATCATCAAAAATATGCCCGCATATCCCCACTCGCCGACGGTTTGGACGATAAAATTTATAAAATCGCCTAGCATTTTTCTCCTTAAATTTAAAATTATGATTTTAGCAAACTACGGTAAATTTTAGCTTTAGGCGGGCGTAATTTGGGGCTAGGGTCGTCTGCGGCGGTTAAATTTGACGACACTACGGGCGAGTTTTAAATTTGATTGCAAGATAAATTTGCGAGATAAAGATTTGGGTTTTACCCGCACCTTTATAAGGTTTTGTGGAGGATTGTTGAGTTAAAAAAACGAGTCGTGGTCAAATTTGAGTTATAAATTTAACCGCGTCAGTTTGAGAGTCAAATTTGACTCAAATTTTATCGGCCGACTTTAAAATCGGCCAAAAAGCTTTCGGCCTGCGTCAAAGCGCAAGCGGCGCGTAATCAAAATACCGGCAGTATCGCTCCGTTGTATCTTTTTAGAATAAACTCTTTCGTCTCGGGGCTGGTTGCGGCTTTAACGAGAGCTTTGATTTTTGGGCTATTTTCGTTGCCCGCTTTGACCGCGATGATGTTGGCGTACGGGCTTTCGGTACCTTCGATAGCTAGCGCGTCTTTTTTAGGATTCATGCCGATATCAAGGACGAAATTAGTGCTTATAGCGGCAAGATCGACTTCATCTAGCGTACGAGGTATCTGCGCGCCCTCAAGCTCGACAAAATTTAGGTGTTTCGGATTTTTCACGATGTCTTTTGGCGTGGCTAGCTCAGCGCTTTTATCAAGCTCGATGAGGCCGGCTTTTTGCAGTATATTTAGCGCTCTGTTGCCGTTAGTCGGATCGTAGGCGATCGCGACTTTAGCGCCGTCTTTTAGCTCGCTTAGGCTCTTTATCTTTTTTGAGTAAAAGCCCAGCGGCTCGAGATGTATCGCCGCGGCAGTTATCAGAGTCGTGCCCTTGGTTTCATTGTGATTTTTTAGATACGGCCAGTGCTGAAAGAAATTCGCGTCCAAATCACCGTCTTGCGTCGCTAAATTTGGGATCGAGTAGTCGTTTATCTCTTTGATGACTAGATCGTAGCCCTCTTTTGATAGGACAGGTTTGATAAACTCCATGATTTCTGCGTGAGGTACAGGCGAGACGGCTACTACGATAGTGTGGTCTTTGTCGGCTGCGTAGAGGTTAAAGGCTAGCGCCAAACTTGCTAAAATTTTAAAAACTTTCATTATATTTTCCTTTTTTATTTTTTAAAACGGCGCTAAAAAGGTAAAAGCTTTTACGCCGTTTTATTTTTGGAGATTTTTCTCGACTATTTTTTATTTTTTCAAATTTGAGCCCTAAAATTTAAACAAAAAGCGCCTATTGCGATTTTTAAAGTAAATTTTACGATGGCAAATCGCTCAAATTTGATGCGATCAGAAGCTCGGTATCACCGCGCCTTGGTAGCGCTTTACGATAAAGTCTTTAACCTCGGGAGTTAGTATCGCTTTATCTAGAGCCTTGATTTTCGGATTGTTTTCGTTGCCGGCCTTGGTCGCTACGTAGTTGGTGTACGGGCTATCTTTATCCTCGAGGATTATCGCGTCTTTGGTTGGTTTGAGGCCGACATCTAGGGCGTAGTTTACGTTGATAAAGGCTAGCGCGACGTCGTCGAGAGAGCGGGGCGTCTGCGCGGACTCCATCTCTTTAAATTTGAGATTTTTCGGATTTTCTATGATATCTAGCGGGGATTTGTATTCACCCTCTTTAGCCTTTACGATGCCGGCTTTCTCGAGCAAATTTATCGAGCGCGTCGAGTCTGCGGCGTTATTTGAGATAGCGATGATATCGCCGTCTTTTAGCTCGTCTAGGCTTTTTATCTTTTTAGAATACGCGCCCATAGGCTCGACGTGAACGCCAGCAGTCGGCACGATGTGAGTGCCTTTGTCTTTGTTAAACGACTTCATATACGGCAGGCCTTGGAAGTAGTTGGCGTCGAGTTCGCCGTTTTCGACGGCGATGTTTGGGATCACGTAGTCGTTAAAAATTTTGACGTCGAGCTTGTAGCCCTCTTTTTCTAAGATCGGCTTTACGACCTCTTCTAAAATCTCGGCGTGAGGTACGGGAGATGCGCCTACGGTGATGGTTTTGTCGTTAGCATACAGGCCGCTAGCTAAAAGCGCGCCAAGAAGTATTTTTGAAAATTGCATTATCATTCCTTTTTTTTGATAAAAAAACGGCGCTAAAAAGGTAAAAGCTTTTACGCCGTTTTGTTTTAAGAGCGGTCTCTAAACTAAATTTGGATTCGTCGTTTCGTTAAATTTGCCCGCGCCGCTAAATTTGAGCGGGCGGGGCTAAATTTGATTAAAACGTCGGGATTATCGCGCCTTTATATTTTTCCTCGATAAATTTCTTTACCTCCGGGCTCGTGACGGCTTTGTCTAGAGCTTTGATTTTCGGGCTATTTTCGTTGCCGACTTTGACCACGACATAGTTGGTGTACGGGCTATCTTTGCTCTCAAGCACGAGCGCGTCTTTGGTCGGGTTTAGGTTGGCGTTTAGAGCGTAGTTCGTGTTGATAACGGCGATGGCGACGTCATCTAGCGTACGAGGAACTTGAGCGGTCTCGATCTCTTCAAATTTTAGCTTTTTCGGGTTTTCCGTGATATCAAGCGGAGTTTTTAGAGGGTTGTCGTTTAGCTTTATTAGACCTGCGCTAGCTAGCACGTCAAGCGCGCGGCTCTCGTTTGTCGGGTCGTTTGGTATCGCTACGGTGCTGCCGTCTTTTAACTCTTTGATGTCTTTTAACTTTTTAGAGTAAACGCCCATAGGCTCGAGGTGAACGCCAACCGTTTTAACTAGATGAGTGCCTTTGTTTTTGTTAAATTCCTCAAGATACGGTAGGTGCTGGAAGTAGTTAGCGTCTAGATCGCCGTCCTCGGTGGCTAAATTTGGAGTAGAGTAGTCGTTGAATTCTTTGATTTCAAGAGTAAAGCCGTCTTTTGCAAGGATAGGTTTTACGACTTCTAAGATTTCAGCATGCGGAACAGGCGTAGCGCCTACGACGATTTTCTCGGCGGCGTTTGCTGCGACTGTTAGGCTTAGAGCGACTAGAGAGTATTTGAGTAGATTTTTCATTTTATATCCTTTTTAAAATTTGGCTAGCATTTAAAAAAAGGATATGAGCGGAGGCTTAAATTTCTTTTTAAATGCTTAGCGAAACTAAGCGCTTAAAAAGAAATTTTGCGCTTAGCGTTAGTCTTTCGACGACTTAAGTTGAGTGAAGCGACGCATTTCGCACATATCTGATTTCATTTTCTATCCTTTCTTTGTAAAATTAATTTCGGGATTTTATGCAAAAAAAGTTTAAAAGAAAATAAAATCAGACGCAAAAATCATTTCTTTGTGATCTTATAAATAAAATTTCCTAATGATTGGAAAATTTGAACCATTATGATTAAGATCACGACGGTATAAAGCATGATGTCAGGACGAAATCTCTGATAACCGTAGTTTATCGCAACAGATCCCAGTCCGCCGCCGCCGACCGCGCCAGCCATAGCCGAAAAGCCGATGATAACGATAAGCGTAAGCGTGATAGAAGCCACGATGCCGGGCAGCGCCTCAACGAACATCACCTTAAAAATGATCTGAAAATTTGAGCTACCGAAACTTCTGGCGGCCTCGATGATGCCTTTATCTACCTCTTTTAACGCGCTCTCTATGAGCCTAGCGATAAACGGCGCCGCGCCGATAGTAAGCGGAACGATAGCCGCGGTAGTGCCGATACTGGTGCCTACGATCAGACGCGTGAGCGGGAAAAGCACGATGATGAGGATGATAAATGGAAAGCTTCTTAGCGTATTTACCGTGATGTCAAGCGCGATAAATAGAGGCTTGTTCGGTTTCAGGCCGTCCTGCGCCGAAAGAACGAGCAAGATAGCCGGCACTAGGCCTATCAAAAACGCTAAAAGCGTAGAAACCACGCTCATATAAAGCGTCTCGCCGATGGCCGGAAGCAAAATGCGCTCGAAAACGTCGGGAAATTTAGAAAAATCTATACCAAACATCACGCCACCTCCCATAATACGCCGCTTTGCTTGATATACTCGGTCACGCGCGCTTCGTCTTTAGGATCGACGTTGATGACGAGCGAGCCTAGCACGTTTTCGTTTAGCTTTTCAAGCTTGCCCCAGACGATGTTAAAGTCGATGTTTAGCGTACGCGCCATATGTGTGATGACGCTGTTTTGTGCGACTTCTTTGGGGAAAAAGAGCCTGATATTTACGCCCTCGCTCGGTAAAATTTCATCCTCGCCAAGGAATTCCTTCATCTTTTCATCTGGTTTTAAAAATAGCTCCTCGATAGTGCCGCTACCGATTATCTTGCCGCTTTCTAGCAGCACTGCGCGGCGCGCGATGCTTTTTACGACCTCCATCTCGTGCGTAACTAAAACGACGCTGATATTTAGCGTTTGATTGATCTGTTTTAAAAGCTCGAGTATCGAATTCGTCGTATTTGGATCAAGCGCCGAGGTAGCCTCGTCGGAGAGTAAAATTTTTGGACTTAGCGCAAGGGCGCGGGCGATGGCGACGCGCTGCTTTTGTCCGCCGCTTAGCTCGCCGGGGTAGCTTGCGGCTTTGTTTGCAAGGCCGACTAGCTCTAGCAGCTCGCTCACTCTTTTTTTGATATCGTCGTCTGAGTAACCCCAAAATTTAAGCGGAGTAGCGATGTTTTCAAACGCCGTTTTCCTCGCCATCAGCGCGAAGTGCTGAAATATCATCCCCACATCTCGCCTAAGTTCTCTTAGCTCTTTATCTTTTAGCGCCGAGATTTCTTTGTCAAATACCTTTAGGCTGCCGCCTTGATAGTCCTCTAGGCCGTTTATGCAGCGAAGCAGGGTGGATTTACCCGCGCCGCTGTGACCTACGATGGCGAAAATTTCGCCTTTTTCTACGTTTAGGCTGACGCCATCTATGATCTGCGTCGCCCCGTAAAATTTCTTTAAATTTTCTATTTTTATCACTAATTTTCCTTATTTTTAAAACCGCTTAATTTATAAAATTTCGCGCCTTAGTTCATCTGCGCTCTTTGGCGAAAGAAGCGCTGGAGCGATGTCAAATACGCTAAACGCGCCGCTTTGACCCTTTTGCGCCAAACGATACGCCGCGCGGGCATAGGCTACGAGCACGCTTGCGGTAAATTCGGGATTTGAGTCAAGCTTTAGCGAAAACTCGATCAAGTGTTTATTTTCGCCGCGCTCGCCCGTCGCTCCGCTTCGCAAAACAAATCCTCCGTGAGGGATGCCGCCATGCTCTTTTTTAAGCGTTTCAAGACTTACGAAATGCACGCTCGTATCGTAGTCGGCGAAGTAGTTTGGCATCATTTTTATCTCACGCTCAATGCGCACCTTATCGGCGCCCTCTTCGGCCACGACGTAGCACTCGCGCAGGTGTTTTTCTCTCGTGGTTAAATTTGGATTTTCACCAGCGCGAACTCGCTCTAGCGCGCTTTCTATCGGCACGGTGTATTGGCGTGCATCCACGACGCCCTCGATCCTGCGGATGGCGTCCGAGTGGCCTTGGCTCACGCCTTTGCCCCAAAACGTATAACTGCTGCCGTTTTCCAGCACGCTCTCACCGAACAGTCTATTTAGCGAAAACAGCCCCGGATCCCAACCTACGGCGATTATGCCTACCTTTCCGCCTTTTTTAGCAGCGGCGTCTACCGCGGCGAAGTGCTCGGGGATTTTTGCGTGCGTATCAAAGCTATCGACGACGTTAAAGCTCTGCGCAAATTCTGGCGTCTGCGTCGGCAGATCCGTCGCGCTACCGCCACAAAGCACCAAAACGTCAAATTTGCCCTTGTGCGATAAAATTTCGTCCGCGCTAAACACCGGCGCACCGCATGTTTTTACTTCACTTGGATTTCTGCGGCTAAAAACAGCCGAAAGCTGCAAATCCTTGCTATTTCGTGCGGCAAGCTCAACGCCGCGACCTAAATTTCCATATCCCAAAACCGCTATTTTTATTTTTTCGCTCATTTTTTTATCCTTCAAATTTTTTAAAATTTAGCAAGCAAAAGGGCGCGCCGCTAATTAAATTTCACTTCATCAGCAAATAATAAATTACGTATATCCAACTTAAAAATCCGTGAATTATCGCCCACAATATGCTTTTATTAGCTCCCCACGATAGCGCGACGGCTATGACCGTGCCTAGCGTAAATCCACCGATACTGCCTTTCATTTTTTCTCCTTGATTTAAAATTTAGGTTCAAACGAGCGGACTACTCGCCAAACGCCTTTAGCTCGTCGCATACTTTGGCGAATTTTTCCTGCGCGCTTTGCAACCCTTCGCGGTTAGCTTCGACCACGACTTGCGGGGCAGAGGCTACGAATTTCTCGTTATTTAGCATACTTGATAGCTTTGCTATCTCTTTTTCTAGTTTTGTCTTTTGCGACCGCAGTCGCATGATCACAGCACTCATATCCACGCCTTCAAGCGGCACGAACGCCTCCAAATTTTCGCTCACGTCGCGCGCTGCGTTTTCGATTTTAGCGTTGCAAAACTCGATCTGCTCGCATTTAGCTAGCAGTGCGATGTAGTTTGTCGCCTCTGTCAAATTTTCGTTTCCGTTTAGCTTGATGAAGGCTTTTGGGATTTTTGAGTTGCCTTGCTCGATGGTCGCCTTTGCGCGGCGGATAGCTACTATCGCCTCGATCACTAGCTCAAAGGTCTTTTCTATCTGCAAGTCGCGCTCGTTGGCTTGCGGATACTCTTCCACCATAATCGAGCTTGCGTTTTCTAAATTTGAACCGCTAAGCTCGTGGAAAAGGTACTCGGAGATAAACGGCATGAATGGGCTAAGTAGCCTCATCGCCTCTTTAAATATCGCTCCAAGCTCCTTTACGCTGCCTTTGTCGGCTTTGCTAAGCTCAATACCCCAGTCGCAAAACTCGTCCCATAAAAATTTATAAATCGCGTTTGCCGCGTCGTTAAAGCGGTAGGCGTCTATGTTTTCTCGCACTTCGCGCACGCACTCGTTAAATCGGCTTAGCATGTATTTGCCAAGCTTTGTTTCGATTTTGGCGTCGCTTAAATTTGCAAATTTAGACTCGTTTAGTAGCAGATATTTGCTCGCATTGTAAAGCTTGTTCGTAAAATTTCGCACGAGCTTCATCTTTTCGTCGCTTAGCTTGATGTCGCGCCCCTGCACGGCAAGTAGCGCAAGCGTAAAGCGCAAGACGTCGGCGCTGTACTCCTCGATGCTAACGAGCGGGTCGATGACGTTGCCTAGGCTCTTGCTCATCTTTCTGCCTTGCTCGTCTTTAACCAGAGCGTGCAGATAGATATCGTCAAACGGCAGCTTACCAAGCGCGTTTTCGCCCTGAAACATCATCCTGGCTACCCAGAAAAACAAGATATCAAAGCCGGTGATAAGCAGGTTGTTTGGGTAAAATTCGGCCAAATCGCCGTCAAACCATTTCTCGTTTTTTAGCTCCTCGCCGTTGCCCCAGCCAAGCGTACTAAACGGCCAAAGCCCCGAGCTAAACCAGGTATCAAGGACATCCGGGTCTTGATGGAAATTTGCGCTTTTGCATTTTGGACACTGCGTCGGATCGCCTTCGTCCGCCCACTCGTGTCCGCACGCGTCACAGTAAAATACCGGGATCTGATGCCCCCACCATAGCTGGCGCGAGATACACCAGTCGCGAAGCTCGCGCATCCAGGCGTTAAAGCTGTTTATCCAGTGAGCTGGGTAAAATTTGGCTAAGCCTTCGCCGACCTTTGCGATCGCGTCGTCTGCGATCTGTTTTTTGACGAACCACTGCTTTGAGATGTAGGGCTCGACGACGTTTTTGCAGCGGTAGCAGTAGCCGACTTGATTTTCGTAGTCTTCGATTTTCTCGACGTTTCCGAGCTTTTCTAGCTCTGCGACGATAGCGTCTCTGGCCTCTAGTCGCTCAAGCCCTTTAAACTGCGCGCACTGCTCGTTTAGGATGCCTTTTTCGTCAAAAACGGTGATAAATTTTAGGTCGTGTCTTTTGCCGACCTCGTAGTCGTTGGTGTCGTGCGCGGGAGTGACTTTTACTAGACCCGTTCCAAACTCCATATCGACGTGCTCGTCGGCGATGATCTCGATCTCGCGACCGATTATCGGTAGGACGACTTTTTTGCCGATCAAATTTTTATAGCGCTCGTCGTTTGGATTGACCATTACCGCTGTATCACCGAAGTAGGTTTCAGGACGTGTAGTCGCCACAACAATAAATTTATCTTGTTCTCCCGCTAGGTAGTATCTTAGGTGATAAAGCTTGCCTTTGTTTTCCTTGTGTTCGACCTCGATGTCACTGAGCGCGCCGTCGTGCGTACACCAGTTTATCATGTAGTTTTCGCGTACGATGAGCCCTTTTTCGTAGAGATTTACGAAAGCCTTTTTGACTGCTATCCTTAGTCCCTCATCCATCGTAAATCTTTGACGCGACCATGCCGGCGAGATGCCTAGTTTTCGCATCTGATGCACGATCATTCCGCCGCTTTTTTCTTTCCATTCCCAGACTTTTTCTACAAATTTTTCGCGTCCGAGCTCTTCTTTTTTGATACCCTGGGCTAGGAGCTGCTTTTCAACGACGTTTTGCGTGGCGATACCAGCGTGATCAAGGCCCGGCTGCCACAGCGTTTTGTAGCCGTCCATTCTTTTGTAGCGCGTCATTATGTCTTGCAATGTGAATGTTAGCGCGTGCCCGATATGAAGCGAACCAGTTACGTTTGGAGGCGGCATCATGATGCAAAATTTACGGCCGTCTTTGCGGATGTTTTTGTTCGCGTCTATCTCGAAATATCCGCGTTCTTCCCAAATTTTATAAAATTTATCTTCTACTTCTTTTGCGTCGTAAAATTCCGCCATATTTTATCCTTAATAATTGTTTAAAAAATGTCGGATTTTACTACAAATTTGCTAATAGTATGTTTAAAATAGGTTGTTTTTAAGAATAGGCAAAGAAAGCGAAGCGGCTAAAAAACCGCTTCGCAAAAGGATTATTTGACGATAAATTCGTGCTGAGCTAGATCGTAGTCGCTCATGCTCTCGTCGTACATGTTTTCCGTGATGACCGCAGGCAGCATGCATTTACCGCTCATGACGACGCGAAGAGGCGTATAAAGCACGTGAGCATCCTTGCTGGCACTCAAACTATAAAAGCTCAAAACTCTGTCGTCCTCGATATTTTGATGCTCGAGTGTTAAAGAGTTTTTCGTAGCTTCCGTTCTAACGTTAGGTACGATGTTTTCGTTTACCACCTCAAGGCAAGGGCTGATCGTTTCGTTTATCACGCCGTTTCTGATAAACTCATTCGTTTTTAGCGATAGCTTAGAGTAGATGATATCGTTTACCTTAAGCGCGTTGATATCGATCTCTTTGCCGTCTTTGCCGACGAAGGTTCTATAGATATCAAGCCCCTTCTTGTCAAATTTGTGATTTACGTCTAGCTTTTTATAGCCTGACGCGCTAACGCCTAGATACACGGCTGCGCCGTTTTCAGGTACGATAGTAATCTCAGGCTTTTTAGGAGCGATGTTGATAGCTCCGCGGCCGTCGAAATTTAGATCGTGTCCGTCGGCGATAAGCTTAAATTTGTTCTCGCTTGAGACGTCTTTAATATAGGCTCTTAGCGCTCTTAGCGTAAATGCGCGCTCCTGCGTCGAATGCAGCTTATCTACGCGAGCGATCAGGTAGTCGGCTAGCTCGTCGCTAAATGCGTTTTTCTCAAAGTGATTAGCGTGTAAAAGCAGCATAAAGGCCTTGTTTCTGATCTCTGAACCGAAGTTATCTGCTAGCTCTTTTTCGCGGTTATAGGTCGATTTATTTAGCTCTTTTAGTACTTTTTCGCTTTCTTTATTTAGTCCCTCGTTTTTGAGGATCGCAGCCATCAAGTAGCCCTCAAGCGCGCTGCCTTGGTATCTCTTTTGATCGTATAGAGCATTTAGCTTTGATCTATCGAGTTTCTTTTGCGTGCTTAGGACGTAGGCTGCGTAAAGAGCTTGGAAGTTGTCGTTGCTACCAAACGCCCTTAACCAGTCGATCGCTTTATTTTTTACGTGGCTATCAAGCGCAAAGCCTGATTTTTCAAGCGTAAATAGCATATCGATAGCGTAGATCGAAGCAAAGTTGTTCGTGTAGCTTAGCTGATCCCAGTAGCCGATGCTGCCGTCTGTTTTTTGCATATTGATGACGTCTTGCAAGCCTGCTTCGACGAATCTTTTTCTATCGGCTTCTTTTGCCTTGGCTTCTTTAGAATCGTCTCCGCCAAGCACTAGGAAATTTAGCTCAAAAAGCTTACTTGAGCGTTGCTCGGAGCATCCGTAAGGGTAATTTACGAGCTTGTCGCTATTTGCGCTTAGTACGCCTTTGATAGAGCTTGAAGCGTCGATCCTGATGCGTTTAAACTCCTCGTCAAGCTTAAATGTCTTTTCCACGGTAGCCTGGAAATTTTTAGCGTAGGTGCTAAGCGGATAGGCGTGGATGACGTCAAGCTTTTGCGAGTACGTATAGCCGTTTTTACCGTCGTTTGCGGTGAAATTTATATATGATTTACCCGTAGCGTTAGCATCGATGACGAAATTTAATTTCGCGTTTTCGTTAGGTTTTAGCTCGATGCTGTCAACTGCTAGCTGTGCGTTTAGGTTCGTATCTATGCTTAGGGCGACGGTTTTTGGCTCTTTAGTGGTGTTGATCACTCTTAGTGTGTAGTTTACCTGGTCGCCTTGGATCAAATACGCAGTTTGCGTCGGTTTTAGGATGATGTCGTCTTTTACCTTGACGGCATTTACGCTAAAGCCGAGCTTGTCGCCGATGACGCTAAGTACGGCCAAATTTATCTCGGAGTTAAAGTCGCTAGGCACTTCTACGTCAAAGTTCGCTACGCCGTCCGCGCCCGCTTTTGCGGTTTGCATTTTGATGTAGGTTTTGACGTTTTTCTTATCGACCGGGCTAGCAAATTTTGCCATTCTCATCTCCATAAGGGCAGCCGCCGCGTCGCCGCCGAAGCTTAGTACTTTACCGTCTTTTTTAAATCCGCTCAAATTTGCGTAGATGTCGTAGTCAAGCACGCCGTCGTTTAAAATTTTGTCAAAAAAGTCAAGCGGGCTCTTTAACTTTTGATTTGTTACTTGTAGTACGCCTTCATCAACTGCAAATAACGTAACTTCCGCATTTGGCTCGGTTTTTACGGTAGTTTTAAATTTGGAGTTTGACTTCACGACTTTTGGCGCTTCGAT
This sequence comes from uncultured Campylobacter sp., assembly GCA_963528285.1. Taxonomy (GTDB): domain Bacteria; phylum Campylobacterota; class Campylobacteria; order Campylobacterales; family Campylobacteraceae; genus Campylobacter_A. Next base: position 136,919 of record CAURVK010000001.1, on the reverse strand, counting down.
GCTGACGTTTGTCGCTCGGTATGATTTATCCGCTTTTGCATAGACTTTATCGTAGGTTCTAAACGGCAAGACATCGTTATCGGCTACGCGCATGATGGATGCGGTTATATAAAGTCCCTCAAAATCGAAGTCAAGGTCAAATTTGGCGTTTGCGACGTTGTTTTCTATATTTACGACTTTATACTTTTTGACGTTTTCTGACTCGACCGTGATGATGCCGATACCGCTTTTTAGCACAGAGCTAACGTCTACGTTTAGCGAGTCGCCTTTTTTATAGACTTTTTGGTTTAGCTTGATTTTGGCTTTAGCTAGCTCTTTTGTCGGTTGCAACGTGCCGCCGTAGTCCCAGCCGCTAACATATATATCTAAATTTGCCGAGTGGCCGCTTAGGATATCGGAAACCACGACTATGAAGTCGCCGCTTTGATTGAAATCATAAACGAATTCGTTACCGCTAAGAGTATCGCTAAAGACCTTTTCGTAGCGTTTGTTCCATTTTAGATAGCCTTCTTTGTCGTAGTTGTATTCCCAGATCGCTTTTTTGATCTCGACGGCTTTTTGTCTATCTTTTAACTCCTCGTCTTTAAGCGGATCGACACTGACAAAATTTAGCGTTAGTTTGGAGTTTGAGTCGATGTAGGTGTCGTTTGCTCTGACGCCGACCATCACGTCAAAAGGATATACGCTAAAGTCGTTGCTAGCGCTCACGTTTTTGCCGTCGTCGTTAATGGTAAATACCGCGGTGCCTTTTAAAATGCTTGCGATTTTGCCTTTGTTTTGTAGCTTAAACGCAGTCGCACCTTTGCCCTCGTTGTCTAGAGTGACTGGTTTAGTAAACTGATCTAGGCCGTTTGCGGCGTATTCGCCGTTGCTAAATTTATACTCTTTAAATTTATCGTTTTTGTAATCTTGTTGATATAAATTTAACGCCACGTCGCCTTCTAAATTAGCCGCCGCTCCGCCAAAAAGGTAGTTGCTTTGCAGTTTTACGTCTATTAGATCGTCTAGAGCGTAAATTTGCTTATCTAGCTTAACTTCGTTTTTGATGCGTTGCGGAGTAAAGGACTCGACTGAAAAGTCGTAGCTATCGATGATTTTATTTGCAAAGATCACTTCAAATTTAAACGTTCCGGTTAGTCCCGAGTTTACCGGCTCGTCGAAATTTATCACGCCAAGCTCGGTGGTGTTTACGCCTTTATTTAGGATCACTTTATTTTGCGGATCTCTGATTTTTAGCTTAACGGGCATGTTTGAGAGGCTCTTAAACAGCGCGTTTTTGATGATGATCTCGCCTTTTATGTTTTCCTGCGGGCGGATGATGTTGCTAGCAAAGTGCAAATACGCGCTATACGTTTCGCTTCTATCTTTGGCGTCTAAATTTGACTCCTCGTTTAGGCGTTTGTTTTGCGATAGGGCGATGAAGCTTTGCTCTTTACCTAGCGTTAAAACTGCGCTTGAGACGTCCTTGCCGATGTCTTTTTTATTAAATTTAAATACGCCTTCGTCGTTTGTGATGCCGCTTGCGATGAGATTGTTTTTAGTGGAGTAAATTTTGACGTCCGCGTTTGCGACTACTTCGTTTTTGCTTAAGCGGTTGGCAAATAAAAACACCTCGTCTTTTGAAACCTTCATGCTTAGGCCGATATCGGTTAGATAGACCGCTTTTTGTACGCTTTTGTCTTTGTCGTAGTAGACCGTGACTAGATAAACTCCGTCGCCGCCCTCGGCAAAGTCAAGCTTGATCTTGCTTTTTTGCATTTCGTTCTGAGCGCCGCCGATCTCGTAGTTTTTGCTGGCTACTTCCTCGGCGTAGTTATCCAAAGGAGTCTCGGTAAAATTTAAAAAGTATCTTAAATTTTGCTCTTTTAGCTTTTCGACGACGACTTTAGCGGTGTTTGTGTTTACGCTTTTTATGCCGATCTCGCCCAGGTTAGACATATACGTGCCGCTATCGGTAAACTCCAAAAACGGCTTTAGATCGCCAAAAGCGACGTTAAAGGTGGAGTTTTCTCGTAGCATCGAGTAGTCGTCGCCAAAGCCCTTATAGAAGGTGATTTTGTAGGTTGTCTGCGGTTTGAAGTCTTTACTGGTGATGTCGATATAGTAGTAGTAATACTCGCCGTCGGCGTCTTGGTGGCTAGTGTACTCCATTTCGCCAACTTCAAAGCTATTTACGCCCTCGACCTTGATAAATTTTTTAATATTATCAGAATCTATCCAATCTTTAAGATAGAGTCTAGCCGCTAGTTTGCCGTTATCTAGGCTAATGCCTTCGACTTCGTTTAAAAACATAGTCTTGGCTTTTGGCTTATCGACGAAATTTTCATCGGGATTTGAGACTTTTTGCACGACTTCAAAACTATCGGCCAAATTTATACCCGAAGTATTTTTGAGGTTTTTAGAAACCGAAAATACTAAATTGTCGCCGCTTTCAAGTAACTTTATCTGAAAGCTTTTAGGCGTTTTGGCTACGATTTTATATTTGATGTTTTGTTTGGCTAAATTTTGCTTGTCGTAAATTTTAAAATTCGCGGCAAACTCATCCTCGCTAACCTCGTCATTAAACACCGCTAAAAAGGTATCTCCGGAGTACTCGATCATATTTGATAGCACGAAATCTCCGCCGTAAAATTTAACCTTACTATCGCCTTTTTTGCACGAGTAGCTTACGCCTTTTGCAAGAGGCTTTTTAGGGTAAAAGAAAATCGAGTCTGATCCATACTCAAAGGCTCCCGTTATCTCGGGCGCGCACTCGATTATTTTTTTGTGCGTGACCTTGCCGATGAGAGACTGTTCGTTTTGGGCGTATTTTACGCCAATGCTTACCGAGCCGTCGTCTAACGCCCTGCTTGAACCGTCAAGCGTAAAGGCGCTTAAATTTGCTGCCAAGATGCAGCTTAGGCTTAAGCCGACTAGCTTTAAACGCATTAAAACCTCCTTATTTCGATATTGATTTCGCTTAAATTCGAATTTTCGTCCAGACACCCGAGCTTGTGTTTGCCTTGCGTTAAATTTAACGTATTTTCGCTCGCGTTGTTTACTTTTTTCCACTCGTTTTCGTCTATCTTCAGATATATCTCATCGCCGATATACGAGTAACATTTTAGCATAACTTTGGTTAAATTCTCATCGCTCAGCAGAATTTGATTATTTGACGGCGTTGCAACGAGAGGTTTATAGCTTTTAAATTTATAGTAACAAGGACTTTCTTTGATATCTTCTTGAGTAATCGCGCCGTTTTTTAGTAAAAATCCTACTTCATCGCCCCTGATACTCTCGCAGATATCTTTTAGCGCTATGCCGTCTATTTGCCAGTCATCCTCTTCATCTCTACACTCTTTAAATTTAAACGCATCAAGGCAGGTTTTTTTGGACTCAATGCCGCCTGGCGCGCTCATGAAAGACAGTTTTTGCTTTTGAGCTAGCAGCTTAAAGACGTCAAAAACCGTACGCGAAGCGTCGCTAAAACCGCTTAAATTTTGCGTCTTTTTGCCGTTAAAGTTGCCAAACCACACCGCGACCGTGTAGTCGCTATTTACGCCGATCGTATAGATATCGCGCGAGCCGTAGCTGGTGCCGGTTTTAAAGGCGATTTGAGGCGTGTCTTTTGCGTATTGCCACGCGACGCCCAGATAGCTTCTTGACGCGCTTGAGAGCATTTTTGAGGTTAGATACGCGCTTTGCGGGCTGATTAGCCGTCCGTAGCCTAGTATCGTTTTGCCGGCAGCCTCTAGCGGTTTTAGCTCGCCGCCGTTTGCGTAGATCGTGTAGAGGTGGGCTAAGCTTAGCAGGCTCATCTCCGCGCTTCCAAGCGCGATACTGTCGGCGTAAAATTCCTTTGAATTGCTCACCAAATGCACGCGTGAAAGCAGCTCGTAAAGAGATTTTTCGCCTAATTTGTTGTTTAGGCTAACGGCCGGGATATTTAGGCTAAGCGCTAGCGCCTCGGTCGCTGAGATGATACCAAAAAACCTGCTGTCGTAGTTTTTGGGCACGTACTCTCCGAGGAAAATTTCTGTATCTATCATCTGGCTTTTTGGCGTGATGAAACCCTCATCGAGTCCTAGCGAAAATATAAAAGGCTTTAGCGTCGAGCCCACGTTTCTGCTCATCGTTACGCCGTCGTTTTGTCCCTGCGGAGCGTGCCAGTCGTGCGAGCCCACGTATGCCGCTACGCTCATATTTTTGTTGTCGATTATTATCCCCGCGGCGTTATAGGCGTCTTTTGATTTTAGCGAGGTTGCCGTATTTTTTAGCGCGTTTTCTAGTAAAATTTGCAAATTTAGATCCAAATTTGAGTGCGTAACGCCGTTTTTTAGAGCTTGCGCGGCGTAGTGCCTGGCCTTATAAACGGCGTCATAGCGTTTGTTTTTAAAAGGCTCTCTTTGTGCCCTTTGAAATGCGCTTTGATCTATCACGCCAGCTTTATAAAGCAGCTTTGCGACGCGGTTTTTTAGCGCATTGATGTTTGATTTTTTATCTAGGCGGTTGGCGTTTGGATTTTTTGGGATCGTGCTTAAAAGTGCGTACTCGGCGATACTAAGCTCACTTAAATCTTTGCCGAAATAAAACCTCGCCGCAGCCGCCGCACCCTCGATATTTCCGCCGTATGGAGCGAGGTTAAAGTAAAAATTTAAAATCTCGTCCTTGCTATAGTGCCACTCCAGCTGAAGCGCGGTAAAGATTTCTTTAAATTTATTCGCGTAGGTGCGCTCCTCTCGCTTCATCATGCGCGCGACTTGCATCGTGATAGTGGAGGCGCCGATACGGTTTTTATGCGTGAGGTTGTGCGCGGTCGCGCGAATCATGGCGAATGGATTTACGCCGATGTGGTAGTAGAAAAATTTGTCTTCAAACAAAAGAACGCTATCTTTTAGCGTCTGCGGGATGTTTTTAGCCTCAAATCTCCAAATTTCGTCGCTGCTAGGCCGAAGGGCGACGATCTGGCCGTTTTTATCAAAAAGTATGAACGAATTTTCCCGCTTTAGCGCTTTGACGTCGAGCGGATAGGCAAAGTCAAGCACTAAAAAAGCTACAAAGCAGAGCAGGGCGACTGCGGCGAAGTATTTGATAAATTTAGCTAAAACTCTTTTCATTTCGCGATTATATCGAATTTGCGCGTAAAATCTTGAAAGATTAAATTTATGATAATTGATATATAATTTCAAATACTAATTTAAGTAAAGGAGATAAAGGCATGGAATATAGAATAGAAAAAGACACGATGGGCGAGGTGAAGGTACCAAACGATAAATATTGGGGTGCGCAGACACAGCGCAGCCACGATAACTTCGAGATCGGAGTAGGGCTGGAGACGATGCCAAGGGAGGTCATAGAGGGCTTTGCCTATCTAAAAAAGGCGTGCGCGCTGGTTAATCGCAAGCTGGGCCGCCTAGACGAGCCTCGCACTGAGGCGATCGCGCAGGCGTGCGATGAAATTTTAAACGGCAAGCTGGACGGAAATTTCCCTCTAGTAGTGTGGCAGACGGGCTCGGGCACGCAGTCGAATATGAATCTAAACGAGGTCGTCTCAAACCGCGCGATGGAGATTTTGGGGTTAAATTTTCGCGATAAGGCGGCGCTGGACGTCAAAGATGCAAAATTCGTGCACCCAAACGATCACGTAAATAAAGGCCAGAGCTCAAACGACACCTATCCTACGGCGATGCGAATAGCCTTTGTGCTGGAGCTTCAAAAAAAGCTACTACCCGCGATCGAAAAACTTGAAGCGACGCTGGATAAAAAGACCGCCGAGTTTGCGAAGATCGTAAAGATCGGCCGCACTCACCTGCAAGACGCCACGCCACTCACGCTCGGGCAGGAATTTAGCGGCTACGCGCATATGCTAAAGGCTAGCAAGGCGCAGATCCTAGCTACCATGCCGTTTTTGCAGGAGCTTGCTATCGGCGGCACCGCAGTAGGCACTGGGCTAAACTCGCACCCGAAATTTAGCGAGATGGTAAGCGACGAGCTAAACGCGCTAACGGGCACGGCGTTTAAATTTAAATCCCATCCGAATAAATTTCACGGCCTAACCAGCCACGACGCCGAGGTGTTTTTAAGCGGAGCGCTAAACGGTCTGGCGGCAAATTTGATGAAGATCGCAAACGACGTGCGCTGGCTAGCAAGCGGGCCAAGATGCGGTATCGGCGAGATAAACATCCCCGAAAACGAGCCCGGAAGCTCGATAATGCCGGGCAAGGTAAACCCGACGCAGTGCGAAGCCGTCACGATGGTCGCCGCGCAGGTGATGGGCAACCACGTCTCGATCTCCGTCGCGGCAAGCCAGGGCAACTTCGAGCTAAACGTCTTTAAGCCGGTGCTTACGTACAACATCATCCAAAGCATCCGCCTGCTAAGCGACGCGATGAATAGCTTTGAGAAACACTGCGCTTGCGGTATCACGGCAAACGCCGCGAAAATCGACAAGCTACTGCACGAGAGTCTGATGCTCGTAACCGCGCTAAATCCGCACATCGGCTACGCAAATGCCGCCAAGATCGCGAAAACCGCGCACCATAACGGCACTACGCTGCGTGAGGAAGCGATAAGATCAGGCATACTGACCGCCGAGGAATTTGACGCGTGGGTGGTACCTGAGGATATGATCGCGCCGAAGGAGTAAATTTGGTTGCTTGACTTTTTGGGCTCGGCGGGGTTTGGGCGGTTTTGCCGAGCCTAAGTAAAATCCGTAAATTTAAGAGCGAAATTTACGGTTGCGCCTTAAATTTTACTCAAATTTGCCGATATACTTTTAAATTTAAAGGCACGGCGATGGATGTAAAACTAAACATAAATTTAAACTCAAATTTGATGAGCGTCGGCAAAAGCTCTGCAGCGACTAGCGCGGCAAATTTAAACTCGGGCGCGCTAAATTTAAAAGGCGTAAATTTGCAAAGCGGCGATAGGAGCGATATTTTGAGCGATGCGTCAAATTTGCCTAGCGGCGCAAACGAGGGCGAAAGTAGCGCCGATATCCTAAAAAAGCAGCTAGAGAAACTGCAAAAACGGCTAAAAGAGCTTGAGGCCGCGATAAAGCGGGTAAAAGCGAGCAAAAATCCATACGCAAAAGATATGGCGGCATCGCTTGAGACGCAAAAGGGAGCGGTGTTTGCGCAGATAATGCAAATAAGCGCGCGAATTTTAGAGATGCAAGGCGGCCGGAGTAAAATTTGACGCCGTAAATTTTCATTTCAAATTTTAAAGCCTTGAAGCCGATTTAAGAAATAGTGCGATTTTGATTTTAAAATATCAAAATGTAAAAATGATTTATTAAATCTATCTTTTTATACTTTAATTATTTTCTAGAGCTTTCTTTGCAAAAATATCACTAAAATAACAATATACTTAATTATTAAAACTAGTTCTTTTACTAAATATAGAATTTTAATTTTTAGTTGTAATATTTCAATATTTAAAGCTATTTGATAATAATTAAAAATGAATTTATACCGTTATTAAATATGCTAAAAATACACATTTTACCCCAAGGAGAGAGCATGAGAGATGACGTCCTAGTTAGGATAAACGAGAGGCTTAACGTGCTTGCCGCGCTTCCGACCCTAAAAAACGGATCGATCGGCGAAGCTTTAAAGAAAAGCGGATTTAGCAGGCGCGACTTTATGAAATGGGCGGGCGCGATGACGGCGTTTATGGCGCTGCCTGCGTCGATGGCGCCAACCGTGGCTAGAGCCGCCGAGCTTAGCGATAGATTGCCCGTGATCTGGCTACATATGGCCGAGTGCACGGGATGCAGCGAGAGTTTGCTTCGCACCGATGCGCCGAGTATAGATAGCTTGATTTTTAACTACATCAGCCTCGAGTATCACGAAACCGTGATGGCTGCGGCAGGCTGGCAGGCTGAGGAAAACCTAGAAAGCGCGATCGAAAAATACAAAGACAGATACATCCTGCTAGTCGAGGGCGGCATACCTACGGGCGAGACGGAGAACTATCTAACTGTCGGTCCTTTGGGGCTTAGCGGCCTTCATCACGCAAAGCACGCAAGCCAGAACGCCGCGGCGATATTTGCTATCGGTACCTGTTCGAGCTTTGGCGGTGTGCAAGCGGCAAAGCCAAATCCGTCAAATTCCGTCGGCCTATCAAAGGTAACCTCAAAACCGGTCATAAACGTCCCGGGCTGTCCTCCGAGCGAGAAAAATATCGTGGGCAACGTCCTTCACTACATACTTTTTGGCACCTTGCCCGCGCTTGACGTATTTAACCGTCCGAAGTGGGCTTACGGGCTTAGGATCCACGATCTTTGCGAAAGACGCGGTAGGTTTGACGCGGGCGAGTTCGTGCAGACCTTTGGCGACGAGGGCGCGAAAAACGGCTACTGCCTCTATAAAGTCGGCTGCAAAGGCCCATATACGTTTAATAACTGCTCTCGCGAAAGATTTAACCAGCACACCAGCTGGCCGGTACAGGCCGGTCACGGCTGCATAGGCTGCTCGGAGCCTGATTTTTGGGATACGATGGGGCCTTTTGAGGAGCCGATGGCAGATAGGCTGTTTAACACCGTTTTAGGCCTAGGCGCCGATAACGTCAGCGATAAAATCGGCATCGGAGTACTGGCGCTCGCAGGTATCGGTATAGCAGCGCACGCCGCGGTAAGCATTTTTGCTAAAGACAAAGAGGAGGCGTAAAAATGAGCGAGCAAAGAATAGTAATAGACCCGATAACCAGGATAGAAGGCCATCTGCGCATAGAGGTCGTCGTAGATGAAAATAACGTAGTGAAAGAAGCCTACTCGGGCTCGACGCTCTGGCGCGGCATAGAGCAGGTCGTAAAGGGGCGCGATCCGAGGGATGCTGGGTTTTTCATGCAGAGGATTTGCGGCGTTTGTACGTTTTCGCACTACCGCGCGGGTATCATGGCCGTCGAGAACGCGCTAGGCATCGTTCCTCCGCTAAATGCGCAGCTAACGCGCACGCTGATGAACAACGCCCTTTATATGCACGATCACGTAGTGCATTTTTATCAGCTTCACGGCCTTGACTGGGCGGACGTGGTCTCAGCTCTAAGCGCGGACGTACGCAAGGCTAGCGACGAGGCGTTTAAATACTGCGACACGCCTTACGCGACCGGCGCAGATAAGCTAAAAGAGGTAAAAGAGCGCGTCGAAGCCTTCGTAAAAAAGGGAAATTTAGGGCCTTTTGCAAACGCATACTGGGGACATCCGACTTACAAATTTACGCCTGAGCAAAATTTGATCGTGCTTTCGCACTATTTAGAGTGCCTAAGGATACAAAGAACGGTAGCGCAGATGATGGCAATATTTGGCTCTAAAAACCCGCACCCTCAAAGCCTAACCGTCGGCGGCGTGACCTGCGTCATGGACCTACTTGATCCTGCAAGACTAGGCGAATACCTAACCAAATTTCATGAAACGGCCGATTTTATTAACAGGGCGTATTATCCAGATCTCGTCATGGCTGCTAAAGCCTACGGCAGCGAGCCAAGCGTACTAAAAGACGTCGGCGTGTCAAATTTATTCGCTTACGACGAGTTTTTGGTCGGTAGAAACGAGTATCTAATCCAAGGCGGAGTTATCCTAAACGGCGACATCAGCAAGGTTTACGAAGTGAACGGCGATAAGATCACCGAGGAAGCCACTCGCGCATGGTATAAAAACCCAGCCCCGCTGCATCCGTACGACGGGCAGACCGAGCCAAACTACACCGGCCTAAAAGATATGAAAACCCTAGACGGCCACGGCAAAGAGGTGGATACTAAGGTATTTGACGAAAAAGGCAAATACAGCTGGATCAAAGCCCCTCGATATGACGGCAAACCTATGCAGGTGGGCCCGATAGCCAGCATCGTCATAAACTACGCCAAAGGCAACGAGCGCGTGGTAAAAATCGTCGATAAATTCTTAAAAGACTCTGGGCTGCCGCTTGAGGCGGTATTTTCTACGCTGGGTAGAACCGCAACCAGGATGCTAGAGGCCAAACTAGTAGCCGATCACGGACTAACTGCATTTAATAGCCTCGTAGAAAATCTAAAAACCGATCAAGAAACCTGCGCGAAGTACGTCATAGATAACGGTAAAGAGTATAAAGGAAATTTCCAAGGCAATGCCCCTCGCGGCGCGCTCAGCCACTGGTGCCGTATAAAGGGCGGTGTGATAACTAACTGGCAAGCAGTCGTGCCTAGCACGTGGAACGCCTCGCCAAAAGACGCCGCAAACGTACGCGGAAGCTACGAGGAGTGCCTCATCGGGCTAAAGATCGCCGATCTAACCAAGCCTCTTGAGATCATACGCAAGATACATTCGTACGATCCTTGTATAGCATGCGCCGTACACGTGATGGATGCGCGCGGCACGCAGCTGGGCGAATACAAAATCAATCCGAATTTGTGAAAGGAGCGGCTATGAGCGAGCATAAATTTGACCGCAAAAGCGAGTATGAATTTTCCATCGGGCTTAGAGCGACGCACTGGATCAGGTTTTTTGCCATCACATTTTTAGTCGTGAGCGGATACTATATATCGTATGTTTTCGTTAGCCCCGAGGTCGCGACCGAGCCGGTGCTGTTTATGAACGCCAAGTTGCGCGCGGCTCATCAGATCGCGGGATTTATCTTGATAGCGTGCTTTATTTTCAAGCTCTACCTATTTATATTTGATAAATACAGCCGTAAAGAGGTCGTTAGTATCGTCGATTTTTTTAATCCCAAAGTCTGGATAGCGCAGATAAAATACTACCTGTTTTTAGGCCCGCACCCACATCTAAAGGGCGTTTATAACCCGCTTCAGTTTGCGTCGTATTTTTTCTTTTATCTGGTGCTTTTTCTGATCTGCCTAACGGGCCTCGTGCTCTATGTCCACGTCTATCACGAGGGGCTTGGCGGGCTGCTTTACGAGCCGATGAGGCAGTGCGAGGAACTCATGGGAGGTCTAGCTAACATCCGCACGATACACCGCGTTTGCATGTGGGTCATCATCGTTTTTGTAGTCATTCACGTGTATATGGCGGTATTTAACGCAGTAAAAGGCAAAAACGGAGCTATGGACGCGATTATTAGCGGCTACAAATACGTAAAAGACGAGCACTGATGCGCGTTTTAGTGCTTGGTATCGGCAACGTGATGTTTGGCGACGAGGGCGTGGGAGTGCATTTTGTCAAAATGATGGAGCGAAACTATAAATTTAGCCCTAAATCCTCTGCTAAATTTGGCTCCGCTTTAAATTTGGACGATAAATTTGACGCGTCAAATTTGAATGTCGCAAACTCGAATTTGAGCGGCAATCTCTCTCGTCGAGGCGGCTTTAAATTTAACGCGGACGGCGCAAATTTGGAGCTAAGATTTATCGACGGCGGTACTCTAGCTATGGCGCTCACGCCCGTTATTGCTTGGGCGGACGTTTTGATGGTCGCCGACTGCATCAGCGCCGAGGGCGGCGAGACGGGAGAGGTGTATTTTTTCGGTTACGAGCAGATGCCGCCTGCCGTCTCGTGGAACGGCTCCGCGCACGAGGTCGAGATGTTAGAAACATTGCGGCTCATGGAGCTTGCGGGCGATTTGCCGCGGACGAAAATTTTAGGTATCGTGCCAAAGCGCATCGAGCCTATGAGCTTTGAACTCTCCGCGCAGGCGCAAGAGGGGGCAAATTTGATGGAAAAGACGCTTTTAAATGAGCTTTCGCGTCTTGGATTTAACTACGAAAAGATTGCAAATTTTAGCATTTCAGATATCGCTTTAGAGTTTTCAAAAAAGGGCGCGATATGATTTTAGCTTACGAGTTTGATGGCGCGAGCGAAAATTTCGCGTTTTTTCTTAAATTTTACGCGCAAAAAAGCGGGTTAAAATTTAGCATTAAAAAGGAGCTAGACTTAACGACGCTTTATACTGAAGGCTCGCAAGAGGAGCTTTTGGCGTTTTCCGATATGCTCTCTAGCGCGCTTCCTCACAGCGTGTTTTTGCGCGGCTCAAAGGTCTACGCGAGCGAAAATTTACCCCAAGGCGAAGCAAGCGAGCCTATAAACTCCCTCTCAAACATCACGCCGCGCGTCGTTAGCGCCTATCTAAAAGGCGAGCTAAAAGAGTGCGAAAACGGCGTTTTTAGCGACGTTTGCGTTTTTGCGGACGGCAAATTTACGCCCGTGACGAAGGCGAATTTTAACGAGCTATTGGATTTTGCTTTTAAAAATTTAAGCGCTGGCAAAAGCGTCAAATTTAAAGATATTAGCGGCGAATTTGAAGCGTCAAATTTCACCGAGCTAAACGAAAATTTTAATCTTTTAATGCCGACAAATCTTAAAAATTTGCCTAAAATTTTTATCGCAAACGAAGCTGAGCAGGTTGCCCTAGCAAGCTACGAAAAGCCCGCCGTTACGCTAAAAACGACAGCCATTTACCGCGGCAATCGCCCAAACTCGCCAAGATTTTTTGACGTCTGCGCGGCTAGAGACATTTTCATCTATGCGCTTTGCGACAAGCTTTTTAAAGCAGGCGTAAATTTTACCTCGTTAAAGGCGCAAAAGCCGCCGTTTAAGGCCGTAGTGCTTGAAAACGGATACATTTTTAGCGGCTCTAGGATTTATTATTCGCGCGCAAATTTGAGCAAGATAGAGGGCGCTACGGATAAAAATCTAGCCGCTTTTAATCTCGCAAAAAAAGAATTTGACGCAGAGGGCGGGATAGCTAGGATATTTTTAAGCAGGTTTAAAGACGATGAAGTTAAAATTTACCCCAAATTTGATGATTTTAACGTCTTAAATTTCGCCTTGCCTGCGAGTTTTGAGGAGCTTTACGCGCAGATAAAGCGCGAGGAGGGCGGCGAGAGATTGCTTCAAAATTACGGCGAAAACTTTATCCTGCCGCGCGGCGAGCTTTGCTTACAAAACGGCTTTTTTGGGCTATTTTGTATAGCTGGGGTGCTGCTTGGATTTGATAGCGATGCGCAAAAAGCCGGAGAGATTTTACTGCAAAACGCGAGCGATTTTAACGGCGCCAAAGGGCCTAGGCTCGATTTTAAAATGCTAAACAAAACGCATTTTGACGTAGTTAAATTTGCTAGAAGCGGCATGAGCTTTAGGCTCGCGGGCGTCGATGCTAGGCTGCTTAGCTACGGATACGCCGAGTCGCTGGCTTATTTTTTGAGCGATTTTTCAGACTCGCTAAAGCAGGATTTTGGCGTGCAAAACGCTCTGCTTTGCGGCTCGCTTTTTGAAAACAAAACGCTTGCAAATTTGACGTTAAAGCATCTAAAAACGGGTTTAAACGCCAAATTTAGCAAAGAGTTTTTGATTGAAGAGATGTTTTAAATATGAAATTTCAGGCCTGGTTCAAGGCGTCGGTTTTCGCCCTTTTGTTTATAATCTAGCCCTAAAATTCGGTCTTGCGGGCGAAATTTACAACGACGACGAGGGCGTAAAGCTAACGCTTTGCGGACAGGGCGAGCAGATAGAAGAGTTTGAAAAAGCGTTACATGAGGAGCTGCCCAGCCTCGCTCGCATCGACGAGATGCGAAAAACCGAGCTAGCGGACGCGAAATTTGACGACTTTCAGATAGTCGCCTCAAAATCGGCCAAAAAACACGCGCCTATCTTGCCAGATTTTGCCCTCTGCGCAGACTGCGAGCGCGAGTTTTACGACCCCGCAGACCCGAGGTATCATTATCCTTTTATCAACTGCACCAACTGCGGCCCGAGGTTTTCGATTATCGAGTCCCTGCCTTACGACCGCGCAAACACGACGATGAGCCCGTTTAAGATGTGCGAATTTTGCGAGGGCGAATACAAAAATCCGCTAAATCGCCGCTATCATGCGCAGCCGGTCTCCTGCCCAAACTGCGGGCCTAGGCTTGCTTTAAAAGATAAACTTGGGCGAGTTTTGGCACGGGATAACGAAAGCGCAAAGCAGGCCGCGCGTCTCATAAACGAGGGTAAAATTTTAGCCGTCAAAGGACTCGGCGGATTTCATCTGATGTGCCGCTTAGAGGAGGGCACGGTAGGGCTGCTAAGAGAGCGCAAAAAGCGGCCTAAAAAGCCATTTGCCGTGATGTGCAAAGACCTCGCACGCGCTAAAAAATACACTCAAATTTCGCCCGAGGAGCAGCGCCTTTTAAGCTCGAATTTAAAACCTATCGTCGTTTTGCAAAGCTTGCCTGGCGCGCCGGTTCCCTCAAATTTAGCGCCGGGGCTAAATAAAATCGGCATATTTTTGCCATATACGGGCGTTCATCTTTTGCTTTTTGAGTACCTAGAGGGCGACGTTATCGCCACCTCGGCCAATGTCTCGGGCGAGCCCATCATATATGGCGAAAACGACCTGCGAGAAAAGCTTGGCGGCGTGATAGATTTTTACCTAGATAACGACCGAGAGATCCACTCGCCAAGCGACGATAGTATCGCGTTTGTGGCGGGCGGAGAGCCCATTTTTATCCGAACTAGCCGCGGCGTGCATCCCAAATTTATCCGCACTAAATTTAAGAGCGAAAAGACCGTTCTAGCCGTCGGAGCCGAGCTAAAAAATCAGTTTGCGATATTTAAGGACGGCGAGCTGATGATAAGCCCGTATATCGGCGATCTAAAAAACGTCGCGACCTATGAGCGGTTTTGCGCGCTAATCAACCTTTTTAGCGAGATTTACGAGCTAAAATTCGACGAGATCGTAGCCGATTTGCACCCGCATTTTTTAAACCTAAAATGGGCGCGCGAGTATGCTGCAAATTTCGGCTCAAAAATCACGCAGATCCAGCACCACCACGCACACTTGCTTTCGGTGATTTTAGAAAACGATCTGGACGCAAAGCGCGAGTATCTGGGCTTTTGCTTTGACGGCACGGGATATGGCGCGGACGGGAGTGTCTGGGGCGGAGAGATACTAAAAGTGCGTGGCAAAGAGTACGAGCGGGTTTGTAATTTTGATGAAATTTTGCTAATCGGCGGCGAAGCTAGCGTGAAAAATATCTGGCAGATAGCTTATGCCGCGATTTTAAAATATGATTTGGAGAGCGAGGCGGAGGCGTTTTTGGCCAAATTTGAGCCCTCTAAGCTAAAAAATCTAAAAATCCTGCACGAAAAGCAAATAAACTGCGTCAAAACCAGCTCGCTTGGACGCATATTTGACGCGTTTGCGGCGGTGATTCTCGGGCTTGATAGCATCAGCTACGAGGGCGAGGCGGGAATGAGCCTAGAAGCGCTCTACGACGCAAATTTAGACGCCTGCTACGAATTTGAAATCAGGAGTGACAAAATCTGCTTTAAAGAAGCCTTTAAAAGAGCTTTAAAAGACGATGCAAAAACGGCTGCAACGGGCTTTATAAAAGGGCTAGCAAAGCTCGTAGCAGACGTAGCTTGCGCGCAGCCAAACGATATCTTGCTCGCAGGCGGAGTTTTTCAAAATAAAGCCCTGCTTGAAAATGTAATTTTAATTCTTAAGCAAAAAGGTAAGAAGTATTACATAAATAAGAACTTTTCGTCAAACGACTCCTCGGTAGCCATCGGTCAGATCGTGCTTACATTAATTTAAATTAAAGTTTTCTGATGTATAATAACTAATAATTTCTTTAAGGAGGCGATAGTGGAAAACATTATAAGATTTAGCGTCTCGTTGCCAAAGCAGTTATTAGACGAACTTGACAACAAAATAGGCGCTCAGGGCTATGCTTCGAGAAGCGAGTTTACTCGCGATCTGATTAGGGAAAAAATAGTAAATGACAGCTGGAAAGACGCGGACGAGGATCTCATCGGCGTTTTGACGCTCATTTATTTGCACCACCAAAACGACCTCGTCGTAAAAATGATGGACATCGAGCACCAGGCAAATTTGCACATCGCCTGCACGACTCACGTCCATATAGATCACGACAACTGCCTGGAGACTCTGATACTTCGCGGTAAAGCGGGAGCTATCGAGAAATTTTCCGAAAAAATGGGCGGACTAAAAGGGGTTAAATTTTCAAAACTAACCAAGGCCGCCGTCCCGCGCTCATAATGCTTAAGATGCGGGCAAGCTTGATAAGCTATATCAAATTTGCCCGCAAAAGTCTCTCTTTTATCACGCATTTATCTCTTTAACGCTAAAATTATCAGGATTTATCACTATTTTTATTTCAAGGTTAAAATTTGAAACATATCTCTTTTAAAAATTTCGTCCAAAACGAGGCTAGTTCGGGCATCTTGCTCATCCTTGCCGCGATTTTTGCGATGATATTTCAAAACGGCTTTTTAAGCGGATTTTACAACTCCTTTTTACGCATAAATATGGGCGTGGTTTTCGGCGAATTTAGCCTGCAAAAGCCGCTTATTTTGTGGGTAAACGACGGGCTCATGGCGGTTTTTTTCTTTCTTTTAGGGCTTGAGCTAAAGCGCGAGATAGTCGAGGGCGAGATGCGAAATCCCGCTCAGATCGTGCTACCTATCGTGGGCGCCGTCGGCGGCATCGTCATGCCCGCGCTCGTTTTTTACGCGTTTAACCACGCCGATGCTTTCGCGCTAAAAGGCTGGGCGATCCCGACTGCGACGGACACGGCGTTTGCTCTAGGTATCATAATGATTTTAGGCAAAAGAGTGCCGGCGAGTCTAAAAATTTTCCTCGTGACGCTATCTATCATCGACGACGTTTGCGCTATTTTGATAATGGCGATATTTTACAGCGGACATCTCTCGGCTATGTCGTTTATGGTTGCCGGAGTGGCTACTTTAGGGCTTTTGGCTTTAAATTTAGCCGGCGTAAATAAAAAAGCCTGCTATGTGATTTTGGGCATAATCCTTTGGGTGAGCGTGCTAAAATCGGGCGTGCATGCGACGCTAGCGGGCGTCGTGGCGGCATTTTTTATACCGCTTAAGGCAAAGGACGGCGAGGGCTCGATGCTAAAGCAGATCGAGCACGACCTTCACGGTTACGTCGCATTTTTCGTACTGCCGGTATTTGCCTTCGTAAATGCGGGTATCTCGCTAAAAGGCATCGGGCTGGAGCAGATTTTCCACCCCGTGTCGCTAGGCGTCATACTGGGGCTGTTTGCAGGCAAGCAGCTAGGGGTGTTTGGATTTTGCTTTCTTGCGATCAAATTTAAGCTCGCAAAGCTACCGAAATACTGCAATCTAGCTCAGTTTTACGGCCTTTGCTTACTTACTGGTATCGGCTTTACGATGAGTCTTTTTATAAATTCGCTCTCCTATCACGACACGTACGAGTTTGCGTACGCCGATAAGCTCGCGGTACTCATCGCATCGCTGATCTCGGGCGCGACGGGCTATGCGATGCTCTACTGGGCTGGACGACACAGAATAATGAAATGCGTGGAGTAGAAAAATGATGATATTTCATAAAAATTTTCTCGCAGACGAGCTTGCGAAGTGGCGAGAAGACGGGCTGATAAGCGACGAGGCGGCGCGCAAGATAGCGGCTAGATACGATATAGATTTATCGGGCGCAAACGAGCGGCGAAGCTTTGTTTTAAAACTCGTAGCGTATCTGTTTTTGGCGCTTTCGCTATTTACGCTTGTGGGCGCTAACTGGGAGGAGCTGCCGCGCGCCGTGAGGCTAATCATCGTGCTTGGCATACTCGCAGCGGTAAATTTTAGCGGAGTTTGGGCGCAGAAAAACGGCAAAGAGACGCAGGCTACGACGCTGTTTTTCCTTGGCAACTTTTGCTACGGCGCGGCGATCGTTTTAGTCGCGCAAATTTACCACCTAGGCGAGCATATGCCTGACGGCGTACTGCTGTGGGCGGTCGGAGCGCTGGCACTCGGACTTGCTACGCGCAAGTCCATCATCACGCTTCAGGCTCTTATTTTGGGGCTTGTTTGGTTTTTGATGGAGTTTGAGTTTAGCGGCGTTTCGCACGGATTTTTGCTATTTATCGTAGCTTCGGCTGCGGTGCTTTGGCGCGACGATTCGCGGCTGCTTACAGGCGCGCTTTTTGCGAGCGTATTTGCTTATATCGTCTCTTTCGTGCTTTACGAGCGATATTTTATGACGGATTTGCGTGTGGACGACGCGTTTTACGGCGTTCATTTTTTCGCGCTTAGCTACTGCTTGCTCGCCGTTTGCGCTTCGTTTTTGCTTGAGAGAGCGGGTAAATTTGAACTCGCGTTTTATCTCAAAACCGTCGGCATCGTCTGCGGCGTTAGCGTCTTGTGCTTTGATATGTCGCTTTACGAGGACTTGCATTTTTCGCGTCCGTGGCCTTACGGCACCCAGAACTATGAGAATGTTTTAAACGGCGTTACGTTTTTAAAAAGCGTGTTTGGAGCGCTGTTTATGGCTTTTTGCGCGGCCTCTTTGGGGCTTGCGTTTTACTTTAAAAAGTA
The DNA here is from genome assembly GCA_963528285.1 of uncultured Campylobacter sp. Taxonomy (GTDB): domain Bacteria; phylum Campylobacterota; class Campylobacteria; order Campylobacterales; family Campylobacteraceae; genus Campylobacter_A. The sequence goes on along the minus strand of CAURVK010000001.1, from coordinate 118,648 downwards.
CGCCGCCGCAATAGTCGGAGCGCTTTTGGTCGCGCTACCGTTTATCTTAGACGCGTTTGCGGGCTACGAGGAGGGCGTGTTTTCGCTCATCGGCGTTTGCGTCGCGGTCGCTCTCATCAAGCAAAATAATATGAAATTTGGCGTCGCGCTCATCTTTTGGGTGGCGTTTGTGCGCTACGTCGATCTAGTCGGCGATTACGTCAGTGCTAGCGCGCTGTTTTTGGTATTTGCGCTGGTGGTGCTCGGCGTGTCTAAGATCTCTAAAAAAAGGAGCGCGAGATGAAACTAAAGCTGATTTTTGCCGCCGCGGTATTTCAAATTTTAGCCGTGATAGCGATGCTTGCGTATGCGTACGCGCCGATATATTTTGGCAAAGAGATCTTATTGCAAACTACGCTTTACGATCCACGCGATATGTTTCGCGGCGACTACGTGCGCCTTAGCTACGGCTTTGCAGGCATTTACGAGCTGGATAAAAGAGACTCAAATTTAAGCAAAAGACAGCAGCTACACGGCGCTAAAATTTACGCTATATTAAAGCAAGATAAAGACGGCAGGTATAAATTTGATAGATATAGCTTTAAGCAGCCTAACGGCGGGACGTTTTTAGCTGGCAGGGTTGATTATAATACCGCAAATTTTGGCATCGAGGCCTTTTTCATGCCGCCTAAAAAGGCGCAGCATATGGAGCGAGATATGATGGAGTTTAACGCCACCGCCGTAATCAGCGTGATGGATAACGGCAAAGCTCGCATCAAAGATATCGTGCTAGAAAAACCAAACGCGGGCGAGTCTAGCAAGCATTAAATTTATCGGCAAAGAGGAGCTAAATTTGATTTGGTTTATCTGAACTCAAATTTAGCCCGAGCCTTCAAATTTGACCGATCTCGCCGCTACCACAAAAATCTCAAAATATAAATAAAACGCAACGAAATAATATCCGCAAGGTATGAAACTAAAGCGGGATTTTAACATCTAAGAGTATAATAACCCCAAAAAATCGCTAAGGAGAAACAAAATGTGTAAAGATTGCGGATGCTCGCTGGGCGGGCACGACCACGCCCACACTCACGCCGACGGCACGACTCACTCGCACGCTCACGATCACGGTGCCGAGCACGGACACGGCGCAGCTCACGAGCATAGCCACGGCCACGCGCACCCGGCGCTAAACGAGAGCAAAACGGTAGAGGTGATAACGAAAATTTTATCCCAAAACGACGAAGAGGCCGCGCACAACCGCACACACTTGGACGAGCACGGGATTTTATGCGTAAATCTCATGAGCAGCCCCGGCAGTGGCAAAACAACGCTACTAGAAGCCACGATAAAAAGCGGTAAATTTAAAATCGGCGTCGTTGAGGGCGATCTGGAGACCAACCAAGATGCCGACCGCATAATAAAAGCCGGCGGCAAAGCCCATCAGATCACGACCGGGCAGGCATGTCATCTCGATGCCTTTATGGTGCACGAGGGGCTTCATCATCTGCCGCTAGAGGGCCTTGATATAGTTTTCGTTGAAAACGTCGGTAACCTCGTCTGTCCCGCTAGCTACGACGTCGGCTCGCACTTTAACATCGTGCTGTTATCGGTGCCAGAAGGCGACGACAAGGTAGCTAAATACCCCGTGATGTTTCGCGCCGCCGATCTCATCGTGATAACCAAAACTTCGCTGTTGCCGCATTTTGAATTTGACGTTAAAAAAGTCGTCAAAGAGGCTCGCAAGCTAAATCCGAAGGTCGATGTTATCGAGCTTGACGCAAAAACGGGCGAGGGTATGGAGAAGTGGTTAAATTTCTTAAAATTTAAAAAAGAGCTTAGATAATGTGCCTCTCAATCCCGTCAAAAGTGGTCGCGATCGACGAAAATAACGTCGCTACCGTCGAGACGCTAGGCGTGAGTCGCCGCGTGAGCCTAGATCTCATCGCCGAGCCCGTAGCTGTGGGCGAATACGTACTCATCCACGTCGGCTACGCGATGGAAAAAATCGATACGAAATTTGCGCTAGAGAGCATCGAAATCTACCGCCAAATCGCCAAAGATATGCAAAGCGGGCAAATAGGCGCGGACGAAGGCGACGCGGGACTAAGCGCCATGCAAGCGGCGGCAAATAATCCGGAAGCAAAGGAAAAGGCGTGAATCTAATCAATGATTTTCGCGATAAAGAGCTTATTTTAGCGCTTTCAAAACTCATCAAAAAAGAGAGCGTAAAACCGCTAAATATCATGGAAATTTGCGGCGGACACACGCACTCGATCATGAAATTTGGCCTGCCGCAGCTAGTAGGCGAACATATAAATTTCGTCCACGGCCCCGGCTGTCCCGTATGCGTGATGCCAAGGAGCCGCATAGACGAGGCGATAAAGCTAGCCCAGATGCCGGGCACTATCCTGTGCACTCTAGCCGATATGATGAGAGTCCCTGGCTCAAACACCAGCCTACAAAAGCTGCGAGGCGAAGGCTGCGACATCAGAGCGCTATATAGCCCGCTAGACTGTATCAAAATCGCGCGCGAAAATCCCGAAAAGAGCGTGATATTTTTCGCGATCGGGTTTGAGACGACGACGCCTATGAGCGCAAATTTAGTCCAAAAGACGCTGGAGCTCGGGCTAAAAAATCTATTTTTCCACATAAATCACGTTACAGTCCCCGCACCCGTGCGAGCGATCCTAAACGACGAGGACGTAAAGATCGACGCATTTTTGGGGCCTAGCCACGTGAGCGTGATCACGGGATATGGCATCTACGAGAGCATCGCGGCGGAGTATAAAAAACCTATCGCGGTTAGCGGATTTGAGCCGCTTGATCTGATGGACGGCATCCTAAACCTCGTCCGCCAGCAAAACGCGGGCACGCACGAGGTCTATAACGAATACGCCAGAGTCGTCACGCGCGAGGGCAATCAAAAAGCAAAGGCGCTCATAGAGGAGTTTTTCGAGCCGTGCGACTTCTCGTGGCGCGGTCTTGGCGTGATCGCGCAAAGCGGTATGAAGCTGCGCTCCGAGTACTCAGGGCTTGACGCGAGGGTTAAATTTGACTGCAGCGTGCAAAGCAAAGGCGAGAGTAAGGCCTGTATCTGTCCTGAAATTTTACGCGGGCGAGCAAAGCCTTTTGACTGCAAAATTTTCGCCAAAGCCTGCACGCCAAAAACTCCCGTGGGTTCGTGCATGGTCTCTAGCGAGGGCGCGTGCGCGGCATATTACAAATACGGCGACATCAAAAGCGCGGGCTAAGAGGAGGCAAATTTGAGCAAGATAATGCTAAGCCACGGCGGCGGCGGCGAGGAGATGAACTCGCTCATAAACGAGACGATTTTTAGGATATTTGACAATGAAATTTTGCGCGAGAGCAACGATAGCGCGATACTAAATTTTAGTGATTTTCGCGCGGACGAAAATGCTGGCGACTCGGCAAATTTGACGCCAAATTTTAACGGCAAACTAGCCTTTAGCACCGATAGTTTCGTGGTTACGCCGATATTTTTTAACGGCGGCGACATCGGCAAGATCGCCGCATGCGGTACGATAAACGACCTAGCTATGGTGGGTGCCGAGGCAAAGTACCTAAGCTGCGCGCTCATCGTCGAGGAGGGCCTAGAGATAGCCGAGCTAGAGCAAGTGCTAGGCTCGCTAGCTGCGGTCGCTCGCGAAAACGGTGTGCGGATCGTCTGCGGCGATACGAAGGTCGTGCCGCGCGGCAAATGCGATAAAATTTTTATCAACACGAGCGGTATCGGCAAGATCGTCTGCGAGGATGTGGAGCTAAAAAGCCTGCGCGCGGGCGCAAAGATCCTGATCTCGGGCGACGTGGGTAGGCACGGCGCGGTGGTGCTGGCTAGCCGCGAGGAGCTCGATCTGCAAAGCGAGCTAAAAAGCGACTGCAAAGCGCTAGTGGGCGTAGTAAAGGCGCTAATAGAAGGCGGCGTGAAGCCCCTTTGTATGCGCGACGCGACGCGCGGCGGACTCTCGGCGGTGCTAAACGAATGGGCGAAATTTAGCGGCCTAGACATCCTCGTGCGCGAGGAGGATATCAAGGTTAGCGACGAAGTAACTGGCGTTTGCGAGTTGTTTGGTTTTGAGCCTTACGAGCTAGCAAACGAGGGTACCTTCGTGCTAGCCGTCGATGAAAAAGATGAAGCGCGCGCGCTTGAAATTTTACGCAAATTTGATACTAACGCAGCCTCGATCGGCGAGATATTAGGCGCCGCAAACGGCCGCGTCATCTTGCAAAACGCATACGGCTCGAAGCGCTTTTTAGAAGCGCCAAAGGGCGAGCTGTTGCCTCGAATATGCTAGGCTCGGCAATGGATAGATCAAATTTAAGTGCGCAATATTTTTGGGCTTGTACGGCACGGGAGTCGGCTCGCAAAATTTATCAAATTTACGTCTTGAGTGCATCCGTGCAAATAAAATCCGCTCCGTCCGCAATCAAGGAAATCCGATGCATGAACTAAGCATAGTGCAAAGCCTAGTGGCGCTCTGCGAGAAAAACGCCGCCGCAAACGGCGCGAAAGAGGTTGTGCGTCTTGAAGTGCGTATCGGGCGGCTAAGCGGCGTCGAGCCTCACTATCTAGAAAGTGCATTTGAAGTCTATAAAACCGGCACGATCTGCGAAAATGCCGAGCTTGCAATTATCGTGCAAAACGTCGCCGTGGAGTGCAAAAGCTGCGGTTTTAGCGGCGAGCTTAGCGAAAACAACTTTACTTGCCCGGTTTGCGGTTCACAGGAGCTCGAGGTCACGGGCGGCGAGGATATGCACCTCATGCGCCTTGAGATGCGGTGATTTTGCCGCAAATTTTAGCTCAAATTTGATGTTTAAATTTGAGTCGGTTTTTAAAATTTACTTCTAAAAACGCGTCAAATTTGACGCACTTTCCACTCTTTAAAACGCGGCAAAATAAATTTAAAAAGAAGCCAAATGCCTAAATACTCATTTAAAACCATAGAGCAAATGCTGCTAAAATGCGTACTTGAGGGCGGCGAGCCCGAGCTTAGCTTTCATCTGCGCGGCGAGCGGTATTTTGCCACATTGCAAGAACTCTACGCCGCGTCGCAGATAGACGGACGCTCACTAGAGGAGCTTTGGGGCGAGGCGGATGAATTTTACTGTCCTAATTTCGAGCCGTGAGACCGCGAGATTTGTGTGGCGCAGGCAAACGCGCGGATAAATTTAACTAAATAAATTTGAAAGGAAATAAATGGGTTCTGCTTGGAGTTACAGTGCGAAAGAGTGCAGCGCGGACGGCAAATTTAGCGCGGAATTTGAAGGTCATGAGATAGCCATGGGCGCGCCGAGTTTGGGCGAGCTACGGCTTTACGCGAGCGCTGAGGCACAAGGTTTAAATTTGAAGCGCGAAGAAAGCGAGAGCGAAAACGTAAAATTTAGCCAAAGCGGCGAGATTGATCAAATTTTATTTAGCGAGCAGGCTACGGCGTGTTTTACGTTTTCGGACGATTCGCGGTTTTTAGCGTTTGCCGAGTGGACGACTGATAAAATGCAGCTCGTAAAGGTGCTGCGGCTGGCGGACATGAGCATAAAAACCGTTGACGGGCTCCAAAAGAGTTGCGGAGTTTTTGTCTTTTAAGGACGGTTTGCTGGAGATTTTGGACTCACCGATTTTTATGCCCGAAAGCTTTTGGGTGGACGTCCGCGAGCTTTTTGACGATGAGATCAAAAGCTAAATTTGACGCCGTAAAACGTCCGAGCCGCTAGCGATAAAATTTAACGATAAACCGCAATCTAGGCAAGATAGCGCCGAGCGTTAAAGCTAGCCGTAAATTTGTAAAAAGCATACAAAAATCTACGGTCGGCGCGCTAATTTTTAGGGGGCATTTTTACCCTGAGCGCGTTTGGCGCGTCTGCGTACTAGATCTACGCCTGGTTTATCTTGCTAGCTTTGGTGCCGTTTTTATCAAATTTGACTCGGAGACGATTTTGGCTTTGCGGCAAGAAATATCGCAGCGGCGTTTAGCGTTTTGCTCGCGGCTTTCACGGCCTATAAAGATTACAAATTTATGAAAATCCGTAGCGAGCCCAGTCTATTTTAAGGGTGAAATTTTTGCTATGCGGTCATTGACGCTGCGATTTTGGGCTTTATGTTTTTGGTGCCGAGACACCATTTTTGCCGTATTTAACCGCGTGCTGTTTTGCTATAAATTTGATAAATTTGCCAGGAGCCCGCGAACGCCTTGCACAGGCTAGCTGCGCGGGGTATCAAATTTGGCTTAATTTATCCGTAAACTAGCGGCGTAGACGCTTGCGTTCGTCAATTTTACTCAAATATCAAAAACGGCGCTTCAAGTACGTTTCTGATTATTTTAAACGGCGAGAGTAACGCGTCTTGCAGGATTTGAGTCGAGTACTGCGGCTTTTGCAAAGTTCCGCGCACCTTGATGACGGTCGAGAGCGTGCGGTCTTTGCCCAGCACGATCTGATTTATGAGCGGGATTTTGTCGATGATGGAGCTGGCGTCCTTTAGCAGCTTTAGCTCCAGATCCACGTCGATCTCTTTTGTTGCGAGATTTATCGTGCCGTGACCGCCGATATCGGCACTTGAGCTTTCTAGCTCGATGGCTAGAAACTTTAGCGTATCGCCCTTTTTTTCAAACAAAATTTTGCCGAATTTCACCGGATATCCGTCGGCGCCAAAATCTGGCGTCTTAAACACGAGCAGGGAGGGCACGGAGTTTAAAAACGTCAGAAGCTGGTTGTAAAACGTATAGTCTTTTAGCGTGGCTCCGATTAGCCTCACTTCACCTTTGAAATCATCGGTGCTGCCGCCTAAAACGCGCATTTTAAAGCTGCCGCCTTCAAAGCTTTTGATGTTAAAGATCGAGTTGATAAACTCGCCTCTGATGTCGTTTGCCCACATTTCAAATTTTTTGTCCGATTTTACGAGCGAAAAGTTGCCGCGAGCGGGCTTTGCGTCAAACCTCACCGTCCCGCCCGTACTCTGGCCGCTATAAGCTAGCAGATCCAGAGTCGCGTTGAAATCATTTAAAATCAGCTTCGAACCCTTGGCCTCAAACTCGATGTCGCCGTCTTTGTCGGTCAAATTTTCATCGCCGCTAAGCGCCAGATCAAGCTCCTTTATAAAAAGCTCCGTTTTGCCGCCCGCGATTTTGAAATTTAGACCGCCGCTTTTGCTTTTGCCCGTTGCGCCCTTTGCATTTACGTCGACGGTAAAGCTATCGGCGTCATACGGCGAGCCGTCTTTTTTGAGTAGCGGAGTTTCAAATTTTACGCCGTTAGCCTCGATGCTAAGATTTTCAAAATCCTTGGTTTTTATATTTACGCCGCCTTCAGAGATTTGTAGGCTTTTTAGTAGCGGCGAGTAGGGCAGTAGATTGCGCGCATCGGGTAAATTTATCTCGTTTTGCGCGCCGAATTTTAAACCCACAGCGGCCGGAGACGTGATATCTAGCTTCGTATCCTTGCCGCTAAAATCAAGCCTAGCCGCAAACGGCGTCGCGCCTAGTTTTAAAATTTCGCTCTTGCCAAAGGCTAAATTTAGTTTTTTTAGCGTGCCGTTTAAGTCGCCTGCGAGCTTGCCTAGATCGAGATTTACTGCCGCGTCCGCGCTAAAAAAATCCATCCCCGTGTTTTTTGCACTTACCTTTAGTTTGTCGTTTAAAAGCTCGACGTCTGCGGTTTCGACGTTAAATTTAGCTCCCGCGATCAGAGTTTGCCCGCCGGTGATCTTAAATTTGCCCTTAGGCGTCACTTCTAGCGGATCAAATTTGATATCAAGCGCGAGTTTGGCGTCCGTTTTGCCGCTTAGCTGCTCAACGGGAACTTCGATATCGTAGGCCTTTAGTATAGAGTTTACGCTTTTGTCGTAGAGGGCCGAGGTTTGCAGATTTAGCGTGAGCCCGGCCCCTTTTTCCTCGAAAATTTTATAGATTTCAAGATTGCTTCCGCTTAGATTTTTACCTTGCCATTTAGGGTTTTTTAGCGTGAAAAATAGCGAGCCTTTTTTTAGCTCGACATCGACTCCCTCGGCGGTCGCAGCGGGTAGCTTTTCGTGAAATTTAACCTTTACGTTTTTAGAAAATCCCTGCGCGCTAAGCTCGTTTAGATAGGGCTCTTGCGAGTTTAAGTCAAACCTACCCCGAAGCGATTTTACGAAGTAGTTATCCGCCGTGACGTAGCCGTAGATCCAGCTTTTTATCTCTTTATCTAGCCCAGTTTTTGCGCCCAGCTCGTCCATAAAACCTCTTAGGCTAGTCGCGTTTATGTCGCTTAGCTCGTAATTTAGCTCGGCTTTTTTGAGGTTTACGGTAGCGTTTCCGTTTAGTTCGTGGCTAGAAAAAGTGCCGTTAAAATCGTAAATTTGGCGCCTCAAATCGGCATTGCTAACGCCGCTTAAGGTGATGTTAAAATCCTTAAACTCAAGTAGATAAACGTTTGCGGTTATGCCGTCTTCGGTATCTTTAAAATTTGAGCTAACCGCTAAAAACGGACTATCTAGATAAAAAACGTCGTCTCTATAAAATAGCGTGGACTCGCTGTTTAGAAATTTGACGCGCTCAAGTAAGATTTCCTCAAACAGCCTATCGATCCAGACGATGTTTTTGGATAGATCTAGCAGCGCGTCCTCGGAGCTATCCTTGGCGCTTTGTTTAGGTATTTCGATATTTTGCGCGCGTAAAATTATTTTTTTATCGAGTTTTATATATAATTGCTCTATTTTAAAGTCGCCCGCGTCGATATTTTCTATCTCGACGCCGTGTTTTAGGACGGCTATAAAAATGACGAATATCAAAACCGCAGGGATCAAAATGCGCCAAATTTTCTTCATTATCAGCGAGATGATTTTCATATTTTTTCTGAGCTTTCTTGTTTATCTTAGCCGCCCGGTGAGCGTGAGCGAGGTCATTTTCGTGCCTCAGGGCAGTACACTTGGGATTATATCATATCTAAGCGAAAAAAATATGGACGCAAATAAATTAGACGCCGCGATCTTGCGCGCTATGGGGCATGTGCAAGCAGGCTGGATAGACCTTGGTGCGGCAAAGCTTAGCAAGCTTGATTTTTTATATAAGCTCACGACCGCAAAGGCGGCCCTAACGCAAATAACGCTGATTCCGGGCGAAACGACGGCCGTGTTTTTGCAAGAGGTCGCAAAAAAGCTAAATTTGAGCGAGGCAAAACTAAATGAATTTTACGCCAAATTTGCCCCGCTAGAAGACGGCTTTTTGGTGCCAGAAACCTATAAAGTGCCGCTTGGCGTAAACGAAGAACAGCTAGCGGCGCATCTGGTAAATTTATCTAAAAAATCCCATGAAAAAACGGCTACCGAGCTACTCGGTAACTACGACGAAAAGCGCTGGAGCGAGTATCTCGTGACGGCCTCGGTCGTGCAAAAAGAAGCCGCAAACGAGGATGAGATGCCACTCGTCGCTTCCGTCATCCAAAACCGCCTAAAAAAAGGCATGAAGCTGCAAATGGACGGCACGCTAAACTACGGACTCTACTCGCACGAGACGGTCACTGCCGAGCGCATACGAAGCGATAAGAGTAAATTTAACACCTATCTAAACGAAGGCCTGCCGCCAAGCCCCGTCTGTACCGTGGGTCTAGCGGCGATAAGGGCGGCAATAAGGCCCGCGCAGAGCGAGTTTTTGTACTTCGTTCGCGATAAAAAGACGGGCAAGCATAAATTTAGCGCTACCTATGAGGAGCACGTGGGCGCGATAAATTCCCAAAAATAGCCTATCAAAAGGCATTTTAATATAAATTTGGATAAGATTTTGCGAAATTTATTTAGGAGAAAAAATGAGCGACATCGTCTACACTAGAACCGACGAATCCCCGCTGCTTGCGAGCTACTCGCTTTTTCCGATCTTGCAGGCGTTTTTGCGCGCGGGCGGCATAGAGATAGAGCAGGCCGACATAGGGCTGGCTGCGCGGATCATCGCCGCTTTTAACGACAAGCTACCGCCTGATCTGCGCGTGAGCGACGACCTGGAGATGCTGCGAAATTTGACGCAAGAAAAGCGCGCAAATATCATCAAGCTACCAAACATCTCGGCTAGCTTGCCTCAGCTAAACGCCGCTATCACGGAGCTTCGCGCCAAAGGCTACGATCTGCCGCCATGCCCGTCCGAGCCAAAAACTCCGGAGGAAAAAGACGCGGCCGCTAGATACGCCAAAGTGCTAGGAAGCGCGGTAAATCCGGTGCTGCGCGAGGGTAACTCAGACCGCAGATGCGTCGGTGCGGTAAAACGCTACGCCCGCGAAAATCCGTATAAAATCACCCCTTTTGAAAAAGATAGCAAAACCGAAGTCGCCTATATGAAGGGCGGAGATTTTTACTCCTCCGAGCGCTCGATTAGCTTTGAAACGGATGAAAATTTACGCGTGGAGTTTATCTCAAAAAGCGGCAAAAAACGCGTGCTAAAAGAAAATTTAACGGTAGAAAAAGGCGACATAATCGACGCTAGCTTTATGAGCGCAAGTAAGCTAGACGCCTTTATAAAAGAGCAAATCGCGGACGCGAAAGCAAAAAATTTGCTCTTTAGCGTACATCTAAAAGCCTCGATGATGAAGGTGAGCGATCCCGTGATTTTCGGGCATTTTGTAAAGAATTTTTTCGCGGAAGTTTTTGAAGAGTTCGCAGACGAGCTAAAAAGCGTAAACGTCAGCGAAAACAACGGACTAAAAGACCTTTTTGCGCGGATTTTAAATTTGCCTCAAGCTACGCAGGAAAAAATAAAAGCCAAATTTGATGAAATTTACGCAAAGAGGCCAAATTTGGCGATGGTAAACTCGGCCGCAGGCGTTACAAATTTACACGTGCCTAGCGACGTTATCATCGACGCCTCGATGCCCGCGATGATAAAAAACGGCGGCAAAATGTGGGATAAAGAGGGCATAGCCAGGGAAACTAAAGCCGTGATACCAGATAAAACCTACGCCGTCGTTTATGAGGCAGCGGTCGCTGATATCAAGGCAAACGGCGCGCTAGATCCCGCTAAAATCGGCAGCGTCTCAAACGTCGGACTGATGGCTAAAAAGGCCGAGGAGTACGGCAGCCACGATAAGACATTCGTGATGAGCGAAGCGGGCGAGGCGCGCGTGCTAAACGCCAAAGGCGAAATTTTATTTAAATTTGAGCTAGAAAAAGGCGATATATTTAGGATGACGCAGGTTAAAGACGTCGCCGTGCGAAACTGGGTCGAGCTGGCGCTAAAACGCGCGAAAATCACGGGACAAAAGGCGATATTTTGGCTGGACGAAAACAGGGCTCACGACCGAGAAATCCTAAAAAAAGTAAGAGCGCAGCTAGCTAGCACCGATACTAGCGGGCTTGATATAGAGATCCTCTCTCCCGCGGCCGCTTGCAAAAAATCGCTTGAGATCATTAGGCGAGGCAAAGACTGCATCAGCGTCACGGGCAACGTCCTGCGCGACTATCTGACCGACCTTTTTCCGATCTTAGAGCTTGAAACCAGCGCCAAGATGCTCTCGGTCGTGCCGCTACTAGAGGGCGGAAGTATCTTTGAGACGGGAGCCGGAGGTAGCGCGCCCAGGCTCGCCGAACAGCTACTGGAGCAAAATCACCTAAGCTGGGATAGCCTGGGCGAGTTTTTGGCTATGGGAGCTAGTCTGGAGCAGTTAGCAGGCTTTAAACAAAGTCCTGAGGCGCAAATTTTAGCAGATACGCTAAATGCAGCCGTAGAGCGCTATCTAAAAGAAAATAAAGTCCCGCGGTTTGAAGTCGGACAGCTAGATACGCGCACGAGCCATTTTTATATCGCGCTTTACTGGGCGAGCGAGCTTGCCGCTAGCGGCACGTCGCTGGGCGACAAATTTAAAATCGTCGCCCAAAATCTCGCGCAAAACGAGAGCGCGATCGTGGCCCAAATAAACACGGCGCAAGGACGAAAGGTCGATATCGGCGGGTACTATAAGCCGGATGATAAAAAGGCGAGCGCGGCGATGAGGCCGAGTGCAATATTTAATCAAATTTTACAAAATCAAATTTTATAAAAAAGGAAAAAAATGAAAATTTCAGTTATCGGAGCAGGAAACGTAGGTGCAAGCGCGGCTAGCGCTATCTTGCTAAGAGGCATCGCAGACGAGATCGCGCTAGTGGATATATTTGGCGACGTGGCGCGCGCAAAGGCGATCGATCTATCTCAGAGCGCGGCGGTTTTTGGTCTGGACGTTAGAGTCGCTGGCGGGGATGATTTTGAGCTAGTTAAGGATAGCGACATCGTGGTCGTGACCGCCGGAAGCCCTAGAAAAGAGGGGCAGACTAGAGAAGATCTGCTACTAAAAAACGCTGGCATCGTAAAAGGCACGGTGGAAAAAATCGCCAAATTTGCCCCAAACTGCGTCATCATAAACGTAACTAACCCGCTTGACGCGCTCACGTATCTAGTCTATAAAACGAGCGGTTTTGATAAAAGCAGGGTGCTGGGGATGGCTGGCGAACTAGACTCTGCGCGCCTAAAATACGAGATCTCACAAAAAACTGGACTAAAAAACAGCGCATTTAGCGCGCACATCATTGGCTCTCACAACGACGATATGGTGGCGCTACAAAGCAACGTGAGCGTGGATCTGGGCGGCGAATTTGACGCGGTAGCGCAGGAGGCAAAAACTGGCGGCGCAAAGATAGTGAAGCTGCTTGGCACGTCTGCGTACTACGCTCCGGGCGCGGCTGCGGCCAAGATGTGCGAGGCGATAAAAACCGGCAGCGAGCAGTGGCTAAGCTGCTGCGTGATAGAGGGCGAGTGCGCGGGCGGTAGGCTCGTGAAGCTAGGCAAGGGCGGCGTGCGCGAGATCAAGCAGCCAAGCGCGGAGGAAAAGGTGGCGCTTGAAAAAGGCGAATCGCAAACGGCTGTAAATATCAAATTTTTAAAAGAAAGCGGGGTAATCGCGTAGCCGATGTTTGTAAATTATAAAATTAAAATTTACGCCCTGTTTTTAGCGACTTTTATGTCCGGGTGCGCTACGGTTTCGTCAAGCGCTCATAAAAATACGATGCTAACAAAGCAAAGTAAAACCCAAGCTACTACTTCGCTAGAAAAGGATAAAATCCAAAATTGGGGAAGCAAGACATTTCATGGTAAAACCGGCGACCGACTCGACGCAAAAGAAACGGCCCTGCTAAATCTCCTGCAAGGATATATAGGTAAAAGAGACGGCGGCGACTGCTCGGGCTTTGTGACGCTTGTGAATAAAAAATTAAATCGAGACTTTTTCGACGAAAAGGAGCTCGATAAATTTTACACTAAGCACGGTCTAAAAAGCGAAGCTATGTTTAAGCTTTACGAGAGTAAAAATCTGATCGCCTTTGACGATCCGAAGGTTGGAGATTTGGTATTTTTCAACAACACGACTAGAAGCACGAAAAATAACAAAAAAACAAAAATCATCACTCACGTAGGCATAGTAAGTAGCGTAGAAAAAGATGGCACGGTTGGCTTTACGCATAACTCAAGAGGCAAAAATGCGGTGGATTTTATGAATCTAAAAAATAAAAATACCCGCAAAAAAGGTAAAAAAGAGCTAAATTCCTACGTCGTATCTTGCAAAAATAACAACTTATCGTGTCTTGCGTCAAATAGATTTGCAGGATTTGGTAAAGCAGGCGTAAGGAGAAACTAAGTTTAGTTATTTATGCTTATCGCTTCAAATTTACCGCCGTATCCGTTAAATCGTGGTCATTTTTACGGATCGGCGGCGGTAAATTTAACTTCCAAATTTACTCTACGCCAAATTGCGTAGTAGTCGTTAAATTTGAACCAAAAATCCTAAATATCAAGAACGGCATATCCGCTAGGGCGTTTCAAATTTGCTCGTTTTTATACAAAAAATCTCCAAATTTTATTTTACTATCCGATTTAAATACCAAATTTAACTTAAATGCTATAAAATTATCGTTATGAGTTAAATTTGATAAGGAAAAATATGCTGATAAAAACTGACGCCCCCGTCTGGGTCGATATCTCGCGCTGTAAGGCGTGCGATATCTGCGTGAGTCGCTGTCCTGCGGGCGTGCTGGCGATGGCCGTCGAGCCGCGCGCGGTGCTAGGCAAAACGATCGAAGTGGTGCATCCTGAGGCCTGTATAGGGTGCCGCGAGTGCGAGCTGCACTGCCCCGATTTTGCGATTTACGTGGCGGAAAAGGGCTTTAAATTTGCCAAACTAACCGCCCAAAGTAAAGAGCGCGCGACCGCCGTAAAAGAGAATAAATTTGAAAAATTAGAGGCGGGGCTATGAGCGAGTTTTTAAATAATAACGGTAGCAAAAGAGAGATCATCGCTAGCGGAAACGAGCTAGTCGCGCTTGCGGCGGTGGAGTGCGGGTGTAACTTTTTCGGCGGTTATCCGATCACGCCAAGCAGCGAGATTGCGCACGAGCTAAGCGTGCTGCTGCCAAAGCACGGCGGCAAATTTATCCAGATGGAGGACGAGATCGCGGGTATCTCGGTAGCGCTTGGAGCCTCGATGAGCGGGGCAAAGGCGATGACGGCAAGCTCGGGTCCCGGTATCTCGCTAAAGGCTGAGCAGATCGGGCTTGGCTTTATCGCAGAGGTGCCGCTAGTGATCGTAAACGTCATGCGTGGTGGGCCCAGTACGGGGTTGCCTACCCGCGTAGCACAGGGCGATTTGCTTCAGGCGAAAAACCCGACTCACGGCGACGTAAACAGCATCGTTATCGCGCCCTCGAGCCTAGAGGAGTGCTATACGCAGACCGTTCGCGCGTTTAATCTTGCCGAAAGATTCATGACGCCCGTGTTTTTGCTGCTGGATGAGACGATCGGACACATGCACGCAAAGGCCGTATTGCCGCAGATTAGCGAGCTAGAGATATACTCGCGCAAGCAGTTTGGCGGCGATCCCGCGGACTACCGTCCGTATAAAGCCGCGCCCGACGAGCCCGCTACGCTAAATAAATTTTTCGGCGGTTACCGCTATCACGTCACGGGACTGCATCACGGCGAGACGGGCTTTCCGACCGAGGACGGCGCAGTCGTGGACTACAACATCAAGCGTCTTTTTAACAAAATCAACGCGCACGCGCACGAGTTCGAGCTTTACGAAGAGTTTATGCTAGATGACGCGGAGATTTGCATTATCGCGTTTGGCTCCGTGGCTCGCGCGGCAAAGGAAGCGGTGCTAAATTTACGCGAAAAAGGCGTGAAAGTAGGGCTTTTTAAGCCTATCACGCTATTTCCGATACCGAGCGAAAAACTACGAGAAATCTCGGCTAAATTTAGCAAAATTTTGATCTGCGAGTTAAATTTGGGTCAGTATACGGGCGAGATAATCAAAGCTACGCTAAGAGAGGACTTTAAGACGCTGCTAAAAGCCAACGGCCGTCCGATCAGCCCGCAAGAAATCGCGCAAAAAATAGGAGAATTTGATGGCATTTAACTACGACGACTACCTACGCACGGACAAAATGCCGACTCTGTGGTGCTGGGGCTGCGGCGACGGCGTGATACTAAAGGCGCTAATCCGCGCAATCCATAAGCTCGGCTGGGATATGAACGACGTATGCGTGGTATCTGGTATCGGCTGCTCAGGGCGCTTTAGCTCTTATATCAACTGCAACACCGTCCACACCACGCACGGTCGCGCGATCGCCTATGCCACTGGTATCAAGCTAGCAAACCCCGATAAACACGTCATCGTGGTAACCGGCGACGGCGACGGGCTAGCAATAGGAGGCAATCACACGATCCACGGATGCCGCAGAAATATAAATTTAAACCACGTTTTGATAAATAATTTCATCTACGGGCTAACAAACTCCCAAACGAGCCCGACCACGCCGACCGGGTTTTGGACGGTGACGGCGCAGTACGGTAACGTCGATCCGAATTTTGACGCGTGCAAGCTCGCAACCGCCGCAGGAGCGACCTTCGTAGCGCGCAGCAGCGTGATAGAGCCCGCAAAGCTGGAAAAGATATTTGCCGAAGGCTTCGAGCACGACGGATACAGCTTTTTTGACGTATTTTCAAACTGCCACATAAATCTAGGCCGCAAAAACAAAATGGGGCAGGCCACGCAGATGCTAGAGTGGATCGATGATCGCACGGTTAGCAAGGCTAAATTTGACGCGATGAGCGAGGATGAGCGCGAGGGTAAATTTCCGCTCGGAGTGCTGCACAAAAACGAGTCGCGCATGGAGTACACCAAGGCCTACGACATGGTGATAAAAGCCGCTAGAGACGGCGAGAAAATCGATTTTGGAGCGCTAAAATGAAAAAGCAGTTAAGATTCGTCGGAGTGGGCGGTCAGGGCGTGATATTAGCCGGCGAGATTTTGGCGGCGGCTAAAATCGAGGAGGGCGGATACGGCGTCAAAGCCTCGACCTACACCTCGCAGGTACGCGGCGGGCCGACGAAGGTCGATATCATTTTGAGCGAGCGCGAGATTTTTTACCCCTACGCAAACGAGGGCGAGATCGAGTTTATGCTGGCTACCGCGCAGGTTAGCTTTGAGCAGTTTAAAGACGGCGTAAAAGATGGCGGCATCATCGTCGTGGAGCCAAATTTGGTACGTGCTAGCGACGAGGACAAAAAACGGTGGAAAATCTACGAAATACCCATCATCTCCATCGCTAAAGACGAAGTGGGCAACGTCATAACCCAAAGCGTCGTCGCGCTCGCAGTCGCCGTGCAGATGAGCGGTTGCTTGGATGCTGAGCTAGTTAAACGCGTAATGCTCTCAAAAGTGCCTAAAAAAGTCTACGCTGAGAACGAAAAAGCCTACGAGTTGGGGCTCAAATACGCCGAAATTTGCATAGAAAACGGCAAATAAAAGCGTGATTTGAAATAAGATAAATTAAGTATCATTTCGTTATAATTCAGGTATTAATTTATTTGATTTTAAGGAGAACGAAATGAGCGTTGGTATTTTTTACACGACGACAAAGGGGCACACAAAGAGCGCGTGCGAGTATCTAGCCGGCAAAATAGGAGCGCAGCTAATAGACGTAAAGGGCGCTGGGGCAGAGGATTTTGCTAAATTTGACGTTATCATCGCAGCGGCGCCTAGCTACGGCAACGGCGAGTTGCAGTCTGATTGGGCGGAGAAGCTGCCGCTTTTAAAAGCCGGCAGTAAAGGTAAAAAAGCCGCTATCGTAGCCATCGGCAATCAAGCTAACCACCCGCAAACGCTTTTTAGCGGCGCGGTGGATTTTCTGCCGTATCTAAAAGATGCGCAAATTTTCGGCGCTAGCGACGTGGACGGATATAAATTTAACCACTCTGCATTTTTACTAAACGGCAAATTTATCGGCCTAGCACTTGACGTTAAAGGCGATGAAAACTACGCAAAACGTATCGACAAATGGATTGAGCAAAACAAGTCTAATTTTTAATTTTCTACTTCACGCCGCTTCGCTAGTTAAATTTGCGGAGCGGACGACCTTTTCTACTCACGACATTAAATTTATTAATTAACGGCGACGGCAAAATTTGGCGCTTGCGACAATGACTCAAATTTGATAGTAAATTAGCGAAAAAAGCAAGATGTAAAAAGGGACCAAATTTAGCCCCTTTTAGTTTTAAGTTTAGCTTAACGTCGTGTATCCGCTGTCTACGTCGCTAAATCCTGCGCCGTAAGCTACGCCGGAGATTTTGACTAGAGTGTCGCTGCCATCCTGATAGCCTTCTTCTCCGTCCGTATTTAGCGCTAGATATGCATTAAATTTATCCGCTCCTACGTTTTTTAGGAAATAAGCGCCTTCGCCGTTTTTCAAATTTGCGAGCCTTTCCGTCAAATTTGACGAATCCGTGCCATACGCCGCTTTTGAAATTTTTGCTATATTGTCAGGTAGTTTGATCTTTTCGTTTTTAGATATTTTCATCATGCCCGTGCCTGATTCTATCGATATCTCTTTTTGATCCGGGTTTTGGGCGATAGTTTCTTTGACGTCAAATTCCTCTTTGCTCAAAAACGATCCGTTATTTCCCTGTGCTTTTGAGATGAGAGTTGTTTTATCAGAGTTTATATTTTCATATATTTTAAACGTCGTTTGCGTATCTCCGATCTGGGCTACGGCTTTTTTATCTAGCGCTTTGTCGGTTATAGTCGCAGTACCTTTAAAGCCTTTGGTTACGTTATCTAGCGGGGCGAGATTCCACGGCGTAGACAAATCCGTAACAAGAGGCGATTTTGATGCTAGTAGCGAAGCATCGCTATCTGGGCTAACGTCAAATTTGATCGTTTTGTTGGCGTATTGCGAGCTGGTAGATAGAGCCGATTTTATCTGCTCGTTTTCGTAGGCTACGTCTATGGTTCTATCGTTTTGATTGTACGAAGAGTCTTGTAATACCTGCTTTATTAGCTTGTTTGAAGCGTCGTAGGTTTTTGTGGCGGTTTGGATAACTCTTCCGCCTTCGTTGTTGCTTAGAGACTTTACAACCTCGACGTTTGGAGTAGATTTGTCTATCTCGTAGACCTTTGCTCTAGTTTGCCAGCCCGTAGTATTTAGCGCCTTTTCGTTTTTATCGAAAAATACTCCTTGGGCAAATTTAAACCCGCTATTTTCGTCTTGAGCTCTCTCAAAAACTATTTGGTACGTCTTGTTTGCTACCGTATCTTCGTATTCCCAGATTTTAGATTTTCCATCTACTACATCTTTAGCTGCCGCATCTTTAAAACTAGACGGAGTCGGAACGGTAAAATCGGAGTTTAGTTTATTATAGATCGAGGTTGCACCGTCTTTTAACTCCGTAAATTTGCTTCTATATTCGACGTTTTTTACCTCTATCAGCGTATCGCTACCATCTTGATAGCCCTCTACGCCGTCGGTATTTAGCACCATATAGGCATTAAATTTATCTTCTCCTACGTTTTGCAAGAAGTACTGTGCCTTGCCGACTCCGAGCGTAGATAGTTTTTCCTCGATATTTTCTAGATTTACGTCCTCTTGCGCTCTTGCTAGCTCGGTGATGTTTGATGGAAGCATGATTTTATCTTGAGCGTTGTCTAGTACGGCCATTTTTGAGCCGTTTGATAGATTGTTCGTATCGGCGTTGATGCTTATTTTTTTCAAATTTGCATTTTCTTGTAGGGTCTGGGCTATATCGAAAGTATCGACTCCGTAGCTGCTATTGACTGTATATGCAGCCTTTGACACTAGCGTTACGTCGTCTGAGAATCGTCCGTCGTACGCTCGGTAGACCACTTCGTCTTTTCCGATATCGGCGGTCCATTTCGTATCTAGCGCGCTATCTGTTACCGTGACTTTACCTTTGTAGTTGAAATTTGGCGTAAGAGGGCTTAAGTGTTCTGGCGAGCTTGCGTTTAGATACAACTTGCCTTTGAAGTCTAGATTTTCGCTATCTTTACTGATCTCAAAGTTTATATCGGTATCTGCGTATTTTGGATCTGTTTTGCTAGCATAGCTTAGCTTGCTATCCTCGTAGGTTAGAGTGAGCTTTTGTCCGTCGCTTCTTTCTAGTATTTTTTCTTCCAGTACGCCTTTGTCGTCAAATTTATCTCTAGTGACGTCTCCTGTTTTTGAGACGCTAGGCGTGTATTCTTCGGTTACTTTGTAGCTGTCTTTTTCGTAAATTTTATAGGCTTTGATCTTGTAGTCCTTGATCATATTTTCGCCGTTATAAAATTTACCGTCAGGCATATCTACTTTTATATCCGAGCCTTCAGGCTGAGCGTCTCTTTTGCCGAATTCTATCTTATAAGTGACGCCGCTAGTATCGTTTGTGTATTCCCAGGTGTGAGCCTTGCCGTCTTTTACGTCGATCGGTTTCAAGGTTGCTTTACCCGTTAGTTCTTTGACTTCATACACGCCGTTATCGTTATCATCATTAGATACTATGTCTTTTACGGCTTCGTATTGCGCTTTTATTAAATTTATTTTTGCATTGTCGGTGCTATCTAGAGTCTTGATGCTATCTACGTTGGATTTTATATAGTCAAAATTTTTAACGATATTTGCTGAAGTATCTTTTAATACAAATTTATCGCCATTTGCTTTTTTGTTTTTTAGAGCTATAAAGGTAGCGATATCTAACGTAAAATCTTTACTATCGTCTATGAAAAATTTTTCTACCGAACTGCTTTTTATCAAATTTAGATGATCGCTCGTTGCACTTTGCAGCCAAATTTTACCTTCGGAAATTTTATTTAGTAGCGTCGTAGTAGCTTTGCTGGCGTCTAGCGTAAAGCTGCCGCTAAATTTGATAGATAGGACGTATTTTAAATTTGAGGCGATTTTGACTATATTATTTTGTATATTTCCGGCTTCGTCTTCTATGATAAACGATGTGTTTTCGTCGGTAATACTTGCAGCTTTTTCCAAAAACGTCTTAACGTCGGTTTTTTCGATGATAGGATCAGGGTCGGGTTTTAGCTCTGGAGTAGGGACATAATCTTTATCGTAGTTTGGAAATTGACTTTTTATCTCGCTTTCGCTTTTTCCGGTTACTTGCGATATTACGGCTATTTTATCGTTTTTGCTTAGCGATTCGTCTAGTTTTGAGCCATCTAGCGTCAAATTTGATTTGTTGTTTATGATGATGTTTTTTATATCCTGAGCGGAGGATGTAGCCGTTACGGCGTCGTTTATTTTTAAAAAAGAATTTAAAGCTGTTTTTATATCGCCGTCCGGTACGTCTTGCACGCTATCGGCAACGACGTTTGATGCGATGATTTTGTTTATCAGCGTTTTATGTGCGTCTCTGGTGGCAGTATCCGAGCTTTGCGCATGGACCGGATTTAGCGCTGCTTTTAAAATTTCGCTTACGACCTGTCCTCTGTCGTTTGTATTATTTAGCATGTTTATCCAGCCTGCTTTTCCGCCGATATCGGTATTTTCATCCTTGTTTAACAATGTTGCATAAATATGCTTGATGAAATTTTCGTTGCTCTCCAGGCTTTTGCCGAAAAATTCCTTCGACGCCGTCGTATCCAACATCAAATTTGCAACGTTGGATAAATTTAAATTTTTAGCGTTTGCCGATTTTAGCCAGGCTTCATTACCTGCGCCTTCGCTAGATCTGCCAAATAGGGCAACATAAAGTCCTGAAATTTGTGACTTGGTTAAAGACATTTTCACACCTTTAAGTTGTATTTTTTAAATATACGTGTGGAATATTTAAAATTTTATTATTATATAGCATAAGTATAAAACTTAATATTTTATGAAATATCAGCTACAAAATATGGAGCCTTGGGCGTGAGGCTTTTGTATTTTTATGCGTATTAAGTAATAAATTTTGAGTTTTTGAATTATCAAAATAGATAGATGAAATTTGTATTAAAGCGGAGTTTTAAAAAAGGAGCGGAAGTAAAGCTCGCGGCTTCACTTCCCAAAAAGCTTCTTTATAGCGCCGAAAAAGCCGCCTGAGCCTTCGTTTTTGTCGCTTTCTTTTTTACTTTTGTCTAGCTTCATCGCTTCACTTAGTTGCTGAGCCGCCGTATCGGCGTAGATAAACGCACCTTCGGGGTCGCAGTTAAAAAGGTTTGAGTAGCACTCGGACTTGTTTAGATCAAGCGGGTTTGGCACGATGACGTCGGTTGCCTCAAGCAGTCCGTAGCCGTTTTCTACGCTAAATTTAACCGCGCTCAAAAATGCAGGCAAATTTTGCGCGTAAAAACTATCCGTTTTTTGCTTGATATCGCCACCTGCGTTGTAGTCCTGCCAAAATTTAGCCAAATTTGCCGCGCTTATAAAAGCGCCCGACGAGTAGTTTCCGTCAAATTCACCCGTAAATTTAGCTTTTATCTCGGGCTGTATAACGCCGCTTATGTCGCTTAGATATTGTTTAAATTCGCCATGCTCCTGCGCCAAAAAGCAAAACGCCGTGCCGCGCGTGTAGAAATATTTTCTAAAAAATCCCTGCACTGCAGCGAGTATGTAGCCGTGTCCCGTCGAAAAGCTCTCGTCATCTTTGGTTTCAAGCGCGATTTTAAGAGTATCGATGTATTTTTGTGCGTAAAAATCCTCTATGCCGTACTCTTTTGCGAGCCTTTGCGCGACCGACCAGTCGCCCTCTCTCGCGCTTTTTAACGCGTCAAAATACCACTGCTTGATCTCGTTTTCGTTGATCGGATGATAACTCACGTCGTAGCCCATTTTGGCTCCTTTTTAGGTAGATTTTTCTAAATTTATACGGATCGCGACTGATTTACGCGTATAAAATCGACCCCAAACGAATCATATTCGAGCCGCATTTTATCGCTAGCTCAAAATCCCCGCTCATACCCATCGAGCAAATCCCTGCGCCGTGGGGTTGCAGATTTTCGTAAATTTTACGCGTAGTCTCAAAGCTCTTTTGCACGACTTTTTCGTCATCTACGTGCGCGCCGATACTCATCACGCCGATTGGTTTTAAAAATTTGCACTCCTGCGCGATTTGCAAAAACGCGGTCTCGGCAGCCTCGGGCGAGATGCCTTGTTTCGTGTCTTCGCGCGCGGAGTTTATCTGCAGCAGGCAAGGTAGCTCGCGATCAAGCCTTTTATCCACCGCAAGCGCGGCCTCTACGCTCTCGCAGCTTTGCCAAAGCGCGGGTTTGAGCGCTAGCAGGTGGTTTATTTTGTTACTTTGAAGTCGCCCGATGAAGTGCCACTCGATCGGCAAATTTGACAAAATTTCGCTCTTGTTTTTGAGCTCTTGCACGCGGTTTTCGCCAAAGCTCGTTTGCCCCTGTTCAAAAAGCTCCAAAACCTCTTTGGTCGTTACGTTTTTGCTCACGGCGATTAGCTTTACGGCTTCGCCCGTGCGAGCGTTTTCGATGCGTTCTAAAATTTGCGCGAGCTTCATTGTCCCGCTCCGCTCAGGCGCATCACGTCGTTAAAGGTCGCAAATGCCATCAAGCAGAGCAAGAACGCCCAGCCGCAGTAGGTGAGGCCGATATAGACTTTTTCGTTCATCTCGCGGCGGAAAATCAGCTCGTAAAGGTTGAAAAATATATGACCGCCGTCAAGCGCGGGGATCGGGAGCAGGTTTAGCACGCCTAAATTTACCGAGATCAGCGCGGCGATGATGAGCAGGGTCGAGAGGCCGATGCCTGCGGCCTTTGAGGTGATGTCGGTGATCTGGATGATGCCGCCCATCTCTTTTAGAGGTACGACGCCAACAATGAGCTTTTCAAGCCCCGTAAATATGAGCTTTGAAGCGTTTACGGTCTCAACGAGCGCAAATTTGAGCGAGCTAAAGCCGGCGTTTCGTATCGTGACGGCCTCGTCTGAGGGTGAAATGCCGATGAGCGGTTTTTCTATCTTTTCGCCAAATATCGTCATGCTTTGCCCGATTTTAGGCGTCAAATTTATCGTTTTTATTTCGCCCGCGCGCTCGAGCGTGATCGCGGTGGAGGTTAAATTTACGTTTTTACTTATCTCGTCCCATTCGCGGATCTCTATGCCGTTTATGTTTAAAATTTTATCGCCCTTTTGCAGTCCGGCACTCGCCGCAGCCGAGTTTTCCAGCACCTTGCCCACAGTCGGAGCTAGCCTTTCTACGCCGATATGTCCGAGCGCGATAAAGATAAGAAACGCCAAGGCAAAGTTAAAAAACGGTCCGGCAAAAAGGATGAAAATGCGTCCTAGCGGGCTAAGCCTCGTATAGCTGTCGGCATCCTCGTTTTTTAGTCCCGGTTTGGAGTCCTCTTGTCCTTTTAGGCTAACGTAACCGCCAAGCGGTATCGCGCTGATGGCGTACTCGGTGCCGCCGATGGTTTTTGAGTAGACGCTTTGACCAAAGCCCACACTAAATTTTAAAACGCCCACTTTTAGCATGCGAGCGGCGAGAAAGTGGCCAAGCTCATGGAAAAATATAAGAAACGAAATCACCAAAACCGTGATCAAAAAGTGCCACGAATACGCATAAATGCCGACGGCTAGTAGCGCCGCTACAAAGATAATGCTTTTCAAAATTTACCTTTAAATTTGATTTTACCGCTCGAGTTTATCGCTGAGCAAAACGGCGATAAATTTCGTGCTCGGGTTCGCGTCAAGCGCGATCTTTAGGCTCATTGTAAGCGGTACGGCTAAAAACATACCGCCGATGCCGAACAAAAATCCCCAAAAAAGTAGGCTCAAAAGCACTACAAGCGTGCTGATCCCAAGGCCTTTGCCAAGAAATTTAGGCTCGATAAAGTTGCCGATGACGACATTTACGACCGCATACAGCGCCGCAGTCCAAGCGCAAGCCACCGCGTCGTTTAACAAAAGCGCCACCAAAAGCGCTGGAACTGCCGCGATAATAGAGCCGATCGTCGGGACAAAATTTAGCACGAAAGCCAAAATCCCCCAAAGCGGCGCGTAAGGCACTCCGATGAAATTTAGCCCGATAAATATAAAAACGCCCGTCGCAAAAGATGCTGCGGACTTGATCGCGAGATAGCGTTTGAGATTTGATATAAACGTATCTACGATCTGGTTTGTTTGCGGATTTTTACTCGCAAAATACTCGACTTTTTGAGAAAATACCTGCACCTCAAAAAGCATAAAAGTAACGAGTAAAAAGACAAAAAAGCTCTTTGAGGCAAGCTCCGTGCCGCTTCTTAAAAACCCGCCCAGCACGGCAAAAAGTTTATTGATATCAAAGTCTGCGGGCGCGGCGACGCTGTTTGGGTCGATGAGGCCGCGGCTAGCTAAGATATGGTGATAGTGGTCGGCGAGAGCTTTAAATTTGCTCTGAAGCTCGGGCATATAGCTAACTAGCCCGTTAATGGTCTTTAGCACGGTGTTTGCGATAAAACCAATCGATAAAAACACAACCGACGCAACTAGCGCAAAAGCTAAAACGCGCGGAAATTTGAGCTTTTCAAGCGCATTTATCGCAGGCGTCGCTACGATAGCGATAAAAACAGCCATCAAAAAGGGCAGAACTACGACGCTAGCGGCCTTTAGTCCGGCTGCTACAACGACGAAACTAGCTAGATAGATTATGGCGTTTCCTGTTCTCAAATTTACGCCTTTTTGGTTTGATTTTTAATGTGCTTTACATAAGCGTTTACGTACTCAAAGCCCGAATACAGCGTCAGCGCGACGCTAAGCCAGAGCAAAAACTCGCCAAAAGGCCACCGCATGGTTAAAAAGCCGATCGCTACCATCTGGCAGACGGTTTTGACCTTGCCCGCCATCGACGCGGCGACCTCTACACCTTCGCCCGCCATCACGACGCGAAATCCCGTGATAAAAAACTCGCGAACGAGGATGAGATACACGGCCCAAGGGCTCGCGCGGTCTATCATCATGAGCCCTAAAAATGCGCCAAGCGTTAGCATCTTATCCGCAAGCGGGTCGATCACGGCTCCAAGCTTAGTCTTTTGATCCCATGCGCGCGCGATAAATCCATCGAAAAAGTCCGTGACGCTAGCGATCACGAATACAAGCGCGGCAAAGTAGTTCATCCAGCTAACGTGCACGCCTGAGAAGGAATTTACGCTAAGTAGCAGCCAAAACATCAAGGGTGCTAGAAATACGCGCAGGAAGGCTAGGGCGTTTGGTAAATTTAGGCTCATTTATTTGTTCTTTCTTTTGGATTTCGGAGTTTAAAATTTGACGGCGTGGCGCGGGAATAGGCGGAAAAAGCGCTAGCTTTATTTTGGCTCGACTTTGCCCATTTCTTATTTGCGCTTTGCTCAAATTTGCTCGGCTCTTTGTCAAATTTGAGCAAATTTGGCAAATTTGGATTAAATTTAAAAGAGCCGTCCGCGCCGCAAAATTTGCTTTCAAATTTTAAATTTTCATCAAATTTAGCCTGTAAGCGCGTTAAATTTATAGTGCCGAATTTGCTAGTAATGCGAGCAAACGGCAAAGGCGCGCAGGCTAAATTTGCTTTTTTCATTTAAATGTTGTACCGCCGTCGATGATGAAGGTATGGCCCGTAACCCAGCTGGCTTTTGAGCTGCACAGAAACAAACATGCGCCAGCGATATCCGTGGGCTGCCCCATGCGATTTAGCGGGCTTAGCTCGGCCGTTTTGTCGCGAACTTCCTCATAATTAGTAAAGGCTCTCAACGCGTCCGTCTCGATCGGGCCGCCGCTAACGACATTTACGCGGATATTTTTTTCGCCAAGCTCAGTCGCCGCATAGCGCGCCATAGCTTCTACCGCAGCTTTTGCAGTACCGTGGCCTGCGTAGTTTTCGATATAGACGAGGTTACCCGTCGATGAAAGCGAGATGATACTGCCGCCGCCCGTTTTTTCCATGCGTTTTGCCGCTTCTTGCGCGCCGACTACGAATGCGTTTACGGTTGCTGTGAAAATGTTATTGATACCGCGAGGGCGAAGTTTCATAAATTTCGTATATCCGCCTGCGACCGGACGACCCGAGATGATAGCGTTTGAGATGAAAAAATCAATGCGGTCAAAGTCTGCGTCGATCTCTAAAAATAGATCTTTGTAGGTCTCGGGCTCAAGTATATTTAGCGCGTAGGCTCTGGCTTTTATGCCGTACGTCGCCTCGAGCTCGGCGGCTTGGGTCTTGGCTAGCTCTTCGTTTGAGTTATATGTAAAGGCGATGTTTACGCCCTTTGCGGCGAATTCCTCCACGATGGCGCGTCCGATACCGCGCGTTCCGCCGCTGATTACTAGAGTTTTGCCTTTAAATTCGTTTTCGCAATTCATTAAAATCCTTTTATGTTATATTGTTTTATAGTCTGTTCGATTTTTTTGAGGTTTTCGGCGCTCGGCTCGCAAAGCGGCAAGCGGTACTCGAGGCTTGATATGAGCCCGGCGATGTACATAGCGGCCTTGACCGGGATCGGGTTGCTCTCGCAAAACATTATTTTATTGACCGCATACAGATCATCGTTTATGGCTTTTGCGCACGCAAACTCGCCCTTTAGCGCAAAGTGGGTCAAATTTGAGATCTCGTCCGGGAGCAAATTTGCCGTAACCGAGATCACGCCCTTGCCACCGTTTGAGAGGATAGGGTAGTTTATCGCGTCCTCGCCGCTGATGACGGATAGGCCTGGCTCATGCGCGAGTAGATCAACGCAGCGCTCGATGCTGCCTGTGGCCTCTTTTACGCCATATACGTTCTCACACTCTTTAAATAACCTAAAAACCGTGCACGGCTGGATATCTACGCCCACGCGGCCGGGGACGTTATAGAGTAGCACCGGGATTTCTATGCTTGAGGCAATCGCTTTGTAGTGGCGATAGAGGCCTTCTTGTGTCGGTTTGTTGTAGTATGGGGCTACTGATAGGATGCCGTCTGCGCCGTGATCTTGAGCAAATTTTGCTAAACCTACCGCCTCGTGCGTGGCGTTACTGCCGGCACCCGCGAGTACTTTTACGCCGGTGTTTTTGCAGGTATTTACGGCGATTTCTATGCAGATTCTATGCTCGTCGTGCGTTAGAGTCGCGCTCTCGCCTGTGGTGCCGACTGGTACGACTGCGTCGATGCCGTTTGCTATTTGTCTTTTGATTAATTTTTCATAACCGATTTCGTCTAGTTTACCGTCTTTAAAAGGCGTAATCAGCGCAGTCATAGCGCCCGTTATTGCTTTTTTATTCACTTTTTTTCCTTTCTTAGGATGATCGTCGTGGATTTTTCTTTTCTTGCATATTTTTTGCAGATTTCGTTTAGATCGGCCGGTTTTAGCGCGGCTGTTTTTTCAGGTAGCTCAAAAAGCGGCTTTATATCGCCTCTAACGAGATAACTACCATATAAATTCGCAACCTTCGACGCGCTATCTAGCGAGTAAATAAGATCGCTTTTTAGGCTATTTTTTATCTTGGTTATCTCGTCTTCGTCTATTTTTTGCGTTTTTGCGTTTTCTAGCACACGCCAGATCTCTTCCTCTACGGCCTCGGCCTTGATACCGGGATTACAAACGGCTAGTACGATGAGCAAGCTCTCGTCGATGTTGCTCATATTATAGACGTCTACGCTGTTTACGAGGCACTTTTCGTCTATCAAAACGCGCTGCAAAACAGAGCTTTGTCCGCTGCCTAGATACTCGGCCAGCGCGCCTAACGCAGGCTGATCTTCGTGATTAAACGGCGGGATTTTAAAGGCGAGCGCTAGCATCTCTACTTCGCTATCTTTGTAAATTTCAGCCCTTTTTGCACCGTTTTGCTCGGGCTCGATGCAGTGGAGTTTTGGTAGCGGTTTTTTGTTTTTTATATTTTCAAAGTGCTTTTTACCCAGCTCAAACGCGCTTTTTTTATCTATGTCGCCGCTTATTAGCAGGATCGCATTTTTCGGCTGATAGTATGTCTCGTGAAATTCTTTAATATCCTCTATCGTCCAGTTTCTGATATCGCCGATAAAGCCGATCGGTGTCCAGTGATATGGGTGATAACTAAAAGCGACGTTAAAGAGCGTAAAGTACAAAAAGCCGATCGGAGAGTTGTCCGTGCGCCATCTGCGCTCCTCGGTCACCACGTCGCGCTCGGGCTGAAATTCTTTATCTTTTAGGCTCAAATTTTCCATTATATCGGCGTAAAGCCTAAGAGCCTCGTCAAGGTTGCTCTTTGAGCATTTGACGAAATAATGCGTATAATCAAAGCCTGTGCTAGCGTTATTTACGCCGCCAAAACCCTTTACGATCTCGTCAAATTCGCCCGCTTTCATATTTTTGGTGGATTTAAAATTTAGATGTTCTAGCATGTGCGCGATACCGCTTTTGCCCATGGTTTCGTTTCGCGAACCCACGCGGTAAAACACGTCCACGCTGATGACGCTAGAGCCCTTGCTAGCGGGGATGTGATAGATCTCAAAGCCGTTTTTGAGCTTTGTTTTGGAGTATTTTATAAGCATAAATTTCCTTAAATTTTGTTTTTTATATCGCAGCCCACCGCTTCGCTAATCGAGGCGAAATTATCCTCTTTTAAAAGTTTTAAAATACCTTCGTTTATTTGTTTTGCGATGTTTGGGCCTTTGAATATAAAGGAGGTGTAAATTTGAACCAAATTTGCGCCCGATTTTATGCGCGCGTACGCCTCCTCGGCACTGTCTATGCCGCCGCTTGCGATCAAAACCGTTTTGCCGTAAAGCTCGCTAGCCACCGCGCTAAAAAGCTCTCGCGAGCGTTTGGCGATGACCTTGCCGCTTAGTCCGCCGAAATTTTGTAAATTCGGGGATTTTGATAGCGAATAATCAATGCTCGTATTATTTATGATTACGCCCTTTGCGCCTCTTTCTACGGCCGTTTTGCAGATCTGCACGGCTTTGTCGTCGTCCATATCGGGCGCGATTTTAAAGATTATCGGTTTTTTTGCGATCGGCGTAAGGCGCGCAAATAGGTCTTTTATAAAGCTATCTTCTTGCAATTCGCGTAGGTTCGGGGTGTTTGGCGAGGAGACGTTGATGACGAAGCAGTCGCAAATTTCGTTAAATTTAGCGACTAAAATTTCGTAGTCTTTGATCGCTTCTTCGTTTGGCGTGATTTTATTTTTGCCGATATTGGCAAAAAGCGGTATCGCAAACGGATATAGCTTGCCGACGCGCGCGCCAATGGCGTCTGCACCCTCGTTGTTAAAGCCCATCGCGTTTTGGATACTCTCTTCTTCGATTAGGCGAAAAAGGCGCGGTTTTGCGTTGCCCTCTTGCGCTTTTGGCGTCACGGTACCAAACTCCACGTGTCCAAACCCGAGCGCGGCTAGCGGACGCAGCATAGTGGCGTTTTTATCAAAGCCGCCCGCGATTCCAACTGGGTTTAAAAAGCTAGTTCCGAGCAAATTTTGCGAAAGAGCTGCGTCCGTGACGACGCAGTTTTTAGCGACGATGCTATAAAGCCCCGGAAATACGCAGTCTGAGATACTTAGCGTTTTTTCTACGATTTTGTGAGCGGTTTCGGGGTCAAATTTAAAAAATATGGATTTTAGCGTTTCGTAATTCAAATTTTATCCTTAAATTTTGAGCGATTTTATCAAATTTAGGCTTAAACAAGGGCTTCGCCTTTTAGTTTCGCGTAAATTTCGCAGCTCTTGCTAAGCGCCTCGTCGGTATCAAAACCGACCACTTTTCCGCCGCTGATAACGGCGATCTTATCGGCATTTTGCACCGTACTTAGGCGGTGCGCGATGATAAATATTATCTTTTCTTTTTGTAAATTCGCGATGGCTTTGGTTATCTGCTGCTCGCTTTCGTTATCTAGGGCGCTCGTAGCCTCGTCAAATATCAAAATTTGCGGATCGTCGTAGAGCGCGCGGGCGATGGCGATACGCTGGCGCTGGCCGCCTGAGAGATTGGTGCCGAATTCATTTAAAACAGTCTGCGCGCCCTCGGGTAAATTTGACACGAAATCATACGCGTTTGCCGTTTTTAGAGCGATCTCGACCTTGGCTTCGTCGTATTCGCGGCCGTAGGCGACGTTGTTTGCGACCGTGTCGTTAAATATATAGACGCGCTGGGTCACCAGGCCGATATTTTGCCTAAGCGAACCCAGATCAAAGTTTTTGATATTTTCGCCGTTTATCTCGATCGCTCCGCCGTTTGCGTCGTAAAATCTCATGAGTAGATTTATGACCGAGCTTTTTCCGCCGCCGCTACTACCGACAAGTGCTACGGTTTGGGACTTGCTAGCGCTTAGATTTACGCCTTTTAGCACCTCTTTATCGTCGTAGTTTAGTCTGACGTCTTTAAAATCTATCAAATTTATTTCAGCCGGCACCGGTTTGTCGCCGCTTAAAATTTGAGGCTCTTTGTCAAGTAGCTCAAAGGTTCGCTCGGCCGCGACCACGGCGTCTTGCATCTTGTTATAAAGGCCTGAAATACGTTTAATAGGCGTGTAAAGCATAAAAAGCGCGGTTAGAAACGAAAAGAAGCTTCCCATCGTCAAATTTCCGTCTATGACCTCTTTACCGCCGATGATAACGACCGCCGCGACGCCCACGGAGCCAAAAATTTCCATCATCGGGCTTACCATCTCATTTACTTTTACGCTTTTTAAATTTAGCTTGAAAAATTTAGCGTTTTCGGCGGTAAATTTAGCGTGCTCGAACTCCTGCGCGTTGTTTGCCTTGATGATTTCGATATTGGTAAAAATTTCGCTTAGCTTCGAGCTGATGTCGGAGGTTTTTTCTTGCGAGGCGCGGGAGATTTTTTTCATCTTTTTTGCGAGTCTTGAGAGCGGATAGACGGCTGCTGGCATGATAACTAGCGCAAAAAACGCAAGCTGCAAGCTCTGATAAAGCACGACGCAAAGTAGCCCGACGATCGTGATAGCCTCGCGGATGAGTTCGGGGATCATGGAGCTAACGATGCTTCTGATGCGGTCTATGTCGTTGATATTTCGGCTTATTAGCTCACCCGTGCGGTAGTCGTTAAAAAACTTCATATCCAAATTTAGCAGGTTTTTTAGCAGCTTTTCGCGAAATCTCCTCACGATATCCTGCCCGATATACGCCGTAAAATACGCCTGTAAAAACGTCCCGAGCCCCTTTAAAACGTAAATCGCGATGATAGCGTAAGGCAAAAGATAAAGCAGGTCTTTGTTTTTTTCGATAAAAATTTTATTTAGCACCGGCTCGATCACCCACGCCGACGCCGCAGTGCCGCCGCTAGCCATCAGCATGCCCGCGATGGCGATGATAAAATACGAAATATAATCCCTAAAATAGGGCGCAAACCGCCGCAAAACCTCTTTTAGGCTCATCTGCTTCATATTTTTTCCCACATGCAACCGTTTGGAGTATCCATGAGGCTGATGCCGTTTGCGGCTAGCATATCGCGGATTTTATCCGATAGCTCGTAGTTTTTGGCCGCTTTAGCTTCGTTTCTTTGGTTTATTAGATCCTCGATGTAGGCTCGCTTTTCGTCGCTCACGCCAAACTGAAAATACTCAAATACGTCTACTTGCAAGATACCGAGCACCCGTGCTATCAGCTCCAAATTTGCCGCGATTTCGCCTTTTTTGGCTTTGTCTTTAGGATTTGCGTCTAGTTCGTCGTTTGCGTTGCGGACGAATTCGTCTACGCTCGCAAGGGCTTTTGAGGTGTTTAAATCGTCCTGCATCGCGGACATAAATTCGCTCTTAAATTTCTCGTTCGCGCTTAAATTTGCCGCGGCGCCAAGAACCCGTTTTTTTAGGCGGTAAATTTTATCCAGCCGCTTTTTTGCCGCATTTAGATCATCTTCGCTAAAGTTAAAATTTGCTCTGTAGTGGCTAGAGATCAGATAAAATCTCACTGCCTCGCCCAAATTTCGCTCTAGCGCATCTTTAACGAAAAAGCTATTTCCGAGACTCTTGCTCATTTTTTCGTTATTTACTTGGATAAAGCCGTTGTGTAGCCAGTATTTAGCCAGGCTTTTGCACTCGGCGCAGCGGCACTGCGCAGCCTCGTTTTCGTGATGAGGAAAGAGCAGGTCAAGCCCGCCCGCGTGGATATCGATCTCAAATTTTTCGCCGCTGCTTAGGTGCTTTTTTATCATCGCGACGCACTCGGTGTGCCAGCCGGGTCGGCCGCGGCCAAACGGACTTTCGTACCATTTCTCGTCAAATTTCCATAGCACGAAGTCTTTTTCGTCCCTTTTTTCGTCGCTACTAGCCACGCGAGCGACGTTTGCTTCGGTGTCAAATTTACCGCTAAGGCTCAGATACTCCGCGTCCTTTGCCGTATCAAAGTATATGCCGTCGTCCTCGATCTCGTAAGCAAAGCCGTTTTTTAGCAAAATTTCGATGTACTCTATCATCTCTTTTAGCGTCTGCGTCGCTTTTGGCTTGACGTCTGGCTCAAGTACATTAAGCGCGCCCATATCGCGCTCGTAACTTGCGATGTATCTATCCGTGATCGCTTCTAGACTCTCGCCGCTCTCGCTCATTTTTTTTAAAATTTTATCGTCGATGTCGGTGTAGTTTCGCACGAATTTGACCTTGTAGCCAAGCTCGCTTAACGTGCGTCTAAGCAGATCAAAGCTGATCGCGCTTTTAGCGTGTCCCAAATGCGCATCGTCATAAACCGTTGGCCCACAGACGTAAATGCGTACGAAGTCGCTTTTTATGGGCTCGAATTCTACTTTTTTTCTCTTTACGCTATCAAAAATTTGCATCTAAAAATTTCCTTAAAAATATCAAAATCACTGCTTCTAAAGCCAAAACCGCGCTTAAAAGCGTTATTTTTTTAGACTCAATTATAGCTAAAAATTTCCTTATCCCAAAAAATTTGACGTTTAAAGCTAGCGTCAAAAACCCGCCCAGCGAGCTAGCTAGAGCCAGTCCGAACGCGCCACAAATTTGCATCAAAACAACAGCCAAAACGAGGTTAAAAACGAGCGTGATAACGGCGATTTTGGAGGCTAGCTTTTGCTGTAAATGCGCATAAAGCCAAAGCGAAAAAAGTTTAGCAAGCCCAAACGGCAAAAGTCCGATCATATAAGCGGCCAAAACGCTCGCGGTCGCCGCTGTATCGGCCTGCGTGAAGCTTCCGCGCTCAAAAAGCAGCTTGATGATGGGCTGGGCTAAAACGATGCCGCCGATGGCCGCCGCAAAGAGCAGAAAATATAAAATTTCAAAGCTTTTTCGCATCCATTTTAGAGCTTCGGCTTCGTTGCCGGCCTTGATCTGGCGCGTGATTTTAGGAAAAAGCGCCGTCGAAAGCGCGATCGCAAATATCGCTAAAGGCAGCTG
The DNA here is from genome assembly GCA_963528285.1 of uncultured Campylobacter sp. Classification (GTDB taxonomy): domain Bacteria; phylum Campylobacterota; class Campylobacteria; order Campylobacterales; family Campylobacteraceae; genus Campylobacter_A. The sequence goes on along the minus strand of CAURVK010000001.1, from coordinate 85,124 downwards.
AAAAATGCGGTTGGCATAGAAAAGATAGCTGATCGATCCCGCCGCCAAAAACGACGCCAGCCACGTATCCATAAATGAGCTTAGCTGCATCGCGGACGATCCGACCAGACCGTGAAAAAAGTTGCTAAAAAATCCCTTCGTATCGGCTCTTTTGCCACGGACAAATTTAACTAAGCCGCCCAAAAAGAGCTTTGAGATGCCGTTAAATTTAAGCGCGATAAGGTGTGCGATAAGCTGCAAAACGCCGCCGACCACGACGCCGAAACTCAAATAATAGGCCACGACTTTAGGCTCCTGTCCGCGAGCTAAAATCAAAGAACCGATCATGGCTAAATTTAACAGCGCCGTCGAAAATGCCGTCGTCGCAAAGTGCCCGCGATACTGCAAAAGCGAGGCTAAAAAGGTAACGGCAAAGATGAGCGCTAGGTAGTAAAAGTTGATTTTTACGAGCGGAACGGCTTCGTTTATGTCGCTAGGCGCCAAACCGGTAGCGATAACTGCGGTAAAAAATGGGGCGAATAAATTTACCAAAAGCGTGAGAACGCCGATAAAAGCTAGAAATTTAAGAAAAATCTCGGCGCTAAAGAGCGATTTTTTGTTTGATTTCGTAAAATTTGGCAAAAAAGCGTTGGCAAAGGCCCCCTCGCCAAAGATACGGCGCAATAAATTCGGTATCTTAAACGCGATGAAAAATATATCGCTATAAATGCCCGCACCCAAAGTAGAAGCGGTGAGCAGGTCGCGCACGAGCCCTAAAACTCGCGAAACCATGATGCCGATGCTGTTTGAAAAAAAGCCTTTGATAAACACGAAAATCCTAGTAAATTTTTAGCGCTATAATAGGCAAATTTAGTTTTAAAAGACGTAAAATCAAGAGTTTTTAATGAAATTTTAGAGATAATCGACCAAAAATCAAAAAATTGCGAGAGTATCACGTGCCAGAAAACCAAAACGCGCAACAAAACTTCCTAGCCGAGATAGAGTCTGAGACCGCCAATCCGTACGGCGAGATATTAAATTTAGCAAAACACTTCGGCGTCGATAGTAAATTTATAGATTTTGATATCATAGAGATCAAAACAGAGTGTAAGGTGGCGGGCGAGAGCCAGCCTCGCCAAATCCCTGCGGAAAAACTAAATATCTTTGACGACGATAATTTTTTCGTAGAAAAAGTAGAAAGTATAAAACAAAACTATCTGGTTAAATTTTACGATACTAGGCAGGTAAAACCAACGCCTTTGCCTAATGTCGCCATAAATGCAAATAAAAATTTAACCAAAATTTTAGCCACGGTTTCGCAAAACGCCGACACGGTTTATTTTAAAGAATTTGACAAAAAGCTGATAAATTTTATCTACAAAAAGCTGATAAAAGTAGGCATCCTAGTGGGCATCAGAAACAAAACGATGCTAGAAGAGGTCGCTAAAATTTATTCGGTTTTAAGAGTAAAAGAATTTATCGACAAAGACTACACCTTTATCGTGACCGCAGGCGTAAACGTAAATCCGTCGGCAGACGACGCGCTAGTGTTTTACTATAAAAATAAAAATAAATCCACAGATGAAAACGACAAGGTCGACTACGCAAACAGAGGCTATTTGCTAGGCGTAACCGAAAATGAATTGATATTTGAATACGTAAAACTAAGAGAGGGCGCAAACGGCCGCGACGTGAGGGGAAATCTACTGCCGACGCAAAAGCCTAAAATAACAATAACGAAAATGCCTGAACATACCGAAAATATATACTCGAAAGAAGGCGAGGAGGGGATAAAATTTTACTCCAAAAAGGCTGGCTACGTCCAAGAGGAAAAAGGCGTTTTTGATATCAAAGACGAGCTTGACGTAAATGAAATTTCGTTTAAAACCACTGGCTCGGTCGATACTGGACTAGATACCAACGTAACGCTAAATGTAAAAGAAAAAGACCTAACAAAAGACGCCATAGGCACTGGTATGACGGTTGAAGCAAACGAAGTAAACGTCGATGGAAACGTCGCTGCAAACGCCGTAGTAAAGGCAAATAAAGTAGTAATCGGCGGACAAACTCACGCTAAAGCCCTCATCGAAGCAAAAGATGCGAAAATCGCCGTGCATATCGGTAGCTTTGACGGAGGATACGTCGAAATAGATAGGCTAGAAGGCGGCAAAGTAAAAGCTAAAAAAGCCGTGATAAAATCAGCGATCGGCGGCGAGATAATCGCCGAAAGCGTCGTAATAGATACGCTCGTGTCAAATTCAAATATCATAATCGCCGATACTTTGGAAATAAAAAAGTTAAAAGGCGTAAATAATAAAATTTTAGTCGATTTTAGCATGATAAAAAACACGGGCGAGCAGATTAACGAGCGCATGGCAAAGATAAAAGCTATCAGGGAACAGATCGTAAAAATGCCGCGCACGCTAGAGTCTAAAAGATGCGTCATCGAGGAAAACAAAGGTCCGATAAACGTCATAAAAGCTAAAATCGAGGAGCTAAAAAGCACAAACAACACTCCGCCCGTAACGTTTATGAAAAAGCTAAAAGAGTATCAGCAGTTGGTGCACGAGTACAACGCGCTCTTAAAAGAATTTCGCGAGAAAAAAGCCGCGATCGCCGAGCTAAAAAGCGAGATAGCCAATATTCAAGACGGAATATTTAACTCAAAGGTAATAAATCACAGCAACTGGCGCGAGTTTAACGAGATAAAATTTAGGCTAGTCGATCCCGCTCGCGACATCACGTACAGTACCCGCGAAAACGAAATCGCTCGAGTCATAACGATAGCCAAGGTTGAGACCGAGGATGGCGATATAGACTACGTAGTTAAGAAAAACAACAACGTCAGAAAGGCCTAAATTTGCCTCTTTTTTTAAAATTTGAAAGCGAATTTTACAAGTGCGAGCAAAGCGGCGACAAGCTAACCGTAAATCTAAAAAACGACTGGAACTACAAGCTGCCGGCTCAAATTTGGACCCAAACGGTCGCGCTTATCGGCTCAAAGAAATTTAATAAAATCGTTTTAAATTTTAAAGACGTAAAAGAGCTTGACTACGCAGCGGCGCTGTTTTTTAAAAATACCTTTTTAAATGCCAGCAAAGGCTACGAGCTCGTAAATTTAAATCCGCACGCTCAAAAGATTTTTGCCTCGATAAATAGCGAAATAAATCCCAAAATAAAGCAGATCATAGACGCCAAACCTCACGAAAATCCGCTCTCTCAAATCGGCAAAAATTTGACCGCGTTTTTTGCTGGATTTTGCGCGTTTTTAAATTTCATGGGCGAGTTTTTGGTCAAATTTAGCAAGATATTTATGCTAAAAAATATCCAAGTGAAGGAAATTTTGGCTTATTTTGAAGATGCGGGTATAAAGTCGGTTTTTATCGTGTGCCTCACCTCTTTTCTCATCGGCATCGTGCTGGCATATCAGGGCTCAAATTTGCTCGAAAGTTTCGGCGCCACGATAATAATCGTCGAGATGATGGGGCTTTTGACCCTGCGCGAGATAGCTCCGCTTATCGCCGCTATCATCGTGGCGGGGCGCCTGGCGTCAAGCTTTACCGCACAAATCGGCGTCATGAAAATCACCGAAGAGATCGACGCGATGAAAACGATGGGATTTGATCCGTTTAAATTTCTCGTTCTTCCTCGCGTGATAGCTCTCATCGTAGCCATGCCACTTATCGTGTTTTTAGCCGACGTGGCAGGGATTTTCGGCGAGATGGTCGTGATGGAAAACTACCTAAACATCAGCTTTGATAGCTATCTAGCGAGGTTTGGCCAAGAGGTGGAGATCAAACACCTTTACGTAGGGCTTTTTAAGGCTCCGTTTTTTGGCGTCGTGATCGCGTTTATCGGCTGCATGAGAGGCTTTCAGATCGGCGGAAACACCCAAAGCGTGGGCACATATACGACCGTGAGTGTTGTAAACGCGATATTTGGCGTGATCATGGTGGACGCGCTGTTTTCGATTATTTTTACGCAGCTAGGCATATAAATGATAATAAAAGCGACTGACTTAACGACGAAATTTGGCGACAGAGTGATCCACGATGGGCTAAATTTTCACGTAAACGAGGCTGAAATTTACGGGCTGCTCGGCGGTAGCGGTACGGGTAAATCGACGCTGATGAAGACGATGATATATCTAAAAGAGCCAAGCGCCGGCAAGGTCGAGATGCTGGGGCGCGATCTGTGGTCGCTAGACGAGGCGGCTAGGCAGGAGATGAAGCTCGCTTGCAGCGTGATGTTTCAGTTTGGCGCGCTTTATACCTCGATGAACGTGCTAGAAAATATCTATATCCTACTAAAAGAATATAGCGGCATGAGCGAGCACTCTATGCGCGAGATAGCGATGTTTTGGCTGCAAAAAGTAGGCCTTAGCGAAAACGTCGCGCTGCAATACCCAAGCGAGCTAAGCGGCGGTATGAAAAAACGCGTGGCGATGGCTAGAGCGCTGGTGCTGAGTCCCAAAATTCTGTTTTTAGACGAGCCAAACTCCGGCCTTGATCCAAGCAGCGCGCGCGCCTTTGACGAACTAGTAGTCGAGCTACGAGATACGCTAGGCGTCACGGTCGTGATGGTGACGCACGATATAGACAGTATTTGCACGATTTTGGATAGATTTTTGATACTTCAGGATAAAAAGATAGCCTTCGAGGGGACTTTTGAGCAGCTGATGAAAATGCCAGAAAATCCGCTCGAAGAGCTTTTAAAAACAAGGAAAAACGGTGGGAAATAAAATAAATTATACTTTGATAGGTCTCTTTTTCGTGTTAGTAGTGAGCGCGCTAGGTATCGCGGCGTGGTGGCTGGGCGGATACGGGAAAAAGGCCGATGATTACAGGTCGTATTTCATCAAAACCACAAGCCTGCCAAGCGGCATAAAAAGGGACTCCACGGTCAAATTTATCGGCGTAGACGCGGGCACGGTCAAGGATATCCGCTTTGCCGACGAAAAAGAGGCCCTCATCGAGCTTGAACTCTCCGTAAGGAAAGACATACCGATAAGAACCGACAGCACGGCGTCTGCGGAGATACAGGGCATCACTGGCATCGGCTACCTAAATATCTCGCGCGGCAGCATGGATAGTCCGCTCTTTGATAAAAACGAAAAGGCCTACATAGGGCTTGAGGCGAGCTTTTTTGATAAAATCGGCGACAGAGCCGAGTATCTAACGAAAAATTTAGAGTCTACCTTTAAAAATATCAATAAATTTTTAAGCGACGAAAACGCGGCCAAATTTTCGTCTATCCTAGTTTCGGTTGATGAAGCCGCGAAAAAGATAAACGCCGAAAATCTCGATATAAACGCGACTATTGCAAATGCAAACGAGGTTTTGGCAAATGCAAATTTGACGCTAAACGAGCTAAAAAAAGCGCTAAAAAACGCCTCGGGCACGCTTGAGTTCGTAAATTCGTTTACGACTAAAGCCACAGACGCCGCGCAGGCGCTAAAAAATCTACAAACCGCGATCTCGGAAAAAATAAAAAGCGGCGAATACGACGTGAAAGACGCGCTAAATACGATTGGCGACGAGACGGAGAGGACGCTGCTTAGCTTCCAAAAGCTCATTTCGGATTTTAGAAATACCCTTTTTAGACTCGAGGACGACCCGTACGATTTTTTCTTTAAAGACACGCAGAAAAAGGACGAAAAATGAAAATTTTAAGCACGGTTTTAGTTCTGGCGGCGCTGTTTTTTAGCGGTTGTAGCGTTTTGGCAAAGCCTGCTCCTAGGACGAATTACTTTATGCTAGGCAGCACGGAGGATAAATTTAAAGAGTGCGCAAACAAGCCCGAAAAAACAGTTTTTATCGAGGAGGTGCGGGTTTTTGGCGCGTATGAGAGCCGCGAAGTCCTAAAAATAGACGCAAACGGCGAGATCCGTCCGCTAAAAAATATCAAATTTTTAGCCCTTCCAAGCGAGATGGCGAGGCGAAATTTGATCATAGCCGCGAGCGATCAGTGCGCGTTTAAGCCATCTTTTAAAAACGCGGACATTAGCGTAAAGTCAAATTTACTCACGCTTCAAATCAAAGATCAAAAGGCGCAAATTTCCATGATGTTTAGCTTTTTTAAAGACGGCAAAGAGCTAAAAAGCGTCGTGCTAAGCTCGCAAAAAGACGCAGGCGCGGACGAGGGCGAAATCGCGATGAAGGCGCTAAACGCCGCATTTAGCGAAGTGACGGATAAATTTTTGCAAGAATTAATCAAATTTTAGAGATAATCGCAAATTTTAAAGGAAAACGATGATAAAAGCGATCGAGGGCGTGATAACCAAAAAAGAGCCCGCGAATCTCATTTTAAAGACGGCCGGCGGCGTTAGCTACGGCGTGGCTATCTCGCTTTTTTGCTCGGCAAAACTCGAGCGAGGCCAGAGCGTGGAGCTAAACATCACGCAGATCATCCGCGAGGATGCGGATTTGCTTTACGGATTTTTAGATAGCAACGAACAAAAGATGTTTGAGACGCTGATAAAACTAAGCGGTATCGGCGCGGCGACGGCGATGGCGGTGTGTTCGAGCCTAAATCCGAACGCATTTTTAAATGCGATAAAAAGCGGAGACGCTGCGGCGCTGCAAACGGTGCCAGGCATCGGCGCAAAGACTGCTAGACGCATCATCGCCGAGCTTAGCGACGCAAAGATGACGATGGACGAAAATCTGCCTAGCCATCAGCACGAAGCGATCTTAGCTCTGGAGAGCCTCGGCTTTAAAAGAGAAAAGATAACCAAGGCGCTAAGCGAGTGCGATGCGCAAAATACGGGCGAACTCATCAAACAAGCCCTAAAAAAACTAGCATAAAAAAGGAAAAAATATGAAATTTGCTGTGATATTTGGCGCAAAAAGCTACGAGCATGAGATCAGTATCGTGAGCGCCATAGCCCTAAAAAAGGTGCTAAAAAACGAGCCTTTGTTTATATTTTGCGATAAATTTAGAGCATTCTACCTGATAAACGGCGCCGATATGAAGGCGAATTTTTTTAGCTCTGGCAAGTATAAAAACGCCAAAAAGCTCACTCTAAAACAGGGCGGATTTTTCGCGGGCGGGCTACTCGGCGAGAAAAAGATCGAGGCGGACGTGTTTATAAATTTAGTCCACGGTATGGACGGCGAGGACGGCAAGATCGCTGCGCTACTCGAGTTTTACGGCCTTAGCTACATCGGCCCTCGCGTGGAGGCTAGCGCGCTAAGCTACAACAAGGAGCTAACCAAACTACTCGCGCAAAAAGCCGGCGTAAAAACCCTAAACTACGAGGTTGTAAGCAGAGAAAAGGCGCCTAGCCTGCCGCTACCCGTGATCCTAAAGCCGCTCCGACTAGGAAGCTCGATCGGAGTAAGCGTGATAAAAGACGCCAGCGAGCTAGAATACGGCCTAGACGTGGCATATGAGTTTGATAAAGAGATCCTGGTTGAGCCCTTTATCGAGGGCGTGAAGGAGTACAATCTAGCAGGCTGCAAGGCGGACGGCGAGATCAAATTTTCGATCATCGAAGAGCCGCAAAAGAAGGAATTTCTAGACTACGAGCAAAAATATATGAGCTTTTCAAACGAGAGCAGGGCGCGCGAGGCCGACGTCGGCGCAGAGCTAGCCGCCAAGCTTAAACAAAGCTTTGAGCGCATCTACAACTGCGGCTTTGACGGGGCGCTGATACGCTGCGACTTTTTCGAGATAAACGGCGAAGTCTATCTAAACGAGATCAATCCAAACCCGGGCAGTATGGCTAATTATCTATTTGACGACTTTGAGGGGACACTAGAGCGACTTGCTGCGAGCTTACCAAAAGAACGTGAGATAAATATCGACTATAAATTTATCAACTCCATAACGTCGGCAAAGGGTAAGCTATAAAATTTTGTTTGCCTGATTTTGCCAAATTTGACATTTAGTTGCCGCCTTAAACGGATTGTTTTTAGTGGCTTTTTAAATTTTTACGCTTTATCGCATCGCTAATAAATTTGGTCGGTAGTTTTGAAATTTAGTGATTATTACGCTTGCTAGGTAAAAGCGCAGCTTGTTTTTCAACATTTTATAGCGTTAAAGTGCCGATTTAGGTCAAATTTAACTCGCTTTATTATTTGATGAAGCGGCTATTTTTATCAAATTTTACTACTTCCTCTTTTATATGCTCGCAAATTTCACTCTAAAAATATAAAACGCTCTAAAATAAATTTTAAAGAACATAATGCGCCATTATATTTTAATTTGAATTTAAAGATAATATGCTATATTTTACACAAAATTTTACGTAAAGAGCAGAAATGACTACTTTTAGCAAAGATGAAATTTACACGGCAACTGAAGTGGTGCGAAATTTTAGCGCCGTTTTAGGCAAGGTCGGCAAGGCACAGATGAAGCGCGCCGTTATCGTCAAAAATAATAAATTTGAAGCCGTACTGCTAAATATGGGCGAATACGAGCGCCTATGCGAGGCTGTCGAGGTGCTCCAAAGCATATATGAGGCTAAAAAACGAGCCGGAAGCGGCGAATAATGGCGGTCAAAGAGGTAAAATACGGCGGCAAAATTTACCGCATCAGCTACGAAACCGTAAATCCCGCAAACAAGGACGTCGCGCTATTTTTGCACGGCTGGGGTGCAAACAAAGAGATTATGAAAAAGGCTTTCGGCGCATATTTTAAGGACTTGCGGCACATTTACGTCGATATGCCGGGCTTTGGCGCGAGCAGTATGCACGGTGCGCTAGCGACGAAAGACTACGCAAAAATCATGAAATCATTTTTGGACGAGCTTGGCGCGAATCCTAAAATCATCTTCGGACACAGCTTCGGCGGCAAGGTCGCAACCCTGCTAAATCCCGAATATCTTGCGCTTTTAAGCTCAGCCGGCATCGTAGCCAAAAAGCCGCTTTGGGTGCGTTTTAAGATTGCTTTGTTTAAGTTTTTAAAGCTGTTCGGTCTGGGGTTTTTATACAAGTTTTTTGCCACGAAAGACGTAAAAGGCATGAGCAAAACGATGTACGAGACCCTAAAAAACGTCGTTGACGAGGACTTTAGCTCTAAATTTGCAGACTTTGGCGGTAAGGCGTTTATATTTTGGGGCGAGGAGGATAAGGCCACGCCTCTAAAAAGCGGCGAACGCGTGAGTCGCCTCATCAAAAACAGCGAATTTCACGCGCTAAAAGGCGATCATTTTTTCTTTTTACTTCACGCGCGCTATATCGACGGCGTCGTGAACGCGGGGTTAAATTTGATGGATTTGGATGAAGAAAGCGGGATCGAGAGCGTGAAAATTTTAAGCCCGAAAAACTATGAAAATTTGAGCGAGGAAGCCTGGGACGCCTACGAAAACGGTGATCTTAAAAATAATACTGAGCAAAATTTGGTCGAACCTGCTCGTGCGGATTTGGAGACGAGCGCAAAAACCATCTCTCAAAACAGCCTTTTTGACGAACAATCACAAAGCGGCGGCCTTGTGGATCAAAACCCGCAACTTGATGGCACAGGCGACGAAAGCGGTCAGGTTGTTGCGAACAATATTTTTAAAAAAAATTTGTTTGACGAGCAAGAAAGCGCGCAAAATCAATCGGAACTTAAAAACGACGTTTTAAACAGCGGCGATCAAAATCAAATTTTGCCAAAAGATGAGCAGGGTGATCAAAAAATCACCAAAAAGCCGGTGCAACAAACGTTTGATTTAAGCTAGCGCGTAAATTTGGTATTTGCGCTTTTAATCTAGAGGTTAGCATTAAATTTATGCGGGTTTGGCAGGCCTACATCAAATTTACGAGCTAAATTTAAGCCCAAAATCTGTAAAATCTCGGCTGATAAATTTGCGTTTTATGGCGTAAAAAAAGCAGGGCGGATAAATTTGCTCTCAAATTTAACAAAAAACTATCAAAATTTACGCCAAATCTGCAAAAACAAACTGCAAAACGTCAAATTTGACAAAAGCGGCAGGGAAAAGCCCGCTCAAACGAACATAGGAGAAAAAATGAACGAAACCCTCATAAATATCGGCCTTGCCGCGACGCAGATTTTATTTACGTTTGCGCTTGGATTTTATCTCATCACCTGCCTTCAGTGGTTTTCCTACAAGTTTGAGCGCGTGCTGTTTCACTTCACTAGGCCGCTGTGGCACGTGTTTTTCCTTATCGTGCCGATCGTGCTTTTTTACGGGGCGGAGCGTTTTTTTTGGATTTATTTTTACTTTGCGCTGGTGCCAAGCCTCGCTCTTTGGCATAAAAAACTCGATAAAAAGCTGGTTTTTACGCCTAGAGTCAAGCGATTTTTTGTTATCTTAGCGCTTGCCGTTATCGCTAGCTACGGTGTTTATGTAGCGACGCAGTACCGCGTAAATTTAGGCGTCGTCCTGCCGCTCGTGGCTTCTTTTGCGATTAGTTTTTTGTTGGAAAAGGCGAAATTTAAGGCATACGAAAACAGCGCGCGCAAAAAGCTAGCCTCGATGCCGGAGCTCAAAATCATCATGATAACGGCGAGTTTTGGCAAAACCAGCATCAAAAATTTCCTATTTGAGTTGCTTAAAAATGACTTCGCCTGCCGCAAAACCCCTCGCAGCGTAAACACGCTAGCAGGCCTCATCCAAGACGTAAACAACGAACTTGCCGTCGGTACGCAGATATATATCGCCGAGGCCGGCGCACGCCTAAAAGGCGACATCGCACAGATCACGGAGTTTTTGAACCCGCACATCGCGATCGTCGGCGAGATTGGCGCGCAGCATATCGAGTACTTTAAAACTCTTGAAAATATCCGTGCCACAAAGCTCGAAGCTCTTAGCTCAAAGCGCATAGAAAAGGCTTTCGTGCACAGCAGCACGCAGGCAAACGAGGGCGAAAAGATAGAAATTTACGATAGCGATCTAAACGGTGTGGAGGCGAGCTTGGATGGGGTTAAATTTAAGCTTGGCGAGAGGGAATTTGCTTCGCCGCTACTTGGTAAATTTAACGCCGCAAATCTAGCCGTCTGTGTCAAAACCGCGTTATATCTGGGGCTAGACGAGGCCAGGATCGCCGCGGCTCTAGCGCGTCTAAAAAATGTCGAGCATAGACTCGAGCGCATCGATGCTGGTGGCAAAATCATCATCGACGACGGTTTTAACGGTAACTTTAACGGTATGAGCGCGAGCTACGAGCTAGTCGCCAGCTACGATGGGCGCAAGGTGCTCGTGACGCCCGGCATCATGGAGAGTAGCGACGAGGAGAACGAAAAACTAAGCAAGATCATCAACAAAACCTTTGATATCGTTATGCTGACAAGCTCGCTAAACGCCGTCTCGCTGCTAAAGCACCTAAGCAGGCCAAAAGTCATCGTCATCAAGGACAAATCAAAAATGCAAGAAGCCTTGGCGCAAAATACCAAAGCGGGCGATCTTATCCTTTTTTCAAACGACGCGCCGAGCTTTATGTAGGCGTAAATTTGGTTTGGGCGGCGCAGTCAAATTTAGCGGCGCTGCTTCTAGCTACTCAAATTTGATTTGAAATTTAGTCCACTCACGTCGGCGGAGATTGATTTGAAAAAATGCCTTTTCAAGATGCAGGTTATACCAAGCGCCAACTGCGGCAGATGTAAAGATAAAATAGGGCGGCTAAATTTAAATGACTCAAATTTAGCCTCAAATTTTAGGTTAGATTTAAATCCCGGCGCTTGCCATCCCGGCCTCGATCAAAAACTGGCTAGGCTGGTAGTTTATCTTTTTGATTTTGTCGTATTTGGCGTAGCTTAAAATCAGCTCGTCGCGTGCCCTCGTAACTGCGACGTAAAATAGCCGCCGCTCCTCCTCGAGCGAGCCGCCCATGCTCATGAGTTTGAGGTTCGGGAAGCGATTTTGCGCGAGATCGACTACGAAAACGAGGTCAAACTCAAGCCCCTTTGAGGCGTGGACGCTTAGCAGATTTACCCCTTCGCCGCTGCTCATTTCGCTGCTGCCCAGTGTGATAAAGTTATAAAATTTCTCCGCCTCCGAGTAGTTTTTGGCTAGCTCGCCCAGCACCTCTAGCTTGCCCGCGATGCGCTCGAGGGCCTCTTTTTTTAGCGTTTCGTCTATGTTGCCGTTTTTTTGCGTGGCGCGCTTGGTCGCGAGGTTATCGGCGATGAGGGCGTAAATTTTGCTATTTTTGAGATCTTCTACCAGCGAGGTCGGGCGCGAGTGGCGTTTGGCGGCGCTTAAAAAGTTGTAAATTTCATACAAAAACTGCCCGCCGCTCTCGCTTAGTTTTTGCATTTTTAAAATCGGGTGCGCGAAAAATTTCTCGCTAAAGTTAAATTTAGCAAATCGCGACTTCTCCCCAACCTCGTCAAGCTCATCAAAAAGCCCCAGCTGGTAGTTTTTGGTCTTTTTGGCAAAGGCTTCCACGCTCTCGTCGGGCTGCAAAAATCCTCGCACGACGTCGCCGTGTCCGACCTTGCTTAGCACTTCAAAAATCTCCTTGCTAAGCGCAGCGCCCACGCCTTTTGCGTATTCGCACACGTGGATAAAGGCCATGATGTCTTTTGGGTTTATGAGGATGCCTAGCAGATCCATCGCAGCGCGCACCTCGCGGCTCTCAAAAAAGCTCACGCCACCCTTGCGTTTGGAGCCGATACCTAGCTCTCGCAGCGCGACTTCTAGGCCGTCGGCGCTTGAGTTGTTGCGAAAGATGATGGCGATGTTTTCTTGTTTATATTTTGAAACGGCGATGATCTGCGCGATGTTTGCGTACTGGTCGAAAAGCTCGTTGTAAACTAGCAGCTTTGGCGAGGTAAATTTACCCTCGCGGCCGACGACTAGCTTTTTTTCGTAAAGGCGCGGATTGTTTGCGATCACTTTGTTAGCAAGGGCTAGGATGGCGGAGCTGCTGCGGTAGTTGATGTTTAGCGCGTAAATTTTAGCGTCTGCGAAGCGATCCTTAAACGAGCCGATGATCTCGATGTTTGCGCCGTTAAAAGCGTAAATGCTCTGGTCAAAATCCCCGACGCAAAAGAGGCTTTTCGTCTCAAAGGCGCTGATTAGCGAGCCTTGTAGCGAGTTTGTGTCCTGATACTCGTCGACTAAAATTTCCTCAAATTTTAGCGGCGCGCCTTTTCTCAGTTCATTACGCATTTTGATAAGCAAGTCGTTAAAATCCGCATAGCCGAATTTGCTCTTTTCCTCCTCAAATTCGCGCAAAACGTCCTCATAAATCTCGGCATATACGCCTTGTTCGTCGCTTCGCTCCTTTAGCCACTCGCCAAAAGTCTGCTTTAAGGCTAAATTTTGATACAGCGAATACGCGTCGTAAAGATAGGCGCCGCCGTATGGTTTAACGTCGCTTAGGTGGTTAAATTTGCGCCTCTCGACGAGCGATTTTAGCAGCGTTTTTAGCTCGCTAGGCTGCTTTAGCGTGACCGGTTTTTCTAGAAATTTAAGCAGCGAATAAGAAACCGAGTGAAAGGTGCCGGCCGTGATGCGCGAGGTGATTTTTTTATCAAAATGCCTATTTAGACGCTCGATCATCTCGGCCGCGGCCTTGTTGGTGAAGGTTAGCAGCAGGATTTTTTCGGGCTTTACGCCTAAATTTAGCAGATGAGCGATGCGCGCGACGATGGTGCTAGTTTTGCCGGTGCCGGCACTTGCTATGACTAGATTGTGCCCGGCAGGAGCGGTTGCGGCGGCGTATTGTTCTTGATTTAGTTTTGAAAGGGGCATATTTTCCTCGCGTTTTAAAAGGCCAGATTATACCTAAACGGGCTTAAAATTATGAAAATTTAAATAGCAGTCAAAAGCCTGCGCGCTTAAATTTGAGCTTTAAATTTGTGCAGTAAATTTGTTTTCAAATTTGACGTTATGCATAAAATTTACTGTTAAATTTGCCTGCGGCCCGTAAAAGCTTTTTGAAAAGCTGCAAACGCAAGCCGTGAAGTAGCGCGGAACTGATTATATAAATAAATCGGCATTGCCAAGTCGCGGGTCTTGGCGGGTAAATTTTACTCCAAATTTGAAGAAAAGAAGCCAAGGTAAAGTATCGCGAGACGGCTTTAAGGCGCGAAGAAATTTTCTACCAAAGATAGAACGCGCAGTTCATCGAGGATGAAAATTTCTGGCTCCGCTAAAGACGCTCGCGAGGCAAGCCTTAAGTCAAATTAAAATTTGACTTCGGCTGACAGCATAAACATCCTACTCTCGCCCAGGCTTAGCCCGTTAGCTACGCCAAGAACGCTAGCGCTGGTACCTGCGCCATCAGCACTTGCAGGATACATGCCTGCCCAGTATTTTTTGTTAAATACGTTATTTACGTTAAAGCGCAAAGTGGTTTGTTTGCCCAGCATCGCGCGGCTAACATATCTCACGCCAAGATCCGTGACGAAAAAGCTAGGCGTAGCCTGAGTGTTTAGATCGTCTATATACATCTTGCTCGTGTAGTGAAAATTTGCGCTAAACGCGAGCTTTTCGGTATTTGGCACCACGTAGTCAAATAGCAAATTCGAGTTTAGTTTAGGCACGCCGTTTACGACTTTGCCGTTTGCGCCTTTTAGTAGCGGGTCTTTAAATTTAGAGTTTATCAGCGTAAATCCGCCTAGAACGCTTAAATTTGACGTGATTTTGCCGCCGCTCATAAACTCAAAGCCAGTATTTACCTGCTCGCCTTGGACGTCGTATCTGCCGTTGCTGCCGACATAGGCGATAGGGCGCTGTATCCTAAATACCGCCGTGCTAAAGTCGATCTCGTTTATGCGAGCTTTGGCGCCTATTTCGTATTGTTTCGAGCGATACGGTTTTAGCACGCTGGTCGTGCCGTCGGTGTTCGTGCTGCTACCGCCTTGTTGCAAGCTATCGGCAAAGGTAATATAGGTGCTCACGTTTTCAACCGGTTTATAAACTAGGCTCGCGCCGTAGCTAAGGCCGGATTCGTCGTATTTGGTCACGATAGGTTTTAGCTGTCTTTGCGTAGCGGTTATGGCCGGACGAGTGCGCTCTTTTATCCAGCTGTTTGAGAGACTTAATAGCAAGCTAAAGTTATCGTTTATCGTGATATCGTCTAGCACGGAGATATTTTTCATATCGGTCGTGCTGAGTTTATATAAATTTGAGCCTTTTTTAGAGTTTGGATGCGAGAAAACTTTAGGATCGTTGATATTTGCCGAGCCCGCTTTGGTTGTCGTGCTTAAATTTGAGTAGCGATATTGCACATATCTATATCCGTTTGCCTGCACGCTAAAGTTGTGATTTAGCCCCCAGGTATCAAAGTCCGTGACCGCCTTTAAATAGCCGCTAGGTAGGTCAAATCTATACGCCGCCGTCGCTCCGCCGCTGTGATAGGTATCGTAGTTGCCGTTTTTATCCGTGATCCTGTTTACGACGCTGTGTATGTGGCGGTCTGTTCGCTGGAACTGATATCCGCCCTCGAAATACCAATCCTCGCTCGGAGCGTATTTAAATTTAGCGCTAGCTGTCGTCGTTTTTAGATTCATACCGCCGTATGGCTGACCAAGGCCAGGAGTTTTGTTATCGACCGGATCTGGTAGCTTTAGGTCGTTTCTGATCATGCCGTCTTTTACGTAAAGCGCAAAAAGTCCAGCAAAGCCGTGAGTGTTGTGCTCGTAGTAGCTAGCCGCAGTCTCAAACGTAAGCGACTCGGTCGGATAAAACTCGAGCGTGATGCTGGCTAAGCGGCGCTGATAGTTGCTGTCTTTTACTTGTTTTGCGCCATCTGAGCCGTATACGACCGCGCGGTAGCCTACCTTGTCAAATTTCATCGAGCTATCTACGCCCACGCCAAAGTGCTCTCGCGAAGCGTAGTCCGCCCAAATACTGTGCTCATTATCTACCGGGCGTTTTCTAGTATAGTTAAAGACGCCGACTGGATTTTGCGGGCCGTAGAGCGAGCCGGCAAGACCGTTTTGTATCTGCAAACTCTCAAACATCGCCATAGGAATCGCCGTAGTCGAGATAGCGTAAAAGCCGTCCCAAAAAACGTTACCCACGACGCTACCCTCAAAGCCGCGAGTTTGCGGACGACCTACCGTGGTGCCGCCTCTCATCTGAACCTGCGCGGACGGGAAGTATTTCACTGCCTCCTCAAAACCGGTCACGCCTTGGTGATTCATCGTTTCTTTTGTGATCGTGCTTATCTGATACGGGGTGTCTAGTACCTTTTTGCCGGCTAGGATACCGTTTTGCACGTTTTTAGCTAGGATGCCCTCGCTGATACCGCTCTCGCTGATGTTATCGCCGACGCTGTTTATCTCGACGCCTTCTAGCTTAACCGTATCTGCGGCATTTGCTTGCGCCGTAAATAGCGCCAAAACCGCACATGTGGCAACTGAAAATTTCACTCTCATTTAGACTCCTTATTGGTTTTATGCTAAATTTGCATAACGCGCGTATGTTACAAATTGTTTACTTAATACAAAATTAAAATTATATATTGGTATAATATATATTAGTATATTTTTTATAGCGATGATTTGGTAAAATTTGAAATTTATAAACACCCGATTAACATCTTTGTAAGTCATAGTTAAGTAAAATCGCCCTTTAAATTTAACTCGGGAAAGGGAAAAATGCAGGCGGATAAGTGGATATTTTACTCTTGCGTCGCGCTCATTACTATCGGTATTGTTTTTTCGCTATCCTTGCCCGTTTTTACCGTGCTTTTTTTTAACTACGAGCCTTATCATTTTTTCATCAGACAGCTTGTCGTGGGAGCGATCGGGATATTTTTGATGTGGGGCATCTCGCGCCTAGACCCTGACAAATCCATGGTCTGGATCGGCTTTTGTCTGTTTGGCTTTTGCGCTATCGCGATGGGAGCTATGCACGCGCTACCTAGCTCGCTGGTTACCGATGCGGGCGGTGCGAAGCGCTGGATACGCTTGCCGGGTTTTTCTTTGGCACCTGTTGAGTTTTTTAAGATCGGTTTCGTTTACTTTTTGGCATGGAGTTTTGCGCGCAAGATCGACGGCAGCAAAAAGAGTCTAAAGCAGGAATTTAAGCTCATTTTGCCTTATATGTTTTTGTTTTTGATAGCCGTTTATCTCATCGCTATTCTTCAAAACGACCTCGGACAAGTCGTCGTTTTGGCGCTTACGCTTATCGTTATGATGCTTTTTGCCGGTACTAGCAAGCGGCTTTTCGTCATCGGTATGGCGGGCGCTTCAGTGCTTGCTTTTGTCGCTATTTTTACGTCGGAGCACCGAATTTTGCGTATAAAATCATGGTGGGGCACGGTGCAAAATATGGTTCTTTCGCTAATGCCCGAAAGTATGGCAAATATGTTTCGCGTCGAGGGCGTACCTGAGCCATATCAGATCTCGCACTCGCTTAATGCGATAAAGCACGGCGGATTTTTCGGCGAAGGGCTGGGAGCTGGCGTGTTTAAGCTCGGATTTTTGAGCGAAGTGCACACGGACTTCGTACTTGCCGGTATCGCCGAGGAGGTCGGGGTGCTGGGGATACTTATCATCACGTCGCTTCTTTTGATTTTGCTTTTCCGTATTTTTCGCGTCTCGTCAAGGAGTGAAAACAAAGTCTACCACCTCTTTACGCTCGGCGTCGGGCTTCTCATCTCGTTTTCGTTTATCATGAACTCATACGGCATCACCTCGATCACGCCTATCAAAGGCATCGCCGTGCCGTTTCTAAGCTACGGTGGCAGCTCGATCCTAGCGCTTTGCATAGGGGTCGGCATGGTGCTGATGGTGAGTAAAAAAGTAAAAGATTGAGCTTAAATTTGACTTGCGGCATGGTAAGGAAAATTTAAGCACTTCAAATTTAAAAGGCAAGGAGTAAAATTTGACGTCTGAAAATTTAAGAGACAAACAAATTTCGGCTGAAATTTCGCCGTCAAATTTGACTAGCGACGAAACCCAAAACAAAGCTTTAGGCAGTCTGCAAAACGGCACTATCGTTATCTGCGGCGGAGGCACGGGCGGACATCTAGCCGTCGCAAAAGCTCTAAACGAGGAGATAGTTTTGCGCGGATGCAGGACGATATTTGTGGGCTCTAGTAGCGGCCAGGATAAGATGTGGTTTGAAAACGGCGCCGCATTTAGCGAGAAATTTTTTCTGCCTAGCAGCGGAGTCGTAAACAAAAAGGGGCTCGGCAAACTTTTTTCGCTTTTTAATATCCTAAAGTTAGCCTTTAAATGCCGAAAAATTTTTAAGACTTATGCCGTAAAAGCCGTCGTTAGCGTGGGCGGATACAGCGCGGCGCCTGCAGCATTTGCGGCGATTATATCGCGCACGCCGCTTTTTATCCATGAGCAAAATGCTGTGATCGGCAACCTAAACAAGCTCTTAAAACCGCTCGCAAAGGGCTTTTTTAGCTCGTATTTTAAGCCTGTGTTTAGCTATCCCGTAGCGGAGAGATTTTTTAGCTCGGCTAGGCTTCGCAGCGAGCTAAAAACGGTGATATTTTTAGGCGGTTCACAAGGTGCTGCGGCAATAAATTCGCTAGCTTTAAAGCTAGCTCCAGTATTCAAACAAAAAGGCGTAAAAATCATCCATCAATGCGGCAAAAACTCGCTTGAGAGTTTGCAAGAGGAGTACAAAAAACTAGGCCTTGCTGGCGAGGAACTCGATCTTTTTGACTTTGATCCTAAAATAGAGCTCAAAATAAGCCGCGCCGATCTGGCGATAAGCCGCGCAGGGGCGGGTACGCTATGGGAGCTCACGGCAAACGCGCTGCCTAGCGTATTCGTACCTTACCCTCACGCCGCAAATAACCATCAGGTCTTTAATGCTAAATTTCTAGTGGATCAAAATTTGGCCAAATTTTGCTTTCAAAAAGGCGGCGATATCGATGCAGACGAGATGCTAAATTTGATAAATGAGATGGATATATCGCGAATTTCAAGCAAGCTTTCTAGGCAGATAGATAATGGCGGTGCACGAAAAATAGTGGATGAAATTTTAAAAGATATTTAAAATTACGGCAGAGCGTTAAATTTAAATATCTTTATTTTTCAAATTTGAAAATTAGTTTATAAAATTCGCTTTCAACTCTCGCAGCTCGTAAATCAGATAGTGATACACGAGCTCGCCGGTTTGCAGACTTTGACCGCTAAAAACCGGTTCTATCATCGCCGCAATCTTATCACAAACGCTGATTATCTCGGCTAAAAGGAGCTGATCGCCTCTGCTTTTTGCTAAAAAAACCGAGTAGAGTAAAAACTTATACGCCATCTTAAACTCGCCCAAAATTACGTTTGAGACGATACCGGCCTGCATTTTTAGTAGTTTATCAAGTCGCGATTGTGCTCTCGGCCAGTTGCGTCTTTACGGCGCGCGGACGAGTCGTGTCATTATTAAAAAGGCTTCGCCTTTTGTATTTTTGCATGATGGCGCTTTGAACTTGCAGGAGCTCGGTTATATCTTTGATATTTTTTGCGGCGACTTTGAGTTTGCGATTTGCCATTATGCGAGAGATAGGCGCTGATGTTGGCATAGTACTCCTCGTTGTCGAAAACAGCCGAAAAAGTATCCGATAGACTTTATCTTTTACTCTTTGACTGAGCTTGTCAGAGCGCTAAACTGCACGACGCTTATGATCGCTTCTTGCGGCTTGATATCCATTTTTCAAGTTCGTTAGGCTTGTTTTTTGGTATTTATATCGCCAGAGACGAGAGTATCTTATATCTGTCCTCGCTGAAGTTTATGTACCAACTCGTCGTAGCTGGCGCCGGCGCCGGCTAAAATTTGCCTCAGTAACTTGCTTGAGGCCTCCATGCCGCCGCTTTTTTCGGCCTCAAGCAGCCGTCTATATACGCCCTCGATAAATTTGACGCCCTCTGGATTTGGCTTGCGGCGGACGGAGTAGTAGCCGATGATCTCGCCGTTAGCGTCTAACGAAGCCGTGATGTTGGCAAATACCCAGTAAAAGCCGCCGTCAAAGCTCTTGTTTTTAACGAATGCAAAGATTTCTTGCTTCGCCTTGATGCGCTCCCACAGTAGCTTAAACACTATGCGCGGCATATCGGGGTGCCTGATGATGTTGTGCGGCTTGTGCAAAAGCTGCTCTTGCGTAGCACCGACGATTTTTAAAAACGGCTGATTGCAGTAGGTTATCCTGCCCTTTACGTCGGTTTTTGATACGATAAAATCTTCTTTGTTTACGAAATATTCTTTATTTTCATTCATTTTATGCCTTAAAATTGCGAGCGATTATAGCTAAATATCGTATAAATCAAGAAATTTACTTAGCAAAGCGGCTTTGGCAAGCGGCAAGACGATAAGGCGAATTTGGTTTTGGTGCGGTTTTTGATGGGCTTTTTCGGTTAAATTATGCGCCGGTTCATAAGCCAAGCCGTATTTAACGAATAAAACATAAACAAATGAAAGAAAATTAGGCAAGATGGGGCTAAATTTCGGCGATTTACGATTTTTTGAATTTGGATAAATTTAAGCAAATTAGCGTTTAAAAAAGGTAAGTAGAGTGCGTAAATTTAGATAAAACTCGGCGGCAAATTTAACTCCGCCGCCGAACCGAAAATAAAATTTAAGCCAAAAAAGGCTTAAATTTAGATCGCTTTTAGTAGGATTTTGGTTAGCTTTTTACTAAATGCCGACGGATCGTCGATAGCGACGCCTTCGTTTAGCTTAGCCATATCCAAAAGTAGCTCCGCCGCATCGTAGATCATTGCCTCGTTTTGAGATAGCTTTTCAAAGAGCTCGTGCTTTGGATTAATCTCTAGTATCGGTAAAATTTTACCCGCGCTATGCCCCATCTGCTTTAGCATCATCTGCGTAGCGTAGTCGGGATCGTTTTTATCATAGACGATGACGGCGGCGCTTTCGCTTAGGCGCGAGCTTAGCTTTACGTCCTTGACTTCGTCTTTTAGTATCTCTTTCATCTTAGCTAGTAGCGCGGCGAATTTACCATCGTCGGCTTCGCTTTTTTCAGACTTGATCTCGGCGTCGATATCGGTGTGATTTACCGCTTTTATCGGGGTTTTGTCATAGTCTTGCACCATCGGCATGACGATAGAGTCTATCTCCTCGTCCATGATGAGCACTTCTATCCCTTCAGCCTTAAAGCTCTCTAAAAGCGGCGAATTTCTTAGCATAGTTTCGTTGTTTCCGCTGATATAGTAGATCGATTTTTGTCCGTCTTTCATTGCCTCTTTGTACTCTTTTAGGCTGACTAGTCCCTCGCGTTTGCTTGATTTAAAGAGACAAAGGTCTAAAATTTGCTCCTTTTCGCTGCTAAATCCGTAAAGTCCCTCTTTGATAACCTTGCCAAATATTTTATAAAATTTGATGTATTTTTCTCTATCTTTTTCTTTTAGTTTGGCTAGTTCGCCTAGGATTTTCTTGACGCTTTGCTCCTTTACGCTGCGCATTATGCTGTTTTCTTGCAGGATCTCGCGGCTGACGTTTAGCGGCAGGTCTTCAACATCGATGATACCGCGGACAAATCTAAGATACGGCGGAAGCATCTCTTTGGCGTCGTCGCTGATAAATACGCTTTTGACGTAGAGTTTCACGCCGCTTTGATAGTCCACGCGAAATAGATCAAACGGCTCTGACGCCGGCACGAAAAATAGGGTAGTGTACTCGGTCTTGCCCTCGGCTTTTGTATGTACGCATAGTAGCGGATCTTCGCTATCGTGTGAAATTTGTTTATAAAAGTCGTTATAGTCGGCGTCTTTTAGCACGCTTTTACTCATTTTCCAAAGTGCGGAAGCCTTATTTATCTGCACGTTTTTGGTCTCGTACGAGCCCTCTTTTTCGCCATCTTTAGGCGGCACGTACTCTTCTTTATCTGCAAATATCGGGTACGGGATGTGGTTGGAGTATTTTTTGACGATATTTTCGATACGGTAGGACTCGGCAAACTCGTCATCTTTTAGATAAAGCGTGATCGAGGTGCCGTGGCTAACTTTTTGCGCGGGCGATATTTCGTATGTTTTCGCATCCGAGCTCCACATAAAGGCCTCTTCGCCAAGCGCCTTTTTGCTCACGACTTCGATCTTATCCGCAACCATAAATGCCGAATAAAACCCGACGCCAAACTGCCCGATGAGCGCACTATCTTTTTTAGCTTGACCGCTTAGCTTGTCTAAAAAGCCTTTCGTACCGCTTCTAGCGATGGTACCGAGGTTATTTATCAGCTCATTTTTGTCCATGCCGATGCCGTTATCGCTGATCGTTAGCGTCTTTTTATCTTTGTCTATTTTGATATCGATTCGCGGAGAGTAGCTTAGACTTTTGTACGCGTCATCCGTGAGGCAGAGGTAGTTTAGCTTATCTAGCGCGTCGCTTGCGTTTGAGATTAGCTCGCGCAAAAATATCTCTTTGTTCGAGTAAAGCGAGTGTATCATCAAATTTAGCAGCTCGTTTACCTCGGTTTGAAATTCAAATTTTTCGCTCATTTTTCGTCCTTTGTTCTTAAAATTTTTAGCAGATTATAGCACAAGGTGCTAAGAATATCTTTAAACTTGATACAACTACTATCAACTAATCTAAAATTTGTTTCTCAAATTTGAGTGCTTTTTTTATCCGCACAAAGTCGATTTTGTCCGTGTTATACATTTTGGCGTTAAATACAAAAGGCGTAAAAAGGCGGTCGCAATACTCGCCCAGCTCGTCGTTTAAGCGGTGCGGGTTTTGCCGCAAAAAATCCAAAATTTGATCAAGCCCCGCGTCTATCTGCTCGCAAACCTTGACCGCTTCGTCTTGATCTAGCGCAAAAAGCGGCGCAAATAAAAAGAGTAGAGCAAGCGACAAAAATCGTAAAGAAATTTTCATCATCCATCCTTAAATTTACATGCGCTGCAGTAAAATTTGAGTCTAAATCCAACAGTCTAAATTTGAAGCGGCAAATTTAACCTAGGCCGTCTTGTTTAAATTTGCCCTTAAATTTAGCTTCATGTCGCTTGCTTACCGCGTTATACTATCTGACTTCGTTTATCAGCCTTAGGCTCTCTTTTGCGTCGTAGTGGGTCGCGTACTTTTTGAGATTTTCGCACGAGGTTTGTAAATTTTCTTGCTTGCAAATGCCGTTTTTTAGCAGAAATTTAACCATATCCTCGCTGTCTAAGATCGCGGATAGTTTCGTAAAAACTTCCAGCTCTTTGGCCTCAAATTCGCTAAGCGGTTCAAATTTCAGCAGCTCCTCAAGGTAGCGCATTTTATCGCGGTAAAATTCGGTAAATTTTGAGGTTTTCGCAAACTGCCTTATTTTTGGATCAAGCGGAGCGTTTGCGATCGGCGAGGCACCGTTTTGACCCATAAAGATAGCTATCCCGCCAGCCACACAAAGCATCACATCTTTGTCGCCGCGCGCGCCTTTGCTAAGAAGGTGGCTAAAAATCTCAAACGCTTCGACATTGCAAGCCGTGCGCAAAAGCTCGGGCGAGCCGATATCCGCACCGTTTGCTACGAGCAGGTCGATGAGACGTATCGTTTCTTTTTGATCGAATTTATATTTGCCGTCAGAGTTTATGCCAAGTGCAATAACCGCGTCAATAGGCATGAAAATCATAAATTTATAGTTAAGATCCGGCTTAAATTTGAGCGCCTTTTTTATGCGTTCAAAGTCAAATTTGCCTGTTTTTATAATTTTTAAGTTGTAGATAAAGGGCGAAAAAAGGCGGTCGTTAAATTCGCCGTATTCGTCGTTTACGCGGTGCGGGTTTTGCGATAAAAAATATAAAATTTGATCGAGCCCAGCGTCTATTTGTTTGCTTGTGGCATTTTCATCGAAAAAGATATCAAGGTCAGGCTCTGGTAAATTTGAAGCGAATAAAATTTGAATTAAAACTATAAAGATAACGGCGAGCTTTTTCATAAATCCTCCTAAATTTACGGCTTTTACGAGGCGGTTAAATTTGACTTAGAGATTTTAATGACTAAAATTGCTCGTGGTAAATTTGGCTCAAATTTTAGCTGAAAAGTTCGTCAAATTTACGCGCACGGCAAAATTTACGATAAAACGGCGTTTAAATCGCCACTTTTTGCCTCTCGTTATCTAGCGTTTCTTGCATTTTAGCTCTTGCGTTTTCTAGCCACTCAGGGTCGGTGGTATCGATGAGATCTAGGCAGATGATTTTGATTTTGCCATTTTTAAAGCTAAAATTTTTCACATCCAAGATGTCCGAACCCGTGATCACGATGGGCTGGATTTTTAGATTTAGCTTGTCGGCGATGATTTTCGCACCGCCTTTAAACGGCAAAAGCTCCTTTGAGTGCGAGCGTGTTCCCTCGGGGAAAATCGCCAGCACGCGCCCTTTTTCGACGCGGTCTTGTGCGTCTTTTACGAGCTTGATGAGCGAGCGTTTGTTCTCGCGCTCGACCGAGATCATTTGCGGTATGTGGATGATCTGACCGATGACGGGAAGGTCGGCGATCTCTTTTTTAGCGATCCAGCAGAGATTTTTAGGATAGACTTCCTCTAAAACGACGATATCTAGCATGCTTTGATGGTTCATGATGATCATATTTGCGCGCTCGTCGAAGTTACCGATGACTTCGAGCGAATAAAATCCGAAAAATCGCTGGCTCCTGCCCCAAATTTTCCTCACGCCGTGAATATGCTTTTTAAAAAGCCACATAAAAAATACGACCAAAAGTATGCTAATGAGAAACTCGACCGTGAAATACGCGGCCTTTATCCTAGAAAATATCATCTTTTTTTACCCAGCCTATCTTACCGTCGTCTAGTAAAATTTTTACGTAGTCTCCGCGCTCGCCGAGGATCTCGATCTTTTCCTCCGCTTTTGAGGTATAAAATACGCTCGAGTTTTGCGTAGGCAAAATTTTTACGTTTATGTTTTGTCTTAGCGTCGCGCCGCCAAACGGATTGTAGCTATAAAGGATATAGGCTCCAAGGCCGACCACGACGACGAGGAAGATCGCATCGCGCTTAAACAAAAACGTGATCAAGAAAATACCGAAAAGCGCGTAAACTCCGATATTTTTGTAAATTTCAAATTTGCTTTGCTTTGGATTTAGTCCGATTTGCGTGCTGATCTCGTCGTCCTCCACGACTACCGGGAGCGAGAAGCTCACGAAATCTTTTTTTGCAAGGCTAAAATAGTTAAAATCTATCGAGGTTTTTTCAGGTGAAAAAATCGCAAAATAATATCCGCTTTGCGCGTCAAATTCTCCGCTTGTGGAGTCCACGCCTTGCTTGATGATGTCCTTATCCTCAATGAAAAAATCCGCAATATTGCCTTTTTGCGCGTTTACTTCGACGATCATGATGAGATTTTTGTCGTCAAATTTGTTGGTTTTGTATTTTTTGACTTCGAGATTTTGAGCGACGACGCGGTTGTATTTCTCGCCGCTTTTTAGCGCTATGATTTTAGGTAGCGAAAGCGTCAAATTTGCCGTTTGGAAAAACTCGCCGTTACGCTTTAAATTTACAGTGATTTTTGGATTTTTCACGGCCTCGGCGGAGGCCTCGGCGTAAATTTGAGCCTTGTAAACGCCTTTGCCGTCGTTATCCCAGCGCAAATTTGAACTTAGCCATTTTAGATTTTCGGTTTCGGGCAAGATGGTTTGCAAATCTACCGCGATATTATCCTGGATGTCGACCGAGAGCGTAAAGCTAAAAATTTGCCCGACGTAGACTTGTTTTGGCGCGTTTAAGGCCTTAATGATAATATCGTTTGGCTGCACGCGCTCGTAGAGCTGGCTGTCTTTTAAATTTAGCTCTGGTTCGTTGGTGGGTGCGATATTTTGAGGGATAGGCTGGCGCAGATGCGTGCCGCCTTGGTTGCTTGGGGTTTGGCTTTGCGCTACGGGGGTTCTATTTTGAGTAGCCGTACTTTGCGTCTGGCTCGGAGTTCTATTTTCAGCACTCGGCGCTCTGTTTTGTAAATTTGGCTTTTGTGCCGGCGTTTGCGGAGCAGGCTTGATCACTTTTTGGCTTTGCTCGTCGCCCATCATATCAAACACGCTAGGCTCAGTGGCCCCGCAAGCTAAAACAAATATAGTAAAAAAGGCTAAAAAGGGCTTTAGCAAACTAGCCCTTTTAGCATCTTTAGTCCATCATCCGTTCCTAAAAACTTCTCGCAGGCGCGCTCTGGGTGAGGCATGAGGCCGAATATCTTTTTGTTCTTATCGCAAATTCCAGCCACCTCGTCAACAGAGCCGTTTGGATTTAGCTCTGCGCCGTTTGCGTCGCAGTATTTTAGCAACACCTGATCGTTGTCATAGAGGCCTTTTAGCGTCGCTTCATCGGCATAAAAGTTGCCCTCGCCGTGAGCGATCGGGATGTTTACGATCTCGCCGACGCTTAAATTTGAGAGAAATTTATTTTCGTTTGAGATCACTTTTAGGTGGTGATATTTTGAGATGAAGCTTAAATTTTCGTTTCGTCTCATCGCGCCTGCAAGCAGTTTTAGCTCGCATAGCATCTGAAATCCGTTGCAAATACCAAGCACGTATCCGCCTTTTTGCGCATGTTTTACAACCGCACTCATTGCCGGGCTAAATTTAGCAATAGCTGCCGTGCGCAAGTAGTCGCCGTAGCTAAATCCGCCCGGAAGCACGATAAGATCGGCATTTATCTCGCTTTCTTTGTGCCAGATTATCTGCGTCTGGCAACCCAAAAGCTCAAAAGCGTACTTTGTATCTTGCTCGCAGTTCGTGCCTGGAAACAAAACGATGGCGACTTTCATTTTGCGCTCTCGCATTTATCGTTCAAAATTATCTCGTAGTCCTCTATGACGGTGTTTGCGATCAGCTCTTCGCACATTTTGGTGAGCTCCTTGCGCGCTTCGTCTTTGCTTGCGGCGTCTATGTCAAGCACGATTTGTTTGCCTATTCGCACGCCGCTTACGCTATTAAATCCAAGCGATCCGAGCGCGTGCTCGACTGCCTTTCCTTGTGGGTCTAAAACGCCGTTTTTTAAGGATACGTTGATGGTAGCTTTCATTTTAAACCTTAGATAAAATTCTTTTTAAAACTTCTTCGTAGGCGACTTTTACGCTACCGAGATCTTGGCGAAATCTATCTTTATCGAGTTTTTCGTTCGTAGTCGCGTCCCAAAAGCGGCAGCTATCGGGGCTGATCTCGTCTGCTAGCAGGATATTTCCGTCCTTATCGACGCCAAATTCTACTTTAAAATCGACTAATTTTAAGTTTCTGTCTGCGAAAAATTTAAATAGGATAGCGTTTATCTCGCGACCCATATGTTTTAGCCTATCAAGGTCGTTTTCGCTCTTAACTAAGCCCATGATTAGACAGTGTTCGTCGTTTACGAGCGGATCGTGTAGATCGTCGTTTTTGTAGTAAAACTCTACCAATGGAAACGACAAAACCGTGCCTTCTTTTATCGCGAGGCGCTTTGTTAGAGAGCCGGTGGCGATATTTCTCACAACCACTTCAAGCGGGATGATTTCGCATTTTTTCACGAGCTGCTCGGTGTCGCTTAGAGTTTCGACCAGGTGAGTCGGGATGCCTTTTTCTTTTAAAAGATGAAAAAGCTGCGTCGAAATTTTGTTATTTAACGCGCCTTTGCCGGCTTCGTTACCTCTTTTTTGCGCATCAAAGGCGGTTAGGTCGTCTTTAAATTCCGCTATTAGCAAGTTCGCATCGTCCGTTGCGAACATCTTTTTTCCCTTGCCCTCGTAGATCAGCTCTTTTTTTTGCATTTTTGCACTCCTTATTTTAGCTGTAAAATTTTGATCGCGTCAATCGCCGATTTTAGTTGTATATCGTCGTTTACGTTAGCCTCGGTTATTATAGTTTTATTATCTGTGATTTTCGTAGTGTTTTTGTCGCTATTTGCGTCTATTTTACTCAGTTCGTTGGTTAGGTGTTTTTTTAGTTCGCTCTCTTTTATAGAAAAGGCATTTTCGTCATGCTGAGGCACTTTACCCGGAAATACAACGATATCAGGTTCCACGCCCGTTGCTTGTATAGTGCGGCCGCTAGGTAGGTAGTAGCGCGCTATCGTTAGGCGGATGGCCTCTTTGTCATCTACGGGTAGGATGATCTGCACGCTGCCTTTACCGAACGTCTTTTCACCGATAACGACGGCTCGTTTGTGGTCTTGTAGCGATCCGCTAACGATCTCGCTCGCGCTCGCGCTTCCGCCGTTAACTAGCACCGCAAGCGGTAAATTTGTGATTTTATTTGCTCTTGCAGCTTTAAATTCGCTATTTTCGCTCTCGTTTCTACCCTTTTGAGATACGATCACGCCGCTATCTATAAACAAATTCGTCAGTCCGACCGCTTGGTTTAAAAGTCCGCCCGGGTTGTTTCGAAGATCAAGGATGATGCCTTCCGCTTTTGGATATTTTTTGATAAATTCCTCGGCCTTTTCGGTTACGTGCTTGTCAAAATTTGTCACGCGAAGATAGAGGATATTGTCTTTTTCGATCATCTTTGCGTAAACGGACTCAACCGAGATGATGTCTCGCACGAGCTTCACGTCAAACGGCTTTTGTTCGCCTTTTCGCACGATAGTTATCGTGATAGGCGTCTTTGGTTTGCCACGCATTTTATTAACCGCTTCGTCTATGGTGGTGCCTAGAGTCGCGTTTCCGTCGATGCGAAGAATGATGTCGCCACTTTTTATGCCGGCCTTATCTGCAGGCGTATTTTCTATAGGCGAGATGACCGTTAGCGCTCCGTCTTTCATGCCGACGGTTATACCAAGGCCGCCGAATTCCCCGTTTGTCTGCACCTGCATATCTTTAAACGCTTTTTCGTTTAAAAATCCCGAATGCGCGTCAAGGTTGTTTAAAAGCCCCTCTATGGCCTTATCCACGATCTCTTTAAACTGTAAATCATCAACATAATATTTTTCGATAGTAGAAATGGTTTTTGTGAGTTTTGAGAGCGATTGCAGTTTAGAATTTGAGCCGTCTTCGGTGGCTTTAGCATTTAAATTTGCGCTAAAAACCGCTCCGAAAATCATCGCGCTCGCAACGCTTGAAAACAAAAACATCTTTTTTTTATTCAAAGTTAATCTCCTGCCTTTTTAAGTGGGGGTATTTTAGTTAAATTTGCCTAAAAATAGGATAAAAGATTTAATAAAATTTAATTTTCTTTCGTAAGTATTTATATAAAACCGCTTAGATAACTTGACAATAATCGACTAAAGTTATATAATACGCTCACTATAAACTAAAGGAGAAAAAATGGCGAATTTAGGCGAAAATTTAACCGCACAAATGCAAGAGCTGGTAGAAAAGGGCGTCGCGCTCGCGATTCACGCGAAAAATCTGCAAACGTTTCCGCTTCACTTGCTTTGGGCGCTGGTCGCAGATAGCGGCTCGCTACTCAACCAAGTCTTTAACAAAATGAACGTCAGCAAAGACGCCGTGGAGCTTGAAGTAAAAAGCAAAGCCGCACAGCTACCTACAAGCTCAAACGTGAGCAAAGAAAACGTGCAAATTTCAAAGGAGCTAATTAACTCTCTTGAAAGCGCAAAAGCTCTGATGGTAAGTCTAGGAGATAGCTATATCGCGGTGGATACATGGATTATCTCAGCGCTTGAGCTGCCTGAGATCAAGCAAATTTTAGGCAAATTTACCGACGTTTTGGAAATCCGCAAAAATTTAGAAAGCATCAGGGCAGGGCGCAAGATAGATAGCCAAACCAGCGACGAGACGCTAGATAGTCTTGAAAAATACGGCATCGATCTAACCGCAAAGGCGCTAAATAAGGAGCTCGATCCAGTCATCGGGCGCGACGAAGAGATCACGCGCATGATGCAAATTTTAATAAGAAAGAGCAAGAATAATCCTATTTTATTAGGCGAGCCGGGCGTGGGTAAAACAGCTATCGTGGAGGGCTTAGCGCAAAAAATCGTGGCAAAAGACGTGCCTACGAGTCTAGCAAACAAACGCGTAGTAGCACTCGATATGAGCGCTTTGATCGCAGGCGCAAAGTACCGCGGCGAATTTGAAGACAGGCTAAAAGCCGTCATAAACGAGGTAAAAAGCGCGGGAAATATCATCCTTTTTATCGACGAGATACATACCATCGTGGGCGCAGGTGCAAGCGAAGGCAGCATGGACGCGGCAAATATCCTAAAGCCCGCGCTTGCTAGAGGCGAGTTGCATGCCGTGGGCGCTACGACGCTAAAAGAGTACCGCAAGTATTTTGAAAAGGACGCCGCGTTGCAACGCCGCTTTCAGCCTATCGACGTCAAAGAACCTAGCGTAAACGAAGCGCTTCAAATTTTACGCGGCATAAAAGAGCGCCTCGAGGTGCACCACGGCGTAACTATCACCGATAGCGCGCTGGTTGCGGCGGCAAAGCTAAGCGACCGCTACATTTCAAACCGCTTTTTGCCCGATAAAGCGATCGATCTCATCGACGAGGCCGCAGCCGAGCTCAAAATGCAAATAGAAAGCGAACCCTACGAGCTAGCTCGCATCAAACGCGAGATCGTGACGCTACAGGTCGAAAAAGAGGCGCTAAAAATGGAAGACGAGGCCAAAAACGCGGCGCGTCTAGCCGAGATAGAAAAGCAAATCGCCGATCTAAACGAGCAAAAACACGCCCTTGACGGTAAATTTGAAAACGAAAAGGCGGTTTTTGGCGGCATATCAAAAGCAAAAAAAGAGATAGATAGCCTAAAAAGCGAGGCCGAGATAGCGCGTAGAAACGGCGATCTGCAGCGCGCGGCCGAGATAGAATACGGCAAAATTTTAGAAGCAGTCAATCGCCAAAAAGAACTTGAAAAAAAATGGGACGAGATGAAAAAAAGCGGCGTGCTACTAAAAAATCAGGTTGATGAGGAGCTGGTGGCCGAAATACTAAGCAAATGGACGGGAATTTCGGTCAGCAAAATGCTAACTAGCGAAAAACAAAAATACCTGATGATCGAGGAGCATTTGCGAGAAAGCGTCGTCGGTCAGGATGCCGCGCTGCACGCGCTAGCAAGAGCTATCAAGCGAAACAAGGCCGGCCTAAACGAGGGCGCGCGTCCGATCGGATCGTTTTTGTTTTTAGGGCCTACGGGCGTGGGTAAAACGCAGTCGGCGAAGGCTTTGGCTAAATTTTTATTTGACGACGAGCGCGCGCTCATACGCTTTGATATGAGCGAATACATGGAAAAGCACAGCGTCTCTCGCCTGCTCGGAGCGCCTCCTGGATACGTGGGTTACGACGAAGGCGGACAGCTAACCGAAGCCGTGCGCAGACGCCCGTATAGCGTCATACTTTTTGACGAGATCGAAAAGGCTCACAAGGACGTGTTTAACGTGCTTTTAGGTATCCTAGATGACGGGCGGGCGACTGATAATAAAGGCGTGACGGTTGATTTTAAAAACACGATCATCATCCTCACGTCAAATATCGCGTCAAATTTCATCATGGATCTAAAAGGCGAGGAGCGCGAGCAAGCGGTCAAAAATGAGCTTAAAAACTACTTTAAACCCGAGTTTTTAAACCGCCTCGACGACACGATAATCTTTAACCCGCTTGATGAAGACGGACTCATAAAAATCGTAGATATAATGTTTAAAGAGCTTGAAAAAACGCTGCAAAATCGCGGTATAAAAGCAAGCCTAAGCGAAGAGGCTAAGAAATTTATCGCGGGTGCGGGCTTTGACATCGTTTACGGCGCTAGACCGCTTCGCCGCGCGCTCTATGAGCTGGTCGAAGATCCGCTAGCCGATATGATCCTACGCGACGAGCTTGAAAGCGGCGACGAGATCGTAATCGGCAGCGACAAAGAAAAAATAACGATCTCTAAAATTTAAACCAAATTTACGGTCGCGTTTTCCGGCGCGACCGTTTTTCATCCCTCGTCAAATTCTCTAAATTTAGCCGCGCAATTATCTTATATTATATAGACTGCTCAAATTTGAAAACAGCATATTGACTCGCAAATTTAGCTAAATTTCAAATTTAGCAAGCTCGCGTGCCGTTAGCCACCCGAGTCAAATTTGAAACCGCTCAAATTTAGCGGCTATTCTCCGCTTAGCTCCTCGGCTACCTGAGCGGCGAGCTTGAGCTTTTCGCTATCAAAATGCGTGTAAATGCGCGAAGTGTTTAGGCTCGCGTGTCCGAGCGCTTCTTGAACTAAAACGAGATCCTTTTGCTTTTTGTAAAGCATCGTGGCAAAGGTATGGCGCAGCATGTGAGCGCCGTTTTTTTCCTTGCGGATGCCCGCTTTAAAGAGGATCTGCTCGACGATGCGGCTCACGTATGCTTGCGTTAGGCGCGTGCCTTTTTTGTTGATAAAAAGATAGCCTTCTTTATTTATATAGTTTATCGCGATCGCGTCCAGGTGGGCTTCGATGAGGCGGCGTTTGATCATGACGACGCGGTATTTGTTGCCTTTGCCGCGGATTCTTATGACGTAGAGTTCGCCGTCCTCGGCTATATCTTTGCGCTTTAGATTTAGCGCCTCGCTCACGCGGATGCCGGTGAAAATAATGATTTTTATGATGAGCTTATTACGGTTGGCGTTGCTTTTAAACTCCGCATTTTCGATCGCTTCCAAAAATCTTTTTACCTCATCCTCGCTCATAAACTCGGGCAGCTTTTGCCCACGCGCTCCGCCCACGCCGCCCCAGTTTTTCAGCTCGATGTCAAAGACATGCGCCTTGCCGTCCTCTTCGTTTTGCTTATCCAAAAATGCGAAAAAATTTATCGCGCTTATGCGGTAGTTTTTCTTGCTCGCGTCGCTTAGCCCGCCCGTGACGCTAGCTAGCACCTCGCTTAACAGCTCCTCGTCGATCTGTTTTAGGCTCTCTAGCTCGTAAAATTTGAGCGTCTCGAATATCTTTTTAAGCGGATTAAAATACGTATTTATACCCGTTAGTCCTGCGTTTCTAGCCGATTTTACGAGGCCGTCGAGCTGGTCGATGTTTTTTATCTCGCGGCTAAGGGCGAAATTTACGCTTGCTAGCGCCTTTGGGTCGCGAAGCTCTTTGTTTGATAGCGAGCTAAGCTTAAATTTGACGTATCTCGTGAGCCAAAATATAAACGAGTTTTCAAAACTATCCTTGCAATCAAGCGCGTATTTCAAGATATTTTCCTTAAATTTATTAAAATTTGAAAAGCATTATAACCAAACGCTTCTAAAAAATAAATTTTGGGGTAATCTGAAAAACAATTTTAATCAAAATATTAATATTATCATTTAAGTTAAGTTATGATAAAGTTACGAAACCATTTTGATTCAAAGGAGAAAAAATGCAATCAACGCTAGGTTCGCGTCGTAGCTTTATCGCTGCGGCGGGTGTTTTTATCGCGGCGACCGCGCTTAGGGCCGCTCCGAATAAATTTGAAAAAACCAAAGGTCCGCGCTACGGCATGGTCATCGACCTCACGCGCTGCGTCGGCTGTCAGTCGTGCACGATGAACTGCGCTATGGAAAACAACGTCCAAGCAGGCGCCTTTAGGACGATCGTTTCGGAGTACGAAGCTAGCGACAAAGACGGCAACCGCGCCGTTATCGCCTCGCTGCCGCGCCTTTGTAATCACTGCGAAAATCCAGCCTGTATCGACGTTTGTCCGACGGGAGCGAGCTACCAAAGAAGCAACGGTATCGTAAAGGTAAATAGCGCCGAGTGCATTGGCTGCGCGCTTTGCGCCGAGGCCTGTCCGTATCACGCCAGATACCTAAGCATGCAGACCTATAAGGTTGATAAATGCACCTTCTGCGATCACAGACTGCGCGAGGGATTGTTGCCTGCGTGCGTGGAGACCTGCGTTGGCGGAAGCCGCATAATAGGCGATCTAAACGACGAAAACTCAAATATCAGGAAATTTTTAGCCGCTCACGAGACGATGGTGCTAGATAGTCCGAAAAATACTCATCCGCAGGTTTTTTACTACGGCGTGAGCGAAATTTTGGCTAAGAACGACAAGGAACTGGCGGCTAAAAAAGGCTACAAACAAGCGATCAGCTGGAGCGAAGAGATCGCGCTGTAAGGAGAAAATAATGCAAAGACGAGAATTTCTAAAAAACGCGGCGATGATCTCGGCCGTAGGCGCGACCGCTGCGGTAGCGGACGACGCGGGAAAAATAAAAGACGACTACAAACCGCAGGGCAGCTCGCTACAGCCCGAATTTAGCGTAAAAGACGGCAAAATTTCGATGAACGACGGCCATAGCGTGGTATTTTCTATGTGTCACGGCTGCGTGGCAAAGTGCGGACTGCGGCTGCATGTGGACGAAAAAGCAGACCGCGTACTAAGATGCACGGGCAACCCATACCACCCGCTATCAAACGTGCACTGGGCGAGCTTTGATACCTCGATAAACGACGCGTTGCTAGCAACAACGGCTAGCGGCGAGGACGATCGGCGCGCCACGGTATGCGCTAGAGGCGCGGCGCTGCCTGAGATGATAGCTTCGCCTATTAGGATTTTATCGCCGCTAAAGCGAGTGGGCAAAAGAGGCGAGGGCAAGTGGAAAAAGATCAGCTTCGAACAGCTCATCGAGGAGGTCGTAGAGGGCGGGGATCTTTTCGGGGAGGGGCACGTGGACGGGCTTAGAGCCATACTCTCAGACGAGCTCATCGACGAGGCAAATCCCGAATACGGCACCAAGCGCAATCAGCTTTTGAGCTTTTATCTCTACGACGGACGCTCGGATATCGTCGATCGCTTTATCAAAAAATCATTCGGCACTATAAATCACTACTCGCACGGCGGTATCTGCGGCGGCGGTTTTAGAGTCGGCGGCAAGATCGCACACAACGCAAAGGGCTTTGCCCATACTAAGCCCGACTACGAAAACTCCAAATTTACCATCTACTGGGGCACCTCGCCGGCAAACGGCGGAAATCCGTTTCAAAAGCAAGCCAAAATGGTCGCCCACGCAAGAAGTACAAACGATGACTTCAGCTATGCGGTGGTAGATCCTACGGTAACAAACGCCGTCAAATTCGCCGCCTCAGACAAAGGCCGCTGGATCGGTATAAAACCGGGCACCGACACTGCGCTTGCTATGGCGATGATACGCTGGATCATAGAAAACGAAAAATACGCCGCAAACTACCTCATGCAGCCAAATTTAGAACAAGCAAAGCTAGCCGGCGAGATACACTGGTGCAACGCCACCCACCTAGTCATCACGCAAAAAGGCCACCTAGACTACGGTAAATTTGCACTTGTTGGCGACGAGTGGCAGGTCTGCTCTCAAAGCGGTAAAATCCAAAGTTACAAGATAAACGAGCCGGCTAAGCTCTACTATAAGGGCAAAATTTTACTTAACGGCAAAAAAGTCGAGGTCAAAAGCTCGATGCAGCTGCTAAAAGAATCAGCCTACAAACACAGCCTCAAAGAGTACTCTAAAATTTGCGGCGTAAGCGTGGAGGATATATTGTGGCTATGCGAAAATTTCACCAAAAACGGCAGGCAGGTCAGCACCAACGTCCACGGCGGCATGATGCACACGCAAGCAGCCATGAGCACGTACGCGATATTTTGTCTAAACACGCTCATGGGCACCTACGGCTACAAGGGCGGCAGCGTAAACGCAAGCGCGGGCACGCACGAGTTTTTAAAGGGTAGATACGATCTAGAGAGCTTCGAGGGCGCATACAAGCCAAACGGGTTAAATTTATCCCGCTCGGGCAAGTATTACGAAACGAGCTCGGAGTTTAAGCGCAAAGTCGCAGCCGGCGGTAGCGGCTATCCGGCGCAGCAGCCGTGGTATCCTATCTCGATGCCACTGGTAAACGAAACGCTCACTAGCCACGCCGCGGGCTATCCGTACAAAGTAAAAGCGTTTATAAACTACATGACAAACGTGATGTATGGGCAGGCAGGGCTCGAGGTTGCGGTACTCGACGCGCTAAAAGATAGCAAAAATTTGCCGCTTTTCATCGGTATCGACGCCTTTATGAACGAGACTAACGCCTACGCCGACTACATCGTACCAGACGGGGTAAATCTCGAAAACTGGGCGCTGCCAAACTCGCTCTGGGGTACGATAGCTAAAACCTCGGTCGTGCGCTACCCGGCCGTCGCCGCTAAACAAGACCGCGCCGCAGACGGCACGCTAATCGACGTGGAGGCCTTTTATATCGCGGTGGCAAAGAGGCTCGGACTAAAAGGATTTGGCAAGGGCGCCTTTAAGGACAAAGACGGAAAGCCGATGGATCTGGATACTAAAGAGCAGTATTACGCCGCGGCGCTGGCAAATTTGGCCTTTGACGGAGAGGGCATAAAAGATATCAGCAAAGAGGACTTAAAACTCAGCAAAATTTCAAAAACCATGAAAAAGCTCGAGCCGTTTTTAAAAGACGAGGAAAAGCCAAAAGTCGCGCACGTGCTGGCAAAAGGCGGTAGGTTTGACAGCTACGAAAGTGCATATAAGGGCGATAAAACCACGGTAAAAGTCCCGGCCGCTACGCCTGCTGCGATCTACTACGAGCCGCTTGGCGGACATAGGCACTCTATCACGGGCGAGTATATGCCGGGCACGCCGACTCTAGCCCTTGCGGTCGCTAGCGACGGTACTCCGCTGGAAAAGTTTTTCCCAAAATCAGAGTGGAAATACCTCGTAAGTTCGAGAAAATCAAACATCCAGCACTACTACACGATCGTTAGTCCAAAGCTACGCGCCATACATCCAAAAAATTTCGTAAGGATCGCCGAGGATATCGCAAGCGAGCAGGGTATCAAGACTGGCGACAAGGTCAAGATCACGACGCCGTACGGCTCGCAAACAGGCGAGGCCTTCGTAACAAACGGCGTCGCTAGCGGCGTCATCAGCCTCGAGCACGGTTTTGGGCACGATGAGTTTGGCGCTAGAGTGCATTTTATCGACGGCAAACCGGCCTTTTGGCTAGAAAATGCGGAAAAAGGAGTAAATCACAACAAACTTGGCCTACTAGATCCAAAGCGAAAGGGTAAATTTAGCCTAAACGACTGGCTAGTGGGCACCTGTGCAAGGCAGGCGCTACCTGCAAATATCCGTAAAATCGGCTAAATTTAACGCGGCGGCCCTGGACTAGCCGGGTCGCCGTTAAATTTGACGCTTGGCGGTAAATTTAAAGTAGCGTAAAATTATCGCCGACGGCGTCAAATTTGCAGTATTTTTAAGGTAGATCGCGCAAATTTGAGGCAAATTTACCTATAAATATCTAAACTTAAATTTAGTTCATCAATGACGCTAAGCATCTGCCTCACGTATCTTTGCTCGCGGCGAGCCTCGGCGATGTCTAGTTTATCAAAAAGCCGCCCCTCGAAAAAATTTCTCCTGCTAAAGCAAAATAGATAAAATTTGTTATCCATAAAGGCAGCACTCGGCGATTTTAGCGTGTTTTTGTAGGCTTTTAGTATATTTAGCTTGCCCATAAACGCAGGCGTGAGCAGGTATCTCGCCTCTATCTTATCGGTCGTAAAAACTCTAAAATTTTCATTAAATTTGACGTCGTCGAGCAGCTCTTTGTCGTCTAAAAATTTAGTATTAAAATCCTTACTCACGGCGACCGTTTTGCCGCGAAATTTCTTATTGAACTCGCAAACTAGCACGCTGCCTTTAAAGTCCGAATACTTATCAAGCGCGTATTTTAGCAGGACGAAGGTGGCGACGTATTTGTTATTTGCCTGCGGATATTCGCGCTCATGACTGATCACCTCGCACAGGCTAAATTTGACGCCTTTATAGACGCCGCGTGCGCTATCCTCGCTGTAAAACGTGCTGGGCCTATATATCCCGGCCGCGTCAAATTCGCTCTGCGAAATGCCGCCGTAGGCGCTATACGTAAAGCTCTCGTCGATCTCGCCGATGAGCGCGCAGACGAAAACTTCTTTATAAAATTCGTTGTATTCGTCCTGCGCTTTGCCTATGTTTTTAGCTTTGCGGGCACCCAAAATAGCAAACAAAAGAACAATATCAATAAAACAAGGGCCGCTCCGCCGCCTAGATCAAAAATCTTAAGCGCCGCAAAAAGTAGAGCAAAAAAGCCGACGCAAAAGGTGATAAAACCAGGCGTTCCAGCCGCTGTAGCTCGACACTCTTTTTGTTTTTTTACGGTTAATAAAAACGCTTGCGAAAGGGTCATTTGGTCGCTTTTGATTAAATTTTACGTAAATTTTGACCGAGCGCGGCTTAAAATAAAGTGAATCAGGCGAGTAAATTTGTGCGAGTATTTTTAAATTTGAGAGATTTGGAGTCAAATTTGACTCGGCGCAAATTTTGAAATTTGCCGCCGTTTTTGAGCGTAAATTTGAGATCAAATTTGACGAGCCCCAGAAGCGACTCGTCAAATTTGCAGGCCACACAGACAAAAGCTCAAATTTAGAGATTTTCTATCACCCGTTTTGTTTCTAGCGCGATTTCTAGCTCTTCGTTAGTAGGCACGACGAGAGTTTTTACCGCTGCGTCAGGGGCACTGAGATCTCGTATACCGCCGCTTGCGGCAAAATTTAGCTCGTGATCGATCTTTATACCCATGTGCGTGAGATCGTTGCAGATTTTCTCGCGACTATACGGAGCGTTTTCACCGATACCGCCGGTGAAAACAACCGCATCCACTCGGCCCAAAACAGCGTAATACGCGCCGATATATTTTTTTATACGGTAGCAAAACATCTCAAATGCTAGATGTGCGCGCTCGTCGCCACCTTGCATCTTGACGACCACTTCGCGCATGTCGTTTGAGCCGCAGATGCCTAGCAGTCCGCTTTTTTTGTTTAAAAACGCGTCTATGCCCTCAGCCGTGAGCTCGCCTAAATTTAAAAGATAAGTAAGCACCGCAGGATCCATATCGCCGCTTCTAGTGCCCATTATCAGGCCTTCTAGCGGGCTTAAGCCCATCGAGGTATCGACGCTTTTACCCCCTTGCACGGCACAGGCGGAGGCTCCGTTACCTAGATGTAGCGAGATGGCGTTAAATTTCTCATACGGCACGCCTAGATATTCGGCGGCCTTTTTGGTCACGTAGTGGTGCGAAGTGCCGTGAAAGCCGTATCTGCGGATATGCAGCCTCTTGCAAAGATCAAAAGGTAGGGCGTAGCGGTAGGCGTACTCGGGGATAGTTTGATGAAATACGGTATCAAAAACGACGACGTGAGGTACCTTTTTGCCACTCTCTTGCATCGCATTTCTTATGCCCGCTAGGTGGCCTGGGTTGTGAAGGGGTGCTAGGACGGAGTTTTGTTCTATTTTGGCGATCACGTCGGGGGTAACTAGAGCCGAGTCGATAAAGCTCTCGCCGCCGTGTACGATGCGGTGTCCGATACCGTCTAGCTCGCTAAAATCATGCAAGATATCTGAGCTAACAAACAGCCGCCTCATCGCCTCAAGCCCCTCGTGGTGGTCTTTTAGCGGCGCGCGCTCCTCGTAAATTTTATCCGCGCCGACGTCTTTTAGCTTGGCATAGGAGCTTGCTTCGCCGATCTTTTCGACTAGGCCGCTAGCGATGACGCGGTTATCCGCCATATCGAAAAGCTGAAATTTAACCGACGAGCTACCTGAGTTTAAAACCAAAATTTTCACTATTTTTCTCCTTCGTTTGCGGCTTGTATCGCGCTGATTAGGACCGTATTTACGACGTCTCCCACGCCGCATCCGCGGCTTAGGTCGTTTACTGGTTTTTTTAGACCTTGTAAGATCGGTCCGACGGCGACGCAGTTTGCGCTTCTTTGAGCGATTTTATAGCCGATGTTGCCCGCATTTAAATTTGGAAATACAAAAACGTTCGCACGGCCGGCTACGTCGCTGTTTGGTAGCTTTTTGTGCGCTACGGCCGGATATACGGCTGCGTCGTACTGCACGGGAGCTTCGATTTTTAGAGCAGGGTCCAGTTTGCGCACTATCTCGCCAGCACTCCTAACCAGATCGATATCCGCGCCGCTGCCACTATCTCCGCTAGAGTAGCTTAGCATCGCCACCCTCGGTTCTAGTCCGAACGCGCGCGCCGTATCCGCCGAGGCTAGAGCGATTTGGGCTAGTTGTTCGGCGCCTGGATTTGGATTTATAGCGCAGTCGGCGTAGATCAGGATCTCCTCGTCAAAGCACATTATAAACGAGCTTGAAACTAGCGGGCTATCCGGACGCGTTTTGATGATCTGCAGCGCAGGGCGGATGGTGTGCGCAGTGGTCGTGTTTGCGCCGCTCACCATGGCATCTGCTAGCCCTTCTTGCACTAGCATCGTGGCAAAGTACGTCCTATCTCGCACGAGTTCGCGGGCTTGCTCTAGGCTTACGCCCTTACTTTTGCGAGCCTCGAAAAGCGCGGCGGTTAGGCGATCTGCGTGCTCGTTTTTTTCTAAATTTATAAATCTCACGCCGCTTAAATTTACGCTTAGTTTTTCCGCTTCAAATTTGACCTTGTTTTCGTCGCCCAAAAGGATCAAATTTACCGCGCCGCTTTTTAGTAAAATTTCGCTCGCTCTTAGTATCCGCTCGTCTTCGCTTTCTGGCAAAACGACGGTTTTTTTATCTTTTGCAGCGAGCTTAAAGAGCGAATTTTCAAAGCGCAAAGGCGTGATTATATCTTGCTTTGCGTTTAAAATTTCATCCAAATTTCCGCTTACGATTAGCTTTGAGTTTCGCG
Source organism: uncultured Campylobacter sp. (assembly GCA_963528285.1). Classification (GTDB taxonomy): domain Bacteria; phylum Campylobacterota; class Campylobacteria; order Campylobacterales; family Campylobacteraceae; genus Campylobacter_A. The sequence continues at coordinate 44,768 of CAURVK010000001.1, read as the reverse complement.
TAAAAAAGCTCAAATTTTCACGGCAAAAAACCGGAACGTTTAAATTTCTAGCGATCTGTAAATTTAACTCTATTTCGCCGATATTTGCTATGCTTTTTGCAGGTTTAACGAGTACGAAATCAGCGCCCGCGGCTAGGCGGTCAAACTCATTTATCACACTTTTAAAAAACTCACGCTCGCTACCGTTTTCAAAGGCTTTTTGGGCATTTTCGAGTCCGTAAAAATCATTGATGGGGTCAAAAACGGCTACATTTTTAAATTTTGTTGATATAATTTCGTAAATTTCTTGAAAATTCGCGCCAAGCGCAAGGATGGAATTAGCCATAATTTTCCTTTTGGAACTTGATTTGCTTATTTTATCGTAAAATTTTCACTTTAAGGTAAAACGTGAGAAAAAATATTTACTTTTGCGCCCTTGTAGCAGCGTTTTTGAGCGGGTGTTTGCCTAGCGCCGATCCTCGCATAGACATGAAGCCGCCAGTTTACGTCGAGCAGCTCCCCGCCAAACAGGTTAATAACCAACCAAACGCGGGCAGTCTTTTTGGTCGCGGAGATAACCCGCTTTTTGCCGACCGCAAGGCGATGAACGTAAACGATATCGTAACCGTCGTCATCAGCGAGCGCGCTAACCAAAGCTCCAGCGGCAAGCACGATACGAGTAAAAATAGCACGATAAGCCTTGGCGGAGGGATATTTACCGCAGGCTCCGCGCCGCTATCGACGCTGGCTACCCAGCTAAACAAAGCCGGCGATATCGGCTTTAGCGCGGGCACGAAAAACGAATTTACGGGTGCAGGATCTAGCGTGCGCGCAGAGGCCTTTACGACTACGATCTCAGCGCGCATCATAAAGGTGCTAGAAAACGGCAACTACTTTATCGAGGGTTCGCGCGAGCTGCTCATAAACGGCGAAAAGCAGATCATGCAGCTTAGCGGCGTGATACGCCCGTACGACATCTCAAACGCCAACGAGATCGACTCGCGCTACATCGCCGACGCCAAGATCTTATATAAAACCGAAGGCGACGTGGATAGGGCGACGAGGAAGCCGTGGGGGACGAAGCTTATGGAGGCGATCTGGCCTTTTTAGTCTCCTTTGCTTTTTTGGCGGCTTGTCTTTTTGTCCTATACGTCGTTGCTTTTAAATTTGACTCGGTCATTACCGACGAGGTAACTCCCGTCGCCAAATTTAAAAGCGCCTCGTCTAGAACAAAAATACTGTACCTTATCGTTTTACGCTCAAATTTACAAATTTTACCCGCCGAGACCCGCACCCTGAAAATATAAATTTAAACACGCAACGCGATAGCGTCAAATTTAACCTGCACGCAGTGCAGCAACATATCACGTGCAGTGGGGATGGTGGGGGTTTCTGCTTCGCGAGCTCGCAGCTGCAGAGCAGACGGGGGCGGGTCTGCCTTCGGCAGTTGCGAGTGCATAGCACGACGCAAAGGAAGGCGACGCTCTACTTCGCTTTGCTCGTAGCTGCAAGTAGACCGTAAGTAGAAACCCTTCCGTCCAAAAAAAAAGAAAAAGCTTAAATTTTAGAAAACTAAAGAATGTGTATCATTAAATTTGAAAACCAAATTTAGCACCTTAAAGGTGCGGGTCTCGGCGCGTCAAATTTAATAGCTTATCCAAATTTTACTCTTTCTAAATTTAACTCACAAATTTACTCAAATTTAAGCCCTTTCAAAGTACGGCCCAAATTCTAAGCCCGATTTTACGCGTTTTTAAACCTTAAAGCTGTATAATCGGGGTCAAATTTATCAAAAGGCGATACAGATGATAAAAGGCATTTCTGGTTCGCGCATGGTGATGGAAGCCTTGCGCGAGGAGGGCGTAGAGACGGTTTTTGGTTACCCGGGCGGCGCAGCGCTAAACATCTACGACGAGACGTATAAGCAGAGTTATTTCAAGCACGTTTTGACGCGTCACGAGCAAGCCGCCGTGCACGCAGCAGACGGCTACGCGCGCGCTAGCGGCAAGGTCGGAGTGGCGTTTGTGACGAGCGGACCCGGCTTTACAAACGCGGTCACCGGCCTAGCAACCGCATACTCGGATAGTATTCCGCTTATATTAATCAGCGGCCAGGTTCCGACCTCGCTTATCGGCACGGACGCCTTTCAGGAGATCGACGCCGTAGGTATCTCTCGCCCGTGCGTGAAGCACAACTACCTCGTGCGCAGTATCGAGGAGCTACCGCGCATCCTAAAAGAGGCCTTTTATATCGCTCGCTCGGGACGTCCTGGGCCCGTTCACGTCGATATCCCAAAGGATATAACCGCGGCCGTGGGGGATTTTGATTACCCGACCGAGATAAAGATGCCGACATACAAACCTACCTATAAAGGCAACGCAAAGCAGATCAAAAAGGCGCTTGAAGTCATCGCCGAGGCTAAACGCCCGCTACTATATCTGGGCGGCGGCGTCGTAGCGGCGAACGCTAGCGAGCTCGTGCGTAAATTTAGCGCAAAGACGGGCATCCCGGCGGTCGAAACGCTGATGGGGCTTGGCGTCCTAGCGCACGAGGATAAAAATCTACTCTCGATGGTCGGCATGCACGGTAGCTACGCGGCAAATATGGCGATGAGCGAAACCGATCTAATCATCGCGCTTGGCGTGCGATTTGACGACCGCGTGACGGGCAAGCTCAGCGAATTTGCCAAACACGCCAAAATCATCCACGTCGATATCGACCCTAGCTCGATCTCAAAGATCGTAAACGCGCACTTCCCGATCGTGGGCGATCTAAACTGCGTCCTAGAAGAGATGGTGGAAAAAGTAAGCGTAAACGAGCAAAATTTGACCGCGTGGCGCGAGATATTGGCTCGCTACGACGCGCTAAATCCGCTGGATTACAAAGACAGCGACGAGATCATAAAACCGCAGTGGGTCGTGCGCGAAACAGCTAAAATTTTAAAAGAATCAGGCAAAGACGCCGTGATCGCCACCGACGTCGGCCAGCACCAGATGTGGGTCGCGCAGTTTTATCCGTTTGATAGGCCGCGCCAGCTGATAACTAGCGGAGGCCAGGGGACTATGGGTTACGGCCTACCCGCAGCCGTCGGAGCAAAGATAGCAAAACCCGAAGATATCGTCGTAAATTTCACCGGCGATGGCTCGATCCTCATGAATATCCAAGAGCTGATGACCACCACCGAGATCGGCAAACCCGTCATCAACATCATCTTAAATAACAATTTTCTAGGCATGGTGCGCCAGTGGCAGACATTTTTCTACGGCGAGCGCTACTCCTCGACCGACCTTAGCTTGCAGCCTGATTTTGTGAAGATCGCAGAGGGCTTTGGCGGAACGGGCTTCGTGTGCCGTACGAAGGATGAGTTTCGCTCCGCGCTAAAAGAGGCGATGGCCTGCGGTAAAACGGCGGTGCTAGACGTGCGCGTGGATAGATTTGAGGACGTACTGCCGATGGTTCCTGCGGGCGCGGCGATATATAACATGATCTTAAAAAGCAAGGAATAAAAATGAGCATAAGAAGAGTGATTTCAGTCATCGTGCTAAACGAGCACGGCGTTTTATCGCGCATTTCCGGGCTTTTTGCGGGGCGCGGATACAACATCGACACGCTCACGGTAGCCCCCATCCCGGGCACCGAGCTTTCTCGTATCAGCATCGTTACTAGCGGCGACGAGCGCGTGCTAGAGCAGATCGTAAAGCAACTACACAAGCTAATACCGACCTACAAAGTCATCGAAAGTGGCGAATTTGTCGAAAAGGAAATGGCGCTCGTTAAAATCCCGCTAAGCGAAAATTTCGGCGGGCTGGACGCGATACTAAAGGCCTACAACGGCATCGTAGCCAACACCAACGAAAACTACATCGTCGTCATGGTCAGCGATGACGCGAGCAGGATAGAAAATTTCCTCAAAGCTATTAAAAAATTTAACCCAACAGACGTCGTGCGCGGCGGCTCGGTGCTAATGGATCTATGATGAAACTAAGCGAAATTTATAAAATTTTAGGACTGGAATTTAGCGGCGAGGAGCTAGAGATCACGGCTCTAAATTCGCTCTCAAAAGCTGGAGCTAGCGAGCTTGGCTACTGCGATAGCGAGAAAAACGCTAAATTTATCGAAGGCTCAAAGGCGGGCGCGATTTTAGTCGCGTCAAATTTAAAAGAACTCGTCGGTGCGCAAAGTAGGGCGGTAGTGGTAGAAAACCCGCATCTTGCCCTTGCTATTTTGAGCGAATATTTCGCAAAAGAGCTTCTAGCATCCCAGCCGCAGCCGGCGCAAATTTCGCCAAGCGCAAATATAATGCCAAACGTCTACGTGGGCTCTGGCGCCGTGATCGGCGATAACACGCTCGTGATGGCGGGCGCCTACGTCGGCGACAATGTAAAAATCGGCGCAAACTGCGTCATCCACCCAAACGTCGTCATCTATAACGACACCGTTATCGGCAACGGCTGCCGTATCAACGCAAACGCCGTCATCGGTAGCGACGGCTTTGGCTACGCGCACACGAAAACGGGCGAACATGTGAAAATTTACCACAACGGCAACGTCGTTTTAGAGGATTTCGTCGAGATCGGCGCATGCACGACGATAGACCGCGGCGTGTTTGAAAGCACGGTCGTAAAAGCGTACGCCAAGCTCGACAACCTCGTGCAAATCGGCCACAACTGCGAGATAGGCTACGGCTCGATACTAGTCTCTCAGGTAGGGCTTGCAGGCTCGACCAAGCTTGGACGAAACGTCGTGATGGGCGGACAAAGCGGCTCGGCGGGGCATTTAAAAGTCGGTGACTTTGCCCAGATAGCGGCGCGCGGCGGCGTGTCAAAGGATATCGCGGGCGGTAAAAAATATGCAGGCGCATATCCGATAATGGAGCTGGCCGACTTTTTCAAACTGCAAGCTAAGATCGCGAGATTTTTTAAGAAAAACTAAAATTTGACGGCTTTTCATAATCGCCGTCAAATTTGACTATCAAAGGCGTAAAATTGAACGCAAAATCCATAGAAAAAAGCAAAAGAAAAGAAATTTTAAAAGCCATAAAAGAAAAAGAACTAGCCGAATTTAGGCAAAATTTGCCTATGTCCGAGGATAAATTTATACAGCTTGTTGAGCTTTTGGACGCCGAGTTTCACGAGTGCGGCTGCGATCACGACCTAAAACTCACCGAGCAAATTCTCTCAAATTTGGATGTAAAAGACGTTTTGAGCGTGCTTGCGTGGCTTGAAGAGCAGGGCGGATACTGTGACTGCGAAGTGATGATGAACGTTGAGCAGAAATTTGAGTATTTGGATTAAAGTTATAGGTAATAGAAGCACAAAACATGAAAAAGCATTATTTAATGAAAATATTGTATCCAAGACTGTTTTAACTCAAATGGTCTTATAAAAAGGAATAAATAATACTATGTATAAGAATCAAAATACAGGTTGTAGTCTATATAAATTAGTAAAAATTTACGCAAAAAGTTTATATAAAGGCAATATGAGAGCTATTAAGAAATTTGTACTCTTAATTATAATTATTGTAATAATAGCATATTTTTTTCTCTTATATTTTATTGATAGCGACAAGCTTGGTACTACTGGTGATTATTTTGGCGGGATACTAAATCCCATACTGGCTTTCTTGTCTTTAATGGCATTGTTAAAAACAATAAGTATTCAGTCTAAAGAATTGAAAAATTCAAGAGAAGAACTGAGGCTAACCAGAGAAGAATTAGCAAAAAGCGCCGAAGCGCAAGAAAAGTCGTCTCAAATTCTTGAACAGCAAAGATTTGAAAATACGTTCTTTTCTTTATTAAAGACCTTAAATTTGGATATAAAAGATTTCAAGTCTAATAATGATAGATTTTTAGAAAATCATGGCGACTATGATAATCCTGAATTAAAGTGCGTTGCAAATTTTTTCAGGATCGCAATTCTTGTATATGAAATATTAAAATTTATAGACGACTACAATACAAATCAAATCACTAGCAAAGAACAGGATTTTGAATACAAAAAGTATAGTAACATTTCAAGGGCTTGCTTAGATGCGGATATATTGCAATTATTACTCATATATTGTTGTAATGATAATATTGTAGATGTGTACAATATTAGACAATTATTGGAAAAATATAGTATTCTAGAATATATGCCCATAGATAAAAGTAAAATCATGGAGATCCATGTGCCAGCTTATATAATGGGAATTACATACGAACTTTATATAATTCAACTAATAAAAAAGTATCTTACAATTGGACACATATCTATATTTGGAAATAATGTCTATATAAAGGGGCTCAAATTTGATTTTTAATATCTACCAAATTTGAGCCGAATTTACGCTATTTTTTATAGCTTTTTACGAATTCGCCGATCCTCTCGATGCCTTTTTTGATACTATCTAGATCGGTCGCAAAAGATAGTCTAAAGTATCCGTCCATACCAAATCCCACGCCGGGCACCACGGCAACTTTAGCTTTTTCTAGCAGCTCCTTGCAAAACTTCATGCTATCAGGCTCGACTGCAGAGCAGTTTATGAAAAGATAAAACGCGCCGTCGGGCTTAAGCACGCTAAGTCCCGGTATAGCGTTTATCATCTCAACGCCTAGGTCGCGACGCTTTTTAAACTCGCCCTTCATATACGCGATATCCTCGTCGGCTTTGCCCAGCAGCGCAGGGATGGCGCCGGCTTGCGTTAGGGAGTTTATGTTGCTCGTGCTTTGGCTTTGTAGCTTGTTTACCGCGGCGTTTAGCTCTTTAAACGGGCTAGCCATATAGCCAAATCTCCAACCCGGCATCGCGCCGCACTTGCTTAGGCCGTTTATCGTGATCGTTCGGTTAAACATATCCTCGCTCACCGCCGCAGTCGCGACGAATTCGCCCTCGTAGTTTAGCTTTTCGTACATTTCGTCGCTAGCTACGATGATTTTCGTGCCTTTTAGCACTTCGCCTAGCGCTTCGAGCTCTTTGCGGCTATATATCGCGCCCGTCGGGTTGCAAGGGCTGTTTAATACTAAAATTTTAGTTCTAGGAGTGATCGCCGCTTTTAGCTGTTCGGGAGTGATTTTAAAGCCGGTCTTTTCGCTAGTTTCGATAAAAACGGGGTTGCCGCCGCTAAATTTGACCATCTCCGGGTAGCTTACCCAGTACGGACTCGGCACGATGACCTCGTCGCCCTCGTCGATTAGCGCCTGAAATACGTTAAAAAGCGAGTGCTTGGCGCCGACGTTGGTGATGATTTGATTTGGCGCGTAGTCTAGGCCGTTGTCGCGCTTTAGCTTTGCGGCGACCGCCTCTCTCACCTCGGGCGTACCCGCTACGGCTGTGTATTTGCCGCAGCCTTTATCTAGGGCTGTTTTTACCTCGTTTTTGATGATCTCGGGCGTGTCGAAGTCCGGTTCGCCCGCGCCAAAACTGATCACGTCCTCGCCGCGGGCTTTCATCTCTTTTGCCTTGGTGCTGATTTCGATGGTTAGGCTCTCGCCTAGCACTTGAACTCTTTTTGATAGCATTTTTACTCCTTTTTGTAAATTTAAGATATAGTTTTTAGATAGCCGTTATCGTTTAAAAACAGATACATTTCGCCTAAAATTTGCTTGCGCTGCGAGTCGGTTACGAGTTTTGACTTTTCGATGCGCTCGTTTAGGATGTCCTGGATCTCGTAGATGTCGTAATCAAGATCATCCATGATATCAAGGATAGACTGGCTCTCCAGCAGGTGCGAAACCTTAAATCCCTCTGCGTCTATCTCGATGGTAGCTTCGGTCGGGTGAGTAAAGAGGTTGTGTTTCATGCCTAGCACCTCCTGATACGCTCCTACTAGGAAAAATCCCAAAAAGTACTCCTCTTTTTCCACGTCCACGTCGTGCAAAAATAGAGGATTTTCCTCGTCGTCAAAGCCTATCTCGCCGTCACTATCGCACGTGATATCCCACAGCGACGCCGAACGGGTAGGGCGCACGTCCAGGCGGTCAAGCGGCATGATAGGGAAATTTTGCTTTAAGCCCCAAAAATCAGGCAACGACTGAAATAGCGAAAAATTTACGAGATAGCGCTCCTGCGCCTCCTCTTGCAGCTTTAAAAGCTCGGCGTTGTGCTGTTTGGTGCCGAGGATCTTGGCCGCTTTTTTGATGATTAGGTGGGTTAAAATTTCAGCATTCGAGCGATCTTGCAAATCGACGTAGCCTAGATCAAACAGCGTGAGTATACTCTCCATATGATCGATGCTGTCGTGCAGATACTCTATCGCATTTGACGGTTTTATCGTGCTTAGCAGATCGTTTAGTTCGGTGATTAGCTGAGGATTTTTCTTTTTTAGTACGAGTTTTTCCTCGGTGTAGTCTTGACTAAAGAGCTCCAAAACGGGCGCGACCAGCACGGCGTGCGAAGCCGAGACGAAGCGGCCGCTCTCGATAAAGATATCTGGCTCCACCTCGTTTCGCTGCGTTGCCATCGTTTTTAGTAGATAGACCACGTCGTTGGCATATTCGCTAAGCGTATAGTTTCGGCTCGAGTTTTCCTTAAACTGCGAGTACTCTATGGCTAGACCGCCGCCTAAATTTATGGCTTTTAGGTTTTTCGCGCCCATTTTTCGCAGCTCGGCGTAGATGTTTCCTGCTTCGATAAGAGCCTTTTTTAGCGGGTGGATTTCGGTGATTTGCGAACCGATGTGAAAGTGGATCATGTTAAATCGATCGAGCAAATTTGCCTCTTTTAGCAAATTTACCGCTTCGATTAGCTCGGTCGCGGTTAGCCCGAATTTGGAGTTTATGCCGCCGCTTTTAGCCCAGACGCCGGATCCCGAGCTATGCAGCCTGATGCGCAGACCGATGTTTGGCTTGGGCGCGAAACGCTCTTTTGCAATGGCGATGATAGCCTCAAGCTCGTTTAGTCCCTCGATCGTTAGCGTGATGTTGTGTCCCATTTCGGCAGCGATAAAACCGATATTTATCATCTCTTTATCTTTAAAGCCATTTACGGTGATCGGCGCGCCTTCGTTGTTATACGCCATCACTAGCAGCAGCTCGGCCTTTGAGCCAGCCTCTAGCCCGTAGCCGTACTTTTGGCCGTGACGGACTAGGTTTTTTACAAAGCCGGGATATTGATTTACTTTTAGCGGATAAACGGCGTTAAAGCTGCCTTTGTAGCCGAATTCGTTTTTCGCGCTCTCAAAGCTTTTGTAAATTTGAGAAATTTGCTTGTGTATGAGGTGAGGGAATCGCAGCAATAGCGGGCCTCGGTAGCCTTCGCTCCTGATGCTTTTTACGATGTCGATGATGGCGGGCTTTGAGCCGGTATTGACGCAAATTTTCCCGTTTTCGACGATGAAGTTGTTATTTCCCCACAAATTTAAACCGTAATCATACATTTAAAATCCTTTTAAGCTCAGTCTCCAGATCCGCCAAATCAAGCGTTTTTTCGGCTTTCTCGCTCAGATCTTTTAGCCAAATTTTGCCTGATTTTAGCTCGTCCTCGCCGACGCAAAGGCAGATCCTAGCATTAGCGTTATCTGCGGCGTTTAGGTGCTTTTGTAGTTTTTTAGACTCATAGCTCGCGAGAACTGGGAGGCTTTTTCTTAAATTTATCGCTATTTTATAGACCGCATCCACGCCATCGGCGTCCATCGCGCCGATATATACGCCGCCTCTTGCGCTTTGGCTCTCGCGGCCGCCTAGGATTTCCATTATGCGCTCGATACCCATCGCAAAGCCCACGCCGTAGCTAGCCTTGCCGCCTAGGTACTCGACCAGTCTGTCGTAACGTCCGCCGCCTGCGACCGCGCTCTTTGCGCCGATCTCGTTTGAAACGAACTCAAACGCAGTTTTACAGTAATAATCAAGCCCGCGCACGAGCTTAGGATCTATCTCAAACTCCACGCCGTTGCCGCTTAAAATTTCTTGCAGCTTTTTAAACTCGCCTGCGCATTCGTCGTTTAGGCTGCCGATTATCAGCGGCGCGTTTTCGTAGATTTTTTGACAGCTTTCCACCTTGCAATCTAGCACGCGGATAGGATTTGTGAGCTTTCTGCGCTTGCAGTCCTCGCAAATTTTATCCTCGTGCGCGTCTAAAAATTTAACCAACTTTTCGCGGTAGGCGCCCATGCTAGCGGCGTCTCCGAGCGAATTTATAAGTAGCTTGGTTTTGATACCTAGGCGCGAGAAAATCTCGTTTATCATCAAAATAACGCTCGCATCCTCATAAACGCTAGGCTCACCAAAGCACTCGCAGCCAAACTGATGAAACTCGCGCAAACGTCCTTTTTGCGGGCGCTCGTAGCGAAACATCGAACCGTGGTAAAAGTATCGTCTCACGCCGCCCGCGCGGTCAAATTTAGCCTCGATAAAGGCGCGCACGACGCCGGCAGTGCCCTCCGGACGCAGGCAAACGTCGTTGCCGCCCTTATCCTCAAACTGATACATCTCCTTGCCCACGATGTCGCTACTCTCTCCGACGCTACGGCGAAAAAGCGCCGTTTGCTCCAGGTGCGGAGCCAGCACGAACTCGTATCCGTAATTTTTCGCGACCTCTTCGCAGATCTTGATTATCCTCTCGTAAAGTCCCGACTGTGGCGGCAAAACATCCTTCATCCCCCTTAATGCGCTAATCATTTATAAACTCCTTTATCAAATTCGTTATTTTTTCTTCGTCCCAGGCTGCATCGATAGTGACGTAGCGGACGCCTAGTTTTTGTAAAATTTCCTCCATCGCGTCCTGAACTTTTATCAGATACTCAAAACCTCTAGCCTCTATGCCATCCATCTGCGCGCGCGAGTTTAGGCGCGATCTTAGCGTGTTTTCGTCCGCTTTAAAAAATACTATTTTTTGCGGAAAATTTCCTTGCAGGGCGAATTTGTTTAAATTTAAAAGCTCTTCAAAGCTAAAATTTCCGCCCACCAGCGCGTAAGCCATGCCCGAAACAAAGCCTCTGTCGCTTAAAATCATTTTATCTAAATTTGGTTTTATTATTTTACCGAAATGCTCGGCTCTATCGGCCAAAAATAGCAAAATTTCGGCCCTTTTATCCAGGTCGTTTTCTTTTAGTAAAATCTCGCGCAAATTTTCGCCAAGCTTCGTGCCGCCGGGCTCTTTGGTCACGATCGCTTGCGGGTAAGCAGCCGCCAGCCGCGCTATCTGCGTGCTTTTGCCCGCGCCGTCGATACCTTCAAATAAAATATACAAAATTTAGCCTTTCAAAGTTTCTAAAATTTCGCCCGGAACCAGCTTGCTAACGTCGCCGTCGTGGCTAAGAACGGAGCGCACGATCGAGCTTGAGATAAAGGCGTTTTTGAGGCTCGGCATCAGATAAACAGTCTCTAGCTCATCCCAAAGCGTGGCGTTTGCATAGCCGATTTGCAGCTCGTACTCAAAGTCGCTGACCGCTCGAAGTCCGCGGATCACGACGTTTACGCCGCAGCTTTTGGCGAAATCTACGAGCAGGTTATCAAAACCCACAACCTCGACGTTTTTTAGATCCGCCGTTGAGATTTTCACCATTTCTACCCGTCTAGCCAAACTAAAATAGGGCTGCTTGCTCTCGCTTGCCGCAACCGCGACGATGACTTTATCGAAAATTTTAGCCGCGCGCTTGATGACGTCTAGATGGCCGTTCGTGACGGGATCAAAGGTGCCGGGATAGATACAAGCTTTCATTTTACGCCTTTAAATTTTAAAGAATGATTTTACTATTTTATGCCTAAAACAGGACTTTATCTTGCGACTGGCGCAGCTGTTTTTAGCCCCATCTTTTGTAAATTTGATGCTCGAGCCCAAGCAGATCAAGCCACTTGCCGATGATGAAATTTTCCATATCTTTAAGGCTGCTTTGCCCTGAATAATAACCCAAAACAGGCGGTGCTATAACGGCGCCGAGCGCAGAAAGCTTGGCCGCGTGCTCGAGCGCAAGCGTAGAAAACGGCATCTCTCTAACGCCCAAAACCAGCCTCTTTCGCTCCTTTAGTGCGACTGCGGTGGCGCGAGTTATCAGCGTGTCGGCAAAGCCCGCGTGGATTTTAGCTAGGGTGTTGATAGAGCAGGGCGCAACGATAGTAGCATCTATGCCAAACGAGCCCGAGCTCGGAGCCGCAGTAAGATCGGAGTCATCGTGGATGGCGGCGTATTTTTGTAAATCTTGCCAAATTTGATAAATTTCGTCTTTTTGAGCGCTATTTTTATCAAATTCGCTTTTATTTTGAAATTTAGCCCCCTCAAATTTGCCTAAAATTTGAGCGTCTTGCCACTTGTTTTTCTCGCTACTATCAAATTTGCAAATTTGCCCGTTTGTGTCGTCAAGAGCGTAGTTTTCCAAGCCGTCAAATTTTAAAATATTACTGCCTAAATCTTTTGCGCTATCCGAAAATTTACCGTTTTCATCTTGCGATATTTCGTCTCCGCCTCCAAAATCTAGCTCGCCTTGAGCGGAGCTAAAATTTACGCTTTTTTCGTCTTTGTTTCGGCGCGCCTGCGAGTCGTTCTTGTCGCAAGCCTTTAAATTTTTCGCCGAAATTTGAAAATTTAGCTCCGCAACGTTTTTGTCGCCGTGATTTTCGTCAAATTTAGCCGCTACGCCGTTTTTATAAAAAATATCCGTAAAATTTAGCTCTTTTTCCAATACGTTCATCGCGTTTTTGCTCATGCACAGATGCAGCTGAGCTCTTTTTGCTATCTCAAGAGCGAGCTTAAGTCCCAGATTTACGCCGCTAGCGCCGCTGATGCCAAGAAAAATTTTCATCTTATCATCACCTGTTTTTTTGAGACGATTTGAGCGCTGAATACCTTTTTATCGTTGTTTTTGACCTTGATCGTCTCGCCTAGATTTCCGTTTTCTAGCGCCGTGACCTCGACGATGATGCTGAGCGCCCCGTCGCTAAGCACGGCGTTAACGCGCTCGCCTTTTTTGATTAGCGGCAATGGCGTAAACTGCCGCAGTCGCAGCACTTCGCCGCTTTTTATGTTTTGCTTTGTCGCTAGCCTCGCGTTTGGAGCTTCGCTCATCATGTCGGGGCTAAACTCGCTAAGCTCGACCCAGTCTTTCGCAAAGTCGTCTATACCTAGCATCTGGCGCGTGGTGAGTGGCTTAGTAGCCCGCAAAACAGGCATTTTTGCGCTAACTTCGTATCTAAAAAATACGCTTGGCTGCGAGCCGTTTGGCGTGATAAAACTAGCCCTGAAGCTGCCTTTTGGATTAATTTTATTTACGTAAATTTTGTCAAATTTGTATTCGTGGAAATTTTTAGGAAGTTCGTTTTGAGGCTCGATAAGCGGAAATTTGACGAATTGTAGTCCCTTAAACTCGCTCGTAACCTCTTGTAAAAAGGCGCGCTGCACGAGAGCCAATGCATCGCAGTTTTTGACGAATATCGTCTCTCCGCCGCTTTTATCCTCAAGCTCTAGCCCGTGTTTTTTTAAAATTTCAGCTAAGTCTCGCGAATTTATTTTTGCAGCTTTGTTTTCGCCCAAATTTAAAATCTCGTCGTTTTTACCCGCAAAACCCAAGTCCGCAAGCATTATTTTGCCATTTGAAACACAATACATCGGCCAAAGCGCTAAATCTGAAGAAAATAAAAAAACGGGAAAAAATAGTAAGAAAAAAATGGAGCGGGAAACGAGATTCGAACTCGCGACCCCAACCTTGGCAAGGTTGTGCTCTACCCCTGAGCTATTCCCGCACCGTTTAAGAAGTCGCAATTTTAGCAAAAACGTTTTCATTTGTCAAGAAAATTTCAAAATTTTTACGATTTCGCCCATTTTTAGCTCGCCGAGGCTTTCGTTTGTTACCAAAACGGCGTTACTTTTGATGAGCGGAGTTATCATGCCTGAGCCAAATTTATTATTATCCGTCACGCTAAATTTGCCATCGCAAAAGCTGCCTAGCACGATATTTTGGCGTCCTGATTTTATTTTTATGTCTTGATTCAAAACGGCGTCAAATTTTTCAAGCTGTGAGCCCTTTAAAAAAGGAACGACTAGCAAGAAGCACATCAAAAACGCCGCCATCGGGTTTCCGGGCAGGATAAAGACAATTTTTTTATCTTTTATAAAAGCTTTGCTCGGTCGTCCGGGGCGGATATTTACGCCGTCAAAAAGCTCGCTAAAGCCCAAATTTAAAAGCGCCGTTTTCATAAAATCAGCCTCGCCCTTGCTTGCTCCGCCGCTTGTTATGATGACATCAAATTCAGCCGTCTCAAGCGAGCGCGTCGTGCTTTCTAGGTCGTCTTTTATGATGCCAGCATACGAGCTAGCAAAGCCGAAGCTTTGAAGCAGCGAGGCAATGCCAGCGCCGTTTGCGTTATAGATTTGCTCCTCGCTAGCGTTTTGCCACGGCTCGACCACCTCGTCGCCGCTTGAAAATATACCGATCTTTATCTCGCGCTCTACGCGGACACAGTAAATGCCCTGGGCGGCTAGCATCATTACTCTTGCAGGCGTTAAAATTTCGCCTTTTTTTAGTAAAATTTCACCCGCCTTGACCTCTTCGCCTTTGTATCTTAGGGCGTTAAATTTTTTAACTTTACTTTGCGGCGAGAGCTTAGCGTCCTGCAAAACCGCATCCTCAAAAGGCACGACAGTATCGGCATTTATCGGCATTTTTGCGCCGGTCATTATCTTTACGCATTCGCCTTTTTTTAGTGAGATTTCGACCTCATCGCCAGCTAGCACGGTCGCTGCGATACTCAAAGGCTGATCAAAATCATCAAATTTTAGGGCATAGCCGTCCATCGCAGCATTATCAAAGGAGGGCAAATTTTTAACCGCGACCACGTCCTGGGCTAAAACTTTACCCATCGCGCGCTCAAGACTTACAAACTCGCCGCAACCGTCAAATTTAGCTTTTTCTAGGATCAAATTTTGAGCAAGCTCTAGCGTCATTTTACTCCTCCAGCCTGCGTATTTTTGCGCCCAGAGCCGCTAGCTTGCGCTCTAGCCCCTCGTAGCCTCTATCTAGGTGGTAAATTCTGTGCACGCGGCTAGTTCCGTTTGCGGCAAGGGCCGCTAGCACTAGAGCAGAGCTTGCGCGCAAATCGGTAGCCATCACGTCTGCAGCGTTTATCTCGCCTCCGCCGTAGATCGTCGCGATGTGGCCGTTTAGGCGGATGTCCGCACCCATACGCGTGAGCTCGCTAACGTGCATAAAACGGTTCTCAAAAAGCCTTTCGTCTATCGTGCTGACGCCATTTGCCACGAGCGAGAGCGCCATAAACTGCGCCTGCATATCGGTCGGAAAGCCCGGAAACTCCGTCGTTACGATCTCGACTGGATTTACGTTTTTAGCCGGCATTATCGTGATTTTATCGCCATCCACGACGGTTTCAAAGCCCATTTGGTTAAATTTAGTAAGCACGGCCCTAAGATGCGCGGCATTGGCGTTTGTTATGGTTACTTGCGAGTTCGTAATCGCCCCGGCGCAAAGATACGTCCCTGCCTCGATCCTATCGGGGATGACCGTTATCTCGCCCACATCCAGCAAGCGCCTATCCGTACCCTTGATCACCAGCTCGTCCGTGCCGATACCCTCGATCTTCACACCTCCAGCCGCCAAAACCTCGCAAAGCTGCACCACCTCGGGCTCTTTAGCGACGTTGATTAGATGCGTCGTGCCGTGAGCGAGCGCGGCGGCCATGATGATGTTTTCGCTGCCAGTTACCGTGATCTTATCAAACACGATCTGCGCACCTTTTAGCCCGTCGGGCGCGGTGGCGACGACGTAGCCTTGCTTTATCTCGATGTTTGCGCCCATTTTTTCAAGCGCGCTCAAGTGTAGATCGATCGGTCTTTGTCCGATCGCGCAGCCGCCGGGCAGGCTCACCTCGCAGTGGCCAAACCTAGCTAGCAGCGGGCCAAGCACCAGGATAGAGGCGCGCATTTTACGCACGATGTCGTAGTTAGCCTTCGTGGAGCTGACGTAGTTTGAGTTGATTTTTAGCGTGTGATCGTCCGTAAATTCGCACTTTGCGCCCAAATTTACCAGCAAAGTAGCCAATGTTTTTATATCTGCGACGTTTGGCATATTTTTTAGCGTCACGTCGTTTTTTATGATTAGAGCCGCGGCTATGAGGGGTAGGGCGGCATTTTTCGCACCGCTTATGGCGACTTCGCCGCCTAGTTTCGCGTTTCCTTCGATTTCTAAATAATGCATCATTTTAAATCCTTAAATAAAATCAAAAGTATAGTAAAATTTAGCTTATAAATTTAAATTTATGCCGATATTTACCGATTTATTTATATAATCCTGCTTTTAGGCAGTTCGTCTCTACGGCTTGTCTCTTGGGTAAATTTAAATGATCTAGAAATTTTCTCCCTCGATGAACTATTATGTTCTATCTTCGGTCGAAAATTTCGTCGAAACATTTAAATTTATCACAAGATACTTCGCCTTGAAATTTAAATATAAAATAGGATGATTTAAATGAAATTTACCATTTTTTTACCGCTAGCGCCGGTTGCGGCTTTGATTTTTAGCGGGTGCGCGAACGATGCGCCCAAAATTTACCCGACTGATCAAAGCGGACAGATTTTAAACGCGAGATTTTTAAACTCGCAGCAAGACGTATTTAATGATCTAGGCGGCATAGCGCTTTCAAATTTTATGCAAGGTTTTTTGGGCAAAAAAGACGGCGGAGACTGCTCGGGCTTCGTCTCTCTCGTAAATAAAAACATAAATAACGTTTACTTTTCAGAGACGAATTTACTCAAATTTTACGGCGAAAACGGATCGAAATCTCAAGCCATTTATAATCTTTACAAAAAGCGAAATTTGATCTCGCAAACAAGTCCGAAGCTTGGAGATTTGGTATTTTTTAACAACACCACGAGTCAAACCAAAGGCAAAAACAAACAAATCATAACTCACCTTGGCATCATAGACCGCATAGAGGACGACGGAACTATAAGATTTATGCATAATACCAGAGGCAAAAACAAAAGCGGATTTATAAATCTATTTCAAAAAAATAGCCATAAAATAGGCAGCAAAGAGGTAAACTCCTATATCGTAGCGTGTAAATGCGGCGACGCTACTTGCCTAACGTCGAACAGATTCGCCGGCTTTGGCAAGGTTAATTTTTAGCTAAATTTATGTCTAAATTTTATATGATAAAGCCTTTAAAAAGGAGCCGTTTTTGAAAGCTACGATATCGCTCATCGCGTTAAATTGTCTAGTATATTTTGCCGTTTACTGCGGCATTTGCGGTAGTAACGTGACGCTTGGGCTAAATATGTTTTTCACGGACGGACTTTACGTCTGGCAGCCTGCGACTTCGATGTTTATGCATGCAAATTTGGCCCATCTGCTGATGAATATGGCGGTTTTGTATCAGTTCGGATCGCTTCTTGAGCGGTACTACGGCAGCGAAAAATTTGCCGTCGTTTACTGCGTCGGAGGCGTTTTGACTTCGCTGCTTAGTTTTATTTATATTTATGTTATGTTTAAAACTAACGGAATTTTTATAAATTTAGTCGGGGCTAGCGGCGCGATCAGTCTGTTGCTGGGAGTTTTGGCGTTTTTGGACGCGAGTAGCAGAAAAGGGCTAATAATCGCCATCTTGCTAATGAGCTTCGCGCCAGTAGCTATGGGCGTAAACGTCGCTTGGTACGCGCATATCATCGGCTTTGCGCTAGGGTATTTCGGGGTAAAATTTGAGGTGATAAAATGAGATTTTTCGATCAAATTTGGGAAATTTTAGAGTGCGGCGACAAGGAGCTTAAATTTGATAAATATAAACGATTTTACGCCGAGTATAAGGCCGGTAAATTTGATGCGAAGATAGAAGAGGGTGGTAAATTTGACGAGATAAAACCGCTAAAACGCCCAAGCTACGAGGCATTTTGCGAGGTTGTAGCGATGAGAGAAATCGGCGGTAAAAAGCAAGCGGACAAGCAAAAAGCCTTCCTTCACTCGATCGCGCACATCGAATACAGCGCCGTAGATATCGCGCTAGATGCGGCGTATCGCTTTCGCGCGCTACCAAAAGCCTACTATGACGACTGGCTAGAGGTCGCCGAGGATGAGATCAGGCACTTTAAGATGATCGAGGATCACATGGCTAAATTTGGCGTGAAATACGGCGATTTTACCGTACACGACGGGCTTTTTATCGCTTTGCAAAATACCTCCGCGTCGCTGCTCGAGCGCATGGCGGTACTGCCTAGGTACATGGAGGCAAACGGCCTTGACGCAAACGCTTTTATGCTAAAAAAGCTGGAAACCGAGCGCGAAAAATACGAAGGCAAGGCGCGGCTTTGCGAAATTTTGCAAATCATCCTAGACGAGGAGATCTCGCACGTCTCAAAGGGCGATCGTTGGTTTAAATTTGCCTGCGAAAAAGAGGGCGTAAGTCCCGAAATCTACGCGCAAATCGTACAAAAAATCTACCCTAAAGCATTTTTGCAGTCCCGCGAGCTAAACGTTAGCGCGCGGCTAAAATCAGGCTTTAGCGAGGCAGAGATCGAGCGCATAAAAAATCTATCAAAGGCCAAAAGGGCGGAATAAATGAAAAAAATCTACTTTATCAGGCACGCAAAAGCCGTAGATGAGGGTGAGGGTAGCGACTTTGAGCGCGATCTAAGCGAGCGAGGCAAAAAAGACCTAGCACTGATGTGCGAACGGCTAAAAAAACACGAGGTAAGGACGGACGCGATATTTGCCAGTCCAGCCAAACGCTGCGCTAAAACGGCTCAAAAGCTAGCCGAAGCAGTCAAATTTAAGAAGAAAATCAAATTTAAAGACGAGCTATACGGAGCGCAGACACATGAGCTTTTGACTTTCATAAGAGAGTTTGACGACAAATTTCAAAGCGTATTTGTCATAGCCCACAACGACGCTATAACTGAAATTTGCGAGCTTTTAAGCGACGCTGCTATAGGAAATATCCCAACCTGCGGTATCTTTTGCGTCGAATTTGACGGTAGCTTTAAAGAACTAAAAGAACACGGCGCAAAGGCCTTGTTTTTCGACTACCCTAAAAAGCATAAAAAATAGGGCTAATTAAGGTCCTATTTTATTCCTGCATTTTTCATTAACTTAATTACTTCAAAAAATTATCTCAAAAAACATACAATAACGAGCAAAATATTTAGCAAAATAAGCATAAAAATTATCCGTTAAATTTAGCATGAAATTTGATGGATAAATTGTTTTAATTCAAAAGGTAAAACGTTAAGAAAGGCCTTGTTTTCAGTATTTGCTGAATATATTGAGGTAATATAAAAGAGATATAAATATTTATTTGAAAATTATAGTTTTCAATATAAAATAGCAAAAATAGTCTGCATTTTACTTTTTGACCTATTATTATAAGCATTAAACTATGTATCATAAAAATTGAGTAGTTTTTGTATTTTTTATCCAAGATAAGAATTGAATGATTGTTTTTAGTAAGCCGCAAGAAAATTTAAAAGACAAAGTAATAATTTACTCAAGATCTAACGATTTAAATTTTATCTCTAAAAGTTTTTGCTCATATAATTTATATGCAAAAATACTTAAAACAAGAAAATATAATCAAAAAGAAAAACAAAAGAAAGGTAAAAATTAGTCCAAACCCCAACGAAATCGTGATTTATGAAAAGAAAAGAATTAAAAATAAAACTTAAGAAATGGATAAATGGTGCGCTCGAAGGAATTCGAATCCCTGACCTTTTGAACCGCAATCAAATGCTCTATCCAGCTGAGCTACGAGCGCACTTTAAAAGAAGCGTTAAGTATAGCCAAAGGTTTCTTAAATCTTTCATAAATTTTGACATAGTTGCTAATTTTTTTTATATTTTTTACATCCCCTACTACATCAAAATTTGCTGTAAGGCCATAAAAATTTAAATTTGTGCGCCGAATTTGCCGCATTTAACCATCTATAAAAAATCTTTATGTTATCTTACGCAACAAATTTAATTAAAAATAAGTGTGCCTGGCTACCGAGCACTAAAATATATAAAACAAGGTAGAATAAGCTAAAAATTTAATAGCAAAAACAGTAAAGATAGCAAAAAGAGCAAATTTAAAGACGGTACGCAAAGATCGTACTCTAAAAAAGCAAATTTCAAGCATCAGCAAGCAAAAAAGAGTAAAATTCAAAAAACGATAAGAAAGGAAAGCCAAGTGATACATAAAATTTTGATCGCAAACCGCGGAGAGATAGCCGTTCGCGTTATCCGTGCCTGCAAAGACTTACACATCAAAAACGTCGCCATTTACACCAAGCCCGACCAAGACTGCCTGCATGTCAAGATAGCCGACGAAGCCTACCAGATCGGTATCGATCCGATCAAGGGCTACCTAGACGCCAAGCGCATCGTTGAGGTAGCAAAAGCTTGCGGCGCAGACGCCATACACCCGGGCTACGGATTTTTGAGCGAAAACTACGAATTTGCCAAAGAGGTCGAGGATGCGGGTCTAGTTTTCATCGGGCCTACCGCCGACGTCATCCGCAAAATGGGCAACAAAAACATCGCTCGCTATCTGATGAATAAAAACGGCATCCCTATCGTGCCCGGCACCGAAAAGCTAAACAACGAAACGATAGAAAATATCAAGCTCTACGCCGAACGCATCGGCTATCCCGTCATCCTAAAAGCTAGCGGCGGCGGCGGCGGCCGCGGCATCCGCGTCGTGTGGAAAGAAGAAGAGCTAGAATCTAGCTTTGAAAGCTGCACGCGCGAGGCTAAGGCGTTTTTTAACAACGACGAAGTTTTCATGGAAAAATACGTCGTAAATCCGCGCCATATCGAGTTTCAAATTTTAGGTGACAAATACGGCAACATCATCCACCTAGCCGAGCGCGACTGCTCGATCCAGCGCCGCCACCAAAAGATCCTCGAGATAGCGCCTAGCCCCACTATGAGCGAAAGCCTGCGAAAGAGCATGGGCGTGACCGCAGTTGCCGCGGCAAAGGCCGTAAACTACACCAACGCCGGCACGATCGAGTTTTTACTCGATGATTACAACAACTTTTATTTTATGGAGATGAATACCCGCATCCAGGTCGAGCACGGCGTGACCGAAGAGATCACGGGCGTGGATCTCATCGTACGTCAAATTCGCATCGCAGCTGGCGAGATCCTCGACATGGAGCAAAGCGACGTCATCACGCAAGGCTTTGCGATCGAGGCGCGTATCACCGCAGAGGACGCATGGCAAAACTTCATCCCGAGCCCTGGCGAGATCACCGGCTACTACCCTGCTCTGGGACCTTCCGTGCGCGTGGATAGCCACCTATATAAAGACTATCAGATACCGCCGTTTTACGATAGCTTGCTAGCTAAGCTCATAGTCCGAGCCCCTAGCTACGACCTAGCCGTAAATAAACTAAAACGCGCGCTAGATGAGTTTACGATCGAGGGCAGCGTCAAAACTACGATCCCGTTTTTGCTCAGTATTAGCAAGGAGCGCGACTTTAGGCGAGGATTTTTCGATACGTCCTACGTCGAAAACAAGATGCCTACGTTGCTAGAAAAGATGAAAACCAAAGACAACGAAGACAACGAAGAGGTTATCGCCGCCATCGCCGCCGCGATACAAAGAGTAAAAGACGCTAGGAAATTTAAAGAGGAGCACGCGGATGAATGATTTTTTCGATAGTTTAAAGGATATAAAAAAAGAGCTTCAAAAGGAACAAAATGCAAATTTGAGCTCAAATTCAGCCGCCAAAAACGCCGCGAAGCAAAATTTAAAGCCTGAGCCAAAAACCTTCAGCAAAGAAGAAGCCATCGCACACAAAGAGCAAAATTTGCGTGACGAGTTTCTAGCCTACGTCAAGGACGCGGATATCAAAAAGTGCTAGTCGTGCCGTTTTCCACCCTGCCTAGCCCCTGCCCCTACCTCAAGGACAGGGACTCGCGCATGGAGTATCGCTACATAGACGGCTGCGACTTTGCCGTAAACGACGCTCTAGCTAGGCGCGGCTTTAGGCGCTTTGGCAAATATTTCTCTAAGCCAAACTGCGCAGGGTGCCGCGAGTGTGTAAATATCAGGGTCGATGCGCTAAATTTTAAATTTAGCAAATCCGCCCGCCGCACGATGCGCAAAAACGAAAACACCAAAATCATCCTAACAAAGCCGCTCCTAGACGACGCGCACGTGGCGCTATACAAAAAATACCATAAATTTATGCAAGAAAAGCGCGAGTGGAAGTACTACGAGCTGGACTTTCGCCGCTACTATGAGCTCTACGTCGCAGGGCATGCGGAGTTTGGCAAGGAGATTGCGTATTTTGCCGGCGGCCGGCTCATCGGCGTCGATCTAGTCGATATCCTTAGCGACGGTATCTCGGCGGTTTATTGCTATTACGATCCTGATTTTGCTGACCTTAGCATCGGCAGATACTCGCTCTATCAGCAAATTTTACTGGCCAGGCAGCTAAATTTACGCTGGATATACCTAGGCTACTACGTCAAAGACTGCCCTAGCCTAGCTTATAAGGCCGACTACAAGCCCTATGAGCGCCTGCGCGAATATGTCCCGCTAGACGAAACGCCCGTGTGGGAAAAAGCGGAATAAAAAATGCTTTCAAATGCGTTTTATAAAGGCAAAATTTGATAAAAGTAAGTCAAAATCTAGAATCTCTAAGCATAGAAACCTCAGACGCCGATCTGTTTTTCGAGCTGCAAGCGCTCATAAAGCGAAACTTCGCCAAGACGCTGGGACAAAAAGGCAAGGTGATGTCGTTTTACGACGAAAACGAGAAGGTGCAGCGCAAATATTTCGTCAAATTTCTAAAAAAACTCTGCCAGAGGTACGAGCTAAAAAACGTAAATTTAAACTTCGCCGAGTATAAAACCATCAAACTCCACTACATCCAACCAAACTCGCTAAAAGCCATGGTTTTTGTCGACGTCGCATTCGTGCGAGGCGGCGCGATATTTAGCTTTGATCGCTCAAACGAGTCCTTCATCTCACACATCATCAAAGGCTTTGAGTCAAAGCAAATTTTATCCGCCGAAGGTCAAATCGCCATAAATATCGCAAATTTGGGCGAGTGCACGCGGCTAGAGGAGCTGTTTAACAAGAGCGAATATATGAAATTTTCGATCATCTTTAACTATAACGAAGAGGAATTTGAAAAATTTAAAAAACAGATCAAAATCTGCGCCAAGAAAAACGAAGCCAAATTTGCCGCGCTTGCTAGCCTTTTCGAGGATCATTTTACCGTGCTTGGGTGCGATAAAAACGATAGCTTTGAGGAGGTGCGAAACCGATATCTGGAGCTCGTCAAGGCCTATCACCCAGACTTTCACGCCGCGCTTAGCCCGGAGCTTTTGGACGAGTGCAAAACGCAGTTTCAGCGTATCCAAAACGCCTATGAGAGTTTGAAGCCATATTTTAAGGAACTTGAATCTGGAGCGGTGGAATAAGATTTAAATTTTAGACTTTAGCATAAAAAATGTAATTTAGTAACCGTTTAATTGTACCCTGAAAAATCACGCAAACTATAGCCATAATTAACGCATAAGGGCCTATAAATAACATCAAAATCAAAGAAATAATAAGATTAAAAACGTAAAAGTAACTATCGCCGTTGCTATCGTCGAAAAATAGATCTATAGGCGTTAGTTCAATATTTTGATCGCAAGGAATAAGCCCCAAACAGCGAAATAACCAAAAAATTGGTATAGCCAAAATCAAACCGAAAAATAAACCGCCCATGATGTTGTCCATGCCAGGAGCGATGCCCTCAATCAAATAAGTACTCGCAATGCCTAAAAATAAGACAAAAAGAATAAAAAATATGCGCTTCATACGGATATTTTAAATTTTCGAGACTTAAAAATCAAGAGAAATGCGATACGAGCCTCGCCAAAACTCCGCTTGAATTGTAAATTTAAGCTCTAATTTGCGTCGTGCTTGGCAAATTTGCCCCGCTCCAAGCGTCAGATTTTACTTCCCTGATTGCAGCAGATAGGTCTTTTTACGCTCGCTGGAGCTGCCGATATTTAGCGCGAGGCGGTATTTGGTTATCGTGCGGCGGACGACCTCGACGTTAAATTCTTTCTTTATAAACTCCAAAATTTTTAGATCGCTAAGCGGCTTGGCGGGATTTTCGTTTCGGACGAGATTTGCCACGAAATCCTTAATAGCCTTATTTGAGACGTCCTCGTCGATCGCGGCGGAGAAAAAGCTCTTTATAGGCACCAGTCCGCGCGAACACTCGAGGTATTTGTTTGAGATGCCGCGCGAGATGGTCGATGGGTTTCGCCCCAGATCCTCGGCGATGTCCTTTAGGCGCATAGGTTTGATGTCGCCGCCAAAAAAGTAATCATACTGATACTCAACTAGCATGAGGGCGATCTTTCGCAGCGTGGCTTTTCGCATGTCAAGCGCGTCTATGAGGTCTTTTGCCTCTTTTACGCGCGAGGTGACGAAGCTCTCTTTTTCGTCCAGCCCCTCGACGTCGATGACGATCTCTGGGTAAAAATCGTCGTTGATGCGCACCTCGATACCGCCCGAGCTCGTGTCGATGACGATATCCGGGATGATCGCCGCAGCCTCGCTCATATACTCGATCGCGGGCGGATTTTTTAGCCTCTTGATGACGGCGAGCGCTTCATTATAGAGCGGGATTTTGCGCATTTGGGAGAGATTTTCGAAATTTAACGCAAGCTTTTTAGCGCTTTCAAAGAGCTTCTCGTCCAAATTTAGCTCCTCAAGCTGAAACAAAAAGCTCTCCTTGTAGTCCTTTGCACCGATGCCTGCGGGCTCAAGGTAGGCAAAGCGCTTGCGCACCGACTCGATCTCCGCCTCGCTAAATTCGTCAAAGACTTCAGGCTCGTAGTAGCCCTCCTCGTTTATGCACTCGATGATTTTCATCGCGATTTTTTGGGATTTTTCGGTTGGAAACAGCGGCTTATCTATCTGCTCGATTAGCTTGTCGTAGAGCCCGGTTTTAGCCACGCTAAAGCTTTCGATACTATCAGTTACGCTATTTTTTGATATTTCTTTGAAGAAATTTTTATCTTTTTTGGATGGCGCGGCGCTTGGTAGCTCGCTTAAATTTCGCTGCTGCACGCTAGCGAACGGATTATCCGCTAAAAACGGCTCAAGCGTCTCCTTTAGCTCCTCGACGCTGCTGCTTAGTATCGGCAGCCACGAGCGCAACGTGTGCGAGAGCTTATTTTTGGGAGCTTGAGTTTGCTTTAGCATTATTCTACAAATTTAAACTCTTCGCCCAGATAGTGGGTGCGCACGAGTTTGTTGTTCGCGACTTCGTTCGCGCTGCCACTAGCTAGCAGGCTACCGTCCTTGATGACGTAGGCTCGGTCGCAGATGGCTAGCGTCTCGCGGACGTTGTGATCGGTGATGAGCACGCCGATGCCAAGCTTCTTTAGGTCGCGAACGATACTTTGTATATCGCTAACGGCGATCGGATCGACGCCGGCAAAAGGCTCATCCAGAAGCAAAAATTTAGGCGTGATAATGAGGCTTCTAGCGATCTCGCAGCGTCTGCGCTCGCCGCCGCTTAGGCTCACGCCCTTTCGCAGGCGTATGGGCTCGATATTTAGCAAATTTAGCATTTCATTTACTTTTTTCTCGCGGACGGCCTCGTCTTTATATAAGATCTCGGCGCCGAGCAGTAAATTTTCCTCGACGGAGAGGTCTTTAAATATACTTGATTCTTGCGGCAGATAGCCGATACCCATATGCGCGCGCTTGTGTAGCGGCACCTTCGTCACGTCTGCGCCGTCTAAAAAGACGCTACCGCTAGTTGGCGAGATGAGCCCGCATATCATATAAAACGTCGTCGTTTTGCCCGCGCCGTTTGGGCCTAGCAACCCTACTACCTCGCCGCTTTTAACCTCCAGCGAGATGCCTTTTATGATGTTTGTTTTTTTGATCGTTTTTTGTAAATCTTTAACTTCTAATTTATGCACCGTAAACCTCGTATTTTCGCCCTTTTTGGCTAGGCGAGATGACTACCTTGACGCATTTTTCTCCCAAATTTGCCAGCGCCTTTTCCAGTCGCTCGTCGCCCCACTCTACCAGGTGAAGCCCCTCCTCTAGCAAATTTTCAAAAAGTCCGTTTTGCAAAATCGCGTCAAGTCCGTTTTGATAGATGTCGTAGTGATAAATTTTATCCCCGTAGCTTTGCATGACCGAAAACGTGGGCGAAGTAACCTCTGCATCGATGCCGCGAGCTTTTACGATGGCTTTTACTAACGTCGTTTTGCCGCTAGCCAAATTTCCCTGCAATATAACGACGCCGCTTTGGGGTAAAATTTTTACCACCTCCTCAAGCTCGCTTAGTCCCAAATTTAGCTCTATCATAGCTCTTTTACGTATAGCGCTTGGGCTGATTTTGGGATACTTTTGGTCTCCGGGATCGCTAGTACCTCGTAGCGCGCCTCTTTGGCTAGAAATTTGATCGTTATTACGTCGCCGATCTTGACCTCTTTAGCCGGTTTGGCTACGGCGCCGTTTACGCTCACGACGCCGCTTTTGCACATGTCTTCGCTGACCGCGCGCCTTTTCGTGATATTTACGGTATTTAAAAATTTATCTACTCTCATGGCGGCGATTTTAGCCAAATTTGGCTTAAATTTTTAATTCCTCGCCGCTACATATTAAATTTAATGTAAATTTGACATTTAGCGCACGCGATTTCAGCGGAGATATTTATAACAAATTAATCAAATTTGGCTAAAATACGCGTCATCTCAATATAAAGGATAGAGAATGAAAAAAGATGTGAAAAAAGTCGTTCTCGCCTATTCGGGCGGACTTGATACGAGCATTATTTTAAAATGGCTACAAGACGAGTATAAATGCGAAGTGGTGACCTTTACCGCCGATATCGGCCAGGGCGAGGAGCTAGAACCCGCACGCCAAAAAGCGCTCGAGCTTGGCATAAAACCCGAAAATATATTTATAGAGGATTTAAAAGAGGAATTTGCGCGAGATTTCGTATTTCCGATGTTTAGAGCAAATGCCGTTTACGAGGGCGAATATCTACTAGGCACATCGATAGCTCGCCCGCTGATAGCTAAAAAACAAGCCGAAATCGCCGCCAAAGTAGGCGCCGACGGCGTGAGCCACGGAGCAACCGGCAAAGGCAACGACCAAGTGCGCTTTGAGCTAGGCTACTACGCGCTGGGAGATAACCTAACTATCATAGCTCCTTGGCGCGAGTGGGGTCTAAACAGCCGCGAAAAGCTACTAAAATACGCCGAAAAAAACGGCATCAAAATAGAAAAGAAGCCGGGCAAAAGCCCCTACTCTATGGACGCAAATTTACTCCATATCAGCTACGAAGGCTTAGTACTTGAAAACCCAGCTCACGCTCCGGAAGCCGATATGTGGCGCTGGACGGTAAGCCCAAAAGACGCGCCAAACGAAAGCGAAATAATAGAAATCGGCTACGAAAAAGGCGATCCGGTTAGCATAAACGGCAAAAAAATGAGCCCTGCCGCGCTACTAGCCGAGCTAAACCGCCTAGGCGCAAAACACGGTATCGGTAGACTCGACCTCGTCGAAAACCGCTCGGTCGGTATGAAAAGCCGAGGCTGCTACGAGACTCCGGGCGGTACGATAATGCTAAAAGCTCACCGCGCGATCGAGAGCATCACGCTAGACCGCGGCGCGGCACACCTAAAAGACGAACTGATGCCTTGCTACGCAGAGCTCATCTATAACGGCTACTGGTGGTCGCCTGAGCGTATCATGCTACAAGCGCTCATCGACAAGAGCCAAGAAAACGTAAACGGCACGGTCAAAGTCGAGCTCTACAAAGGCAACGTCATCGTGCTAGGACGCGATAGTAAAACGGATAATCTCTTTAGCGAGGCGTTTTGCACGTTTGAAGAAGACAGCGTGTTTGATCAAAAAGACGCGAACGGATTTATCAAGCTAAACGCACTAAGATTTATCATCGGACGCAAAAACGGGCGCAAATTTAACTAAATAAAGGATAAAAATGAAAGTACTACTAATAAAAGACGTAAAATCGCTTGGAAAAGCCGGCGAAATCAAAGAGGTAAAGGAAGGATATGGCAATAACTTCCTAATCGGCAAAGGCTTTGCTAAAGCTGCGACTCCGGATGTCTTGCGCCAGTACGACGCCGAGCAAAAACGCAAGGCCGAGGAGCTAAAATACGAGATCGCAAATATAGAAAAGCTAAAATCCGAAATCGAAAAAATCACGCTCAAGGTTAAAAAGCCGCTCGGAGCAAACGGCGCGCTATTTGGCGCAGTGACGAAGGATGAAATTTCAGAAGCTTTAGAAAAAAATCATCATTTAGTCGTAGATAAAAAGGCATTTGACTTTGCTCACACCATAAAAGCGACCGGCATCTACGAAGTGGACGTCAAGCTCGGTCACGCCGTACGCGCCACCCTAAAACTAGACGTCGAGGGCGAATAAGTGTTTCACGCGACTACCATTTTAGCCTACAAAGGTAAGAATAAATCGGTCATCGGCGGCGACGGACAAGTAAGCTTTGGCAACACGGTGCTAAAAGGCAACGCGGTAAAAATCCGCAAAATCCACGGCGGCAAGGTCCTAGCTGGCTTTGCCGGCAGCACCGCCGATGCGTTTAATCTCTTTGATATGTTTGAAAACAACCTCGATCACGCCAAAGGCGACCTGCTAAAAGCGGTGATCGAGTTTAGCAAAGAGTGGCGCAAGGATAAATATCTGCGCAAGCTAGAAGCTATGATGCTGGTGCTTGATAGAGAGAAAATTTTTCTTTTAAGCGGAACGGGCGACGTCGTAGAGCCCGAAGACGGCAAGATAGCCGCTATCGGAAGCGGTGGCAACTACGCCCTCTCCGCCGCAAGAGCTCTTGATAAATTTGCCCAGATCGACGAAGAAGAGCTCGTAAAAGAGAGCCTAAAAATCGCTGGCGAAATTTGCATTTATACGAACACGAACATAAAAACCTACGTTTTAGAATAGAGAAAAGATGAATTTAACCCCAAAAGAGATAGTGAAATTTTTAGACGATTACGTCATCGGGCAAAAAGACGCAAAAAAGATCATCGCCATCGCGCTACGAAACCGCTACCGCAGGATGAAACTAGATAAAACGATGCAAGACGATATCATGCCAAAAAACATCCTGATGATAGGCTCGACTGGCGTGGGCAAAACCGAGATCGCAAGGCGCTTGTCAAAGATGATGGGTTTGCCGTTTATCAAAGTAGAAGCTAGCAAATACACCGAAGTGGGCTTCGTCGGACGCGACGTAGAAAGCATGGTGCGCGACCTGGCGGCTGCGTCGGTAAATTTGGTCAAAGCCGAACAGCGCGAGAAAAATCGCGAGAAAATCGACGAATACGTAAAAGATAAGATAATAAAAAAACTCCTGCCGCCTCTGCCGACGGGTGCAAGCGAAGAGAAAAAAGCAGACTACGAAAAAAGCTACGAAAAGATGATGAGCAGGCTAGAAAACGGCGATCTAGATGATCTTAGCATCGAGATAGAGGTCGTGCAAAATAGCTTTGACGCGGGCGCGAACGTACCGCCCGATATGGCGCAAATGCAAGAGAGCTTCGTCAAAATCATCGGCCTAAGCAACAAAACCGTCAAAAAAGAGATGAAGGTAAAAGACGCTAAAGAGGCGCTCAAAAACGAAGCTAGCGATAAAATTTTAGATATGGAAAGCATCAAAACAGAAGCCGTGCGAAGAGCCGAAAACGAGGGCATAATCTTTATCGACGAGATCGATAAAGTCGCGGTGAGCTCCGGAAACTCGGGCAGACAAGATCCTAGCAAAGAAGGAGTACAGCGCGACTTGCTACCTATCGTGGAGGGCTCGACGGTGACGACCAAATTTGGCGCCATAAAGACCGATCACATCCTTTTTATCGCCGCGGGCGCCTTTCACATCAGCAAACCAAGCGATCTGATCCCCGAGCTTCAGGGGCGTTTTCCGCTACGAGTAGAGCTTGATAGCTTAGATGAAAATGCGCTGTATCAAATTTTAACTCAGCCTAAAAATTCGCTACTCAAACAGTACGAAGCACTTTTAAAAACCGAAAACGTTGAGCTTAAATTTACGAATGATGCTATAAAAGCTATCGCTAAAATAGCCCAAAACGCCAACGAAAAAATGGAAGATATCGGCGCTAGACGCCTTCACACAGTGATCGAGCGCGTGATAGAGGATATTAGCTTTGAGGCCAACGAGCACGGCGGCGAAACAGTAGAAGTAGACAAAGCTCTTGTAGAAAAGCGTCTCTCAGACGTCGTCGAGGATCAAGATCTAGCGAGATATATCTTATGAAATCAGGCTTTGTAAGCATCATCGGTCGCACGAATGCAGGCAAAAGCTCCCTTTTAAATTTTTTGCTTGATGCGAAGATCACCATCGTCTCGCACAAGCAAAATGCCACGAGGCGCAAGATTAGTGGAATCGTGATGAACGGCGAGGATCAGATCGTTTTTACAGATACGCCGGGACTTCACGAGAGCAACAAAACGCTAAACAAACTCATGATAAACGAAGCTATAAAATCCATGGGCGACTGCGATGCGATCATATTTTTGGCGCCCATTCACGACAGCATAGACGACTACGTCAAATTTCTAAATTTAAATCCACAAAAACCACATATCTTGGTGCTCACCAAGGTTGACGAAGTCTCAAACGCTAAGGTGCTGGGAAAAATCACACAATATCAAAAATTTCAAGACAAATTTACCGCGCTTTTACCTTTTAGCGTCAAAAAGCAAACCTACAAAAAGCCGCTTTTGGATGAAATTTGCAAGCTTTTGCCAGAGCACGAGTATTTTTACGATCCGGAGTTTTTAACGCCGACAAATGAAAAGGAAATTTTTCGCGAATTTATCCTAGAAGCGCTCTACGACAATCTAAGCGATGAGATCCCCTACTCTACCGACGTGCTCATAGATAAGGTCAAAGAAAAACCGGAAATAACTGAAATTTATGCCACCATAATCACCGAGCGCGAGATACATAAATCTATGATTATCGGGAAAAATGGTCAAACTATCAAAAGAATCGGGATAAATTCAAGAAAGTTAATATCAAATTTTACCGGTCAAAAAATCCTCGTGAAGCTCGTTGTAGTCGTTAAAAAAGACTGGCGCAAAGACGAAAAAACTATAAAAATCTTGAATATTTTATAAATAATTATTAAGTCATATATTTTTATGGTATAATAGATGCGGCAAGTTGCCCAGTATAGGGCAAAACTAACTTAGAATTTGAAGTTTATATTGAAGGATGCTTAAAAATGGCAAAAAATAAAAATGAAGTAGCAAACATAGTAACGCATGATCCGTATTTGCAAACTTCATATGCCTTTTCAGGTAATAAAATTTCCCAAATAGATCTAAGCAAAGCAAATAAAAATAGCTTTTTTATGTCGTATATCAAATATAAAGATATCATGTCGGGTAGTGTAGAAATACCGCTATCAACAGACGAGGATGATATATCAAATTTAATAACAATCAAGGTTTATGAGCAGTTTGGTCTAGATCCGTCTTCTGAGTATAAAATTGTGTATAACGAAACTTTAGGTATATCGTCTGAAACTAAAATTTTTAACGTATTTATATCTGACATTTTATCAACCGATCAATTATTCTCTTTGGCTCTTAAAAAAATTCCATATATAGACTATGTGGTGGCTGCCCCGCTAATGTTTCATGCGCTTTATAAAAAAAATATGCTTTCAGCCCAAAATACCGATGCTTTCGTGGTGTTGCAGGATGATGATGCTTTTATAGCTATTTATCAAAACGGAGAGTATG
This sequence comes from uncultured Campylobacter sp., assembly GCA_963528285.1. Classification (GTDB taxonomy): domain Bacteria; phylum Campylobacterota; class Campylobacteria; order Campylobacterales; family Campylobacteraceae; genus Campylobacter_A. Next base: position 13,099 of record CAURVK010000001.1, on the reverse strand, counting down.
TTCAATCAAGACCGCTTAGGTATTCAATAAAAAATATTAGCGAGAAATTTGCTACTTTAAGCGGCGATAAACTAAATGATAATGTTTTTTTAAATATCATAAAAAATGGAACAAATACTCAAGATGATAGAAGTAGGGATTTTATAGTTGAAATATTTGATGAGATTTCCTATTACATAGGAGATTTAATAAATAGTTTAAGTCGCTTTCTAGGATCAAATGTTTCAAATATAAATTTAGTAACTGACGTAAAAATGGGTAATTTTGCAGAATTTATACAAGAGAAAGTAAGTATACCCACTAATTACCTTGATCTAAATATTGCCATAAATTCAAAAGAGGTTGAAGTTGATAATATTCACAATATTATGGCAATCAATTCACAATATTACAAAGAAACGCAAGAAAATGATTTTAACTTTTCCAATTTTCTGCGACCACTACCACTATTTCAACGCAATAGCGGTAAATTAATACTATATACATTACTTGGACTACTAATTGGATTACTATATCCATTGTATCTTTATGTGTCAGGAATTATTACCGACGTAGACACTGCTGATAAAAAAAGCGAATATGAAATCAATAATGCAGATAAAATAAGGATAGAAGGGGCGATAGCTGCTCTTGAACAACAAATTTTAGGCATATCAAAATCTATCGAGGAAGAACAAGCTATAATTGATTTTAGGAAAAATACCATTAAAGAAATTTATGACAAAAAAGTTAGCTATCCAATGAAAGGCGTTGTGTTGTTTGAACTCAGTAATTTAATAAACAACAAGGACATACAAACCGCAAAGATAAATAACTCAAATAGAGATATGAAAGTTACGCTAATAAGTAAAGATGAAAAAAAATTAACGGAGTTGATGCAAAATATAAATACCTCCGATAAATACTCTATATTAACAAAAGAAATTTTATTAGATAAAAAATATGGGGCGCCCTCATATGAAACAAATGTTACTATAAAGATTAAATGATGAAAAAAGATAATACACTCACAAAAATCGATAACTATTTTGATGAAAAGAAACCAAGCGAAGTTACAATTATGCTATTTGCCGCCCTTGTCTTGTCTGCCGTGATAGTATACTATGGGATTATACCGTATGTACAAGATTACTATGATGAATCCATAAGGGAAAATGATCGAATAACCCAGGATCTAAATAAGGTAAACTCTTATTTGAGTACCGTTAGCCAAGGTGACGATAGAAATTTTATGATAAATAAAAAACAAAATGAGTTATTACAACAGCAAAATAAGCTTGCCGATGCCCAAAACATGAATCAATATTTTGATAATAAGTTAAAAGAGCTATCATATCTAATTTTTAACGAACAGAGTTGGGCTGATTTTTTAGATAATTTAGCATTTTTAGCAAATAAGAATAATGTTAAAATAACAAAAATCATAAATACCTTTAAAGAACCCAATGCGCAGAAAATAGAGCAAGTACTTGATGTAAATATATCTGTCGACGGTGATTATAGGGATATCGTAAGCTATATAAATGCTATTGAAGAATCAAAATTGGTAGTAGATGTGAATAATATAGATATAAATTCTACCAATGGTAAACTAAAAGGGAATATGGGAATTTACATATGGGGGATGAAATATCAATGAGATCTTATACTTTGTTTTTTTTAGCGATATTTTGCTCTATATCCATGGCGGATAATTCTCAAGAAGAGATAGAGCATTATAATCAGTTATTCGGCGCGATAAATGAGCAACGCAAAGGCTTAAATGAATCCGAACTAAAAACCATATCCGATCCTTTCTTAAAAACAAAAGCCGTTAGCATTGAAAATAACAATAATGTTTCGGATAATCAAACTTTTGATTTACAAGCAATATTCAGCAACAAAGCTAAAATTAGCGGACATTGGTATCGGGTAAAAGATAAAATAGGTGAATATGAACTGGTAAACATTGGATCCAAAAGTATTACTTTAGCAAATAAAGATGAAAAAATTGACTTAAATTTAACAAAAGGGGCAAATAAAAATGTCATTATTAAAATTAAATAATTTTTTTAAAATATCTATCATAGCTGCAATATCGTTAACATCAGCATATGGCAATGGTTGCGAAAAAAGGGTTTTTAATCTTAAAATTAATGAACAGGTTTCGGTCCAGGAAGTATTAACGCAATTATCAGATATGTGCCATTTTAGCGTGGTTACAAAAGACCAATTTGCTAAAGATGCTATAAGCGAGCCACTTTTTGGAATTAACATAAAAGATAAAACATTAAATGAAATTTTTAGCCTTTTACTCTCCGAAAAAGATATGAGCTATACCTTTTCTCAGGATATACTAAAAATTTCGTCTCTCCAGACTAAAACATTTAAGATTGATTATATAACATCCGTAAGAGAGGGAACAGCTATCACAAAAGCTTCTGTTGATTCTGCTCCTATTGAAGTTGGCAACGAAAAAGAAGACGACGGCGAAGCAGATATTACAAAAGGCGGCGGCAAGCTTGACAACATCATAAGAACTGTTGAGAAATTTGATTTTTGGGAAAAATTAGATACTGAAATTAAAGCGATACTAAACAATACTACAGAAAGTATCGTTGCGCCGGATCCTATCATCAATGCCAATGCGGGTTTAGTCACTGTAACCGGCACAGCAGCACAGCTTAGAAGAGTTTCTGAATACATTAAAGATATTCAAGAAAGACTTAAAAAACAAGTAGTCATAGACGTATCTATAATATCCGTAGAGCTTGCCAATAGTTACACAAAAGGTGTTGACTGGAGTAAATTTAATATAGGTTTTAAAACCGGATTATACAATCGTACGGTCGTAACTGGCGTAACTGAAACAGTAGGACAAGACACTGCTGGAAATCCTACGACCACTTTAAGTAGAACATATGGACTAATTCCGGCAAACGACCTATTTTGGTCAAATAGAGGAAACGGTCTTGGCGGTGGTTTTTCTCAAAGCATGAATTTGATTGCAGGTTTTAATTTTAATTTAGACGGCGTTTTAAATTTCCTAGAAACAAATGGAAGAACAAAAGTTGTTTCAAGCCCGAAAATTACAACTTTAAATAATCAACAGGCTCTAATTTCCGTGGGAGATAATGTAAACTATAGAGTTCAGGAAGAAAGTCAAAACAATAACGCTTTAAATGGTAAAACCACTATAACCTATAAGCAATATTCTGTTTTTATAGGAATTTTGCTTAACATTTTACCAGAAGTTTCAGACGATAATAAGATTATGCTCCGTATTAATCCATCTCTTAGCAGCTTCAAATACAATGAAGATGATGTTAGGCAAAGTACAACCATAAGAGAAATCGCACCAGATACTATACAAAAAAAGCTTTCTACTGTTGTGCAGGTAAATAGCGGTGATACAATCGTTTTAGGTGGACTTATAGCTCAGTCTAAAGGCAAGGAAAATACAAAGGTACCCTTCTTGGGAGACATCCCTGTGCTTGGACATGCATTTAAAAGCACAAAAGATAATCTTAGGACAACAGAACTTGTATTTATTATAACCCCAAGAATAGTTGACACATCAAATGCTACACCAATCAATCAGTCTCTTAAAGATTTAGGTTTTTCGAGGTCAACGTATGAGCAATAAATATACTACTCTAAAAAATATATTTATTGATGTAGCACAAGAAAATAACTACATAAATTTAGATAAGTCTATTATTGCATATAAAAAAATTTTAGATTTGTTGCAAAAGCCTGCCAAGTTAATTTTATTTTACGGCAAGCCTGGGTGTGGAAAAACATTCTTGCTAAAAAAAATTGTCACCGATCTTAAAGATCGTAGTGACATTATTTTTTTTCCATATCCCTTTTTCAATGAATCAGAATTTGTAAAATCATTGTATGAAGGTATTTTTAGAAAAGAATCTCAGGAAAAAATTGAAAGCTATGAGCAGTTTATTAAAATATACGAAGCTAAAATCGAAGATAGTCAAGATAAAAAACCAGTAATAGTTATTCTTGACGAGTCACAGCTTTATCCTGAGATTTTACTAGAAAAAATTCGTATAATGTCAGATAGCGGTCTATTTAAATTTGTTTTTGCCACGCACGAAACGATTGATAAAGATGTACTATCGAGAGATTACTTTAAGTCAAGAGTTTGGGAAAGTATAGAGATGGGCTCTATCGATACAGAGGAGATGAAAGTTTATTTGGAAAATAAGCTACAAAATAGCCAATTTTTTTATATTTTCTTAAAATTTACTGAAGATCAATTTCGACTTCTGAATGAATTAAGTCAAGGAAATTTAAGAATGCTAAATAAACTAATGTTTAATATTTTTGAACTTTATGAATATTTTGACGCAAATCAACCAACTATAATAGGCGGTGACAAAATGGTAACAAAAATTTTAGAGATGGCAGCCATCAAATCGGAGCTTATAGATGCTTGAAACATATGAAATATTGGAACTAGAAAGGCGATGGAGAGCCTACGACAAAAAGAGAAAAGAGTTTAAGTTTTCGGATAAAAAGAATTATATATACGCTATTTCTGCTGTTTTAGCTATATCTGTTTCTGTGTCATCGCTTACTTTTTATTTATTAAAAGATTCACTAATAAGTAATAACAACAGCACTACAATTAGTAATGATGCTAGAAAAAACAATAAAGACACCATAAAGCATTCTGAAAATGTTGAACCTGAGCAAAAAATAGACCCAAGCAACAATACCTTACTAAATTCTGATAATTTTGGAGGAACTGAAAATACGCCAAATACGCAAAATAATAGCATTGCAAACGAAGATATCTCAGATAATATAAATACAGAAATTCAACAGCACGGTTGGGTAAATGCAAGCGATATACAGCAAGATATACAACAGATTAATAATGTCCAAAAAAATATTGGCGGCAGACAAGTTGCGGTAAAAACGCCAACGGAAGAGGTAATAAATTTTGATTCTGAAAAGCCAGTTGTTGTAAAAGGTACGAACGGTTCTCAAAATCTAAACAAATTCCAAATTCAATCTTCCGGTTCAGATGTCTCAGTTGATGAACTAACTGCTAAATTTGAAAAGTCAAATAGTTCCGATATTGCAGTACTGATTGCAAGAAGATATTATGATATCAAGGATTATAAAAATAGTGAAAAATGGGCACTAATAGCAAATGAACTTGATAGCAATAACGAAGAGAGCTGGATAATATTTGCAAAGTCGAAATATAACCTAAAGCAAAAAGACGATGCTATAAGCGTACTTAAGATATATAACGACAAGGCCAATTCTGCAAATATTGAGGATTTAATGAGACAAATAGAAGACGATACGGCATTATAGTGTAAAAGTATTATTGTTTTATAAATTGTAAAGGTATCTAATGAATAAATTTTATGAACTTTTTTTGACAACTATCTTAAAAAATAATTTAATAACCGATATCCAATATCAAAATATATTATCTCTATTAAAGGAAAATGTAGATTTTGAGCACGCCATACAACAGCAAGTACCAAATTTATCAACAGAAAATATATATGATATTATAGGTGAATTATATAAAAAACAACGCATTACAATCAATGAAATAACTGAAAATTTCGTAATAAATTTAAAAAATTTTTTAGAGTATATTGCAGCCAAATTTAAACTTGAGTATGTTGATTTGGATGATATCGATATAGACTATAAACTTTGCGAAAAAGCTCCTTTAAATCATTTAAAAACGTATAGTGCTTTACCTATTAAGGAAGATGAGATCGCGGTTTATGTCGCTTTTAAAAATCCTTTCGACATGTCAGCACAAGACAGATTGCAATCTATTTTTAATAGAAAACTCTTAAAAATAGTAATAACCGATCCGTCCAAAATAGATAAATATTTAAGTAAAATAGAGCTAAATGATAGTGTAAAAGGCATAGTTACCGAGATCAGAAAGGAGCTATCCTCTACTGCGGTAGTAGGTGGAAATACAAATGAAAATAGCTCCGGCATATTAAAATTAATCGAAGTTATTTTACGAACCTCGATAGTAAGTCGCGCAAGCGATATACATATTGAAGCTACCACCACAAACTGCGTCGTACGAGGCAGGATCGACGGTATGCTAGCCGAACTTTTTATTTTCGATAAGGATCTTTTTCCCCCTCTGGTATCGCGCATGAAGTTGCTATCAAATATGGATATAGCCGAGCGCAGAAAACCTCAAGACGGTCGCTTTTCTGCTCAGGTAGCCGGCAAAGAGTATGATTTTCGTATTTCAACATTGCCTATACTACACGGTGAAAGCATAGTTTTGCGTATTTTGGATAAATCAAAAGTTCTAATTAGTCTTGAAAATTTAGGTATGCATCCAAGTACTTTTGATAAATTTAACAAAGCAATGAAAGCACCTTACGGCATTATATTAGTGACGGGGCCAACTGGGTCCGGTAAAACGACAACTCTTTATGCTGCATTAAATGATATAAAAAGTGTAGAGACAAAAATAATAACCGTCGAAGATCCAGTAGAGTATCAGCTAAATATGATCCAGCAAGTCCATGTAAATGAAAAAGTCGGACTTACCTTTGCTTCAGCTCTTCGATCCATTTTAAGGCAAGACCCAGACATCATAATGATAGGCGAGATCAGAGATCAAGAGACTCTTCGTATAGCTATCCAAGCTGCACTTACCGGTCACTTGGTATTTTCGACGCTTCACACAAATGATGCAATAAGCGCCGTCACCAGAATCGCCGATATGGGAATAGAGCCGTATTTAATTAGCGGTGCATTGGTGGCGATAGAGGCCCAAAGGCTTGTTAGAAAACTATGTCCAAACTGCAAACAAAAAACCGTTTTGCCGCCAAATTTACATGAACAATTTCAAGACTTCTTGCCGCAAGATTATCAGTTTTATAAACATGTCGGTTGCGATCAATGTTCTCAAACGGGCTATGTAGGGCGAGAGATGATAAGCGAAGTTTTACCGATAAGCGATAGAATTTCAGCGATGATAGCAAATGGTACTACAAAAGAGGAAATAAAAAAAGTAGCATACGAAGAGCATTTTATAGATATGTTTAAAGATGGTATTATTAGAGCTGCAAGGGGCGTAACAACGATAGATGAAGTATTTAGGGTAGCTAAGGTATGAAATTTTTTGAAGTTGAGTATATGGCCAACGGTCGTCGCCAGAAGATGACCCTAAAAGCAAACAACAGAAGCGAGGCGCAAGCCTTAGCAAAAACAAAAAAAGCCGGCGTAATAGTAAAAGTAGGAGAAACAAAAAGCGTCCCGCTAGAAGAACAATTTGCTGACATGATAAGCAAGGCATCGGTCCTTTTAGGCGGTTCAAAAATAAAAATAAATAATTTAATTGCAGCTTTTAGGCAATTAAGCGTTATGACAAATGCAGGAATTTCAATCCACGACAGCATCAAGGAAGTATCTAAATCAACAGAAGACAAAAGGCTTAAGGCCATATTTGCAACCCTAAACGATGATCTCAACCAAGGTCAAAGTCTAACAGATGCCATAACCAAATTTAAAGGCGAGCTTGGTGACGTAGTTATTGCTATGGTAAAGCTTGGCGAAAGCACAGGTAATATGTCTGAGTCGCTCCATAAACTATCAGATATTCTACAGGAAGTTTGGGAAAATCAGAGAAAATTTAAAAAAGCTCTCAGATATCCGATTATAGTAATGTCTGCTATGGCGATAGCTTTTATTATACTGATGATATACGTTGTTCCTCAGTTTAGGGAGATATTTGAACAACTCGGAGCTAAACTGCCTCTTCCTACAATTATTCTTCTTTCTATCGAGAGTGCATTAAGTAATTACGGTTTATATATATTAGTCGGTTTTATAACCATAATATATGCTATCAGATATTTATACAAAAGCAATGATGATTTTAAATATAAATTTGACAAATTTATGCTAAAAGTTTATCTAATCAACAAAATTATATTCTACTCAACAATGAACAGATTTAATCTTATTTTTACAGAGCTTGTAAGAGCAGGTATTCCAATTGCTGATGCCCTTGAGACGGCAACTTTAACAGTAGAAAACCAAGACATACACGATAAGCTTGCCACAATCAAAATTGCTGTTCAAAGAGGCGTATCATTGACGGAAGCTTTTCGGGATACTCAGCTTTATGAGAGTATGCTTATTCAGATGCTAAGCGCAGGCGAAAAAGGCGGTGCAATAGATGCTATGCTTGAGAAAGTAACCGATTATTACAAAGCTAAATTTAGCGACCTGGTTGATAATATTTCAAGCTATGTGGAACCGATTATGCTTTTATTTATGGCGGGCATGGTTATACTTCTAGCGCTTGGTATTTTTATGCCTATGTGGGATCTTGGAAATGCAGTTCAAGGACGATAATTAAAACAACAATTAAGGAAAGAAATGCAAAATAATTTACATGAACGTCAAGTTAGTGCAGATGCGTTTTTGGTTTCAAAAACCGATACGAAGGGAAAAATAACTTATTGCAATATCCCTTTTGCTCAAATAGTCGGTGCAAAAGGTAATGAGTTGATCGGGAAACCGCATAATATCGTGAGGCATCCAGATATGCCGCGCGTTGTTTTTAAAATTTTATGGGAGTATGTAAAAAATAAAAAAGAGGTTTTTGCCTATGTTAAAAACAAGAGCTTTGACGGTTCATTTTACTGGGTATTTGCAAACGTTACCGCTTCTCTTGATCAAAATGGCAACATTATCGGTTATTATTCGGTTAGACGAAAGCCGAATCCAAAAGCCTTAGAAATCATTATCCCGCTTTACAGGCAGCTCTTGGAAGCTGAAAAGAGCGGTGGCATGGAAGCCTCATCTAAGCTTCTTGATAATATTTTAAAAGAAAAAAACAAGAGCTATGACGAGCTAATGAACGACTTACAAAGATTATAAAAGGAAAATCATGTTTTTTAAAAAAGAAAAAGTAAATTACGATGAAATTTTAAATGTGGTCGAACAGGCTAGAAACGGCTTTTTGGAACCTAGAATTTTACAGATAGATCCAAACTCTCAAATCGGCAAAATAGCGCTTGGGATAAATGACTTACTCGATCAAATCGAAGCTCTGCAAAGAGAGATGGGTACTTGCGTCAAATCGGCCGAAAGCGGGATAACTTATAGAAATATCTTCACAGAGGGTTTTCGCGGTCTTTTTAGAACCAACGCCATATCCATGAGCGAGGGCGTCGAGGGTATAAAAGCCGGGCAAAAAGGTAAAACCAGAGGCATACTCTCCGAAAAATTTAGCGAGCTCGGTAATGGAAACGACGGTATTTTAGAAGTACAAAACGATCTAAATCAGAGCATTAAAAATTTAACCCAAATTTCAACCATGGCGCAAGATACTTCGGTAAAGGCCAACGAAAGCATGTCGGCCGTAAGTGAACTTAGCCAAAATATGGGCAACCTAGAGCATCTCATCACAGAGTCTACCGAAGCTATTAAAAATTTAACCCACAGAACCGAGGAAATCTCATCGGTCGTAAATTTAATCAAAGACATTGCCGAGCAAACAAACCTACTCGCCCTTAACGCAGCTATAGAAGCGGCACGCGCCGGCGAGCACGGACGAGGCTTTGCCGTAGTCGCGGACGAAGTGCGAAAACTAGCCGAAAATACACAAAAAGCTACAAGCGAAATCGGCATAAATATCCAAACCTTACAACAACAAACAAACGATCTAAACGACAACTCCAACAAAATCACGCAAATAGCGCAAGTCGCAAACGTAAGCGTGTCTAAATTTAGAGATGCCGTGAACGTATTTAGCCAGGGTGCTACACAAAGCGCAAAAATCTCAAAATACGTCGAAAACAAAACAATCGGTATCATCGGCAAGATCAACCGAGTAACGTATCTGCAGACCGCATACGGAAACGTCATCAACGAAAGAGGCGATGACGAAAATATGCAAAAACAAACGCAAAATTTAAACGCATGGTACGAGAGTGCGGCGGCGTATTTTGCAAATTCAAAAAGCTTCGAAAAGGCAAGCGTCCCGGCAAAACAAATAAGCGATCTGGTAAAAGCCAATCTAGACGACTCTAAAAACGGCTACAATATGAACGATATCCAAAAATTCGTCGATAGATTCGCCAAGGTCAAACAAGCAAGTGGCGAGATATTTAAGATAATAGACGCGACGATAGAAGAAAGCGTAAAGTAACGTTATATGAAATTTGAGCCAAAAAACATTTGGCTCAAATTTTGCTCTTTTGCATTACTTTAAACCAAAAATCCATTCTATAAAATTTTACCAAAACCTATTTTTGAAAGCTTTACATCGTCAAAAACTCTAGAGCAAATTTACACCCTCTATAAACACAATTGGCTTCGGCAAAATTTATACTAGATATCACAAATTTAGCAAATTTACTCCACGCTAATCAAAAAAAACCGCATGTCGCAAATTATACAAATTTGACCAAAAAAGTACAGCAATCCATGTCGCTTCAAATTTTATAAAAGCCAGCCTGCCCTCACCTCAAATTTGACCAAATCCCAAAGCAAATTCGGTCAAATTTAGATGCCAAATTTAGCCCAGCAGCCTCTTTGCGCACTCGCTTATGCTCTTGCCATCGCTTCTAGCACCTATTTTTTCTTTGGCTGCTTTCATCACGGTGCCAATATTTGCACCATCGCCAAGGCCGGCGATGATCGCTTTTATCTCGGCCTCTAGTTCGTCAGCACTTAGTTGCTTCGGTAGATAGCCGTTTATGATGTCGATCTCTTTTTGCTCGTTTTGCGCCAGATCGTCCCTGCCGCCGTTTTTATACTGCTCGATAGAGTCCATGCGGCGTTTGATCTGGGTTTGTAGGATCGGTAGCACCTTTTCGTCCGTCATTTCGGCGCGCTCATCGACTTCGACTTGCTTGATGACCGAGTTTACGAGCCTTAGCGTGTCGCGGCGAAAGTTATCTTTTTCTTTCATCGCCGTCTTGATATCGTCTAAAATTTTCTCTCTGATAGTCACTTTTTCTCCTTTAAATTTAAGTGGGCAAATTATAACGAAGCTAAAATTTAAAGCTAATAAAACCGCCTAAATTTAGCTTGCTTAAGAAAAATGTAGCTATAATTAACTATTCATTTTTAAAAGGACTTGCTTGAGAAGCGACAATCTTTTTGCCTTTGCGATATTTGCTATTACCGCGTTTGGATTTTTCGTTTGGGGCTATCAGTACATCCCGACTCATCACTTTTTGCTTTTCAGTATCGCTAGTATTTTCGGTATATTTATGGCGTTTAATATCGGCGGCAACGACGTCGCAAACTCCTTTGGCACGAGCGTGGGCGCCAAGACCGTCACGATAAAGCAAGCCTTGGTTATAGCCGCTATTTTCGAGCTTAGCGGCGCGATATTTGCCGGCGGCGAGGTAACCAAAACCATCCGCGAAGGCATCGTGAGCTTCCCGCAGGAGGGCACGGAGCCTATGCTTTTCGTGCTGATTATGATGTCGGCGCTTTTAAGCTCGGGTATTTGGCTATTTATCGCGTCTAAAAAGGGTCTACCTATCTCCACGACGCACTCGATCGTAGGCGGTATCGTCGGCGCCGGACTTACGATGGGCTTTACGACGATGGGCGGAGATAAGGCGCTAGCTATGGTCTCCTGGGGCGAGATAGGTAGGATCGCCGTTAGCTGGGTTATCTCGCCGCTGCTAGGAGGCATCCTTTCTTATTTCATTTATGGCTACATAAAATCTAAAATTTTGATCCCGACTCGTAAATTTACACTGGAGCTAAAAGTACTAAAACGCGAGCGTAAAGCCTACAAAGAGCGCTATTTGCAAGAGCTAAAAACAAAATCCGAAAGCGAGCAAATAAGAATACTAAGCAAGATCGCGGTCCTAGACGAGGACGACGTCGAAAGCGGCGAACGCAGCGAATACAAGCTCGCCATCAAAGCCATGAAAGAGCGCGAAAAAGAGATAGACACTTCAAAAGCCATGCGTAAGCACATCCCGATGGTGGCCGGCATCGGCGCGATCATCATCTCCTCGATGATGCTGTTTAAAGGCCTAGCGCACCTAAATCTAGACATCGGATTCATCGGCACGATCTGGATCATCTGCGTCATCGGTATCGTCACATATCTCGCCACGCTTGCGATGATAAACGTGATGAAAAAAGATAACGCAGAAAAGAGCACGAACCGCATTTTTTCGTGGTTTCAGATATTTACGGCCTCCTCGTTCGCCTTCTCTCACGGCGCAAACGACATCGCAAACGCCGTGGGCCCATTTGCCGCGATCCTAGACGTGCTAAAGACAGGCTCGATAAACGCCACAGCACCCGTACCTGGTATCGCGATGGTGACGTTTGGCATCTCGCTCGTGGTGGGGCTTTGGTTTTTGGGCAAGGAGGTCATTACCACGATCGGTAGCAAGCTAGCCGAGATCCTACCCACGACCGGTTTTAGCGCCGAGCTAGCCGCTAGTACGGTTATCCTGCTAGCGACAAAGCTCGGTATACCCGTCTCCTCGACGCACATCCTCATCGGCGCGGTGCTTGGCATCGGTATCCTAAACCGCGACGCCAACTGGAAAATGGTCAAACCTATCGTGCTTGCTTGGGTTATCACTCTACCGATCGCAGGCGGCTCGGCAGCACTTATTTACATGCTTCTAAAGACTATGTTAGGCTTGTAAATTCGACTATTCGCGAGCCGTAACTGGCCGATTTGTTTTGCCAAAACTTATAAAGTTAGTCTTGGTTTTTACCATAAAGTCACAGCAGTGCTCGGCAAATTTAAGCTAGTTTCGTTCAGGTACTATTTAAAACTATAGTTTTATATAATCTAAGCCTTTGGGCTGACTGCTTAAATTTAATGTCTTGACGATAATGCCCGCCTTGCCAAAAAAAAACGACAAATGATTTTTCACAACAAACTCAAACAATCAAATAAAGGCTCTTGCAACTAAATTTTATAAAATTTAGCAAGCTATTTTTTTATTTATGTATTCGCAAATTAAATTCAGTAAACATAATAGAGTAGTCAAGTTTTTACTAGTTAAATCAATAAGCTGGGTAAATTTGACGGCTGGGTAAATTTGACGGCTGGGTAAATTTGACGGCTGGGTAAATTTGACGGCTG